>DATHRZ010000076.1:0-3307 GCA_035464655.1 Gemmatimonadota bacterium
GTCGAGCACCTGCTGGCCGACGGCTCGAAGGCGCGCGACGACCTCGGCTGGGAGCCCGAAGTTTCGTTCGAGGAGCTCGTGCGCATGATGGTCGACGCCGACCTGGAACGGCTGGCCGGCTGAACTACCTTACAGCTGAACCTGCCTTACATCTGTTCGTCGGTCGGCTCGACCTCTTCCATCGTCTCCTCCTCGCCTTGCGTCCCGTCCTCTTCGCCGGCGTCGTCCGCCATCGGCTCAGCAGGGGCGTCGGCAGCCTCGGTGGCGGCGGTCGCGGCCGCTCGCTGTGCCTCCCACTCCGCGGCATCCAGCGCCTCGTGGCTCACGGCCTGGGCGATCGACACCTCGCCGGTCGGGATGTCGGCGCCGGCGGGCCACAGGTGGAAGATCAGGCCGTCGGTCGTGGCCACGAGCTCGGCCAGCGCGGCCGCGTCCTCTTCGGACATGTCGTGAATCTCCACGCGGCCACTGGCGATCTCGAGAGCGTGGTCGTGCCAGGCGCGATTCCACTCCTCGCGGGAGATCTCGTTGCGCGTGACCGACTTGGCGACGATGTACTCGACCTCGGTCATCGGCGCGTCGGGCTCGGTGGTGTCGAACAGGATGCACTGGATGATCGGCTCGGGCGAGATCGCCTTGCAGTAGTGATGGAACGGGCCCATCACTTCGCCGTTGACGACGTGCGGGGCCGTGACGTGGACGTCGTAGCCCGCGGCCGGGGACGGCGGCGGTGCTGCTGCTGCGGTTGCGGTCGTGTCCTGTGTCGCCCCGTCGGTGTCGCCGGCCTGATCCGCCGGCTCGCAGCCGCCGAGGAGGAGGAGTACCGAGGCCAGGGCGAGCGGCAGACGGACGAGTGACGAGGGAAAGCTGAGGTGGTTCCGCATGAGTGTGCCTCCAGGTTTGGGGGGATACACGGAACGTACGAAACCTGTCCCGGACGGAGGCGGGCAGCAAGTTGGCGATATCTCGATTGACCCCCGACTCGCGGCCCGCATATCATGGGGCCCATGAATGACGCCCCCGACGAGTCCCCGGACGCGCCGCTTCCGTCTTCCGACATCCGGGCCCCCGCCGAAGAGGGGCGGCGCTACCGACAGGGCGTCTATCGCCCGCTGATCGAAGACGACCTGCCCGAGGCGCCCGACGGGGGGACCTTCCCGGCCCGGGGCACGGGCCCGCCGTTCCGCCATCAGTCCGAGGTGCCGCGCGTTCCGCGCGTCGGGCACATCGTCGGTCCCTCGATGATCGCACTCGGCATGGGCCTCGGAGCCGGCGAGTTCCTGCTCTGGCCGAACCTGATCACCGTGAACGGCTACTCGATCTGGTGGCTGTTCTGGGTCGGCGTGCTGACGCAGTTCGTGGTGATCGGCGAGATCGAGCGCTGGACGATCGCGACGGGCGAGTCGGTGTTCGCCGGCATGGCCCGCCTCGACCGCTGGGCCTTCTGGCCGTGGTTCTTTCTCGTCGCCACCCTGGTGAGCTTCTTCTGGCCCGGCTGGGCGTCGCAATCGGCGGACTTCACGGGCCGGATCATAGAGATGATGACCGGCGAGCGCCTCGCGTGGCAGCCGATCGCGCTCGTGATGATGGTCGTGATCTGGACGGGTCTCGCCGTTTCGAAGGTCGTCTACAACGCGCTGGAGCGCTTCGAGATCGGACTCGTGCTCGGGTTCTTTCCGCTCCTAGGCCTGGCACTGCTGATGGTGGGGATCCTGCCGGCCGATTTTCTCGATCTGCTGCGCGGTTCCGTCCCCCCGCCGGTCGGCGAAGTCCCGGCCGCCATGCTCACCGGCGATCAGTTTCCGACGCTGTTGATTGCCGTCGCCTACGCGGGAAGCGGCGGTACGTTGCTGCTGGCTCAATCGTTGTGGCTGCGCGACAAGGGCTTCGGGATGGCGGCCTACCAGGGCCGGATCGCGGGGATCCGCGGACGGAACGAGACGGTGAGTCGCACGGGCTTCGTGTTCGACGCCGACGCTCCGGGTCCCCTGGCCCGGTTCCGCGGCTGGATGCGGGTGGCCGAGCGCGAGCTGCTCGTGACCTTCGTGTTCCTCATCCTGCTCAGCGTCGTCATCACGTCGATGCTCGTCACCGCGACACTCGGCACCGGCAATACCGAGCTCGCGGGCCAGTTCGGCGAGATGGTCGCCCTTCAGGGCACCGTGCTGCGAGAGCGCGCAGGAAACTGGCTCGAGGTCGTATTCCTGCTCGGCGGCGCCTTCGTGCTGTTCTCGACCCAACTAGGCATCGTCGACACCGTCACCCGAATCACCGGGACGATCTTCTACGAGCGCTACGGGCAGCGCACCGAGTTCTGGACGCTGAAGCGCACGTTCCTGTTCTTCCTCACCCTGATGGTGCTCGCCTCGATGGCGATCATCACCGCGTCGTGGGTGGGCGGCGAGGCCCTCGAGGGACTGCAGCCCGACTTCCTCGTGCTGATCGCCGGACCGTTCACGATCGCCAGCATGTACGCGTTCGCCATCGTGGTCGGCGTGGTGAACGTGCGCCGCCTGCCCACGCGCCTCGGCCCGCCCGGCTGGAAGCGCTGGGGGATGGTGTGGGCCGCCATCCTGTGGGGATGGTTCACCGCCGAGCAGATCAGCCGCACCATCCTCGCGAATCTCGACGTGTCCGCCCTGGTCACCGACACGATCGCCTGGCACCCGGTGCGCGGCGTGATCTACGGCTTGTGGATGCTCAGCGTCGCCTGGTTCGCGCGGGTGATTCTCGGCGGGCGGCGGTAGAGGCGGGCGTCGCTTCGCGAGCGGCGACCGGCTGGACGGCGCCGCTCAATGCTCGCTCCGCGACGCCCGCCTCTACCCCCGATCTTAGGGGTAGCCCGCGTCGAACCCGTGCATAGGGCTGGGCTCCCCTCTAGTTGTACAACTGTACGTGTAGAAGGCCGCGCCGGTATGCAGGCGTGCGAACCCAGCGGCTAGCCGGAATGGGAAGGCGGGCCGATGAGCCGGAACCGCGAGGCGAACCCGCGGCAAGGTGACGGCCCAGGGCCATACCAAGAATGAGTGTGAGGGAGTTCGGCGCGTCCGGAGCGAGCATTGAGCGGCGTCGTCCAGCCGGTCGCCAGCTCGCGGAGGACGTGCCGAACCCCCTCACCGCAGAGCATCGACCAGCGCGTCCGCCACCCGCTCCTGCGTCGCCGCCTCGATCGCCGGCCAGATCGGCAGGCTGAGCACCTCGTCGGCCGCTGCCTCCGCCACGGGCAGCTTCACGTCGGCGTAGGCCTCGGCGTAGACGGGCAGGCGGTGGCAGGGGATCGGGTAGTAGACCATCGTCCCGATGCCGG
>DATHRZ010000077.1:0-71624 GCA_035464655.1 Gemmatimonadota bacterium
TTCGGCGTTCCCCCGGTCACCGAGCTGATCCGTGTCCGCGGACACCAGAAGATGCGGTCGCTGGTGGACAACCAGAAGCTCAAGGAGACGGTGGCGGCGCTGGATCGGGGCGAGCACGAGTTCTTCTCGGTCGACGTGAACGGCGTCAGCCTCGACGGCTGGATGATGCGTCCACCCGGCTTCCGGGACGGCGTGCGCTACCCGGTGCTCATGTACGGCTACACGGGACCGTTCGGCCAGACGGCGACCGACAGCTGGGGCGGCTTCAACTACCTCTGGCACCTCATGCTCACGCAGCAGGGCTATATCGTGGCGACCGTCGACAACCGGGGGACCCCGGCGCCCAAGGGTCGCGACTTCCGGAAGGTGATCTACGAGCAGTTCGGCCAGATCAGCTCCGAGGACCAGGCCGACGCCCTGCGCGCGCTCCTCGACGAGCGGTCCTACATGGACCCGGAGCGCATCGGAGCGTGGGGCTGGTCGGGCGGCGGCACCTACACGCTGAACGTGCTGACGCGCTACCCCGACCTGTACAGTGCGGGGATGGCGGTAGCGCCCGTGACGCACGAGAAGTTCTACGACACGGCCTACCAGGAGCGCTACATGGGCCTGCCGGAGGAAAACGCCGAGGGCTACGAGCAGAGCGCGCCACTCACCTTCGCCGATCAGCTCGAGGGCAGCCTGCTGCTCGTGCACGGATCGGGCGACGACAACGTGCACGTCCAGAACACCGAAGCGATGGTGAACGAACTCGTGAAGCACGGCAAGCAGTTCGACCTGATGGTCTACCCGAACCGCTCGCACGGCATCTTCGAGGGCGAGGGAACCCGGCGGCACCTCTACACGCTGCTCACCGAGTTCCTGCACGAGAAGCTGCCGGCGGGCCCGCGGCGGCCGGGACCGGCGACGGACTGATCAGCCGGACACGTAGCTCTCGAGCTGGCTGATGATGAAGCGCTGCTCGTCGATGATTCCCTTCACGAGGTCGCCGATCGACACGACGCCGACGACCTCGTCGTCCTTCATGACCGGCAGGTGACGGATGCGCTTGTCGGTCATCAGGGCGAGGCACTCTTCCAGCGTCAGGGCGGGGCGGGCATAGACGACCCGGCTCGTCATTACGTCGCGGACGGGCGTCTCGCGGGACGACTTGCCGACGAGAATGATTTTTCGGGCGTAGTCACGCTCCGAAAAGATACCGACGACCCTGCCGTCCTCCATCACGATCAGGGCCCCTACGTCGCGGTCGGCCATCTCCCGGAGGGCGTCGAACACCAGGGTGTCCGGCGTGGTGGAGTAGACGTCGTGGCCTTTGGCCTCGAGCACCCGGCGCAGGGTCTTCATCGGCGAACCTCCGGCCGTCTGTCCGGCCCAAAAAAGGAGTTAGAGACTGCTGGGCTTCCTCGTACGGTATCCCAAACGGCCGTCGCCGCGCAACGAAGGCCCACTTGTGCGATTCGTCGAACCCCACTAGTAGCCGGAGTAGTATCAATCCCCGAAGCGCAGCCCCGTGCGAGGAGACACGAGTGCCGTGGAGGTGAGCCTGGCGCCTTCAGGACGCGCGGACTCGTTCTGGCGAGTCTGGACCCATCTCACGGCCGACTACGCCGAACCGCCGCGTGACTTCGTCGTGCTCGGCACGATTCCCGACCGTGCGGGGCGGTTCGTCACCTTCGTCCGCCTGTCGTTCGCCAGTGGAGACGAGACCCTTCGCCTCGTATGGCGCCCCCACCTGGATGGCTGGGGCACGGGGGGAGATCTGCCCACCCGAGACTTCTGGCCCGTCGGGACCGGGCGACGCGCAGTTCGGCAAGACGAGGGAGTGGATGAATAGACCGGCCTCGCTGCCATTCTTGCTCTTCCTTTGGTCGTCCGATAGATAAGGTAGTCATGCTACGAATCGATCAGGCGCGCCGGCACCACGTTCACGGCCATCACCACGATGGCTCCGGAGGCGTGTGCCCTTGATCTAGCCTGATCTGCTACAGATCGATGATCGAGCACCCGTCTCCACGTGAGACGGGTGCTTTTTTTGTGTCACGTGGCCGCGGTAGGCCACCCAACCGAGACGAAGCGAACCACATGCGACGCAACTTCATCAGGGCCGGTAACGGTCGTCCGGCGGCGGGCCTGCGGGTGGCCGTACAGGGCGGTGGCCGGCTCACGGGCCCCAGCCTCCAGCTGCTGCGTGGGATCGGACTCGAATTCGACGAGCGCGAGCGCCGCCTGTTTGCGCGCTGCAGGAATCTCGACGTCGAGCTCCTGTTTCTGCGCGACGACGACATCCCCGAATACGTGCGGGACGGCGTTGCGGACCTCGGCATCGTGGGCGGAAACGTGATCCGCGAGCAGGAGGCCCGGCTGCGCGAACTGAAGCCGCTCGGCTTCGGAGGCTGTTCGCTCAGCCTGGCCGTGCCGGAGGACTCGCCGCTCGACCGTCCCGACGATCTGGCCGGGCGACGGATCGCCACGACCCATCCTCGCTCGCTCGCCCGCTATCTGGACGACCGAGGAATCGGCGCCGAGATCGTGCGGTTGCGCGGCGCCGTCGAGATCGCACCGGCCCTCGACGTGGCCGACGCGATCTGCGACCTCGTCTCGACGGGTACGACGCTGCACATGCACGAGCTGCGGCCGATCGACGTGCTGTGGGAGTCGGAGGCCCTGCTGGTCGCGGGGCCGGGGCCGCTCGACGCCGGGCCGCGGGCCGAGCTGATCGAGCGACTGCTCGTCCGGATGGACGGGCTGCTCATGGCGCGCCGGCTCAAGTACGTGACCTTGAACGCGCCGCGCGACGCCCTGCCCCGCATCCTCGAAATTCTGCCCGGCATGCGCAGCCCGACGGTCGTGCCGCTGGCCGACGAAGAGATGGTCGCCGTCCACGCCGCCGCCGAGGAGGACGTGTTCTGGGAGGCGATGGAGCGGCTGAAGGCGGCCGGCGCGACCGAGATCATCGTGCTGCCGGTCGAGAAGGTGATGCGATGAGCCGCCCCGACGATCTCCTGTCGACGCGCCGCGGACCGGCGGCGATCGAGTGGGCGCGACCGCCGTCATCCGGCGGTTGCGACCCCACGGCGATTCTCGAGGCCGTGCGGTCAGGAGGCGATGCGGCGCTCGAGCGACTGTCCGCGCGGTACGAAGGGGGAGTGCCCCACACGCTTCGAGTGCCGGCGCGGCGCTGCCGCCAGGCGCTGGCCGCGCTCGACACGCGGCGGCGGGACGCTCTCGAGCTGGCCCGCGACAACATCAGGCGGGTGCACGAGGCGCAACGACGAAGCGAGGCCGCGCTCGAGGTGCGGCCGGGCGTGCGCGTGTGGCGGGAGTTTCGGCCGATCGGGCGCGTGGGCGTCTACGTGCCGGGCGGGCGGGCCGCCTATCCATCGAGCCTGCTGATGGCCGCCGTACCGGCGCGCCTCGCCGGCTGCCGAGAGGTCGTCGCGTGCTCGCCCGCCGGCCCGTCGGGCGAGCCGGCCGTGGCCGTGCTCGCGGCGGCCGCGCTGGCCGGCGTCGACGAGCTGTACGCCGTCGGAGGCGCGCAGGCGATCGGCGCGATGGCCTACGGCACGGAAACGATCGCCCGGGTCGACAAGATCTTCGGGCCGGGGGGTGCGTGGGTGAACGCCGCCAAGCTCGCCGTATTCGACGTCGTGGCGATCGATCTGCCGGCGGGACCCTCGGAGGTCGTGGTGTGGGCCGACGAGACCGCCGACGCCGACCGGATCGCCGCCGAGCTCGTGGCCCAGGCGGAGCACGGACCGGACTCGCGCTGCGCGCTCGTGCTGTCGGGGGCGCCGGAGACGCGGCTCCGCGAACTGTCGGCCGCCGTGCGTTCATGCGCGGCGCGGCGACTCGGGGCGCTGACCGCCGAACGACGCCGCGATGCGACGACCAGCCTGCGGCGGGGTGCCACCGTGATGGCGAACGACGAACCGGAGGCCGCCCGCTGGATCGACGCGATGGCGCCGGAGCACCTCGCGATTCTCGGGGGTTCGCCCGAGCGGCGTCTCGCGCTCGTGTCGAACGCGGGGGCGGTGTTCCTCGGCCGGCACAGCCCGGTCGCGGCAGGCGACTACTGCACGGGCACGAACCACGTGCTCCCGACCGGTGGCCGTGCGCGGGGCGCCGGGGGCCTCGACCTCGATGCGTTCGGTCGCTGGATGTCGGTGCAGCAACTCAGTGAGCAGGGCCTTCGCGAGGTGGCCCCGGCCGTCGAGACGTTGGCGGAGTGGGAAGGGCTCCCGGGCCATGCGGCGGCCGTCAGCGCCGCCCCCACCGGTGCGGCCGGCTCCCCGGCGGCGGACCGATGAGGGTCGAGACCTGGACCGGCCCGCTCCGCCGCCATCTCGACGGCGTCCCCCCGTACGCATCGGCGCGGCGGGAGGGCCGGGACGGCCTGAAGCTCGACGCGAACGAGAACGGTTTCGGGCCGGTCGGGACCTCCGGCGGAATCTCGGGCGGTGAGTTGCACCGATATCCGGACCCGAGCGGCGGCCCGCTCCGCGCCGCCCTGGCGAGTTTTCTCGAATGCGATCCCGGCCGATTGTGGCTGGGAAGCGGGGCCGACGATGCGATCGACGTCCTCGTCCGGACGCTCGTCGATCCGGGGCAACCCGTGGTCACCACGACGCCGAGCTACGACCTTTACCGGCAGCGTGCGGCAGCGCACGGTGCCGACGTCCGTGCCGTGCCGCTCGATGGGCAGTTCGATCTCGATAGCGGTGCCGTCATTGAAGCGGCCGACGGCGCGCCGCTCGTGTTCGTGTGCTCGCCCAACAATCCGACGGGCAACCTGCTGTCTACGGATCGGATCGTAGCCATCCTCCAACGAACCGATGCGGTGGTCGCGGTCGACGAGGCTTACATCGAGTTCGCGGACCGTCGCAGCCTGGCCCGTCGCGCCGGCCTGCCGGGCTCCGAGCGCCTCGTGGTGATCCGCACGCTCTCGAAGGCCTGGGGCCTGGCGGGCCTGCGCACGGGCTACCTGGTCGGGGCGCCGCCGCTCGTACGCCTGCTGGACGTGGTCGGCCTGCCCTACCGGCTGACCGAACCGGCCATTCGCCACGGAACGCGTGCCATCGCGGCCGCCGACCTGATGCACCGCCGCTGTCGGGCGATCGCGGCGGAGCGCGGGCGGGTCGAGAGAGCGCTCGAACGACTGGGCCTCGCGTTCCTGCCGTCCGACGCCAACTTCCTGCTATTCTTCGTCCCCGACGCCGAGCGCGTGCAAGCTCGACTTGCCCGTTCTGGCGTCGTCATCCGACGTCGCGACGGACTTCCGGGACTCGCCGGCGCCCTGCGCGTGACGATCGGTGCCCCGGACGACAACGACCGCTTCCTGACAGCCCTGGAGAGATCCCTCGGATGATCAACTACCATTTCCACGACGACCTGTCGTCGGACGCCACGCAGCCGCTCGCGCTTCACTGTGACGCCGCCGACGCCAACGGCGCCTGCGTCAGCATCTGCGTGACCAACCATGCCGAGGCGCTCGACGGCGATCTCACGTGGCGTGCCGATCCCGACGAGATGATCCCACGGTTCGAACGGAGCGCGCAGGCGGTGAAGGCCGCCGCCGCGCGGTTTCCCCACCTCGAGATCCGTCTCGGCGTCGAGCTCGAGTATCGCAGGGAATGGCGGGCCGCCTTCGAGAAGCTCCTGGACGCCGTGCCCTTCGACTTCGTCCTCGGTTCCGTCCATTTCGTCGACGGACTGAACATCTCGGGCGGGCGTGAGGTCGACGAGTTCTTTCTCCCGCGGAGCGAGCGCGACGCCTACGAGGCGTACTTCCGCGAAGTCGACGAGATGGTGGAGTGGGGCAACTTCGACGTCGTGGCGCACTTCGACCTCGTCAAGCGTTACGGCCACAGGCACTACGGGCACTATGTGCCCAACAATTATCGGTCGATCATCGAACCGATCCTCGGAAAGATGGCGCGCCGCGGCATCGGCATCGAGATCAACACGTCTGGCGTCAAAGAGGCGCCGGGATGTCCGTACCCGGAGCCCGAAATTCTCGAATGGGCTCGCCAGGTCGGCGTCGACCGGCTGACCCTCGGCTCCGACTCGCATTCGCCCGAGACCTTCTCACAGGGTCTGACCCGGGGCGTCGCGCTGGCCGCGGATACGGGCTGGACGGAGTTCACGCTGTTCGAGGAGCGCCGGCCCGTCCGCCGGATCGAGCTTTCCCGGTGAGGTCGCGAATGGGCGATGTGCGGCGAACGACCCGTGAAACCGACGTGCGCGTGGCGGTCAGGCTCGACGGCGCGGGCGAGGCACGGGTGCGCACCGGGCTCGGCTTCTTCGATCACATGCTCGAGTTGCTGGCCCGGAATGCGGCGATCGATCTGCTCGTCGAGGCCGAGGGCGATCTCCAGATCGACGAGCACCACACGGTCGAGGACGTCGGGCTGGCGCTCGGCGAAGCGCTCGACCGGGCGCTCGGCGAGCGACGCGGGATCCGGCGTTACGGCTTCTGGGTGCCCATGGACGAGGCGCTGGCCCGCGTGGTCATCGACCTGAGCGGCCGCAACTTCGTCGTGTTCGAAGCGGAGTTCACACGAGAGCGGGTCGGCGAGCTGCCGACTGAGCTCGTCGAGGATTTCGTGCGGGCGCTGGCCGACCGCCTGCGCGCGACGATCCACGTCGACATCCTACGCGGCCGCAACGACCACCACACGATCGAGGCGCTGTTCAAGGCGCTCGGGCGTGCCCTGCGCGCCGCCGCCGAGCACGACGAACGATTCGCCGACCGCGTGCCTTCGACGAAGGGGGTCCTGTGATCGCGCTCGTCGACTACGGAGCGGGCAACCTGCGCAGCGTCGAGTTCGCCCTCGATCGACTCGGTGTCGCGCACCGGCGCGCGCCGACGCCCGACGAACTGGGCGACGCGCGCGGGATCGTTCTCCCGGGCGTGGGCGCCGCCGCGAGCGCCATGGCGGAGCTGACGGCGCGGGGCTGGCCCGACGCCTTCAAGCGGCGCGAGCGACCCTTGCTCGGCATCTGCCTCGGCATGCAGCTCCTGTGCGAGACCTCGGAGGAGGGCGGCGTGCCCACCGCCTGCCTCGGACTGATTCCCGGCTCCGTGCGGCGATTCGGGTGGGACGCGCCGGGCGCTGCCGCGAGGCGGCCGGTCCCGCACGCGGGCTGGAACCGCGTGACGGCGCGGAGCGACGATGCGCTGTTTCAGAACGCGGCAGCGGACGAATACTTCTACTTCTTGCACTCGTATCGGGCCGACTGCCCCGACGACGTGGTGAGCGCGACCGCCACCTATGGCGAGCCGTTCCCGGCCGCGGTCCGCTCGGGCGGCGTGGCCGGCGTCCAGTTTCATCCCGAGAAGTCGGGGTCCGCCGGGACTCTCGTACTCCGGGGATTTTGCCGGGAGTGTGGCGCATGTTGATCTTCCCGGCCATCGACCTGCTGGACGGACGTTGTGTGCGGCTCGCGCAGGGCTCGTTCGAGCGCGTCACGGTCTATTCCGACGATCCCGCGGCGCGTGCCAGGGCGTTCGCCGACGACGGCGCGACGGCGTTGCACGTGGTCGACCTCGAAGGCGCCCGCTCGGGGCGGCCGGCGCATCTCGACCTCGTCCGGCGTATCCGGGCGGCTTTCTCCGGCACCCTGCAGCTCGGCGGCGGGCTGCGCACGGATGCGGACATCGAGGCCTGCTTCGAGCTGGGTGTCGATCGCGTCCTCCTCGGTACGGCGGCCGTGGGCCGGCCGGGCTGGCTGAGCGACGCGATCCGGCGGCACGGCTCCGAGCGGATCGCGGCCGCCGTCGACCTGCGCGGCCCACGGGTGATGATCGATGGCTGGCAACGCGGGGCGCCCGCCGAGCTGACCGACGTTCTCGAGCGCCTGGAGACGGCCGGCGTCCGCACGATCGTGTTCACGGACACCGAGCGCGACGGCATGCTCGGCTCGGCCGACGTGCCGCGGGCGCGCGCATTCGTCGAGGCCGGGTTCGAGACCATCGCCGCCGGCGGGGTCACGAGTTCCGATGACATCCGCCGCCTGGTCGACGTCGGGGCCACCGGCGCGATCGTCGGAAGCGCCCTCTACGAGGGAAGGCTGACGGTGGCGCAGGCGATGGCCGCGGCCGGGGCCTCGTGCTGACCCGCCGTATCATTCCCTGCCTCGACGTGGCGGGCGGCCGCGTCGTGAAGGGAGTCCGCTTCGCGGGCCTGCGGGACGCGGGCGACCCGGTCGAGCTGGCGCGCGCCTATGCGGACCACGGCGCCGACGAACTCGTGTTTCTCGACATCACGGCCACGCGCGACGACGAACCGACGGCCGCCCGGCTGGCCGAGTCCGTGGCGCGCGCCGTGCCGATTCCGTTCACGGTCGGTGGCGGACTGCGCAGCATCGACGACATGCGGCGGGTACTCGAGGCGGGGGCCGACAAGATCGCGATCAACACGGCGGCCGTGCGGCGCCCGGAGCTCGTCACCGGGGCAGCCGAACGATTCGGTTCCCAGGCGGTGGTCGTCGCGATCGATGCCGCCAGAGCCGACAGCCCTGCAGGCGCCCCCGGCGGCTGGAGCGTCCTCGTCACCGCCGCTACCGAGGCGGCGGGACTCGACGTCGTCGAGTGGGCCCGGCGGGCCGCGACGCTCGGAGCCGGCGAGCTGCTCCTCACGTCGTTCGATCGCGACGGCACGAAGGACGGCTACGACGTCGACCTGCTTCGCGCCGTGTGCTCCGCCGTGCGGATCCCCGTGATCGCCTCGGGCGGGGCGGGCGCGCCACGCCACTTCGCGGCGGCGTTCGAGGCCGGGGCGTCCGCCGCCCTGGCCGCGTCGCTGTTTCATTTCCAGGAGCTGACGATCCCGGAACTCAAGAGGGAGCTGGAGGAACGCGGGATCCCGATACGGCCCGCTCCCGATCAGGCTCCCGAGCTGGCGTTCGACCCGAACACCGGCCTGCTGCCCGCCGTCGTGCAGGCGACCGACGGCCGGGTGCTGATGCTCGGCTGGATGAACCGGGAAGCGCTAGAGCGAACGGAGGCGAGTGGCCGGGTCACCTTCTACTCGCGCTCCCGTGAGCGCTTGTGGGAGAAGGGCGAGACCTCGGGCAACTGGCTGGAGTTCATCAGCCTGCGGGCCGACTGCGACGCCGACACCCTGCTCGTCCGCGCGCGTCCGCACGGCCCGACCTGCCACACCGGGCGCGCGAGCTGCTTCGGCGACCAGACGGAAGACGGGCTCGGGCCCGTGCTCGAAGCGCTGGAGGCGACGATCGCCCGACGCGACGAGACGCGCCCGGAAGGTTCCTACACGGCGGCACTGCTCGCGGCGGGCCGCCAGCGCATCGCGCAGAAGGTGGGGGAGGAGGGCGTCGAGGTCGCGCTCGCCGCGGCCGCCGGAAACGCGGTGTCGGGAGAGGCCGAGTCGGAAGAGACGTCGTCGGATGACCTGATCGGCGAGTCGGCCGACCTGCTGTATCACCTGCTCGTGTTGTGGCGCAGCGCCGGCGTCTCCGCCGGGGCCGTGGCGGACGCCCTCGCCGGGCGGATGCGCTGACGCCGGCCTACCGCCACTTCATCCATTCGAATACGGTCTTGCAGTCGCGGCAGTAGTACTGGCCGACCGAAACGGCGGAGCCGAAGGCGGAGAACTGCTCGGTCTCGGAGCCATCGCAGAACGGGCACGGGACGGACTCCGGCATCGCGCCGCTGGGCAGCGGACGGTTCATCTCGCCGCCACGGGCTCCGGGATGGGCGGCCGTGCCGTCGCCTGCAACCGTCTCGTCGTCGTCCATCAGTCCATCAGCATCGCGCGGTTCTTATCGCCGCGCACCCGCGCCAGCGTCTCGGCGTCGGGGCCGCCGTCTCCCGCCCGGCGCCGGGCGCCGTTCCACGCCGACCAGTCGAGCCCCGAGCCATCGGACTCCGGGACGTCGAGGCCGACCTCTTCGAGCAGCGGCCCCACTCGCTCGAGCCAGCGGGCCCGCTGGACGTCGGGCGACCCGTCGATCACGCCCTGGTCGGCCAGGGCCGTCCACAGCTCGCCCTCGCCGCGCCCGAACCAGCGCAGGCAGGGCCCCAGGGCGGCAGCGTAGGCGGCACCGAGCGCGGCGCGCCCGGCGCCGGTCTCCGCCAGCCGGTTCGTCCAGCCGCGCGCGTGCTCGAAGTGGAAGCGCTCCTCGTCGAGCAGCTTGCCCATCTTGAACTGGAGCGGCGTGTAGCGGCTTTCGGTCAGGGCGGCGCACTGCACGCTGAGCGCCGTGTCGAGCAGCGCGTTCAGGGCGAGCAGCGCGGGCCAGTCCTCCGGCGGCGCGTCGAGCAACTCGACGACCAGGTACTCGTCCGCCTCGCGCTCGTGCTCGAGCGCGCCCGGATCGCGGCCGAAGTCCTTGAGCATCGCGTAGAGAATGCGCCCGTGGCCCCACTCGTCCTGCGCCATGGCGCTGCAGGCGATTCCGGCCTCGAGCGTCGGCGCGCCGAGAATCCACTCGGAGTAGCGCATGCCGAGGAGCCGCTTGTTGTCGGCCAGGGAAAGCAGCAGCGACCCGAGGGGTTCGTGGAGGTTCTCGGGCACGTCGGTCGCCGACTTCCAGCCGCCCTTCCGGGCCGTGGCCTTCGTCCCGTTCACGACGTCTCCGCCGGATGGAGCGTGAACGGCGCCTCGTCGCGGTTCACCGGCTCGAACGCGTCGCGCGGCGCGACGATCATTTCGAACCACTTCGCCTCGTCGTAGGTCTGCCACGCGTACACCCGGGCGAGCGCGCCACTCGGCGCCTGCACCGTACCCACGTGCTCGAACCGGTCCTCGCGTTTCTGCCGGGCGAAGATCTCGTACAGGTGCTCGCCGCTCAGCCGACCCATGCCATGCCCTTTCGCCAGGTCTTCAAACTGCTACGCCCGCCCGCTTCAGGGCGCGGCGCCCGCGTTCGGTGATGCGTCCGGTCGTCCATGGAGGATCCCACGTCACCTCGACGTCGACGGCCGTGATGCCGGGCTCCTCGAGCAGCCGGTCGCGAATGTCCCACTTGATGAACTCGACGCACGGGCAGGCCGAGGCCGTGAACGTGACCTGGACGCGCACGGTGTCGCCCTCGACCTCCACCCCGTAAATGAGCCCGAGATCGGGCAGTGAAATCGGAAACTCGGGATCGGCCACTTCGTGAAGGGCGCGCCACGCGGCCTCTTCGAGCGAGTCGGGCGGGCCGTCCCATTCCGGCATCTCGAGCTCGAGGTCGGGGTTCCGCCCGAACGAATCGGCCAGCACGGCGGCGAAGTTCATCCCGCGCTCACGCGGCGACTCGTAGCCCGCATCGGCCGCCGACGCGCGGCGCAGCGGAACGAGATTCGAACTGTTCACGCCGCCAGCAGCCGTTCCGTCGCCGATCGGCTGCGCCGGATCGACTCGACGAACTCTTCGTTCATCGGCCCGCGGGCTTTCCAGCGGTCCCACACCTCGTCCCAGGTGATCGGCTCGTCGTGCAGCCAAACCCGCTCGTCGGCGTCCCAGCGGCAGGGAAATTCGTACTCGAGCTCCACTTCGCCCGTTTCGGGATCGCTGTGGGCCGGCACGTCGAGACCGAGCTGCTCGCACAGCGGAACGACGGCCTTGAGCCAGGTGGCCCGGAGCTGGTCGTTGGTCATCCCCTTGAGCTTGAACTCGAGCTGCGCATTGTGGCGCTTGCGGTCGTCGGGCATCCCGAACCACTCGACGCCCATCGGGAACATCCAGTCGACGGCACGCTGCACGAGGTCGCGGCCCTCGCCGCCCGCCTCGGCCAGTCGCCGCATCCATACCTCTCCGTGCCGGAGATGGAAGTTCTCCTCCATGCCGACCTTGGTCAGAGCGCGCTTCAGCGGCCCGTAGGAGGTGTGGCGGTGAACGTCGGACAGCAGGGTGATCCCGGCGCGGTCGTACAGGCCGTTCGCGGTCACGAGCTCGGCCCAGTTCGCCAGCGGCTGGTCGAACCCGAACGGGTTCTTGAACTTGTTCGGCGGACGCTCGTACAGCAGCGCCTCGGGATCTTCGCCCAGGTCGGCCAGCAACCGGTAGGCGATGTTCGCGTGGCCGAGCTCGTCCTGGATGATCGCCGTGGCCGACACCATCGTGTTCGTCGACGGGGCGTCCTTCGCCGCCATGTAGTAGGCCGGCGCGCTGATCAGCTCCGTGTCGCCCTGCACGGTGAGCTGGATGATCAGCGCCTTCTTGTAGGTCTCGGTCATGTCGGCTTCGGATTCGACGATGAAGCCCTCCTGGACCTTGCGCATCAGCTCTTCGTCGGTGAATCGCGCCACGTCAGACCTCCTCGGGCGCCGGCTGGTCGGCCTTCTCCAGCGCGCGCGCCAGTTGTTCCTTGAGCGAACCGCCCAATCCCTCGAGCTGCTCGCGAATGTCGCCCGCGCGGTCGCCGAATCGCTCGGCGAACTCGTCCTTGAGCTCCGCCAGCTTCCGGTCGGAACCGAGGAACGGATAGCGGTAGTCCGTCGGCGGGTCGAACGTCTCCTTGATCGTCCGGGGGGAAACCCAGCGCAGGAGGTTCAGGTGCGAGCCGGCCTTGTCGTTCGTTCCGCTGGCCCGTGCGCCGCCGAACGGCTGCTGGCCGACCACGGCCCCGGTCGGCTTGTCGGTGATGTAGAAGTTGCCCGCCGCGTCGCGCAGCCCGGCCAGCGCGTCGCGTACGGCCGCCCGGTCGGTGGCGAACACGGCGCCCGTGAGCGCGTAGGGCGAGGTTCCGTCCACCAGGCGGATCGTCTCCTCCCACTCGGCAACCGGGTAGACGTACACGGTCAGCACCGGGCCGAAGATCTCCTCGCACATGGTGGTGAACTTCGGGTCCTTCGCCACGATCACGGTCGGCTCGACGAACCAGCCGGTCTCGTCGGAGTACTCGCCACCGATGATTACGTCGGCGTCGGGCGAGGTCTTCGCCTCGTCGATGTAGGCGGTGATCGAGCGGAAGGCCGCCTCGTCGATCACGGCGCCGAGGAAGTTGCCGAAATCGGTCGGATCTCCCATCTCGATCTCGTCGAGCTGCGCCTCCATCGTATCGCGCACGGCCGGCCATGTCGTGTCGGGGACGTAGGCGCGCGACGCCGCGCTGCACTTCTGTCCCTGGTACTCGAAGGCGCCGCGCACCAGGGCGGTCGCCACCTGATCCGGGTCGGCGCTCTCGTGGGCGAGCACGAAGTCCTTGCCGCCCGTCTCGCCGACGAGACGCGGATAGCTGCGGTACGTCTCGAGGTTGTCTGCCACCTGCTTCCAGAGGTGCTGGAACGTGCCGGTCGAGCCCGTGAAGTGGATGCCGGCGAGATGCGGGCTCGGGACGAGCATTTCGCTGAGCTTGCGGGCGTCGGCGGGCGTGAAGTTGACCACGCCGGCCGGGAGCCCCGCGGCCTGGAGGAGCCGCATGTTGTAGTAGGACGCGAGCAGCGAAGTGTGGGCCGGCTTCCAGATCGCGACATTGCCCATGAGCGCGGGCGCGGTGCACAGGTTGCCACCGATGGAGGTGAAGTTGAACGGGGAGATCGCGTAGATGAAGCCTTCGAGGGGGCGGTAGTCCATCATGTTCCACATACCGGGCGAGCTCTGTGGCTGCTCGGCGTAGATTCGTCGCGCGTAGTGGACGTTGAACCGCCAGAAGTCGATCAACTCGCAGGCCGCGTCGATCTCGGCCTGATGGCACGTCTTGCTCTGGCCGAGCATCGTGGCGGCGTTGAGCGTCTGGCGCCACGGACCGGCCAGCAGGTCGGCGGCGCGCAGGAGCACGGAGGCGCGGTCCTGCCAGTTCCAGTTCGCCCAGTCGGAGCGGGCGTCGAGGCAGCTCTCGATCGCCCGCTTCGCCTGCTCGGGCCCCGCTTTGTGATAACGGGCGATGACGTGCCCGTGATCGTGCGGCATCGTCACTTCGGCCACGTCGCCGGTGAAAATGTCCTCGTCGTCGATGATCACCGGGATCTCGACGACCTCCTGCTTCATGTCGGCGAGCTTCGCCTTGAGCTCGACGCGCTCGGGCGAGCCCGGCTCGAATCCCAGGACGGGTTCGTTGAACGGCGTCGGCGGTCGATGGTCGCCTTCGACGGTGCGTCCGATGGATCGATCGACTGACATGTCTATGACTCCGTGGTACGTGGTGATCGTGTCGGAACCGGCAGTGCTCGTCCGGCGTCCTTCTATATGTACACATGTACGGTTAGAGGGAGCCCGACCCTGTCACATCCTATGCGCGAGCCGGCCCGGCGGCCACCGGATCACCGGGCTATTCGGACCGTGTGTCCGGGTAGCGAGAACTTGTGTCACCGCCGGATTTCCGGCACTTTGAGAGTTCACCCGCGCCGCTCCCCCTGGCGCCGGTGGCCGCACGATTCACACCGCCAGATGAAGGAGATAGAGACATGCCCTACCCGTTCGAACTTCCGAAACTCGGATACGACTACGACGCGCTCGAGCCGCACATCGACGCGCGGACGATGGAAATCCACCACACGAAGCATCACCAGGGCTATACGAACAAACTGAACGCCGCCCTCGAAGGGCACGACGGCCTGCACGGCAAGTCGATCGAAGAGCTGCTCGCCGGGCTCGACGCTCTGCCGGCCGACATCCAGACGGCCGTGCGCAACAACGGCGGCGGCTACGTCAACCACCGCCTGTTCTGGCAGATCATGACCCCGGGCGGCGCGTCGACCCCGGAGGGCGATCTCGCGGCGGCGATCGACGAGAAGTTCGGCTCGTTCGACGCCCTCAAGGAGAAGTTCTCCAGCACCGCGGGCGGCCAGTTCGGCTCGGGCTGGGGCTGGCTCAAAGTGTCGAGCGACGGGAAGCTGAAGGTCGCCTCGACGCCCAACCAGGACAGCCCGTTGATGGCCGGCTACACGCCGATCCTCGGCGTCGACGTCTGGGAGCACGCCTATTATCTGCACTACCAGAACCGCCGGCCCGATTACATCGAGGCATGGTGGAACCTGGTGAACTGGGACGTCGTGGCACAGCAGTACGAGACGGCCAGGCGCTATGCCGCGACCGGCTGAGTCCGGCGCGCGGCGACACGGACGCAGCCTCACGACCGCGGCCGGGTCACTCATCCTCGCCCTCGTGGCCGCCGGGTGCGGCGGCTACGGGGGCGCTGGTGCATCGAGCAACGGCCGGACCACGGACGAGGATGCGTCGGCGACGCCCGTCATCGAGCGGCAGACAAGCGGCACGACGGCGTTGCTTCAGGCCGTGAGCGCCGTCGACGAGAGCGTCGTCTGGGTCAGCGGCCACCGGGGCACCTGGGCCCGGACGCTGGACGGCGGCGCCACGTGGACGACCGGCGTGGTACCCGGCGCCGATACGCTGCAATTCCGGGACGTGCACGCGCACTCGTCCGACGTCGCCTGGCTGCTGTCTGCCGGCCCGGGCGACATGTCGCGCATCTATCGCACCGACGACGGCGGCCAGAGCTGGACCCTGCAGTGGACGAACGACGAGGCCGACGGCTTCTACGACTGCATCGATTTCTGGAACGCCGACCGGGGCGCCGTCTACGGCGACGCCGTCGAGGGCGAGCTGCGGATTTTGCGCACTGTGGACGGCGGCGCGCACTGGACGCGGCTCGCGGGTAGCGCCCTGCCCGAGGCGCTGCCGGGCGAGGGCGGCTTCGCGGCCAGCGGTACCTGCCTCGTCACCGGGGGCGCGGGCCGGGGCTGGGTGGCGACGGGAAACGCGGAGCGGGCCCGCGTGCTGCACACGAACGATTGGGGCGCGAGCTGGACGGTGTTCGATACCCCGATTCCGGGCGGCGAGGGAGCCGGGCTGTTTTCCGTCTCGTTCCGAGACTCGCTCACGGGCGCGATCTTCGGCGGTAGCCTCGCGTCGCCATCCGAGAACGACGGGGCCGACCCGACCGACGCGGTCGATGCACACCGTCCTCGCGTGGCCATCTCACGCGACGGCGGGGCCTCGTGGGAGGCGGTGGGCCAGCCGAACATCGAGGGCGCGATCTTCGGCGGTACCTGGGTGCCGGGCGCCGACCCGGCGGCGATGGTAGCCGTCGCGCCGACGGGCGCCGAATGGTCGATCGACGAGGGGGCGACGTGGCTCGCCCTCGATTCGGCGGCGTACTGGGGGCTCGGCTTCGTCTCCCCCGACGCCGGCTGGCTCGTGGGTCCCGGCGGACGCATCACGAGGCTTCGTTTCGACGGCCTCTGACGGACGGATTTCCACCGGCAACCAACACCATCCGCTACCTTTCAAGGGTGGAGAATCACCTCTTCCCGACGAAAGGAGTCCATCGTGAATACCGCAATCAACCTCGCGGCCGGACGCCTGCGCATTCTTGCCTCATGCGCCTTTCTTGCCCTGCTGGCCGCGCCCGCGCCCCTCATCGGCCAGGAATTTCCCCGAGACGAACTGGACGAGGCGCTCGACGAACTCGCCACCGAACGCGCGCAGGAACTGAACCAGGCGTACTACGATTACGAAGCTTCCCTGGAAGATCTCAGACGTGAAGCCACCCGCGAGGACCGGCCGGAACTCTATGCCGAGCGACGGCAGGAACTGAGGACGAAGCTCGAGGAGCGCGTTCTCAGAATCGAACGCGATTACGAGCAGCGCCGCGCCGACGTCCTCCTCGCGCATACGGACCGCGGAGACCGGGCGCGCCCCCTGGGCCAGGACGAGCGGTTCGGTCGACGGGCTGACGGGGGACGACCCGGCGTCGGGCGGAATCGCGGCGACCGCCGCATCGCGCAGTTGAACGACGATCTCGCACGAGCCTGGGCGGCATTCCATCGGGAGGCGCAGGAAGCGCGCAGACGGGCACGGACGGACGACACGTGGGACGATTACGAAGCGACCCTCACACGTCTCCAAAACGAATACGAGCAGGAGATCGCAGACATTCAGAGACGCCAGCGGTCGTTGCGATTCGAAATGGAGCGGGAACGGCGCGCGGAGGCCGACAGGGTCGGTGAGCCGGACGACCGCTGACTTCGGTCAATCCCAGGCCGGGGCGAGCCCCCTGGGATCGATCAAGCGGCGATCGGCCTCGGTAAGGCTCGACACGCGCTGCATCTCCTCCTGCGAGAGCGCGAAGTCGAACACTTCGAAGTTCTCGGCGATGTGATCGGGGTCGCTCGAGCGTGGGATCGCCACCACGCCGGGCTGTTGGATCAGCCAGCGCAGGGCGACCTGCCCTTCGGTCTTGCCGTGCCGTCGTCCGATCTCCGTCAGTCGCTCGTTCCCGAACACCTTCCCGCGCGCCAGCGGCGAGTAGGCGGTCAACGCCATGCCGCGCTCGCGGACGGCCGCGAGGATCTCCGACTGATCGAGAAACGGGTGGTACTCGACCTGGTTCGTCGCCAGCGCCACCGGTGAGTGGCGCACGGCTTCGTCCAGCAGGAGGGTCGTGAAGTTGCTGACGCCGACGTGATCGGCCATTCCGGCCAGCCTCAGCTCGGCCAGTCGACCGAGAACGTCGGCCATCGGATGGCGTTCGCCGGGCCAGTGCAGCAACAACAGGTCGACGTAGTCCGTCTGCAGCCTGTCGAGGCTGGCGACCACGGAGGGGCGAAGCTCGCCGGGACCGAAGTTGTCGGGCCACACCTTGGTCGTGAGGAAGACCTCCTCGCGGGGAACGCCCGATTCTGCGATCGCGGCGCCGACCTCGGCCTCGTTGCCGTAGATCTGCGCCGTGTCGATGTGCCGGTAACCTACTTCGAGTGCGACGGATACCGCCTCGAACGCTTCCGGCTGACGGAGCTCGAAGGTGCCGAATCCCAGGGCCGGGATCTTTGCGCCCTTCGCCGTGACGATTCTCATGATGGGCCCCTGATCATTTCATTTCTGTCTGGATTGAAACTACGGGCAAGTCGGCGGCGCCGCCGGTCGCACCGCCATACAGACGTACGATGGATCTCACATCCCGTTTCCCTGCAAGGACATTCGCGCAACCGTCCGCGCGCCCCGCACCCGGGTGGTCGTCCGGCCCGACTCCTGCGTTCTATGACTCCCGACGGCCCGGGCGTGGGTGGCCCGTGAGATGACCCGTGATGATCGGCATCCATCGAGGAGGGGATCCAATGACGGCGGAACGCGCATCAGCCCGGGAACGCTACAGGAGCGGGTTGGAGAGCCTGCTCGCCCTCGAACTACAGACCGAAGCCCTGATTCCAACCATGGCGGCGTATGCCGGATGCGACCGCCTGCGCCGCTTCTTCGATGACCTGCCCCCGATGATCAGGCGGCAACGCCGTCGCCTCGAGCTCCTGCTGAACGCGTTTCCGGAACGAACGGACACGCCGACGGTTGCGGCTCGACCCGGTCTCGAGGAGGAACTGCGGGAGATCGGCAGCACGCCCAATCCCGCGGAGCGGGACACGGAGCTGATCACCTCCGCGGCCTGGATCATCGGCCTGCAGATCGAGCAGTACGGGGCGACGCGCGACCTGGCGATAGGGCTCGGCGACTTCGAGGCCGCCAGGCACCTGCAGCGATCGCTGAACACGGTGGGAGCGCTGAGCTTGAGGCTCTTCCGAGTCTCCCGGCGCCTCCGGCAGGTGGCCTTCGACTTCCCCCTCCTGGAGGTGAGTGACTTCGACCGCCTGCCGGCGTTCACCGGCGCCCTGCCCTGAGTGCCCGCCGGCCCGGTGCCTCCTCTCCGGGCCTCGGTTCAGAAGGCTCCTGCCGCGTACCAGACGCCGAAAGCCGCACTCGCGACGCCGATGACCGGAATCATCGGCTCGAGCCAGCGGCCGATCGCGCCGCTGGCCAGGCCATGTCCGACCAGGGCCGACAGGAGGCCCATCGACAGGGCGGTTCCAGCCGCGAACACGAACAGGGCGAGCGTACCGACGGCCGGCGTCGAAGCGGCGGCCACCAGGAGGACGCCGGCGCCGGCCGACCCGCCCACCCCGTGCACGAGCCCGACGCCGAAGGCCTCGCGGGGCGTGCGCCCCAGCGAGTCCTCCGGGTGGCCATGTACGTGGGCGGCCGCCTCCGGATGGCCCTGGTCGGGTGCGTGCTCATGCATGTGGGGATGCGCGTGTACGAGCGGCTCATCCAGGTGCTCGCCTCCGTGCTCGTGCACGTGGGCGTGCAGGTAACCCCGGTGCCAGCGGACGAGCAGCCGGACGGCGAGCGCCACGATCAGCGCCCCGATCGCGAACTCGGCACCGCGCGCCACGCCTTCGGGTAGCCATTGCCCGAAGAACACCACGGGCAGGCCGAACAGGAACAGCGTCGTCCCATGGCCGACGCCCCAGGCCAGACCCAGGCGGCCGGCCCGGCGGCGGGCGTCGACCCGGTCGCTGAACACCAGGGTCGAGAGAGCGGTGACGTGGTCCGGGTCCGACGCGTGCCGGATTCCCAGCAGGAGCGCCGCCGCCAGGCCGAGGAGAACGCTGCCGCCGCCGAGACCGGTGATCCACCCGGCGATTCCGTGCATGTCAGGCTACCTCTTCGGGCTCTTCGGCGACTCCGACCCGCTCGACCAGTTCGCGGAGCACGTGATAGTGCGTCTCGGCGATCTCCTGCCGGACGAACGGATCGGGCGTCTCGACCGGAAAGTCCCACGCGGCTCCGGCGGCTCCGTAGGCGATCGTGAGACAGCCGCGCTCGCGAGCGACCTCGAGGGCCTCTCGCGTCTCCCCCGAAGCGTCGTCGTCCGCCCCGAATGCGATCACGATGTCGGGTGGCTCGAGCACGAGCTCGGCCTGCCGTCGCAGCGAGCCGCTCCCGGCCGCCAGGCCGAGCGCCGGGAGGGCGCGCTTCCCCACGATCACCGGGTGAACGAATTCGACGGCCACGTGGCTGACGTCGGAGCAGGCGGCGGGGGTGCGGCCGAGCGCCACGAGGCGGCCGTCGCGGGCGAACCGCTCGGCCATACGATGGCAGAGCGCAGCCGTGCGCTCCGCCTCGGCGCCGAAGAACGACGCGTTCGCGGCCGTGCGCCGCGCGAGCGCCGCCTTGACGATGTCGATCGGGTCCCGACCCGCCGCTTCGCGGCCGCCCAGCGCCCGCGCCGAATCGGTCACGCCGCTTCGCGGCCCCGCTCGGCCACGTCGCGCAGCCAGTCGAACCACGCGTCGAGACCCTCACCGGTGCGGGCGCTCACCAGGGCGCAGGGGACGCCCGGATGCACGGCGTCGAGATTTGAGAGAAAGGCGTCCATGTCGAAATCGAGATGGGGCAGCAGGTCGATCTTGTTGACCAGCACGAAGTCGCAGGCACGGAACATCAGCGGATACTTCAGCGGCTTGTCCTCGCCCTCGGTCACGGCGGAGGCCATCACGCGCGCGTTCTCGCCGATCCGGAACTCGGCCGGACAGACCAGGTTTCCCACGTTCTCGACGATGAGCAGATCGATCTCCTCGAGCGGCAGCGACGGCAGGGCCGAACGCACCATGTTCGCGTCGAGGTGGCACTCTCCGCCGAAGCCGGCGTCGGTGTTGATCTGTACGACGGGCGCGTGGTGGTGGGCCAGTCGGTCGGCGTCGAGGCTACCCTGCACGTCGCCCTCGAGCACACCGAGCCGGATCTCGTCGTCGAGCCGCTCGAGGGCGCGCTCGAGCAACGTCGTCTTCCCGGCGCCCGGCGAGCTCATGAAGTTCACGACCGTCACGCCGGCGCGGTCGAAGTCGGCGCGGTTGGCGCGCGCGATCGTATTGTTCGCGTCGAGGGCGTCCTCGACGACGCGGATCTTCTTGACGTGCATTTCGTTCTCCCGCCGGCGACCCCGCGGCCGACCGGCCATGTTGTCACCCGGACGCTCGGCCCTTCCGTCAGGCCTCGACCGGGTCCTCCACTTCCAGCCAGTCGATCAGCAGCTCGTTGCCTCGCACGATCTCGAGGTCGAAGCTCTCGCAGGCGCCGCAGCGGAACGGGAAGCCCGCCTGTGGCGTCTCTTCGCCGCAGGCGCGGCAGGCGCCCACGGCTTCGACGCTCTCGATGACCAGCGGCGCCCCGTCGGCCACCGTGTCCTTCGTAATCAGCTCCCAACTGAACTCGAGCGACGCGGGCACGACCTGGCGCAGGTGCCCCACCTTGAGCTGCACGTGGGTCACACGCCGTCCGTCCGCGTGCCGAAGCACGCTGTCCAGTATCGACCCGGCGATCGCCATTTCGTGCATCCCATGCGCCTTTTCGGAGGACGCTTAGGCTAGCAGATGCGCGGTAGCGGATCGCCGACCAGCAGGTCCATCACACGCCTCCCTCCGAACGCGGTCTGCGCGAGCACCATCTCCCGGGGTTCCGTCTTGATCTCACCGATCTCGGCCGCCCGCTCGCAGCCCGGCACCGCGCGCATGGCCTCGAGCGCGGCGTCGGCCGCCTCGGGCGCGACGACGACGACCAGCACGCCCTCGTTCGCCACGTACATCGGGTCGATGCCGAGGATCTCGCACGCGCCGGCCACGGCCGGGTGCACCGGGATCGCGTCCTCGCGCACCAGCGCCGCGACGCCCGACGTGGCGGCCAGTTCGTTGAGCACCGAGGCCACGCCCCCACGCGTCGCGTCACGGGCGCAACGCAGGTCGGCCCCCGCCGCCTCGAGCAGCGCGTCCATCGCGGGCCACAGCGAACGCGTGTCGGACTCGATCGCGGCGCCGAGCTCGAACTCGCCGCGCGCCAGCATGATGGCGGTTCCGTGGTCGCCGACCCGGCCCGATACGAGGATGCGGTCGCCCGGCTTCAGCGACGCGGGAGACAGTCGGGCGCGCGGGTCGCGGCGCCCGAGGCCGGTCGTGCAGATGTACATCGCGTCGGCGTGGCCGCGTTCGACGACTTTCGTGTCGCCCGCCACGATCCGCACACCGGCCGCCTCGGCCGCACCGGCGATCGCTTTCACCTCGTGCTCGAGGTCCTCCGCCGTCAGCCCCTCTTCGAGGACGAACGACAGAGTGAGCACCAGGGGCCGGGCGCCCGACACGGCGAGGTCGTTCACCGTGCCGTTGACCGCCAGCTCGCCGATCGAGCCGCCCGGGAAACGGATGGGCGTGACGACGAAGCTGTCGGTCGTGAGTGCGAGCTCGGCGCCGTCGACGGTCAGCTTCGCCGCATCGTCGAGGGTCGCGAGCTCGCCCGAGGCGAAGGCCGGCAGAAACAGGCCCTCGATCAGGCTCGCCATCGCCTTGCCGCCCGCCCCGTGCGCCATCGTGATGCGCTCGTCGCGGAACTTCGCCGGCATCGAACGCACCTTCTCGATCTTCGCCAGCGCCTCGCGCTCGCGGTCGTCGCGCTCCCCGCGGCCTTCGTCGGCCCCGGACGCGGACGCGGCAGACGTCTCCATCGAGTCGACAGGCTTCACACGACCTCCCGTTCGCGGGCGAACCGTCCGAAGTTGTAGTAGGCGGCGCAGGCCCCCTCGCTCGACACCATGCAGGTGCCGATCGGGTTCTCGGGCGTGCAGGCCGTGCCGAACACCTTGCACTCCCACGGCTTGATGACGCCCTTCAGCACTTCTCCGCACTGGCAGGCTTTCGGGTCGGCGACGCGCACGCCGGGCACCTCGAAGCGCAGTTCGGCGTCGAACTCGGCGTAGGCGTCATTGAGCTTGAGCCCGCTCTGCGAGATGAACCCGAGCCCGCGCCACTCGAAGTGGGGCCGGAGCTCGAACACCTCGGCCAGCACGCGGAGCGCGGCCGGATTCCCGTCGTACGGGACGACGCGCTTGTACTGGTTCTCGACCTCGCAGCGGCCCTCGGCGAGTTGCTGAAGGATCATCTGAATGCTCTGAAGCACGTCGAGCGGCTCGAAGCCCGAGACCACGATCGGCTTGCCGTAGTCGGCCGAGATGAACTCGTAGGGACGCGCCCCGATCACCGTCGAGACGTGGCCCGGTCCGACGAAACCGTCGAGCCGCAGGTCGGGCGACTCGAGCAGGGCGCGCAGCGGCGGGACGATCGTGACGTGGTTGCAGTAGCACGAGAAGTTCGTGACGCCCTCGGCCTTCGCACGCATGAGGGTGAGGGCCGTCGAGGGCGCCGTCGTCTCGAACCCGACGGCGAAAAACACTACCTCGCGGTCGGGGTTTTCGCGGGCGATGCGCAGAGCGTCGAGCGGCGAGTACACCATGCGGATGTCGGCGCCCTTCGCCTTCGCCTCGAGCAGCGTCCCGTCGCCGCCCGGCACGCGCATCATGTCGCCGAAGCAGCTGAAGATCACTTCGGGACGGCGGGCCACCGTGATCCCGTCGTCCACCCGGCCCATCGGGATCACGCAGACCGGACAGCCGGGACCGTGCACGAGTTCGACGTTGCCCGGCAGGAGGTCGTCGACGCCGTAGCGGTAGATCGTGTGGGTGTGCCCGCCACACACCTCCATAACCTTGTAGTGGCGCCCGGGATCCACGGTGCGGGCGATTCGCTCCGCCAGGACCTGTCCGAGCTCCGGGTTCCGATACTCGTCGACGAACTTCATGCGGAGGACTCCCGCGGGACGGTGGCTTCCGGCTCGCCGTCGAGGCGCAGCAAGGCCGTGCCCGCATGCACGAGCAGACGGTCTCCGACCTGCACGTTCTCGACGAGCGCCGTCATCACCTCCGTGCGCGCCCCGTCATCGTCCACGCAGATCGCGAGATCGGGATCGTCGTGCAGCGCCGCGACGCGCATCGGGACGCCCTCGTCGGAGCAGGTGACGCAGTGGAAGGAGTTCATTGGATGAAGCTCCCCATGAAGTCTTCGATCTCCTGCTCGTAGTCCTCGCCCATCGACTCGAGCAGCTTGAGGGTGGCATGGGCTTCGGCTTCGTCGACCTTCGAAAGGGCGAAGCCGACGTGGATCAGAACCCAGTCGCCGGGGCCCACGCCGCCGTCGTCATCGAGTAGACCGATGTTGACGTTGCGGTGCACACCCGCCACGTCGACGGTGGCGATCCGGTTGGACTCGTCCACCAGCTTGACGACCTGCCCTGGAATCGCGAGGCACACGTTCAGCCTCCAGCGCCGAGAGTGACGTCGGTCGTCTCGTCACAGCGGTCGGCAAACCGCTTCCGACCGCCGTCGGCCACCGCGGAGCCAGGCTCCGTGGCGTCGTCGAGCTGTCGGGCGCGTCAGGGGGGGAAGGAACGCCACCGTAAGCTCAAAAGCGAGAACGCATTCAACCACGAATGCTGCCTCCCATAATCCGACGGACCGGGCCGCGGTGTCAAGTTTCCGGGCGGCTCGATCGCCGGGGGTCGCGGGCGGCGATGACGGCCGCCTGCCCGTAGGAGAGGCCGCCGTCATTCGGCGGGAGCCGCCGCGGAACGAGCGCGTCGAGACCCGCCTCGTCGAGCCGGGAGGCGAGGCGCTCGAGCAGGAGCACGTTCTGAAACACGCCGCCCGACAGCACGACCGATCGGAGGCCGCGTCGCGCGGCCTCGGTGACGCACAGGACCGCGGTTCCGTCGGCCAGGCCGGCATGGAAGCGCCGGGCCACCGTACCGGGCGCGACGCGGGCCGCGAGGTCCGCCGCCGCGGCGCGAACGAGCTCGCGGGCGTCGAGCACGACCGGCTCGCCCGCCTCGCGCCGCGCGGGCAGCGGGTAGGCAAGGTCGTCGGCCTCGAGGGCGGACGCCGCCGCCATTTCGAGCTCGACGGCGGCCTGGCCTTCGTACGTCGCCTCGAGACACAGCCCGCATAGCGAGCTCACCGCGTCGAACAGGCGGCCGGCGCTGGTCGTCACGGGCGAAGCGACACCGGTCCGAGCCAGGCGGACCACGGCGGTCCATTCCGCGGCGTCGATCCGACCTTCGAGCCACGACGGAATGGCGGGGGCGTCTCCGTCGAGCTCGCACAGCCAGGCGCACGCCATGTGCCACGGGCGGCGAATCGCGGCCGCGCCGCCGGGCAGGCGCACGGGCCACAGGTGGCCGATCCGGTCGAAGCCGGCCGCGTCGCCGACGAGGATCTCGCCGCCCCACACCGAGCCGTCCGTCCCCAATCCGGTACCGTCGAACACGACGCCGAGCGCGGGGCCCGCATGGGCGTGCTCGGCCAGGCAGGCGGCCAGGTGGGCGTGATGATGCTGCACCCCGAAGGCTTCGAGCCCCCCGGAGGCCGTCCGCTCGGCCGCATAGCGCGTCGACAGGTAGTCGGGGTGCAAGTCGTGCGCGACCGCGCGCGGGCGCACCTCGAACAGCGCCTCGAGGTGCGCGACCCCCTGCTCGAACGAACGGAGCGTCTCGTAGTTCTCGAGATCGCCGATGTGGGGGCCCACCCAGGCGCGGCTTCCTTCGGCCACCGTGAACGTGTTCTTCAGGTGAGCGCCGCAGGCGACGAGGGGCACGGGCGCCGGCTCGGGCAAGGGAATCGGGCTCGGCACGTAGCCGCGCGAGCGCCGGAGCATGAGCGGACTGCGCCGGCCGGCCAGCGTGACGACTCGCACCACCGAATCGTCGGTGCGCGTGTGGATCGGCCGATCGTGCAGCAGGAAGCAGTCGGCGATGTCCGCCAGCCGTTCGAGCGCGTCGTCGTTCCGGTAGGCGATCGGCTCGTCCGACACGTTGCCGCTCGTCATGACCAGGGCGGCGCCGGCGTCGGCCAGCAGCAGGTGGTGGAGCGGCGAGTACGGCAGCATCAGCCCGAGATCGCGGTGGCCCGGCGCGACCTGGTCGGCCAGGCCGGAGCCGGGACGGCGCCGCGCCAGCACGATCGGGCGCTCGCGGCTCGCAAGCAGGCCGGCCTCCGTGTCGTCGAGGTCGGCGAGGCGACGAGCACTTTCGAGATCGGGCACCATGACGGCGAACGGCTTGTCTTCGCGATGCTTACGGCCACGCAGGCGGCGCACGGCGTCCTCGTCGGTCGCCACGCAGGCCAGGTGAAACCCTCCGAGGCCCTTTACGGCGACGACAGTGCCCTCGGCGAGTAGTGCGGCCGCCCGGGCGATCGGCTCGGCCCCACCCTGCCCGCCGGGGCCCGCGATCATCGAGCCCGCCGCATCGCAGAGCCGCACCGTCGGCCCGCAGTCGGGGCAGGCATTGGGCTGCGCGTGAAAGCGACGATCACCCGGATCGTCGTACTCGGCACGACAGGGCCCGCACATCTCGAACCCGGCCATCGTCGTGTAAGGCCGATCGTAGGGAATTCCGCGTACGATCGTGAACCGCGGACCGCAATTCGTGCAGTTGGTGAACGCGTAGCGATACCGGCGGTCGTCCGGGTCGAGCAGCTCGTGCAGGCAATCGTCGCAGGTCGCCGTATCGGGCGAGACGAGGGCAGAGGGTCGATCGGCTCGCTCGCTGTCCCGGATCTCGAAGCCGCCTCCTCCGCGCGGGGCGAGCTCGTGCTCCGAGACGTGCTCGACGGACGACAGTCGCGGCGGCTCGCGCACCAACCGCCGCCCGAAGGCCTGCACGGCGGCGTCGGGCCCCTCGACCTCGATCGTCACCCCGGCCGCGTCGTTGCGAACCCAGCCCGCGAGATCGAGCCCGGTCGCCAGGCGGTAGACGAATGGCCGAAACCCGACGCCCTGAACGATGCCCGTGACGACGAAGCGCATCCTCCGCCGCCCGCCGGGCGGTGGTACCGGATCTCGAGGCATGGACATGGGGCAGACTGCGCGCGACGGCGGGCGATCGGCAAGCGCCGCTCCGGCGTGATCTTCGTCAGCGCCGCCCGCGATCCCCTATTTTTCCTAGTCGGAGCGACGCCGCTTCTCGTCGTCGAACGCCGGATGTCGGGTCGCCGGTCCCACGCGTGTGGCCCACGATGAAAGGAAGGACCCAATGGCAGTGTGCGAAGTGTGCGGCAACGACTACTACGCCTCGTTTGAAGTCATCGCGGCGGGGCGGAAGCACGTATTCGACAGCTTCGAGTGCGCCATCCACAGGCTGGCCCCGGTCTGCGAAAACTGCGGATGCAGGATCGTCGGCCACGGCGTCGAGGCCGACGGCACCTACTACTGTTGCGGCCACTGCGCCCACGCCGAGGGCGTGACCGAGATCGTCGACAGCGTGTGAGGACGGCCGGCGACCGCGGAGCGTGCCACCTCGCCTGAAACTCCATCGCCCGCTGCCCCGTACTGTTTAGCAACCGTTTGGCGAGAAGCACTGTCCAAACGAATGAAGGAGCAGCGAGACCTCGAATCATCGGGAACGGGGTGGGGGAATCATGAGGCGCGGAGAAGCGAAAGAGCTGGCCGGGATGCTGGGCGTCCTGGTGGTGCTGGTGGGGGCGGGGCTGGGTGTCAGCTCGATGGCCTCCGATGCGGTAGAGGTCGGTGAGGTACACGATGTGCCTGCCGTGGAGATCCCGGCGGTGACCGGCCCCGCTCAGGTGGCCGGTCCCGCCGCCTCCGCGGACCCGGCGGCGCTGCCGGTCGGGGTGCCCGGCGGCGTCTGATCGACGATCGGGCGATACGCGCCCGGCCGCCTGTCGGCCCGGTAATCGAACTCGTAGGCGCCCGGCGACAGTACGACGCGGTTCGCATCGGCACCCTTCATGTCGAACTCCGCGACGATCCGCTCCGGGCCGTCGCCGCCCTCGGCGATGATCCTGCCCAGGGGATCGACCGCCATGCTTCCCCCCGGGAACACGGTTCCCCGCTCCTCGCCCACCCGGTTGACCGCCAGGTAATTCACATGGTTCTCGTAGGCCCGCATCGTGGTCTGGGCCCGCTTCATGTCGAGCCGTGGCCAGTTCGTGGGCAGTACGATGAGCTGGGCGCCCAGCAGCTTCAGGGTGCGTGACGATTCCGGGAACGTGCCGTCGTAGCAGATGTTCAGGCCGATGCGGCCGATCGGCAGATCCCACACCCTGAAAGCCTCGCCGCGCTCCGCGAACCGGTCGACGCCGAGACACAGCGTGTGGACCTTTCGGTAGCGACCGACGAGGCCTTCGGGACCGATCAGGAACGCCGAGTTGAACACGCGGCCGGCGTCGCGTTCGACGGCGCCGACGACGGCCCACGCGCCGGCCGCTCGACAGGCACGCGCGACGAGCTTCGTCTCGGGTCCGTCGGCTTCTACAGATCCATCGAGCGCCTCGGCTTCGGTTTCGAACACGTAGCCCGTCAGCGCCGCCTCGGGGAATACGACGAGCCGGGCGCTGTTGGCGTCGACCGCGGCCCCCACCTCTCCGGCGATGAACTCGGCGTTGCGGACGGTTTCGCCCAGCTTGCAATCGAACTGGACACCGCAGGCGGTCAGAGACTCGTTCACCGCGGCATCGACCCGACGAAGTCCTCGCCACCGTCGACGCGAATCGTATTCCCGGTCATCCAGTCCGTGCCGCGATCGCAGAACGTCAGCATGCAGCGCGCGACGTCCTCCGGGGTGGTGAGCCGGCCGTACGGGTTCTGGCGCTTCGCCTCTTCGATCATGAACTCGGCGCCGGGAATCTTCCGCAGCGCCGGCGTATCGGTGACGCCCGCCCGGATCGCATTCGCCGTGATACCGCGCGGAGCCAGCTCCAGGGCGAGTTGACGCGTGTGCGACTCGAGGGCCGCCTTGGCCGCCGACACGGCGCCATACGACGGGATCACCCGGTCGCCCCCCGAGCTCGTCATCGCGAAGATCCGGCCACCCTCTCCCATCAAGTCGCGAGCCACGACTCCCTGCGTCCAGTAGACGAGGGTATGGGCCATGACGGTGAGCGTCATGTCCATCTGGTCTTCGGTCATCGAGTCCGCCGCGTCCTCGGCCACCAGCGGGCGCAGCGTTCCGAAGGCCAGCGAATGCATGAGCACGGTGATCGAGCCGGGCGCCAGTCGCCCGGCCAGCGCGTCGAGCAACTCGTCGCGCTTCTCGGCGCTCGCGGCGTTCATGTTGTGAAAGTCCGCCCGCGCGCCCGCCGCCTCGATTCGCTCGACGAGCTCGCCGACCCTGGCCAGGCCGGCCCGCCGATCGAGATGAACGCCGATGATGTCGTAGCCCGCGCTCGCGAACTCGAGCGCCGCCGCCTCGCCGAACCCGCTCGACGCGCCGAGGATCAGCGCCGCCTTCCTGTCGCTCGTCAAACCCGCCTCCGTGCTCCCGTGTGCATGTGCGCCGCCGTGCCCCGGGCTCTCCGCCCCGGATGCTCGATGATACCGGGCTCGCCGCCCGCCGACCAGCGCCGTCGCGCGCCCTCGCGCCCCGCCGCATATGCTGGGACATCGCGTCCCGCTGGGCGCGCAGCCTGGCCGACTACGACGCATTGGAGACCCGGCGGTTCACGCGCTACTACGAGGCTATGTCCGCCGGCTCGGCCGTGCGCCTGGCCTCCGGGGTCGCCTCGATGCCCTGGACCGCCACCACCCCGATCGCGCGGAGGAGATCCCATGGTACGACTGCACGACATCATGACCCTCGGACGTCCTGAAGGCGGTGTCACGACACGGGATCGCCGGCTGACCCCCGATCCGTCGTTCAGGCCTTTGGTCAGGCCGCCCGCTCCGTTCCCGCCTTCCGACGGTCCAGCGCCTTCAGGATGTCTTCCATCAGGCACCACTTCGTGAACGCCGACTGGAGCAGGTTCAGGCCCACGAAGGCCGTGAACAGGAACCATAGAGGGTTCACCCACCATCCGAGGGCGAGGCTTGCCAGCACGAACGTGCCGGCGATAGCGCGGATCTTGTTCTCGAGAGTCATCCGTCACTCCTTTTCGGGTTACTCACACCTTGCGTTTCCAGCGAAACGGCGCTTCAGTCGCAGCGGCAGGCCGTTTCCCGTTCCACGCCGAGCTGCAGCGCACGGATCGGATGCCCAGGATCCTGGACCCCCTTGCACCCGGCCACGGCCTCCAGGAGCGATGCGGCCACGTCGTCCGGTACCACGGCCACGATCATCTCCGAGCTGAACGGGGCGCTCTCGCCGTACCACCCGCCGCCGGCACTCTTCGCGATCCCCTCCATTTCCATGCGGCTGTATACCGGCACCTGGCCTTCGGTCAGCAACCGGTCGACGCAGTCGGCGTCTCCGCGCAGGTACATCAGGATGACGAGTTTCACGGGCCCTCCTCCCTGTTCTTGGCGCCAGCGTGGACGAGGAAGTAGATGCCGGGGACGACCACCAGGGTCAGCACGGTCGAAGCGACGGCACCGGCGATGAGCGAGACGGCGAGCCCCTGGAAGATCGGGTCGAACAGGATGACCAGGGCGCCGATCGCCACGGTCCCGGCGGTGAGCGCGATCGGCCGGGTGCGAACGGCTCCGGCCTCGATGATCGCCTGGTTCATGCCGACTCCGGCCTTCAGGCGCGCCTCGATGTAGTCCACGAGCAGGATGCCGTTGCGGACCATGATCCCGGCGAGGGCGATCATCCCGATCATCGACGTGGCCGTGAAGAAGGCACCGAACAGCAGATGCCCGGGAACGATCCCCACCAGCGTGAGCGGGATCGCGACCATGATGATCAGCGGCGTCGTGAGAGAACCGAACCACCCTACGATCAGCACGTAGATCAAGATCAACGCGCCCGCGAAGGCGATCCCCAGGTCGCGGAACACCTCGTAGGTGATCTGCCACTCGCCGTCCCACTTCACGACCGGCTGCTCGACCAGACCCGGCTGGCGCGCGTACAATTGCCCGAGCCGGGCACCTGACGGAAGCTCGATCTCCGCCAGGCGGTCGTCGAGGTCGAGGATCGCATAGACCGGGCTTTCTTCTTCGCCGGCCACGTCGGCCGTTACGTAGACGACGCGGCGTCCGTTCTTGCGGTCGATCACCTGCGGTACGACCACTTCTTCGGCGCGGACGAGCTCGCCGACGGGCACCATCGCACCGGTCATGGACGCCACGTGCAGTGCGCCGAGTCGCTCGGCGCCGGAGCGCGACGCCTCGTCGAGCCGCAGACGCACAGGCACCGGCGCACGACGAGAGGGCTCGGACAGAGACGCGGGCACGTCGCCCGCCAGCGCGATGCGGAGCGCGTTCGCGACGGTGGCCTTCGCGACACCGCTCAGCGCCGCCTTCTCCTCGTCGATGACGAAGTGGATCTCCCGCTGCGGAGCGGCGAGCGACCAGTCGAGGTCGACGACTCCGGGGTGGGCGCCGAACAGGCGCCGGATCTCGCGCGCCACATCCTCCCGCTCGGTGTGCGACTCGCCGTACACCTCCGCCACCAGGGTCGAGAGCACCGGCGGGCCGGGCGGCACTTCGACCACCTTGGCGCTGACGTCGGGACCGGAACGGGCGGCCGCTTCCTGCACGAGCGGGCGAAGACGGCGGGCGACATCGTGGCTCTGCGCCTTCCGGTCGCCCTTGTCGCTCAGGTTGACCTGTACGTCGGCCACGTTGGACCCGCGCCGCAGGTAGTAATGGCGGATCAGGCCGTTGAAGTTGAATGGTGCCGCCGTCCCCACGTATACCTGGGCCTCGACCACCTCGGGCACGTCGGCGAGCGCGCGCGCGACGTCTCGGGCCGCCGCCGCCGTGCGCTCCAGCGTCGTGCCCTCCGGCAGGTCCATGATCACCTGCATCTCGTTCTTGTCGTCGAACGGCAGCATCTTCACCGTCACGACGCGCAGCGGAAACAGGACGACCGCCGCCAGCAGGAGTAGCGTGACGCCGCCGAGCATGGCGTACAGGCGCCGGGGGCGTTCGAGCAGTGGCTCCATCACGGATTCGTAGAGCCGGTATATCCGGGTTCGCTCGAGCACGTAGGAGGATTCGGCGTCGCTTCCGGCGCCCTGGTCTCGGCTGGCCAATGGCTCTCCGTGCTTCGACAACAGGCGGAACGCGAGCCACGGAGCGATGACCAGCGCGACGAGCAGCGAGAAACTCATCGCCAGGGTCGCCCCGATCGGCATCGGGCTCATGTACGGCCCCATCAGTCCGGAGACGAACAGCATGGGCAGCACGGCGGCGATCACGGTCAACGTCGCGAGGATGGTCGGGTTCCCCACCTCGTCGATCGCCACCCGCGCGGCGTCGCGCAGCGGCCGGGCTCGCATCGAAAAATGCCGGTGCATGTTCTCGACCACGATGATCGAATCGTCGATCACGATGCCGGTCACGAAGATCAGGGCGAACAGGGTGACGCGGTTGAGCGTGTAGCCGAACAGGCGATAGACGAGCAGGGTGAGGGCGAAGGTCACGGGTACGGCGACCATGACGACGGCCGCGCTTCGCCAGCCCATCGACAGGGCGACCACAATTCCCACGGCGACGATCGCGAGGAAGAGATGCTCCTGGAGCGTGGTGACCTTCTCGCGAGCGGTCTCGCCGTAGTTGCGCATGACGCGGAGTTCGGCGTCGCGGGGCACGACGCGGCCGTGCATGGCGTCGAGCCGCTGTTCGAGACTCCGACCGAGCGCGGTGGCGTCGGCCCCCGGACGCTTCGCGACCGCCAGCGTGACCATCGGCTGAAAGCCCGCCTCACGCGTCCAGTGGAAGGTATACGTGTCGACCTCCGCCGGACCGTCGACCACGCGGGCGACGTCTTCTACCCGCACGAGGCGACCGTCGCGCACGTCGACCACCACCTGCTCGACGTCGGCCGCCGAGGTGAGAAACGAGCCGGCCTGGACCCGGAACACCTCGTCGGAGCGTGCATAATCGCCGACATCGATGCTCGTGTCGGCCGCGCGCAGACGTTCGGACAGGGTTCCGGGATCCACGCCGAACGCGGCGAGGCGGTCGGTCAGCAGTTCGACGTGGATCTCCCGCGGCCGGCCGCCGATCACCGTGACCTCGCGCACGTCGGGCAGGGCTTCGAGCTCGACCCGGACCTCTTCGGCGAGCTCACGTAGTTCGGCGCCGTCGAGTCCGCCGCCGAACAGCGCGGCCGTGAAGAACGGTACATCGTCGATCGTGACGGTCTTGATCAGGGGCGGCGAGGCGCCCGGCGGCATGCGATCGGCGTGCTTCAACAGGGCGCTCCACAGGCGCACCTGGCTCTGCTCCATGTCGCGCCCTACCTCGAAGCGCACCGTGGCCAGCGCCATCCCGCGTTCCGCGTGCGTGTAGACGTACTCGACGCCTTCGATGCCTGTGAGCGCGCTCTCGAGCGGAACGAGGATACGGTTCTCGATCTCCTCCGGCTCGCGACCGGGATCCATCACGAAGATGTCGGCCACCGGCACGATGATCTGCGGCTCTTCTTCGCTCGGCATGGTGAGGGTCGAGTACAGGCCGACGCCGAGGGCCGCCGCGAGCAGCAACGGCGTCAGCTTCGACCCGATGAACAGATCGGCGATGCGGCCGGCCGGACCCTTCGTCACGGCGCGCTCTCGCCCGTGACCCGAACGGCCGCCCCGTCCTCGAGTCCGGCGGGCGGATCGACGACCACGGCGTCGTCAGGCGCCAGCCCCGCCAGGACTTCCACGGCGGCCTCGCGCCGACTGCCGGGGCGGACCCAGCGCAGGTAAGCCGTGTCCTGCTCGACGACGAACACGCCGGTCAACTGACCGCGCCGGACGATCGCTCCCTCGGGCACCCGGAGAGTGCTCCGGTCGGGTGCGTCGACCTCGAGGCGTACGTAGGCGCCCGGTACGAGCCCGCCGTCCGCCGCGTCGGCGGGCAGCGGCGCCTCGACCCGGAAGCGGCGCGTGGCCGCTTCGAGGGCAGGCGCCACCCGGGTCACGGCCACCGGGAACCGCGACCCGGTCTCGGGACGGACGAGTGTCAGGCTGTCGCCGACGTTGACGCGACCTTCGAGAGCACCGGGCAGATCGGCGTCGACCTCGAGCTCCCCTGTGCCCGCCAGCGTCAGTACGTGATGCCCGGGAGACACGAGATCGCCCGGGTCGACGTTACGGGCCGTGACGACGCCGGAAAACGGAGCACGGAGGACCGTATAGGCCTGTTGCGCCCGAGCTTCGGCGAGGCTCGCTTCGGCCACCGCGAAGGCCGCGCGCGCGTCGTCCAGCTCCTGGTCGGTCGCGGCGCCATCGACATTGAGTGGCTCGATCCGGGCCAACGACCCACGCGCCCGCTCGAGCTGCGCTTCGGCGCGGCGGATCCGGGCGGCCACGTCGGCGTCGTCCAGGACGAGCACGACGTCGCCGCGGTCCGCCCGACTGCCGATGTCCACCGGTACACGCACCACCGTACCGCTGACCCGGGTGGCGAGATCGGCCCGGTCGACGGCGCGCACCGTGGCCGGAAAACTGATCGTCGCGCCCGAGCTGGTCGGGCGCACGACGGTGACCTCGGGGGCCTCCGCCGGTGGCGCGATCTCGCCCGGCTCTTCGTCTCCGCAGGCTGCCGAGGCCACGAGGAGAACCATCGTCGCGGCCGCCAGCCGTGCCATCGGTAACATCATCGGGTCTCCTGTTCGGAACGGCGGCCGTCAGCCTCCGGCGCGACCAGTTCGAGGCGGGCCAGCGCCACGTTGTAATCGACCAGCGCCGCCACCTCGCGGCTTCGGGCACCCGCGGCCCGGGCTTCGGCCTGCAGGAACTCGGCGGCCGTCGCGAGTCCTTCGTCGAACCGGCGGCGCATGAGCTCGCGAGCCTCGCCCGCCGCGCGGGCGGCCGCCCGCGTCGCCTCGAGACCGGCGCGGCTCGCGTGCACGTCCCGCAGGGCCTGCTCCGCCTCGGCCCGCGCTGCCCGGACGGCCTCTTCGTGCCTGATGCGCGCGATCTCTCGCGCCTCGGACGCTCGTTGTCGATCGGCCGCTCGGCCGAATCCGGCGAACACCGTCCAGCGCAGAGCCACGCCCGCCGTCCAGTTGGAACCGTCGGTCTGGAACGCGCGATCGGCATGGCTCGACCAGCCGGCGAATCCCTCTATGCGTGGAAGGAACGACAGTCCGGCGCGGCGGAACTCGGCCGCCGCGGCCTCGCGGGCCGCGGCGAGCGAACGGACGTCGGCGCGCGTCGTCGCCACAGGGAGCGCGTCCGGCGGGGGAGGAGCGCGCAACGTGTCCGTCGGCGCCGGAATCCGGTCGATCGCCCACCCCAGGTGAAGGGCGAGATCCTCCCGCGCACGCTCGACGTTTCGCTCCGCCGCGAGTCGGTACGCTTCGGCCGCTCGCAGCTCGGCCTCGGCCTGGAGGGCATCGGCCCGGGTGAGCAGACCGCGCTCCTCGCGGCTCTCGAACAGCTCGAGGGCGGCGCGGGCGGCCTCCTCTTCCGCGACCGCGGCCGCGAGCACCGCATCCGCCCCCGCCGCGCCGTAGTAGAGCACTTTCGTGGCGAACACGGTCTGCTCGGCACTCCATGCCTCTCCCCAGTCCGCCGCGTCCACGAGGGAGCGCGCGGCGGAGCGGCCGGCCCATCGGGACGCGTCCAGCGGCGCCCACCGAAGCCCGGCGTCCATCGTCCAGTCGCTGATCGGGTCGGGACGGTTCAGTGCCTCGAGCGCGAAGTCGGCCTCGGCGAACCGCTCCTGGCGCAGGCGCGTGCCGAAAGCGAACACCGGGTCGTCGGAGCGCGTGACCCCGGTTCCGACTTCGAGTGCCGGAAGCAGGCCCGCGCCAGCGGCGCGAGCATCTGCCCGAGCGATCGCGGCCCGGCGTCCGAAAACCCGGTGCACGGGGTTGCCCGACAGGGCCTCGGTTACGGCGTCGCGCAGCGTGAGGGGAACGTGAGCCGGGCGACCGTCGTCCTGCGCGGGGAGCGACGGCGCAGCGAACAGCGCCGCCCCCAGGACGGCGAGTGTCGCACATGAGGTCCGATTCAGCGTCCTTCGGGCGTGGCTCATTCTCATCCAGGTCACCGGTTCACCCTCCGGGCCAGCGGTGTGCCGCGGCCCGCTCCTCGTTGTGTGTGTCACGAGCCGACAATCGGGTTCCTGTGAACGGGGCCGGCGAGCCGGGGCCCGAGTTCAGCCCCCCGAGTGCTCGTTCTCCTCGTACTGCTTCAGCTTGCGATACACCGTGCGCCGGTCGATACCGAGAATGTCGGCAGCATTGCTCTGGTGCCCTCCGGTGCTCTCGAGGGTGGCGAGAATGTATTCGCGCTCGAGCCGCGCGAGATCCCAGAGTTCGTCGCGCGCCCGGTCGATCAACGAGCGCTCCGTGACGTCGTCGCGCACGCCGGGAGGATCGAAGCGGATGGACGACGCGCCCGCGTACATGATCAGCGACCGTTCGATGAAGTTCTCGAGCTCCCGGACGTTCCCGGGCCAGTCGTAGTCCATCATCCGACTGAGCGTTTGCGGAGAGATCGCCGGGGGTTCGACGTCGTTCTCCTCCGCGAAACGCTGCCTGAAGTGGTGGGCCAGGAGGGGGATGTCGCTCTTTCGCTCCCGAAGGGGCGGCACGCGGATCGGGAAGACATTGATCCGATAGAACAGGTCCTCACGAAATCGGCCTTCCGCGACCTCCTTCTCGAGATCGACGTTCGTGGCCGCGATGAGACGGAAGTCCGCGGCGATCGGAGCATTCCCACCGACCCGCGTGATGCGCTTCTCTTGCAGCACACGCAGCAGCTTCACCTGCACCGCCGGAGAGATCGTGGCGATCTCGTCCAGAAACATCGTCCCTCCGTGGGCCTCCTCGATGAGGCCGCGTCGGCTCGCGACCGCTCCCGTGAACGCGCCCTTGACGTGCCCGAACAGCTCGGACTCGAGCAGGGTCTCGGTCAGGGCCGAACAGTGCACGGGTACGAAGGGTTTTCTCGCCCGGGGGGACAGATCGTGAATCGCCCTCGCGGCGAGCTCCTTGCCGGTTCCCGTCTCCCCCGAAATCAGCACGCTGGAACGCGTCGGAGCCACTCGTTCTATCAGGTCGAACATGCGCTGGAGCTCCGGGGCCTTGCCGACCATCCGTCGGCGCGCCCCCGTGCCGGCGTGCCGACGGAGCTGGGCGACCTCGCGCCGGAGTTCCTGGTGATAGATCGTCCGATCGATGATCAGCAGCAGGTGCTCGGGATCGAGCGGCTTGGTGAGGTAGTGGATCGCTCCCGAGCGGAGCGCCTCGACAGCCGTCTCGACCTCCGCGAAGGCGGTCATGACGATGAACTGCGCGTCGGTCTGGGTGACCGGCGCGGCGGCGAGAACGTTGAGGCCGTGCATACCCGGCAGGTTGAGGTCGAGGAGGACGACGTCGAACAGCCGTCGCTCGAGCCGGTCGAGGGCAGCCTCGCCACTCTCCACCGCACTGACGTCGTACTCTTTGCCCTCGAGTAGCCTGACGAGAAAGCTGCGGATTACGTCGTCGTCCTCGACAACGAGAATACGACCTTTCGCGTCAGCCGGGGAATCCAATGGCGGGGAGCCGTCGTGCATCGGGACGTCGATGAGGTCCTCCGGGATGTTCGAGGCTAGTCGAATCGCTCAACACACCGGACGATAGCGGACAATTTGTCCCAGCGCGAGGCCGACGGATCCGACATCGGGCGGTTCGCGATGTCTTCTACCGTTAGGCGGGCACAAACGGAAGCGTGAAGTGGAATGAGCTGCCGCGTCCGGGCTCGCTGTCAACTCCGATTTCTCCGCCGTGGCTCTCCACGATACCCCTGGCGATCGCGAGGCCGAGCCCGCTTCCGGCGCCGTTCTTCGTCTCCGCACCGCGCCAGAAGCGCTCGAATACGAGCTCGCGCTCCGCCTCGGGAACCCCTCGTCCGGTATCGCGGACCACGACCCGCGCGTGCTCGCCGGCGGTCGTGGCCCCAATCCGCACATGTCCGCCCGGCGGCGTGACGTTGAGGGCGTTGTCGAGCAAATTCGACAGGACCTGCACGATCCGGTCGCGATCGACCGAAACGGGCGGCAAGTCTCCCGGATCCTCCCACACCAGATCGATCTCGCGGGACCAGGCCACCGACTCGAACGGTCGGATCGCGGCACGCAGGAGCGCTGCCAGGTCATGGGGGCGACGTTCGATCGACAGGTGCCCCGCCTCGATGCTCGCCACGTCACTCAGGTCGCGAATCAAGCGGTCCTGTCGTTCCGCGGCCAGCTCAATGCCTTCGAGAATCTCGAGTCCCGGATGCTCCGACTCGAGCGCGAGCCGGCGCATCCGGACGCCCCTCAGGATTCCGGTCAGCGGATTTCGCAGATCGTGGGATACGACCCGGAGCATCTCGTCGCGCGCTCGGGTGGCTGCTTCGGCATCGAGGCGCGCCTTGCGCTGCGCTTCGGCCAGGCGGGCGCGTTCACGCTCCATCTCCCGCCGCTCGGTGATATCCCGGAGAACGACCGTGTAGATGGTGCCGCCTCCCACCGTGACCTCCGCGATCGACGCCTCGGCGGGAAACAGCTCGCCGTTCTTTCGCTGACCGACGATCTCGCCCCGCTCGCCCATATGGCGGGCTACTTCCGGCGACTCCCCGAAGGCCCGCACGTACCGCTGGTGCGCCGCGCGGAAGCTCTCCGGGATGAGAACGTCGAGGGGCTGGCCGAGCACCTCGTCCGAGTCGTATCCGAATATCTGCTCCGCTCCCTGATTGAACAGGCGAATTCGCTGCTCGTCGTCGATGGAGACGATCCCGTCCAGAGTGCCGCGGACGATGGCGGCGAGCCTGGCCTTCGATCCTCTCAGTGCCTCGCGGGCCCGCATCAGCGCAGTGATTTCGCGACCTTCGGCGACGATCGACACGATGCGCCCGTCAGCCGAACGAACGGGCACGAGCGAGAAATCGAACACGGCCGGATCGCCACTCTCGCCCACGAGCTCGAGCTCGTACCGGACGGCCTCGCCGGAGGCCGCTCGCGCGATTGCGTCACGAAGCCGGCGTCGGTCGTCCTCCGCCGTCCACCACGGCGTCTCCCAGAACGGCCGGTCCACGACATCCGCGCGCTCGTTGCCTATGAAGGCGAGTGACGCGGGGTTGGCCTCCAGCAAAATTCCCTCGGGAGACACGAGGCCCAGAAACTGGAGGCAGTTGCCGAAGATCGTGCGAATCCGGGCGTCCGAGACGCCGTACAGGTCCGTCGATTCGACGTCCGACGAGGCCGCGCTGTCACGATCCTTGGGCTGCATGGAATTCCGGTGTTGGGGGGGATTTGCATCCCGTCGTCACTCGGCGGCGCGGATCGACAGGCGCCGCTACTATGCGAAGTTACGCGATGATGCGACGCGGGACCAAGGCCTCCTCGGCTTCGAGCTCCGAATCGAACATTCTGAGGACCTCGTCAACCTTTCAGCACCCCCAGGGGACGAAGGCGGCATACCTTGCGGCCGATGCCCGCCGCATCGACGACGTTCACCACGTTCGCCACGTCCTTGTAAGCCTCGGGGATCTCCTCGGCGACGGTGGCGAACGAGGCGGCACGCACTTCGATCCCCCGGTCGGCGAACTCGCGCTTCAGGTCGCGCCGGTCGGTCTTCACCGACTTCTTCGCCCGCGTGCGGCTCATTCGACGGCCTGCTCCGTGGCAGGTTGAGCCGAAGGTTTCGCGATAGGCGCCCTCGGTCCCGACCAGCACGTAAGAATAGCGGCCCATGTCACCGGGAATCAGCACGGGCTGGCCGATGTCGCGGTACGGTTCGGGCAGCTCCGGATGCCCCGGCGGAAACGCCCGGGTCGCGCCCTTGCGATGCACGCACAGCCGGCGCTCCCGGCCGTCCACCTCGTGCCGCTCCCACTTCGCGTTGTTGTGCGCGACGTCGTAGACGAGCCGGAACTCCATGTCCTCCCATCGGCGACCGAGCGCGTGGGCGAACGCCTCGCGGACCCGGTGCGACATCACCTGCCGGTTGGCGAACGCGTAGTTGGCCGCTGCCGCCATCGCGGCCAGGTAGCGCTTCCCTTCGAGCGAGGTGAGCGGGGCGCAGGCGAGCTGGCGGTCGGGAAGGTCGATGCCGTAGCGCTTCACGGCCTGCTGCATGACGTCCAGGTAGTCGGTGCAGACCTGGTGCCCGAGTCCGCGCGACCCCGAGTGGATGAACACCGTCACGGAGCCGCGAGCGAGCCCCAGCGTCGCCGCCGTGTCTACGTCGTACACCTCGTCGACGTGGCCGATCTCGATGAAGTGGTTGCCGGACCCTACCGTGCCGAGCTGTGGCTGGCCGCGCTCGATCGCCCGGCCGCTCACCTGATCGGGATCGGCGCCTTCCAGCGTCCCGCCGCTCTCGATGCGGACGAGGTCGTCTTCCATGCCGAGGCCCTGCTCGACGGGCCAGGCGGCGCCGTGCTCGAGCACGGCACGAACGTCGGACTCCGACAGCGTCTTCGCTTCCCGCCGATAGCCCTCACCCACGCCCGCCGGAATGTCGCGAGAGACCTGGTTCATGATGTCGGACATTCGTAGCCGGGCTTCGTCCACCGTGAGATCACACCGCAGCAGGCGCACACCACAGTTGATGTCGTAGCCGACGCCGCCGGGGCTGACGACACCGCCCTCGTCGGGATCGAACGCCGCGACGCCTCCGATCGGGAAGCCGTAGCCCCAGTGGATGTCCGGCATCCCGATCGAATGCTTCACGATGCCGGGCAGGCACGCGACGTTCGCGACCTGTTTGATCGCGTCGTCGCCACGAATGTCGTCCATCAGCGCCCGGTCGGCGTACACGAGCCCCTCCACGCGCATCTTCCCCTGCCGGGGTATCCGCCAGCGGTAGTCGTCGAGCTGTTGCATCGCGTGGTGCGTCATGGTCCCCCGCATGTCGTCAGATGTCGAAGATGACGCGGGCCCGCCAGCGATCTCCGTCCCGTTCGACCTCCAGCCCGTGGTAGGTGACGCCCTTGAGCTCGCGAATCTGCCGGGACGGATCCGGATGGGGCCGCACGCTGGCCCGGAGCCCCGACCCGTCGAGCCGCTGGAACGTCGCGTCGTGGTAGACGAACCCCGCCACTTCCTGGAGATACAGGAGCTCGCGGAGCCACCTCACCAGGAGGGCCGCCACGTCGGGTTCGTCGCCGTCGAGCTCGATGCGCACCGAGCGGACAGTGGGCCGAAGGGACATATCGTCGGCTGGCCTTTCGACCGGCCCGTCGTCGGTGGATCGGACGAGCGCCATCATCCCCGCCGCGGCGCGCTGAAACAGTTCTTCGAGCGAAGCGGCCTCGACCTCCATCCCGAGGTCCGCCGTGTGCTCGATCTCGCGGACTCCCGGGGGCAGCTGGTTCTCCACCAATCGGGTTCCTCCGACCTGGTTCCTGAGCAGGGAGTTTCTTCATGGTATCCCTCACCGAGGCTGCCGATCCGGGGTGCTGTTACGGGCCACGGAGCCGGGGCTGGCGCAGCCGGGCGCGTTTCAGCTGAAACGTCTTTGGTGCGCCCCGCTCACAAGGCGAACGCCGCCAGTACCGTGTAGGCCACCCCCGCCAGGGTCGCCGCGATCAGGGCGGGCGGGATCTGGGTGAGGACGTGATCCATCAGGTCGCAGCCCGAGACGAGGGACGAAAGGATGGTCGTGTCGGAGATCGGCGAGCACTGGTCGCCGAACACCGAACCGCCGGTCACGGCCGCGAAGCACAGGGTGAGGAAGAACGGATCGGGCATAACGGCCCACGCGAGGGGCATCGCGACGGGGAACAGTACGGCGTACGTACCCCACGACGTGCCGGTCGAGAACGCGACGAACATCCCCATCACCAGCAGCATCGCTGGCAGCGCGACGGGCGGTACCCACGAGCCGACCGTCTCGACCACGTAGGGGGCGGTGCCGACCGCATCCGCGACAGCCTTCAGGGTGACGGCCAGGGCCAGCACGATCGCGCCGATCGTCACGCCCTTGCAGCCGTCGATGAATCCGTCGATCGCCACCTGGAGGCGCATGCCTCGCGCGAGCGCGATCGCGAAGCCGGCGAGCACGGCGAGCACGAACGCCTCGGCGATCGGCAGCGACGGCTGGTCGAGCCCGAGAATCCAGAACGTATAGACGAACGGGATGATCGCCACGCCGAGCAGGATGCCCATCGGCCCGAAGAAGTCGACCAGCGACGGCTCGTAGTCTTCGGGCGTCTTGATGTCGGTCAGCTCCGCGGCGGCCATCGGCTCGGAGCCCGGACGGTCGAGCTGGCCGGTGTCGCGAGCCCGCTCGCGGGCCGCGTTCAGCTTGCGGAACCACGAGGCGGGGCCGACGCCCAGGGCGAACAACAGCGTGAAGAGCACGGCGAAGATCGCGTAGAAGTTGAACGGCACGGCCTGAAAGAAGAACACGCGTCCGGCCGCCGCGTCGGGGATGATCGGCACGGTGCCCGCCACGAGGCCGCCGATGTAGATCGGCCACACGTTGAACGGGATCAGCGTCGCGGCGGGCGAACCCGTCGAGTCGACGATGTAGGCGAGTTCCTCGTGCGCCACGCGGTTCTGGTCGGAGATCGGCCGGGCCGTCGCACCCGTGAGGACGGTGCTGATCGACCCCCCCTGGTGGAAGATCAGCCCGAGCAGCCAGGTGAACAGCTTCGCGGTGCGCGGACCGCGCACCATTTTCGCGGCTGCCCACTCGGCGAACTTCAGCGCGCCCCCCGTGCGGGTCCACAGGCCGATCAGGCCACCCAGTGCCCACAGGTAGACGAGCAGGATCAGCCCGTAGTCGGGCGAGCCGATCGACGGGATGAGGAACTCCTGTACCACGTTGAGCTTCCCGCTGATCACCCCGCCGAGCACGACTCCGATGAACAGCGCCGAGATCACCTCGCGCAGCGCGAACGCGAGAACGAGCGCGACGACGGGTGGTACGAGCGACCAGAAGCCGTAGTGAGTACCGTCCGCACTGCGGGGAAACTCGCCGGCGAAGAACCAGCCCCCGGCGACGAGCACGGCCGCGACGGCGACGCCGACCCAGCGGATGCGGGTGCGGCGGGCGGCTGACGGATCTTCCACGGTAGTCTCCGATTCGAGGGATCAACGCTGCGGGCAACCTGCATCGTTCGGGTTTGTCGGCAAAGTCCGGGTGACGGGTTTCGCCGTTATCGAGATCGGAGGCGCGGTGTGTAACGGCCCCGTACGGGCCGCGTCACGGGACTGCGACCAGGCCGATCGGCCTCGTGTGCATTTTTTGAAAAAATGACTCTGCGGCGAATGGTCGTTCACAGGTAGGGCGGTGGCCGGATTGACGCTATGTTGACAGGCATTTCCGCCGATCGGAGATCCCGCGGCATCCGGGCTCTTCACAAAGTAATCCACATCGAGGCGGGAGTTATCTACATTGGGCGTAACCCGCTGCAAAACAAATGCTTACGGATATCACTCCCGAGGATATGCACGGGCGGTTGGCTTGCCCGGCGCGGTCGCGACGCATACACTTTGCGCCCGTCGCCGACCAGGGCGACCGGACGTCCGCCCCGGCGGCGGACGGCGGATTCTCGCGGACACGCCAGTGTCGGCGGAATTCGTGGAATCGCAGCCACCCTACAACAAAGGCGTACCGCAGATGTGGGAGACCCGCCCCGTTGAATTCGTGCTCGATCTGCCGCACGACATCGCCAGCACCGTCGAGGAGGTGAGCCATCGGGATCCCGACTATCTGCGACGAATCATCAGGTACGGCATCGCGCGCCGCGCCGTGTACCAGTCGCTTTCGCGTCGCCTCGACCGATCCGAGTCTCTGTCCTCCGCCCCGACACCGGCACGCGAAGAACCCGCCGACTGACCTGTCCGCCGGGACGGTCGACGCTTGACGCGGTTTTTCCGCGCCGCTAAATCCGCTGCAGGGAAGCAGGAGCAGGCACGCGGGGACGACCGCAGGAAGGCGGGCGCGCATCGGCGAGTTCGACGAACGGCAAGCTGACGGAAATCCGGACGGCTCGGCCGCCCGACCCGATTTCATCGACCCGGAGTTGCGGGCCCAATACCTCGATTATTGCGCCGCGCGCATCTCCGAGGTCTTCCTCTCCCTGTCTGACGAACGTACCTACGCCCTGATGGAGGAAGCCGCCCGTGACGCCGACATCGAGATCGGCTCGCTCGGGTTTTCCGAAATGATGGACCTGGTCACCGGACGCCTCCGCGACCAGATCCCGCTTCCCTCCCTCGAGGAGTTCGCCGCCGAGTACCGCGAGCATCCGGAGCGTTTCGACGCGATGCTTCTCGAACCACCGGTCGACGACACCGGGGATGAAGACGAAGGCATCGAATGACGGTCGAGAACGGAACCTCCGGAGGCAACGGGGCCAACGCTGGCAACGGCGACAAGCCGCCACAACTCCACATCTTCGACGCCGCGACGCGCGAGTTCGACATCGGCACCCTGATGTCGGGCGATGAGCGCTGGGGGCTTCACGTCATGCTCGAGCGTACGTCCGCCGATCTGTTCCGCGGACGGATCTCGTTCCGTCGCGACGAGGAGCGGTACGACACGGACCCCATCGTTCTCGGCGAAACCGAAGATGCCGTGATCGCGCGCGCCTCCGAACTTCCAGCCTCGATGCTGCGGCAGCTTCTCGACTCCCTCCGCGCCTGACCGGGCATGGCCGACGAACGCGTCCTGGTGGTCGACGACGAGCCCGATATCCTGAGCATTCTCGTGTATCAGCTCAGTCGCGAAGGGTTTCGGGTGAGCACGGCCGTGAGCGGCCGATCGGCCATCGAGACGGCGATCGCCGAGGCTCCCGACCTCGTCGTGCTCGACCTCATGCTTCCCGAGCTCGACGGCTACGAAGTGCTCGCGCAGCTCCGCGGACACGACTCGACCCGAGCGATCCCGGTGATCCTGCTGACGGCCCGTACCGAGGAAGTGGAGCGACTGCGCGGGTTCGACACGGGCGCCGACGACTACGTGACGAAGCCGTTCAGCCCGCGCGAGCTCGTGGCCCGCGTGAAGGCGCTGCTCCGCCGGACCCGGGCGGAGCCTTTCGAGGCGGGAAGGCGCCTTCGCCACGGCCCGATCGAGATCGATCGTGAGGCCCACAGGGTGTACGCGAACGGCGACGAAGTCGAATTGACCCGCATCGAGTACCGGTTGCTCGAGGTGTTCGTCGAGCGCCGGGGCCGGGTCCAGTCGCGCCGCCAGCTCCTGCAAGCCGCCTGGGATACCAACGCGCGTATCGAAACCCGGACCGTGGACATGCACGTTGCGCGACTGCGCGCGAAACTCGGCGACGCGGGCTCGCTGATCGAGACGGTGCGCGGCGTCGGATATCGACTGGGCGCCGCCGCCGACGCGGCCAGCTGATCGAAGTGCGCACCACCTGGCGGCCCGTCCTGGCCGCCACCCTCGTCGTCGCCGTACCCGTCGCGTTGTTCCTCGCATGGACGGAGACGAGTCTCCGGCCCGATCTCGAGCGGCGCGCCGCCCGACAGCTCGCCCGCACGCTCGCCTTGATGTCCGACGAGGTCGGCGGCTCGATCCTCAGCGACTCCCTCGCCGAGCGATTCGGCGCCGCCATCGGACTGCGGGTCACGTTCATCGGACCCGACGGTACGGTGATCGGCGACTCCGACGTCGCGGCCGGCCGCCTGCCCGACCTCGACGATCACGGCGACCGGCCCGAGGTCGTCGCCGCACGTTCCGACGGTCTCGGCTACGCCCGCCGGGGAAGCCGATCCATCGCGCTTCCCCTGTTCTACGTCGCGGTTCCGCATGGCGAGAACGTCATCCGGGTGGCCATCCCTGAAGCTGAGGTCTTCGCGATGCTCGGGCGGACCCGCCGGACGGCCGTGTTCGTCGGAGGCCTCGCCCTTCTGCTACTACTTCTCGCATTTCGGCCCCTGGACCGGGCCTCCGAGCGCGAAGCCGCCGAGGCGCGGGCCGCCGCACGAGCACTCGAGCGCCGCGAAGGCCGATCCGCCGAGCGGGTCGCACAACTCGATGCGATGCTGGACGCCATCGAGGACGGCGTCGCGGTGTGTGACGGCGACGGGCGTGTCGTGCGGACGAACCGGGCGTTCGAACGCTGGACCGGCCGGCCTGACGTGCTCGGCCAACCTGTCGCCACACTGTTTCGGCACCCCGGGCCGCGCGACGCCGTCGACGCCGCGCTCGGCGGGCGCAGCCTTCAGCTCGAGACGCCCCTCGGGACCCGAACCGCCCGGGTGGATGCCGCGCCGTTCGAGGGAGGCGCCCTGCTGGTCCTGCGCGACCTCACGGCGACGCGCCGCCTCGAGGGCATGCGGCGCGACTTCGTGGCGAACGTGTCGCACGAGCTCAAGACGCCGATGACCGCGATCCGCGGATTCACCGAACCCTTGCTCGAGGGCGGGGTCGAGAAGGGACAGGCCGCAGAGTTCCTGCGCCGGATCCTCGCGAACCTCGACCGGATGCAGCACCTGGTCGACGACCTGCTCGACCTGGCGCGCCTCGAATCGGGCGGCTGGACGCCGGACCTCGAGGACGTGGAGCTCGGCGACGTGGCGCGGCGCGTATGGCGCCGCCTCGAACCACGGGCCGACAGCCGTTCCGTCGGTCTGCGCATCGATGTGCAATCGTCCACGGACCGGGTGCTCGCCGATCCCGAGGCCCTCGAGCAGATCATGAGCAACCTGCTCGACAACGCCATCCGCTACTCACCGGACGAGGAAATCGTGACCGTCACCGTTCGCGAGACAGGGGAGCGCGACGCGCTGCGCATCGAGGTGACGGACGCCGGTCCCGGTATCGCCTCGGAGCACGTCGATCGGGTGTTCGAGCGCTTCTATCGAGCGGACGCCGGGCGGTCGCGCGCCGCCGGCGGCACCGGCCTCGGCCTGTCGATCGTCAAGCACCTCGCGGGCGCGCACGGGGGGGCGGTGGGCATCGACAGTGAGCTCGGCCTCGGAACGACCGTCTGGGTCGAGCTGCCGCGCAGCAGCGACCGCTGAGCGGTTCATTCGTTACAGGCTCGTTACGAACTCGTTGCCCGCCGCTCACACTGTCGGCGCAAATTGAGGAAATCGTGGTTCTGAGCCGTGTCATCCTTCCATGCACTGGAGGCCCCCAGGGTGAAACATCGCGTCGGGCCGCCCTCGAGGGTGGCCGTCGTCTCGTTCGCCGTCATGTGGATGCCGGCCCTGGCGTCCCCACTCTCGTCCCAGGTTCGTATCGACAGTCGTGCCATGGAACTCGAAGTGTCCGGCCGTCTCCAGTTCCAGCTCCAGACCTCGAGCTGCGGCGACGGGACGCCCGGCGTGACGTCGGCCTGTGACACCGAAGCACCGGAGCTCGACATGTTCCTCCGGCGGGCTCGACTTTCCCTGGAGGCGACGATCGACGAGCGACTGACCTTCAAAGTCGAGCCCGACTTCAGCGACATCGACGAGGTCGCGCTGAAAGACGCCTGGGGCCGCTACGCGTTCTCGACGGCCCTCGCCGTGAAGGCGGGACACTTCAACCGACCGTTCGACGGCTTCTATCTCACGTCGTCCTCGCATCTGCCGTTCGAGCGGGCTGTGGTCGTGCCCGGCGTTCCGAGCACCGCGCTGCCGTCGTTCAGCGGTCTGACGAAGAGCGCCGGGCTTTCGGATCGCGATGTCGGGCTGATGCTCGAGGGCGAGCATGGCGAAGGCAGGTTCGCCTGGTGGCTCGGCGTGTTCAACGGTGACTCCGATTCGGGCGCACAGGACACGAACACCGAGAAGCAGTTCGTCGGTCGGGCGCAGCTATCGCTCGAGGCCGGCGGGATGCCGCTCGAGTTCGCGGGCGCCGTGGCGTACTCCGACGCGCCGTACGAAGGCGTATCCGGCGCTGCCGAGGCGGAGCACTACACGAACTTCGAGCTGTGGGCCGGGCTGGGAGCCTGGGGCCACGACGGACCGCTCGTGCACGCGGGACTCGTCGCCGGCGACAACCCCGGCTTCAACGACCTCGGCCTGCCGATCGACCTGGCGGGGGGCGACGAGTTCGGCGACCTGCTCACCTGGCAGGCCGTAGCGGCCTGGCGGCTTCCCGTACCGGGCTCGGCGGCGATCGAGGCGCTGACCCCGCTGCTCCGGATCTCGTACGGCGACCCGACCGACGTGGCGGACGACGAGGTACTGGCGTTCACGCCGGGCGTTGCCCTGTTCTTTCACGGGCGGAACCGGATCGCCCTGACCTGGGACGTCGCGAGCTTCGCCGACGACGACGTCGACCCGGAAAATTCGTTCACGGCCCAGATGCAGTTCCACTTTTAGACATCTGGAGTAGAGACATGACCATTCCTACAGTCCGAATCTTGCGGCGCTCGGCGCTCGGCGCCCTGTTCGTGCTCGGCGGCCTGGCCGCCGCGTGCGGGGGAGACGCCGGCGACGACTCCGCCGCCGGAGAGCCGCTCGGCGGCACGGTATTGATCGACGGCTCCTCCACGGTGTTCCCGATCGCCGAGGCGATGGCCGAGGAGTTCGGCATCGCCCACGAGGGGCGAGTGCGTGCTCCCGTCGGCTCCTCGGGCACGGGCGGTGGGTTCAAGAAATTCTGCGCCGGCGAGACCGACATCAGCAACGCTTCCCGTCCGATCAGCGAAGAGGAGGCCGCGCTGTGCCGCGAGAACGGCATCGAGCCGCTCGAGCTGCCGATCGCGTGGGACGGCCTGACCGTGGTGAAGAACCCCGCGAACGACTGGGCGACTTGCATGACCGTCGAGGAGCTTCGCCGTGTCTGGCAGCCCGGGAGCACGATCACCCGCTGGAGCGAGGTTCGCGACGGCTGGCCCGACACCGAGATCAAGCTGTACGGGGCGGACACCGATTCGGGAACCTTCGACTACTTCACCGAGGCGATCATGGGCGAGAGCGGCGCGAGCCGTGACGACTACACGGCGAGCGCCGACGACAACGTGCTGGTGGTCGGCGTGGCCGGCGACGAAGCGAGCCTCGGCTATTTCGGATTCGCCTACTACGTCGAGAACTCCGAACGACTCGACGCCATAGAGATCGAGGGCGGTGCCGGATGCGTGGCGCCGACCCGCGAGACGATCGAGGACGGCAGCTACACGCCCCTGTCGCGCCCCATGTTCATCTACGCGAAGGCGGAATCGATCGAGCGACCCGTCGTGGCGGAGTTCCTGCGCTTCTGGATGGAGAACTCCGCCGCGCTCGTGCCGGAGGTCGGCTACGTGCCGCTGTCCGAGGCGGAGTACGCCGAGAACCTCGCCACGCTCGAAGCCGCCCTCGCCTCGGGCGACGCGGCCGAGCCGGCCGAGTAGGGCGAGCGTGACCCGCCCGTGAACGAGAACGTCGGAACCGCCGGAGCGAACCCGGACCTGCGGTGGCGCCCGGGACGGCGGGTCGGCGAACGAGTGATCGCCGGCCTGCTGGCCCTGTGCGGCCTCGTGTCGGTGCTCACCACGGTCGGTATCGTCGTGGTGCTGCTGACCGAGTCGGCGGGTTTCTTCCGGGAAGTGCCCCTGGTGGATTTCCTGACCGGCACGCAGTGGTCGCCGCTCTACACCGATCAGCAGTTCGGCATTCTGCCGTTGCTGAACGGCACGCTGCTCATCGCCGTCGGCGCGATGGTGATCGCCCTTCCGGTGGGACTCACCTCTGCGATCTACCTGAGCGAGTACGCCAGCCCGCGGGTGCGGGGCGTCGTGAAGCCGCTGCTCGAGATCCTGGCGGGAATCCCGACCGTCGTGTACGGCTACTTTGCGCTCCTGTTCATCACGCCGCTGTTGCGAGCCGTATTCCCGTCGGCCGGCGTGTACAACGCGGCAAGCGCCGCGATCGTCGTCGGGATCATGATCATCCCGATGGTCGCGTCGCTGTCGGAGGACGCGCTCAGCGCCGTCCCGCGCGCGCTCCGCGAGGCGGCTTACGGGCTCGGCGCCACGAAGTTCGAGGTCTCGACCCGCGTCGCGGTGCCGGCCGCGCTGTCGGGCATCGTCGCCTCGTTCATTCTCGCGATCTCGCGCGCCGTCGGCGAGACGATGGCCGTCACGCTCGCCGCGGGCGCCACGCCGCGCATGACGCTCAGTTTTCTCGAGAGCGTGCAGACGATGACGGCGTACATCGTACAGGTCAGCCTCGGCGAGACGCCGCACGGTTCGATCGAGTACGAGACGATCTTCGCGGTCGGCCTCGTGCTGTTCTGTATGACCCTGGCGATGAATCTGATCAGCAATCGCATCACGGCGCGATTCCGCGAGGTATACGAGTGAGCGGGCGCGGAGGGTCGGATGACCGTCACGGACCAGCCGATGGCGAGCGGTTCGATTCGCGCCTCGCCCGCCGCCGGCGCACCGGGAAGATCTTCCAGGGTGTGTGCCTCGCGTCGATCGCGTTCAGCCTGGTCATGCTCGTCACGCTGCTGGCCGACGTCGTGATCGACGGCGCTGCCTGGCTGTCGGCCGACTTCCTGACCAGCTTCCCATCGCGGATTCCGGACCGCGCGGGCATCAAGCCGGCGATTCTCGGCACCGTCTGGATCATGGCGCTCGTCGCCGCGCTGAGCTTTCCGTTCGGCGTCGGAGCGGCGATCTACCTCGAGGAGTACGCCCCGCGCGGCCGGCTCACGAAGCTCATCCAGACGAACATCGCGAACCTGGCCGGCGTCCCTTCGATCGTATACGGGATTCTCGGCCTGGCGATCTTCGTCCGCTTCTTCGGACTGGGGCGCAGCCTTCTCGCGGGCGCCGCGACGCTCGCCCTGCTCGTGCTGCCGGTCGTGATCATCGCCGCGCAGGAGGCCATCCGCGCCGTGCCCAGCTCGCTGCGCGAGGCGGCCTACGGGGTCGGTGCCACGCGCTGGCAGGTGGTGCGGCACCACGTGCTGCCGGTCGCGATGCCCGGCATCCTGACCGGGATGATCCTGTCGCTGTCGAGGGCGATCGGCGAGACGGCCCCGGTCATCATGATCGGGGCGCTCGCGTTCGTCGCATTCACGCCCACCAGCCCGATGGATCTGTTCACGGTGCTGCCGATTCAGATCTTCAACTGGACGGCGCGGCCCCAGGCGGACTTTCACGGCCTCGCGGCGGCGGCGATCGTCGTGCTGCTCGTCCTGCTATTGTTGATGAACGCGACGGCCATCCTCCTGCGTAACCGCTACCAATCGAAGCGAGGGTAGAAGCCTGTTGAAGAACTGGAGCGGGCCGCGTTACGAGCGCCACAGGGTCAGATCCGAGGCGGCCCTCCGAAGGCATAGCCAAAGCTACGTCGAAGCGTGTCAACGAAGGAGACGGCCCTGTGCCGCCGTAACCCTTCGGGCAAGCGCCACTCGCGCGGCCCACTCCAGTTCTTCAACAGGCTTCTCGTGAATACACCGCCCGGCGAACTCGATTCGGCGCTCAGTACGAGCGACCTGAGCGTGTACTACGGTGACACGCACGCCGTGAAGCACATCTCGCTCTCCATCCCGCGCAACCGCGTGGTGGCGTTCATCGGACCCTCCGGATGCGGTAAGAGCACCCTGCTGCGCTGCTTCAACCGGATGAACGACCTGATCCCGGCGGCGCGCGTCGAGGGTGCGGTAGACTTCCGGGGCACCAACCTCTACGCCCCCGACGTCGACCCGGTCGAGGTGCGGCGACGGATCGGTATGGTGTTCCAGAAGCCGAACCCGTTTCCGAAGTCGATCTACGATAACATCGCCTTTGGTCTGCGGATCAACGGGTTTCGCGGCAACCTCGACGAGCAGGTCGAGCGGTCGCTGCGGGCGGCTGCGATCTGGGACGAGGCGAAGGACCGCCTGCAGGACAGCGCGCTTGGTCTGTCGGGCGGACAACAGCAGCGTCTGTGCATCGCGCGGGCCCTGGCCGTCGAACCCGAGATCCTGTTGATGGACGAGCCGGCCAGCGCCCTCGACCCGATCGCCACCAGCCGCATCGAAGACCTGATCGAGGACCTCAAGTCCGACTATACGATCGTCATCGTGACGCACAATATGCAGCAGGCCGCCCGGGTGAGCGATTACACGGCCTTCCTGTACATCGGCGAGCTGATCGAATACGGAGACACCGAGCGCCTGTTCACGAACCCCGCGAAGGAGCGCACGGAGCAATACATCACGGGACGGTTCGGATGAGCCGGCCGAGAAAGAGCGTCTGAATGTCGCACAAGGTCTTCATCGAACGCCTCGGCCAGCTCGAGGCGCGTCTGCTCGAGATGTCGTCCACCGTCGAGCGGATCGTCCGGATGTCGATGGATTTCGCGCTCGAAGGCGAGGGCTTTCCGCAGGAGGTCATCGAGCTCGACCGGGTGATCGACGCCGAAGAGGTGGCGATCGAAGAGGAGGCGATCGAGCTGCTCGCGCTCCATCAGCCGATGGCCGTCGACCTGCGGCTGCTGGTCACGATTCTCAAGATCAACTCCGACCTCGAGCGAGTGGGCGACCACGCGGTGAACATCGCGAAGGCCGCCGAGCGGCTGCGCGGCACGCCGCAGCGGCCGGTGATTCCCCCCGAGGTCAGCGAGATGAGCACCATCGCGATCGGCATGCTGCGTGACTCGCTCGACGCCCTCGTCCACCGCAACATCCAGGAGGCCGAGGACGTCCGGCGCCGCGACGACCGGGTCGACAGGCTCCACGAATCGGTGTTTCGGATCATGCTCACGCACATGCTCGACTCGAACATCTCGGCGTGTCTGCAGGTCATCCTGATGGGGCGAAACCTCGAGCGAATCGCCGACCTCGCGACCAACATCGCCGAGGACGTCGTGTTCATGGTGAAGGGAATCACCGTACGCCACGGCGTACGGGTCGAGCAGGACGAATCGTAGCGCTCCTCAGAAGGCGAGCTGCAGGAAGATCAGGAACTGGTCGTCGGTGAGCGGCGGCGCCGTGTTCGTGCCGTCCAGCGCGCTCCCCACGCCGCGCGTCGTGCCGTCGATGCCGATCGCGTACTGCAACCCGGCGCGCGCGAACAATCCCGGAGCGACCCCGAGCCCGAGTACGAAGAACCGGCTCGCCTGCGGCGGCTCGCCCGCGAACCCGATGGCCGGGGTGAACGAGTCGTAGCGCCCCCCCACGTCGAACAGGCCCCACAGCGCGTGGCGCAGATCTACGGTGATCCCGTCGGCGTGGAGGCCTTCGGAACCCACCTCGGGATCGTAGTCCGTGCGCAGATACTCGACGGCCAGCGTCCAGCCCTCGTGGGCGAGGCGGGCGTCGGCCCCCCAGATGATGCGCTCGCCCTCGAACTCTTCGAGCGACACGAGGCGCCGGGCTTCGGGTTCGGGTCCCGTCCGGGCCTCGACCGGCAGCACGAACAGGGCGCTGTCCGTCGACAACGCCGCGCTCACGCCCGCCTCGAACACGAAATCCTCGGGAAACTCGAGCTGCCCGACGTTGTTGAACGAGGCGCGCCCGGCGACCAGGAACGCCTTGTCGTCGTTCTCGAGTCGCAGCCCGTTGCCGTTGAACAGTCCGCCCGCGACGCGCAGGCGCTCCTCGAGCGCCGTCCCCCGCACCTGCAGCCCGAGCTGCCGCCCGGGCGCCAGGGCGAGGGCCGACTGCGACCGTTCGACCAGGGGGAGCATGTACTTGTCGGCCGTCGCCTCGCGGCTCACCGGCGAGCGGAACCCGCCGAGGTCGGCGCGCACGGCCTCGCCGCTCAGCGGAAAGGTGATGATGGCGTCGAGCAGGTCGATTCCCGCGTCGTCGCGGTCGTATTCGACGCCGAGCGTGAAGTCGAACACGTGGCCGACCACGCCGGTGAGGGCCAGTCGGGCGTCGTAGACGATGAACCCGTCGGCGCGATCGGCGTCGGCGGGCTCGACCTCGAACCCCGTGCGCAGCATCCCGCTCGGGCGCAGGTCGTTCGGGCCCGCCGTCTCCTGTGCCGACGCGGAAGGCGGCCCCGCCAGGCCGACGAGCAGCGAGCCGGTCCCCGCGGCCCTCGCGAGGCGTCCGATGAGCTTCGTGTCGATCATCCTGCCCCGCTCATGGTTCCGCTCCTTCGTCGGATTCTTCCACTTCTTCAGGCGAATAGAGGAACTTCCAGGCGCCGACGCCGATCGCCGCGTTGATCCAGAAATGCGCGACGACAGCCGGGAACAGGCTGCCGGTCCACATCACGGGCAACGTGAGCACCAGGCCGAGCAGACTCGCGCGCACGACGCCCAGCACCCGCTGGTAGCCGTGCGACAGCCCGAACGACACCGACGTCAGCAGCGCGGCCGGCCATGCCCCCAGCGGCTCCGACAGCACGTTCCACGCGAAGCCTCGGAACAGATACTCCTCTCCGACGGCGGCGATCCCGACCATGACGAGAAAGGCGCGCACTTCGCGGCCCGTCCGCGGCATCAGGGCGAGCGTGATCGGGCTTTCCTCGAAACCCAACCGGCGCCCGATCCGCACGAGCACCCAGGCGAGGAGCAGGCCGCCGACGGCGACCCCGGCCGCCCACGCGAACGCCGGACCCGCCGCGCCCACCCGCCAGCCCAGGCTCTCGGCCGGCACGTCCTGCCACCAGGCGACCGCGAACGCGACGGCCGACAGGAACATCAGCGACAGGGCGGCCGACGCGTACACGGCCGTGCGCGCCCCGGCGATGTACCGGACGTCATCCTCGGGAACCCCGCCCCGTGCCGCGAGCACCGGGAGGCCCATCACGAGGGCGAGTGCGAATCCGAGAGTGATCGGGCTGAAATCCACCCGGGTACACTACTTTCCCGGCACCGTTGTTGACACCCACCGGCCCCGGTCAGACGTTTGGCCCAGCCCGACGCACGCCGCCCACTCGCGCCCGGATTCGCATGGACCTGCAGATCGCCCTGGCACAGTTTCGCCCTTCGAAGGGTGACCCCGACGCCAGCTTCGCCCGTATCTCGGAGTGGCTGGGGCGCCTGAAAGCGGCGGACGGCGACCGTCCCGAACTCGTCGTGTTTCCCGAGACGGCGACGACCGGTTACTTCCTCGAGGGCGGGATCCACGAGCGCGCCGTGTCCGCCGAGGCCATGCTGGCCCGCCTCGGCGACGCCTGGGAGCGAGCGCCCGGCCCCCCCCGCCCGCTCGACGTCGCGATCGGCTTCTACGAGCGAGACGGCGATCGCCTGTACAACGCGGCCCTCTACGCCGAACTCGCCGCCGGCGCTCCGCGTCTGGTGCACCTCCATCGGAAGGTCTTTCTCCCGACCTACGGGGTGTTCCAGGAGGAGCGCTTCGTCGAAGCCGGCGACCGGATCGCCGCGTTCGACACCCGACTCGGCCGGGCCGCATTGCTGATCTGCGAGGACGTCTGGCACGAGGTCGCCGCGCGCACGGCGGCCGCCGACGGCGCGCGGCTGCTCATTGTGCCGAGCGCGTCCCCCGCCCGTGGCGCGGCACCCGGTCCCGGGATGCCCGGTAACCTCGCGCGCTGGGAGCGTCTCGCCCGCTCCACCGCCGCCGAACACGGGGTGGCCGTCGTCGTTTCGCAGCTCGTGGGGTTCGAGGGCGGCAAGGGCTTTGCGGGCGGGTCGCTCGTCGCCGAGCCGGAGCGCGGCCTCGTCCACCGCTCCGCGCTGTGGGACGAGGCGCTCGACACGGTCGAGTTCGTGCTACCGGACGGCGGTTCGGGAAGCCGTCCGGCCACCGTCCCGACCTCCGATCCGGTTCCACTCGTCACCGATCCCGCCGAAGCGATCGAGCGCGGCTTCGGCCGACCCGCCGCGAGCGCCGGGGAGCCACGCGACAGTGGCCTGCTCGACATCGACGTGGCGCTCGTCGAGGAGTGGCTCGTCCGCTTCCTGCGTGACGAGATGGCGCGGCGGCGCGGCTTCGAGCAGGCGGTAGTCGGGATGTCGGGGGGCGTCGATTCGTCGGTGACCGCCGCGCTGTGCGCCCGGGCGTTCGGGCCCGGTAACGTGCACGGCTTCCTCATGCCCTATGCGACCTCGAGCCCCGACAGTGCCGAGCACGCGCGGCTCGTGGCCGAGCAGCTCGGGGTCGACACGCGCGAGATCGAGATCACGGCGGCCGTCGACGGCTACCTCGAACAGCACGAGGCCGACGCCGACGCCACGCGGCGCGGCAACGTGATGGCCCGGGTGCGGATGATCGTGCTGTTCGACCAGGCGGCCAGGCTCGGTGCCCTGCCCGTCGGCACCGGCAACAAGTCGGAGCGACTGCTCGGCTACTTCACCTGGCACGCCGACGACTCGCCCCCGATCAACCCGCTCGGCGACCTGTTCAAGACCCAGGTATGGGCGCTCGCGCGCCACCTTGGGCTGCCCGAGGTGGTGATCGACAAGCCCGCGACCGCCGATCTCGTGCGCGGGCAGACCGACGAGTCCGACCTCGGGGTGTCGTACCGAGAGGCCGACCTGATCCTGCTCCATCTGGTCGAGGGGCGACCACCCGAATGGCTCGAGGCGACCGGATTCGACCCCGATAACATCCGCACCGTGCGGCGGCGGCTCGCGAGCACGCACTGGAAGCGCAACCTGCCGACGGTGGCGATGCTGTCGTCGACCACGATCGGCGAATGGTACCTGCGGCCCGTGGACTACTGAGGCGCCCGGTCCTGCACCACTACGAGAACATCCATAGATTGAAGGGATCTTCCGGTACCCGTCGGACCCGTGCGGGAGGACGTATGCGGCACCAGGTGACCTCGTCGGCATGGGCCTCGATCCGGTCATCCGCCGGACCGCTGCTCCTCCTGTCGCTCCTCACCGCCTGCGAACCTGCTCGAGACGGGCCCGTGGTTCTCGCCGTCGCCGCGGGAGATCACTTTCTCGCCGGAGCACGGCTGGCGCTCGAGGACGGACTCGCGGCGGGTCCGATTCCCGGACTCGACACGATCCTGCTTCCGGAGCCGACGAACCGCTCGGACGTGGCCCTGCTGCACGCCGAAGACCTGGTAAGCATTCCTGGCTTGAGCGCCGTCGTCGGTCACGGCAGCAGCACGCCCAGCCTGGCGGCATCGCAAATCTACGACGATTACGAGATCGTCCAGATCGCACCGACGACCACGACCCCCGTCTACTCGCAGGCCGGACCGTTCAGCTTTCGCATGGTACCTTCCGACGTATGGCAGGGGCGCTTCCTTGCCGACGCCGTCGCAGAAGCCTTCCCCGACGGAGCGCGACTGGCCGTCTTCTACGTCAACGACGACTACGGCCGCGGGCTTCGCGCCGAGTTTCGCGCCCGTCTCGACACCGACCGCTACCCGCTCGTGGTGGACATCCCCCACCTGCAGGAGAACGTCGGCCCGGTCGACGTCTCGAACGGCATCGCCGTCGCCGTCGAAGCGACACCCGACGTCGTCGTGTGGCTCGCGCGAGGGCCCGTGTTGCAGAGGTTCCTTCCCGGATTGCGCCGCGAGCTGGGCGGTATCCCGATCTACGGAGGAGATGCGGTCGGCCTCGCCACCCCGGCGGCCGACGAGTTCGAGCTCTGGAAGGGCATCGTCTTCTCGGACTTCGTAGACCCGAAGAGCACGGCGGCGTTGCGCGAGTTCGGCGAACGCGTCCGTGAGCGCATGGGGCGGCCCGTGACGACTTCGGCGATCCTGACGTACGACGCGACGGCACTGCTACTGGCCGCGCTCCGCGACGGAAAGCGCACGGGACCCGAGATTCGCGACTGGCTCGACGGACTCGGCGGCGAGCGGCCGCCGTTTCAGGGGATCACCGGAGCGCTTTCGTTCGATGACAACGGGGACGTGGAACGGTCCTACGTGCTCAGGACGTTCGAGGAGGCCGGAACGAGGTGAAGGGGAACACCGAGGCGCACGCTCGTTCTCTCCGGTATCGCATGCTTTTCGGGGGCACGGTGACCACCGTGCTGATCTCCGCGGCCGTGGCTTTGCTCGTTCTCGTGAGCCTGCACCTGCGCGACGAACTCGGGACCGCGACGAGCAGCTTCCTCGAAGAGCAGCGCATCGCGGATGAAATATACTCGGCCGTGATGCGGCAACTCGCCCTGGCGGGCGCATTTCCGGGAATTCGGAGTGAGGGCGGTCGATCCGAGTTCCTGGAAGCGGGTGAAGAGGTGCACCGGATGATCCGCGAGTACCTGTTCCGGGATCTTGGCTCGAACGAGCGTCTCCAGCTCGAGAAGATCCGGGCTGAGCACCAGTCCCTCGAGGTGGCTGCCATCCGCGCCGCCGAACAGTTCGGACGGGGGCTGGATGCTTCGGGAGGGGTATCGATGGACGCCGTTGTGGCCTCCGCAACGTTGTTCGTCGACGCCGTGAACGAGTTCCTGGCTATGCGTGAGCGCGACATCGAGGCCCTGCGGCGTCGGCAGAACGCCACCTTCCGGGTGCTCTACCTCGGGGGGGCGGGCGTCGCCTTCTTCAGCCTGCTGGCGCTGCTCGCGATGGCGTGGGACGCCGGCCGCAGGGTGCAGCGGCCGCTGGTCGATCTGGCCGATGCAAGCGAGCGAATGGCAGCCGGCGACCTGACGGCCCGCGTCGTTCCGGGCCCGGACCTCGAGTTGCGCACGCTGGGCCGAGCGTTCAACCGGATGGCAGAGAGCCTCGAGCAGACGACCCATGAGCTCGAAAATCGAAATGCGGAGCTCGAGGATGCCCTGGAGGCGATTCAGACCACTCAGTCCGAACTCATCCAGGCCGAGAAGTTGAGCGCAATCGGCCGACTGACCGCCGGCTTCGCGCACGAGATCAACAACCCGTTGACGAGTGTGATCGGGTATGCGCAGCTACTCGACGCGTGCATGGCCGACGGAAGCGTCACGGACGTCGACGAGCTCCGAAAGGAGTATCTCGACCCGCTCCTGCGCGAGGGGAAGCGGGCGCGTCACCTGGTCCGCACCCTTCTGCGCAGCGCTCGCGAACCGGAGGCCAACCTCGGACCGGTAAGTCTCAGGGAGGTCATGAATGTGGTGTATACCCTCCGGGTGTACTCCTTCGAACAGGCGGGCCTCGACCTGGTCGTCGACGTCCCCGACCTCCTCGTGATCGCCGAACCCCAGATGCTCCAGAGTGTCGTGCTGAACATCGTCAACAACGCGCTCGACGCGATGTCGACCGCGATCGGTGGTCCGGACGGACCGGCCGCAGAAACCGGGGCGCTCGTCGTACGCGGACATCGTGATGGAGACATGGTCGAGCTGACCTTCGAGGACAACGGGCCCGGCATCGGGAACCTCGACCGCGTGTTCGAGCCGTTCTTCACGACAAAGGGCGTGGGCGAAGGAACGGGACTGGGCCTCGCCCTCGCCCATCAGTACACGGCGTCCTTCGGAGGGAGCATGGCGGCCGCCAACCGCTCCGATGGCGGCGCCCGCATCACGCTGCGTCTGCGCGCGACCGACGCGCCGGAGACGGCGGGCGTCCCTGCCGCGACGGCGCTCGCCGGCGGTTCCCCCGGCTCGAGTTCCACCGACTCCGCGATCCGACCCGGTGACACGGACGCCACGCCCTCCATCCTCGTCGTCGACGACGAACCGCACTTGCGAACGCTCCAGGCGCGGATCCTCGGGCGGATCGACGCTCACGTCCGTCTCGCGGGATCCGCGAGCGAGGCCCGTGAGATTCTCCTTCAGCACCACGTGGATCTGATCATCTCGGACATCCGGATGCCCGGCGAGAGCGGTCTCGAGCTGTTCGAATGGATCCGGAAAAAGCGTCCGGAACTCACCGATCGCTGGCTGTTCGTTTCGGGGGACATCAGCGCGCACGAGCTGGCGATATTCAGTGAAGAGCGACCAGGCCGCCTTCTCCAGAAGCCGTTCCAGGTGGACGAGTACCTTGCCCGGGTACGTGCCGCACTCGGGTGATTGGTGTTCGGCCGCTCGCGTGCCTACCTCACCTGCACGCCGGCTTCTCGAGAATCGCCTGCTGCCGGTAGACCTGCATGTCCGCGGCGTCGCGTATCTCCGCCTGGCTCGAAGCCTGGAAGTTCGCCTGTTCGTACCCGGTCCCCGCGTCGTGCGTCGGGCGTCGGGCCTCAGGCGGGGGCTACTGGCAGGAGCGGGAGAACCCACGGAACACAATGCGGGTTCCACAGGCCGGGTGATAATCTCCCACACCCTGCACCGGAACCCGCATACTCATACTACGGTCATACCCCCTAGGGGAATCGAACCCCTGTCTCCTGGCTGAGAACCAGGTATCCTGGGCCACTAGACGAAGGGGGCCCGAACGTGGACGCCCTATTTATGGAATTCGTCGCGGACTGTCAACTTCCCGGGCTCCGCGTTCGAGCGTCCGCGACGCCCTCCGCGTGCCGCTCATCCTCGCCCGGACGAGCCGTCGCGTGGAAATCGGGGGTCGCCGAGTCCGCTGTCACGGTGCGGGCTCAGGGGGTAGCTTTTCGCGCATGAACTGGGAATACCTTCACCTGATCAGCCATCCGTTTGCGATCGTGCTGCCGATCGCGGGCGCCGCCGTCGGCCTGGCCGGCTGGATCGCCGGGCGCGAGGAGATGGAGCGCTGGGGCGTCCTGGCCGTGCTGCTGGGTGGTGCGGCCGCCGTCCCGAGCTACTTCACCGGCATCGCGGCGGCCGACGATGTCACGCAGCGCATCTTCATCACGCCGTCGGTCGTGCAGACCCACCGTACGTGGGCGACCTGGGCGGCCGTGCTGCTCGCCACGGCGGCGATCTTCGCCGGCTACTCGATCGCCCAGCCGCGCGAACGACGGCTCCGGCGCTTCGTGCTGCTCGTGGCCTCGGGCGCGGCCCTGCTCACGGGGCTCGCCGCCTACCGCGGCGGGATGATCGAGCACGGGCCCGAGGCGCGGTCGGCCGAGACGCAGGCAGCGCCCGATGTGCAGGCAGCGCCCGATGTGGCGCCGACGACCGAGCCTGATGACTCCCCACGCGAGAATTCGCCATGACCGACCCACGCGTGATCCCCGGACTGCCCGTCGAAGTGGGCTCGGGCCTCGAAGAAGCCCGCTCCGTGGCCAACTCGCAGGCGACGCTCACCCAGCTCATGTCGCCCGGCGACGCGAATCTGTGGGGGAACGTGTTCGGCGGCGTCATCCTCGCCCTGGTCGACAAGGTGGCGTGGATCAGCGCCGCCCGGCACTGCGAGAACCCGTGCGTGACGGCCAGCTTCGACCAGGTCGACTTCCGCTCGCCGATCGAGATCGGCGAAGTCGTGACCCTCAAGGCGTCGATCAACACGGTCGGACGCACGTCGATGGAGATCGGCGTGCGGGTCGAGGCCGAGCACGTGCACGGCGGTGGAAGACGCCACACGAACTCGTGCTACGTGACGATGGTGGCGATCGACGAGGAGTTCTGTCCGATACCCGTGCCCCGGCTGTCGATCGAGACCGAGGAGCAGTATCGGCGCTACCAGGACGCCGAGGAGCGACGGCGAGCGCGCCTCGCGCTGGCGGAGGAGCGGCGCAAGCGGCGGGCGCTGGACGGCTGAGCGAACTGCCTAAAGCAACTGCACCAGCAGGAAGAATACGAGCGTAGCCGCGCACATCGCGGCGCACTGCCCGACGATCTGCAGGGGCGGCATCTTCGCCAGCACGCCGAGGAGGATTGCCACGGCCAGGGTCGTCGCCAGCAGGATCAGCAGCACGGTCATCCGTTGTCCTCGTTAGTTCGAATTCGAGTTCATACGTCGGGTTCGGCGGCACTGCGCGCCGAATCTACGTCACGAAGGCCCGAAGCGCTTCGTCTCCTCGCCCTCGGTGCGGCCCTTCCGCTGAAGCTGCACGAGCTCGTGCATGCCGGCGCGTTCGGCGATCTCCTGGCCGGCCGGCGTGGCGGCGAGTCCGCCGAGCGCCGTCTCGCGGTACCGCACGTCCATCTTGCGACCCACCTCGCCCATCACGTCGATCACCTGGTCGACCGGCACCGGGAAATCGAGCCCGGCGAGCGCCATCTCGGCGGCCGCAATCGCGTTGACGGCGCCCGTCGCGTTGCGGTAGGCGCAGGGAATCTCTACGAGGCCGGCGATCGGGTCGCAGATCAGGCCGAGCATGCCCTGAAGCGTGAGCGCGACCGCCGTGCCCACCTGCTCCGGCGTGCCGCCCTCGAGCCAGGTAACGGCTCCCGCCGACATCGCGGCGGCGCTGCCCGTTTCCGCCTGGCAGCCGCCGCCCGCTCCGGCGATCGAGGCGCGCTCCGCGATCACGGCGCCGACGCCACCCGCCACGAGCATCGCGTCGACGAGTTGCGCCTCGGTCCAGCCGCGCTCGTCGGCCAGCGCGAGCAGCACGGCCGGAACGACGCCCGCAGCCCCTGCCGTCGGCGCGGCCATGATCAGCCCCATGCGGGCGTTCACCTCGAGCGTGGCGATGGCGCGGGCGAGAACGTCGGTGAAGCGGGGCCCGAGCAGCCGCGGCCCGTCGGCGACGAGTCGGCGCGCGCGGCCGCCGGTCAGACCCGACGGACTCGGCTCGTCGCTCTCGAGGCCCTCGGCCACCGCCTGGCGCATGACGCCCAGCGCCTCGGCGATGCGCGCGCGAATCCGCTCCTCGCTCACGCCGGTCTCCTTGATCTCGACGCGGAGAACGGCCGTCGGAAGATCGATGTCTGCCGATGAGGCAGCCTCGAACCAGTCGTTGATTGATCTATACATGGTAGTGACGCCCTGGGCTCGGTTCCGGGATTCGCCTTATGTCGTCTGGCGTCCCCTCTAATTGTACACATGTACGGCCAGAAGGGCCGGGAGGGTGACACCTAATCCGGACGGCCGTCCGGCCCGGGTTCACGCGTTCAGCTGGTGGACGTTGCGAATCCAGTGCGCCCAGGGCTTCGCGGCGAGTTCGTCCAGCAGGTCGGGCGGGACCTCTGCGTCGGTTTCGATGGTCATCATCGCCTTCTCGCCCCGCCCCGTCCGGTCGACCCGGATCGTGGCGAGATTGAGCCCGCGACGGGCGATCATTCCCGTGATTTCCGCCACCGTGCCGGGCACATCGTCGGCCTGCACGACGACCGTCGGCAGGGAGCCCGACAGGTCGACCGGGAAACCGTCGATGCGCTGAATCCGAATCCGGCCGCCGCCGATCGAGCAGCCGATCATCGTGATCCGATCGTCGCCGCGGAGCACGTCGAAGCGGGCCGAGTTCGGGTGCGCGTCCTCGCCCAGATCCAGCGTCTCGAACGTGACGTCGAGACCCGCCTGCTCGGCCGCCGAGGCGGCGTCGCGGATGCGCGGGTCGTCGGGTCGGTAGCCCAGCAGGCCGCCCGTGATCGCGATCTTCGTCCCGTGGCCGTCGCCGGTCATCGCGAAGCTGCCGTGCAGGCCGATCCGGGCGGAATCGGGCACCCCGCCGATGATCGCCTGCACCACGTATCCGAGGCGGGCGGCGCCGGCCGTGTGCGAGCTCGACGGCCCGACCATGCGGGGCCCGAGGATGTCGAACAGGCCGGTCACAGGACTCTCCTCACGCCACGGACTCGGTAAACGCCAGCCGACCGCCCGCCTCGACCTCGGTTTCGAGGTGCGTCGGCGTGTCGAACGCCCGCGCGAATGCCCGTGCGACGAGGGGTCGCACGACGTCGCGCTCTGCGTCGCCACCCTCGGCCTCGACGCACGTCATCCGCACGTCGTCGATCCCGCACGGCACGATCCAGCCGAATCCGGCCACGGCTTCGGGCGTGAGGTTGAGGGCGAACCCGTGCCAGGTCACCCAGCGACTGACGTGTACGCCGATCGATGCGATCTTCCGGGCCTCACCCGCGGCGCGCGCCGCCGGGTCGACCGCGGCCGACGCATCGCCGACCCACACGCCCGTGAGCTCCGGAACGCGGAACGCCCTGATGCCGAGGTCACCGAGCGCGACGATCACGACCTCCTCGAGGCGCCGCAGATACCAGTGAAGGTCCTTCCGGTAGCCCGTCAGGTCGAGAATCGGATAGGCGACGAGCTGACCGGGCCCGTGGTAGGTGACGTCCCCTCCGCGCTCGATCTCGACCCGGTCGACGCCGGCGGCGGCGAGCGCCTCGGGCGTCGCGACGACGTGGCTGGCGTCCGAAGCGCGGCCCAGGGTGACGACGGGCGCATGCTCGAGCAGGAGGACGAGGTCGTGGTCGAGTTCGCCGTCGATTCGGGCGCGTGCCAGCACGCGCTGCCAACCGAGCCCCGCCCGGTAAGGGACGCGGCTCGCCACGGGGACGACGTGAATCACGTGTGGATGGCGCGTCCCATCGTCGCGAACGCGGCTTCCATCACGGCCTCGGCCATGCTCGGGTGGGCGTGGGCGTGTGCCGCGATCTCCTCGACCGTCGACTCGAGAGCCCGCGCCATCCCGGCCTCGGCGATCAGCTCGCTCACGTTGTGCCCGATCATATGGACCCCGAGCACCTCGCCGTACTTCGCGTCGGCGACGATCTTCACGAAGCCCTCGCTGTGGCCCGCCGTCAAGGCGCGCCCGTGCGCGCTGAGGGGATACTTGCCGACCTTCACCTCGTGGCCGGCTTCCTTCGCCTGCTCCTCGGTCAGCCCGATCGTCGCGACCTCCGGGTGGCAGTAGCCGACGCTCGGGATGTTGTCGTAGCGCATCGGATGCTCCGCGGCGCCCGCGATCTTCTCGGCGGCCACGATCCCCTCGTGCGAGCCCTTGTGCGCGAGCATCGGTTCGCCCGCCACGTCGCCGATCGCGTAGATCCCCTCGACGTTGGTGGCGCACCACTCGTCGATCGCGATCCACGGCCCGTTCATCTCGACGCCGGCATCCTCGAGACCGAGGTCCTCGGTGACCGGCTTCCGCCCGACCGCCATGAGTACGATGTCGGTTTCGATCGTCTCGTCGCCCTTCGACGTCTCGACCGTGAGCTTCATCGGGCTGGCGTCCCGATCGAGTGATTTGACCTTCGTGCCCGTCATGATCGTCATCCCGCGCTTCTTGAAGCTGCGCGCCAGCGTCTTGCCGATCTCGGGATCTGCGATCGGGACCAGCGAGTCGAGCGCCTCGACGAGCGTGACCTCGACGCCGAACGCGGCGAACACGTCGGCGAACTCGACGCCCACGTAGCCCGCGCCCACCACGACGAGCTTCTCCGGCGGCTTGCGCAGGCCGAGCGCCTCGCGACTGCCGATCACCTTCTCGCCGTCGATCTCGAAGCCCGGGAAGCTCTTCATCACGGCGCCGGTGGCGACGACGATGTTCTTCGCCTCGATCGTGCGGGTCTCCCCATCTTCGGACTCGACCTCGACCTTGCCCTTACCGGCGATCCGGCCCCGGCCCTCGATGGCCTCGATTTCGTTCTTCTTGAACAGGTACTGGATGCCGCCGGTCAGCTTCTCGCTGATGAACCGGCTGCGGTCGACGGCGGCGCTCATGTCGTACTCGACCTCGATCGGCCGCACCCCCAGGTCCTCGCCGTGCGCCTTGAGGTTCTGCGCCAGGGCGGCGCTCTCGAGCAGGGCCTTGGCGGGAATGCAGCCCCAGTTCAGGCACGTCCCGCCGAAGCCGCCCTCGTACGATTTGCTCTCGACGCAGGCGGTCTTGAGGCCGAGCTGGGCGGCGCGGATCGCGCAGACGTACCCGGCCGGCCCGGCTCCGATGACGACGACGTCGTATGAATCAGCCATGCGTTCGTACCCTCTGTCCCGGACCCTGTGAAAATCGATTTTCACAGGGGCCGCAAGTTACCCTAAGTGACTGTCCGACAACGAACTACAACTGCGTCGAGGCACGCCGCTGCCTCAGCGACGCTCTCAACGTCCCGTCAACTCACGAGCTCGAGCGGGTTCTCCAGCATCGCCCGGTACGTCTGCAGGAACGCGGCGCCCGTCGCGCCGTCGATCACCCGGTGGTCGCACGACATCGTCACGCGCATGCGCCGCCGTACGACGATCTCGCCACCCTCGACTACCGGCCTCTCGGCCGTCTGTCCGACGGCGAGGATCGCGGCCTCGGGCGGGTTGATGATCGCCGTGAACTCGTCGATCCCGAACATCCCGAGATTGCTGATCGAGAACGTCGCGCCCGTGTACTCCTCCGGCTTCAGCTTCCGGTTCCGGGCGCGCTCGATGAGATCGCTCGCCTCGGTGGCGATCTGTGCGAGGCCCTTTCGGTCGGCCTCGCGCACGACGGGTGTGATCAGGCCGTCGGGCACGGCCACGGCGATCCCGATGTCGGCGCTCCCGTGACGCTGGACCGCGTCCTCGTCCCACGAGGCGTTGATCTCCGGATGCCGCGCCAGCGCCTCGGCCGCCACCTTCACGAGCAGGTCGTTCACGCCGACCTTCACCCCGCTCGCCGACAGGCGCTCGTTCAGCGCCTTCCGCAGGTCGAGCGCCCGGCCCATGTCGATCTCGGTCGTGAGGAAGAAGTGCGGGACGGGTCCGATCGACTGCACGAGGCGCTTCGCGATCGTCTTGCGCATCTGCGAGGCCTCGATGCGCTCGTCCCCGAGGCGCGCGGGCCGCAGCGCCGCGGTCGGAGCCGCCGCGCGCTCCGGCGCGGCTTGCCCGGACGCTCCTGCTTCCGCCTGTGCCTCCGCTCCGCCCGCGTCGATCGCAGCCTGGACGTCGCTCTTCACGACGCGGCCGCCGGGTCCCGAGCCCTCGATCCGCGCGATGTCGAGGCCCGCGTCTTCGGCCATGCGGCGCGCTAAGGGGGAGACCTTTACCCTACCGGTGCGGGGCTTCGTCCCGGTTGTTGTCTCGGCATCATCTTCCGGCTCGGCGGCCTCGGGCCCGGCCTCCTCACCGTCCTCGGCCTTCACCGATTCCTCTTCCGCCTCGGGCTCCTCCTCTTCCGCCTCGCCGACGTCCTTCGGCTTCGCCCCATCGACCAGCTCCGACACGTCCTCGTCGGGGTCGCCGAGCACGCCGATCAGGGCGCCGACTTCCACCACGTCGCCCTCGGAGATGAGCAGGGCGCGCACCGTGCCGCCGGTCATCGCCTCGATGTCCATGTTGGCCTTGTCGGTCTCGACCTCGGCGAGGACGTCGCCCTGGGAGACCTCGTCACCTTCCTTCACCTTCCATTCGACGAGCTTGCCCTCTTCCATCGTCGGGCTGAGCTGCGCCATCACGACTTTCGTTGCCATGTGTCGCTTTCGTGTCGCGTCAGTCGTTGGTGCGCGTCAATCGAGGTAGCAGACGTGGCGCGCCGCCTTCACCACGGCGTCGGCACTCGGCAGGATGTGCTTTTCGACCGGACGCGCGTAGTGCATCGGGACGTCGAGACTCGAAACGCGCGCCACGGGGGCGTCGAGGTAGTCGAACGCCTCGCGCTGGATGTCGTCCACGACCTGCGCGCCGATGCCCGAGTACGGCCAGCCCTCCTGCACGACGACGGCGCGGTTCGTCTTCTTCACCGACTCGATGACGGTGTCGATGTCGAGCGGGCGGATCGTCCGCAGGTCGACGATCTCGGCCTCGACCTCGTGTTCGTCGGCCAGTGTATCGGCGGCGTCGGAGCAGACTTTCACCATCTTCGAGTGGCAGACGAGCGTCACGTCGGCGCCCTCGCGCTTGATGTCGGCCACGCCGATCGGGACGACATGCTCCTCGTCGGGCACCTCGCCCTTCATGTTGTAGAGCAGTTCGCCCTCGATGAACACGACCGGATCGTCGTCGCGGATCGCGCTCTTCAGCAAGCCGAGCGCGTCGGCCGGGGTGCCGGGCGCGCATACCTTGAGCCCGGGGATGTTCGCGTACCACGGATCGGGCACCTGCGAGTGCTGTGCCGAAAGCTGGAGCGCCGCGCCGCCGGGGCCGCGGAACACGATCGGCACGTTGTACTGTCCGCCCGACATGTAAAGCATCTTCGCGGCGGAGTTGACGATCGCGTCATAAGCGAGCAGGGCGAAGTTCCAGGTCATGAACTCGACGATCGGCCGGAGCCCCGCCATCGCGGCGCCGATCCCGAGCCCCGCGAACCCGTTCTCCGCGATCGGCGTGTCGCGCACCCGCCACTCGCCGAACTCGTCGAGCAGTCCTTTCGACACCTTGTAGGCGCCGTCGTACTCGCCGACTTCCTCGCCGAGAAGGAAGACGTTCTCGTCTCGATTCATCTCCTCGCGCAGCGCCCGGTTGAGCGCCTCGCGGTAGGTGATCACCGCCATGCGTCCCTCCGGTCGAGCCCGCCGCGGAACTCGTCGGCGTACACGTTGTCATAGGCGACGGATGGCTCCGGGTGCGGGCTGTTCTCGGCGAACTCCGCGGCGTCCTCGACGGCGTCGATCGCCGCCTGGTTGATCTCGTCGTACTCCCCGCGGGTCAGAAGATCGGCCTCCATGAGGCGGTCCGAGAACGTCGCGATCGGGTCGTTCTTCCGCTCGGCCTGCACCTCTTCCTTGGTGCGGTACGTCCCGTGCGCCGCGTCGGACATCGAATGGCCGAGATAGCGATAGGTGATCGCCTCGATGAACGTCGGGCGGCCGTCGGAACCGCGGGCCCGCTCGGCGGCCGCCGCGACCGCGGCGTGCATCGCGAGCGCGTCCTGGCCGTCGATGCGCTCCGAGTGCATCCCCTCGTAGGCGCAGGCCCGCGTGACGAGCCGGTCGACGGCGGCGACCCGCTCGATGTCGGTGCCCATGCCGTACGAGTTGTTTTCGACCACGTAGATGACCGGCAGCTTCCACTTGGCGACCATGTTGAACGCCTCGTGGAACGGACCGCCGTTGACGACGGAGTCGCCGAAGTAGCACAGGACGACCTCGTCACCGCCCCGGTAGCGGATCGCGTAGCCCACCCCGGCGGCGAGCGGCAGGTGCGTGCCGACGATCCCGTGCCCGCCCATGAAGTTCACGTCGCGCCCGAACATGTGCATCGACCCGCCGGCGCCCTTCGAGCAGCCGTCCACCCGGCCGTACAGCTCGGCCATCACGGCGCGCGGCTCGATCCCGCGAACGATCGCCTGGGCGTGATCGCGGTACGCGGTGAACACGAAGTCGTCGTCGCGCAGGGCGTGGATTCCACCGACCGCCACCGCCTCCTGGCCGATGTACAGGTGGCAGAATCCGCCGATCCGTCCCATCTGGTAGGACTCGGCGCACTTCTCTTCGAATCGGCGCGACAGCAGCATCGCCGATAGCATGTCGTGGAGCTGCTCGCGCTCGTACCCGCCGAGGTCGACCTCCCGGCGATCCAGCGTACGCCGGTCCATCGAGGAGCGGCGCTCCTCCTGTTGACGGCGTTCGGTCGCGACTTCCTGCTCCACTCGCTCCATCCGGGTTCGGGAATTCAGGTCCGGGGCAAGCCGAAAAGTTAGCCCGGGGGGCGGCGTTCGTCCAATCGGGAGGCGACGAAGGGTTCACTGTTTGTTGCATACGCAACGGCTCGCGCCGCGCGTCGCGCTCGCCCCTCAGACCGCGACGGCGGCTCCCGCTCCGGCCCGCTCACGCAGCTCGTCGACCTGCTCGCGGGCGTGGTAGCTGCTGCGCACCAGAGGACCGCTCTCGACATGCAGAAACCCGAGTGCCTCGCCGTACTCCTTCCAGTCGGCGAACTCCTCGGGGGTCACGTAGCGGTCGATCTCGCGGTGCTGCTCCGAGGGCCGCAGGTACTGTCCGAGGGTGAGGATCTGGACGCCGGCCTCGAGCGCGTCGTCCATGAAGGCGCGGATGTCGTCCGCTTCCTCCCCGAGCCCGAGCATGATGCCGGTCTTGATGAGAACGCCGTCGTCCAGGCTCTTCGCGAGGCGCAGAACGCCAAGGCTGCGCCCGTACTTCGCGCCCGGGCGGGCCTCGGGATGCAAGCGCTCGACCGTCTCCATGTTGTGATTGAAGATGTCGGGGCGCGCCGCGATCACCCGCTCGATCGCGTGAGGCATGCCGCGGAAGTCGGGCGTCAGCACCTCGATCGAGCACTCGGGGAGGCGCTCGTGGATGTCGTCGATCAGCCACCCGAAGATGCGCGCGCCGCCGTCGGGCAGGTCGTCGCGGTCAACCGAGGTGATCACGACATGCCGCAGGGCGAGCTGTTCGATCATCTCGGCCACGCGGCGCGGTTCGTCCTCGTCGAGCTCCTCGGGGCGGCCATGGGCGATCGCGCAGTACGGGCAGTTCCGCGTGCATTTGTCGCCCATGATGAGAAACGTCGCGGTACCCGACTCCCAGCACTCGCCGATGTTCGGGCAGTGGGCTTCCTCGCACACCGAGTTCAGCCCGAGCTCGCGCATCAGGCCCTTCAGCCGACGATAGTTCTCGCCGCCCGGGGCCTTCACCTTCAGCCAACGGGGCTTCTGCTGGGGCCACGCCGAAGGCTGAACCACGTTCAATTTCCGCATGGCCGCGAATGTACCCCCGCCTCGTGAGTGCGTCCACCACAATTCCCGCCCCAATCACCTTCGGAAACGTGTTGCCGCCGCCCGGGGTTCCGACTAAACTCTCACCCGATCCACAACCGAAGCGGGCGACGAGCCCTCATCGAGGTCATATGACGTACATCATCACACAGCCGTGCATCGACACCAAGGACGCGTCGTGCGTCGACGTATGCCCGGTCGACTGCATCTACGAGGGCGAGGATCAGTACTACATCCACCCCGAAGAGTGCATCGATTGCGGCGCTTGCGTTCCAGAGTGTCCCGTCGAGGCGATCTTCCCCGACGACGAAGTTCCGGAAAACTGGGACGAGTTCATCGCCAAGAATTACGTCTACTTCGACGTTCCGGCTCCCTGACACCCGGAACCATGGACGGCTGTCACGCGTTTCGTTCCCGGATCGTGCACTGCGTGGAACTCGTCACGAGGTAGCTTCCGATGATCTATTGCCGGACCCCATTCGCCCTGGCCGTCGGCCTGGCCGCATCCGTTTTCCTGTCCGGCGCGGCGACGACCGCGCTCGCCCAGGAGATGTCGCACGAGACGACGATGGCGGACGCGCGACCGGCCGACCCGCCGACCCTGCCCCTCGACCGGAACGAGCTCGTCGAAGTTCGCACCCTGGAGGAGGAGCGCACCGTCGAGTTCGTCATCGGCCCGGTGGCGCTCGAAGCAGGCATGGAGCACCTGCGCCTGCCGATCCAGATGGCCGAGTTTCCGGTCGACGGCTGGATGCACGGTTTCGAAATGGAGATGGTCGACGGGGCAGGGGCGCCGATCCCGTCCGAGCTGCTGCACCACGTGAACTTCATCGACCCCGACAAGCGCGAGCTGTTCTTTCCCATCGCGCGCCGCGTCATGGCGGCGGGTCGGGAGACCTCGACCGAGCGCCTGCCCGGCGTGATCGGCTATCCGATCGCCGACGGTGACCGGATGCTGATCTCGGCCATGTTCGCGAACGCGCTCGAGCGCGATTTCGACGATGCGCACCTCGTCGTGCGGTTCTTCTACAGCACCGAGTCGGACCGACTCATCCAGCCCCGTGATATTTTTCCGTTTTACCTGGACGTGATGGGGCCCCTAGGGGCCAAGGACTTTCCTCTGCCGCCCGGCCGCACGGTGAAGGCCTGGGAGGGCAAACCCGCCGTCGACGGCCGCATCCTCGGGGTCGGCGGGCACGTGCACGACTACGCGACGCGCCTCGCGCTCATCGACGTGACCGACGGCAAGACGCTGTGGGAGGTCGAGCCCGAGGGAACGCCCGGCGGGCGCATCACCGGCGTTCCGAGCGATCGGTTCCTGTGGTCGCTCGGCAAGAAGATTCACGCCGATCACGTCTACCGCATCGAGGTCGAGTACCACAACCCGCTCGACGAGCCTGCTCCCGACGGGGGGATGGGCGCGATCGGCGGCGCCGTCTGGGTCGGCAAGGGCGTCCGCTGGCCCGAGTTCGACCGTACGAACGAGATGTACCTCGGCGACCTCGAGAACACGCTCACCGCGCCCGACCGCCTGCACGGCCACGGTGGGATGAGCGCCGACGAGCACGCGTCGCACGACGACCCGGCCTCGGCCGACGAGTCCGACGAAGGCGCCATGGAGCACGACGGCGCCCACGGGCACTGAGCGCGTGAGCCGGCGGGGGCGCGCCCGCTGATCAAATACCACTTCCACACGGCGCAGCGCGACGTGCCCCGCCTCGGGGCGCGAAAAGGCGACCGTCTGTGCCACGTCTACAGCGACCGTTCGATCGACGAGCTCCTGGCCTGGGGCGAGGAACGCGGCCTGAAGCCCGAGTGGATCGACCGCCGCAACGTGCTCCCGCATTTCGACGTGCAGGGCGCGACCGTCTCCGAGCACGAGCCGGGGGTGGGACGCGCGGAACTGGTGGCGGATATTCGCTGGTGGCGGGATTACCAGCGCGGAGCGGGCGAACGACGCTGAGCGTGGCGGGGGCGGTGGTCAGCCCCTTCCGCGCGCTGGCACGGCTGGGGGCGGTGGTCAGCCCCTTCCGCGCGCTGACACCGGCTGGACGGCGCC
>DATHRZ010000078.1:0-99227 GCA_035464655.1 Gemmatimonadota bacterium
GTCCGATCCCGACCTCGTGGCGCTGCGCGTCGTGGCCACGGGCACGAAGGACGGGCGGCCGCTGACCCACCAGTGGGATCTGCTCGACCGCGAGGATGAAGAGCACGGGATCACGGCGATGGAGCGCACGACCGGGTTCACCCTGTCGATCGTGGGCCTGTTGATGGGCCGCGACGTGATCGATACGACCGGGGTGATGCCGCCCGACGAGGGGATCCCGGCGGACGCCTACCTGGCCGAGCTCGCCAAGCGCGGCATCGACATCCGGTATCACGCGGAGTAGGCCGGGCGGCGGGGGCCGATCAACCCTGGACGGGCAGCAGCCTCTCGAGGCTCGCCTGCGCCTCGTCCTTCCACGCGAGGTCCGGATCCGCTTCCTCCCAGGCCTGGAGGAAGGACTGGTAGGAGGCGATCGCCCGGTCCACTTCACCGAGTCGTTCGTACAGCGGACCGAGCTGAAAATCGGCATACGGGCGCAGCACGCCACTTCGGTGCGACTGGTAGTACGGGATCGCCTGCCGGTCTCGACCCGCCGCGACGTTGAGATCAGCCAGCCAGAGGCGAGCCCAGGAGTCCATACCCTCGTCGTGCTTCCCCTGCAGTTCTTCTAGCGCGCGAATGGCGGCCATGGGTCCATCGGGAACCGACAGGGCGTAGGCGTCGATCATCGCAGCCGCCCTGAGTCTGGCATCGGCGCTCGCCGTATCACCCGCCGCCCGGGTCTCCTCGGCAGCACTACGAATCGCCGCAGACACCGCCCGGGCGCCGGCCGGATCACCGGACTCGACCGACCACGCCGCCACCATGGCGAGGCAGTGGATGTTCGCGTCCGCTACGTCGCCGCACGTCGCCATGTCCACCGCATCCGGGGCCGGTGCCGGTTTCCCCGAGAAACGGGCGTTGGTGTAGTCCAGCATCATGAGCGTCTCCGGTGGGTTTCCCGGACGTTCAGCGCGTTCCCGGCGCTCCGCCAGCTTCCCGGCGGTCGCCAGGTTTAGATCCAGGATCCCGACGGGCAGGCCCCGCGACTCCACTTCCTTGAGCACGATGTCCTGTATCGCCGGCCGGCCAACCTTGAAATTGAACCCTCCCCATATCCGGTAGAGCGTTCTGTCGCCCACCGTGTCGAGGACCGATCGCGCCATCGCCTGGGCGAGAGAATCGCCGAGGAACAGGTCGTTGGCGAGCTCGAGGTCGCGGTGGAACGACCCCGTGGAGATCTCGGCATAGCGGTCGAGCAACTCCCGCGACGCCGCCGTGTCGCCAGCCATGATCTCCGACTCGATCAGATGAATATAGTATGGGCCGAAATTCGGATCGAGATCGACGGCCTTCCTCAGGACGCGCCGCGTCTCCTGTTCGCTGGCCAGGAGGGGCTGACCCAGGTGGACGAGGTACTCGCCGAGCAGGAACCAGGCCTCGGGATCGTCGGGATACTTCTCCGTGGTGCGTCGAACCTCCCCGATCTCGTTCAACTCTCCCCGGATGAGGGCGGCGTTGCCCTCGACGATCGCCCGGTCGCGCGGACGGAGGTTGTCGATCAGACGCTCGACGGCCTGGTAGTGTTCTTCGGCGCGGTCGCTTCCGATATTTTCCATCCAGCCGTAGGCCTCGGCGAGGCGGTAGTGCGCGAGGACGAAATTGGAGTCGGCGGCGAGCGCCCGTTCATAGGCCTCCACGGCGGGCACGAAGTCCGAGTTCCGGTAGTATCCCTCCGCCTCGAGATACGCCTTGAGCGCCGGCAGCGAGGAGGTCGTCAGGCTCGCCGCCTGGTGCGACGTGAGGATCTCGCTGCCTCCCTCGCGGAGCAGGGCTTCCATGACGGCGATCGAGAGACGGTCGACGAGGACGAGGACACTGTCGGCCGGCCCCTGCACGCGTCCCGCTCCGACGCCGCGACCGCTCTCCACCTCGACGAGCTCGGCGGCCAGCCGCACGTCGCTGCCGAGGGCGACCGCGCTCCCGGTCATCACATACTTGGCCCCGGTCTGCCGGGCGATCTCCAGCGTCGTAGCCAGATCCGGCTCCGTCCCCGAGGGCACGGATTCGTTCCAGCGGGCCATGACGGTCCGGCTGTCGATCGTCCGGTAGCCCCCCACGTCATCGAGGCTGGTCGCGAACAGATCGACCATTCCCTCGCGCCACACGTCGAACCCTTCGCCGCGTACGGTGAACGGAACGACCGCGATGCCGTCGCCGGCCACGTCCGCGACCAGTTCAGGCGGCACAAAGGTCTCTCCCCGGTCCTTCACCACGACGTAGAGGCCGGCGAAGCCGAACAGGAGCCAGAGTGCGAAGGCCCCCCCGAGGATCGCCCGGCCCCAGGTGAGATGCGGAAGCTCTCCCTCACGAATCGCCTGAAGGATCCCACCGGGGGCGATCTCCCACGCCCCGGGCAGCTGCCCGGTCTCGGCGGCGGATTTCGTGGCTGGCAACGCCTGCACCCACGCGGTCGCCAGAATGACGAGCAGACCGATGCTCAGCAGGATGAGGGCGACGGGAACGACCCACTCAGGGAGCACCAGCGATTCCTGGAGGAGCTGCGCCACCTGGAGCACGGCCCACGAGGCACCGAGGTAGACGACGAGCACCTGAAACACGCGGGCGCGCTTGAAGCGGGCCCAAAAGCTGTCGATTGGCATGCGCGAGTATATGGGGACCACCAGGCCGCGGAAAGTATTCCCGGCCCTCAGTCCCGCCCCAGCGCCTCCAGCATCTGGTCCACCGGCCGCGCGTTGAGCACGTCGTCCGCCGCGAGCCACGCGCGGCGCGCCTGCTCGACGCCGTAGCGCATCAGCCCGAGCTCGTCGACGTGATGCGCGTCCGTGCTGATCACGATCGGAACGCCGCGCTTCTTCGCCTCCATGAGCTGCGTGTCGCGCAGGTCGAGACGGTTCGGATGGGCGTTCAGTTCCATGGCGACGTGGTTCTCGGCCGCGCAGTCGAGCACTTCGGCCAGGTCGAGCTCGATCGGGTCGCGCCGCCCGATGATCCGTCCGGTCGGGTGCCCGACGATGTCGGTCAGCGGGTGCTCGATCGCCCGCACCATCCGCTTCGTCTGCTCGGCCCGTGACAGGTCGAACTTCGAGTGGATGCTGATCACGACGAGATCGAGTCGCTCGAGCGACTCGTCGTCCATGTCGAGCGACCCGTCGGCCAGGATGTCGACCTCCAGGCTGCGCAGGAAGCGGATCTCGGGGTGGCGGCTCGCGATCTCGTCGATCTCGTCGAGCTGACTGGCGAGTTTATTCGCGTCGAGCCCGCCGGTCATCGCCAGTGCCTGGCTGTGGTCGGTGAGGGCGAAGTACTCGTAGCCGCGGGCGGCGCAGGCCTCGAGCATCTCCTCGATCGAGTACTTGCCGTCGGACCAAGTGGAGTGCATCTGCAGGTCGCCGCGGATGTCGTCGAGCGTAATCAGTTCCGGCAGCTTTCCCTCGGCCGCCGCCGCGATTTCGCCGCGGTGCTCGCGCATCTCGGGCGGAATCCACGGCAGCTCGAGGGTCTCGTACACTTCCTCTTCGGTACGGCCCGCCACGCGCTTCCCGAGCTCGCGTCCCGTCGTGCTCGTGACACTCTCTTCGCCTTCGCCGGCTAGCTCGAACACGCCGTACTCCGACACGCTGAGCCCGCGTTCGAGAGCTCGCTGACGGAGCTCGATGTTGTGCTCCTTCGAGCCCGTGAAGTAGACGAGCGCGGCACCGAACGTGTCCTCTTCCAGCACTCGCATGTCGACCTGGAGGTCGTTCGCGAGGTGCACGGAAGCCCCGTTCTCCCCCTCCTTGATCACGTCGCGAATCGATCCGTACGACAGGAAGTGCTCGATGACGGCGGCCGCGTCGGCCGACATGACTAGCAGGTCGATGTCGCCGATCGTCTCCTTTCGACGGCGGAAGGACCCGGCCACCTCCACCCGCTCGACCGCGTCCGAGCCGCGAAGCCACTCGAGCAGCGGCGCGACCAGCTCGTCGGCCTCGTTCAGGCGGTAGCGCCCCTGGCGCTTCCGGTAGCGCTCGATGGCGTCGAGGATCTTCGCCTGCGTTTTCTCGCCGAACCCCGCGAGCTCGGCCACTTCGCCGGCCTTCGCGGCCGCCTCGAGTTCGTCGATCGTCGTCACGTCGAGCTCGTCCCACAGCTTGCGGGCCCGCTTCGGACCGACGCCCGGCAGCCGGGTGAGCGTGACGAGCGAGCGCGGGATCTCGGCCGTCAGCTCGTCGAGCCGCGTGAGCCGCCCGGTGCGCACGAGCTCGGTGATGTGGGCCGCCATGTCCTCACCGATGGCGGGCAATTCCGTCAGGTCGGCCTCCTGGTCGACCAGAGCCCGGAGAGGGGTCGCATGGTCCTGCACCGTGAGGACGGCGTTGCGGTACGCCCGGATGCGGAACGGGTTCTCGCCGCCCTTGATCTCGAGCAGATCGGCCATCTCCTCGAGTGCCGCGGCGATCTCGATGTTCTCCATGCTCACTCCGCTCCGGCTTCGGACGCCGACAGCAGCTCGAGGAACGCCTGCTCGTCGAGGACGGCTACGCCGAGCTTCTCCGCCTTCTCCAGCTTGCTTCCCGGCTCGTCGCCCGCCACGACGTAGTCGGTGTTCTTGCTCACCGAACCCGTCACCCGGGCCCCGAGCGCCTCGACGCGCTCCCTCGCCTCGGATCGGCTGAACGACGCGAGCCCACCGGTGAACACGAACGTTCGTCCGGACAGCGCGCCGTCTTCCGCCGGCCCCTCGACCTCGGCGACCGTCAGGTGCTCGAGAATCCGATCGAGGTTCTCGGCGTTGTGCGGCTCGTCGAAGAACTCGCGAATCCGGCCGGCCATCAGGGGGCCGATGCCCTCGACCTCCGTGAGCGCCTCGGCGTCGGTCGTCCGCACCGTGTCGATCGTGCGGAAGTGCTCGGCGAGCCCGCGGGCCACGGTGGCCCCGACCTCCGGGATGCCCAGCCCATAAAGCAGGCGCGCCAGCTCGGTGTGCGAGGCGCGCTCGATCGCGTCGACGAGGTTCCCCGCCGACGTCTCGGCGAAACCCTCGAGTTCTACGAGGCGTTCGGTCGTGAGCTCGAAAATGTCGGGCAGGCGCTTCACCACACCCTCGGCGACGAATTGACGGGCCGTCTCCTCACCCAGCCCCTCGATGTCGAGGCCGATGCGCGAGGCGAAATGCTTGATCCGGCCCGCGAGTTGAGCGGCGCACCCGAAGCTGTTCGGACAGAAGATCTTCGGCCCGTTCGGCACGAGTTCGGTGCCGCACGATGGGCAGGCGTCCGGCATCCGGAAGGGCGCGCCGCGCTCGCGGCCATCTTCTTCGAGCCGCTCGACGACCTGCGGGATCACGTCCCCCGCCCGTTGCACGCGCACCAGGTCGCCCTCGCGGATGTCCTTGCGGGCGACCTCTTCGGGGTTGTGGAGGTTCGCCCGGCTCACGGTGACGCCACCGATCTGCACCGGCTCCATGAACGCGATCGGCGTGACGACTCCGGTGCGCCCGACGCTCGGCACGATGCTGAGGACGCGGGTGACCTCGACGCGCGGGGCGAACTTGAAGGCGAACGCCCAGCGCGGATGGTGCGAAGTGGTTCCGAGCTCGGCGCGGGCCGGAATATCGTTCAGCTTGATCACGCAGCCGTCGACCTCGACGGGAAGGTCGTCGCGGTCGGACTCGAGCCCCGCGAAATACTCGAAGATCTCGTCGACCCCGTGCACGAGCTCGACCCGGTCGGCCAGGGGCAGCCCCCAGGCGTCCAGCACGCTGCGCACATCGGTCTGGCTGCCGAACTCCGGCCCGTCGGCGGCGAGCACGTCGTACACGAACACGCCGAGCGGTCGCGCCGCCGCGAGCCCCGGGTCGAGCTGGCGGATGGAACCGGCCGCCGAGTTGCGCGGATTCGCGAACGGCTCTTTCCCCTCGTTGATCAGCCGTTCGTTGAGTTCGGCGAACGCCGCCGTGGGAATCACCACCTCGCCCCGCAGGGCCAGGCGATCCGGCACGGCCGGCCCATCGCGCCTCAGCCGCAGTGGCAGCGAGCGGATCGTGCGGACGTTGGCCGTCACGTCCTCGCCGCGCACGCCGTCGCCGCGAGTCGCCGCGCGCAGAAAAGCGCCGTCCTCGTACACGAGCTCGATCGACAGGCCGTCGAGCTTGGGCTCGACGACGTAGGCGATCTGCTCCTCGCCCAGGAAGTCGCGAATCCGCTCGTCGAACCGCCGCAGCGCCTCCTCGTCCTGCGACGAATCGAGACTGAGCATCGGCGCCTCGTGCTCCACCGTCTCGAACTTCTCGAGCGGTTCCCCGCCGACTCGCTGCGTGGGCGAATCCGGGGTGACGAGATCGGGATGCGCCTCCTCCAGCTCGCGCAACTCGGCGAACAGCCGGTCGTACTCCGCGTCGGAGACGACCGGATGGTCTTCCAGGTAGTAGGCACGATCGTGCCGGTGGATCTGCGCGCGGAGCGCCTCGACTCGGTCGCGCGCCGCTTTCTCGTTCATACGTTCGGAAACCGTCCAACGGGCATGGGTGATCCCTTTTCGCCGACTCCGGTCGACAAAGCTATGTTCGCAGCAGGCATCCTGCAGGATGCTGCAGCCCATGGCGGGAGCGTCCGGCTAATCTGCAGCGCGGCGGCCGTCGGCTGGGCCCTGTTCACGCTCCGGTAGCGGGCGGGCTGGGCGACGCTCGCGGACGCGCATCGTGTCGTCCGCAGTCAGCTCCGCAGCAGCGCCCTGGCCGTTGTCCACACCTGATCGAACATCTGCTCGGTCAGAGTTCCCGTGAACGTGTTCTGCTGGCTCGGATGGTACGAGCCGACGATGGCGAGCCGGCGCCCCTCACCCTCGAGGTCGACACGCGCCAGATGCCCGAACTTCGGCTTCGGACTCGGGATCTTCCAGTCGCGGTCGCGGAGCACGCGCAGGAAGGCATTCCACCCGTACCCCCCGAGCACGACGGCCACGCGAACGCGAGACAATAGCTCGAACTCGCGCGACAGCCAGTCGGCGCAGTTGTCGCGCTCGGTCGTCGTGGGCCGGTTGCCGGGCGGCGCGCAGCGAACCGGGGCCGTGACCCATGCGTCGGTAAGCTCGAGTCCGTCGCTCCGATGCGTGGATGTCGGCTGGTTCGCGAAGCCTGCACGGTGGAGCGCGGCGTACAGCCAGTCGCCGGAGCGGTCACCCGTGAACATCCGGCCCGTCCGGTTCGCCCCGTGCGCGGCCGGCGCGAGACCGACGATCATGAGCCGGGCGGCCGGATCGCCGAACCCCGGGACGGGCGCGCCCCAGTATTCCTCGTCGCGGAACGCGGCGCGCTTTTCCTCGGCCACCTTCTCTCGCCAGGCCACGAGTCGCGGACAGGCCCGGCACCGAACGATCTCGTCCTGCAAGGCGTCGACGGGCGGTCGGCTCACGCTGGCATCTCGTCCTTCTCCGGGCGAACTTCTCGGCCGCGGTTCGGGTTATTGCCACGAATGTCGTAACGTCGCCCAAGATCTACGCCACAAACCCGGGGTGCAAATGCAGCACACGTCGAAGTTCCATGCCCGGAATGTCCGCCGGGCCGCCGTATCGATGATGATCCTCTCGTCGCTTCTGGTCACGGGCAGAGCTACCGGCCAGGAGGCCGCGCCCACCGATTCCGACGACGGTGCGGGTTGGTTTCCCGACACCTTCGTCACCCAGCCGATCGCCGCGGCGCGCAGTGGGGTCGACGTCGGAGCCGGTCCGCTGCTCGTCCGTCGGGATCCGCCCGCCGGCCGGGGCGACTACCGATCCGAGGCCGACGCCTCGTTCGGGTATCGCCTGCCCGTATACCGCTTCCGTTCGGCCGGGCCGAACAGTCCGGGCGTCGACGTCGGTATCGAGGCCGGTGTGCTGTCGCGCTTCGCGCTCGGTCTCGGCGACGAGAAGAACGGGCTCATCAACTCCGACTTCCGCATCGCGTTTCCGATCGGTTTCGACGTGGGCCGCTGGGAAGGGAGCCTCGCTCCCACGCACGTGAGCTCCCACATCGGGGACGATTTCATCGTCGAGAACTCCGGCATCAGGCCGGGGGCGAGCAGTCGAAATGGCGTTGAGCTGGCGGTCATGTATTCTCTCGAGCCGGGCCTGCGCCTATTCGGTCGGGGCGACTACAACTGGACCGCCGTAGCCATGGAAACGGTCGGTGCCCGGTTCGGGCTGGCCCTCGATCCACCCCCCACGCCGGAGCGGCGCTGGCGTCCGACCGGGGTCGTGGAGTTCCAGGTGTCGGACATCAATTCGGGACCGGGCGTCACGGGCACGCTGGGCATGGCGATGCGCACCGGAACGGGCGACGTTCGCCTCGGCCTGACCGGGCACGTGGGCCCGTCGGAGATGGGGCAGTTTCGCCGCTTCGATGAAGAGTACGTCGGGCTCTACCTGACCTTCGTCCCCGACGTGGTACTGCGGAGCAGCCTGCCGGAGGACTGAAGCCGACGGCCCACCGCTCGACGTCAGGCCTCGGTGGCGTCCTCGCCTTCCGGCAACTCGACGTCGAGTTGCTCCTTCGGCGCGTCGAGCACGATCGACGTGTTCGTCCCTTCGATGCCCGGCATGCTGAGCATGCTTTTGATCTCGCGGTTCATCTCCGACTCGTCGGAAAACCGGCCGATCACCATGATGTCGAACTCTCCCGTGATCTCGTAGACGTGGGTCAGGCTCGGATGCTCGGTCAGGGAGCGTACGATGGCCGGGAGCGCCTCGCCCTTCGCCTTGATCCGGGTCACGGCGACGAGGCCGAGGCCGAGCTTCCGGTAGTCGATGTCGGCGCGGTAGCCGCGAATCACTCCGCGCTCCTCGAGGTCGGCCAGCCGGTTGCCGATCGTCGTCGCGGCGACGTCGAGTTCCTTCGCGAGCCGCCGGTTCGACCGTCGCGCGTCGGTGCGCAGGGCGCGCAGCAGGCGCGTGTCCAGGTCACGATACGTCAAGCGTTCCTCCCGATTCGAGCTTGATCTGCAGGGCCGGATCGGCCGCCGGCAGCGCCTCGGGGCGCTCCCAGCTTTCGTAGGCCAGGGCTTCGCGGCGCCGCTGCGCGCCGAGCGGATACCGCCAGTGCGTCCACGGCAACGACAGAATGTGCCGCGCCGCGCGGTCCGCGATCAACTCCGGCAGGTCGTCGAGCAGATCCGGACCACGCTCGAGTCGGATCGCCTGGAGCCGCGCCAGGCCCACCGTCGGATCGGGATCGTGGAGCCGGGTCCACATGGACCGCAGCACGTGGCGGATGCGCCGGACGGGCACGCGGCCCTCGTCGGGCAGAAAACTCACCGCCCGCAGGTCGGGTGTGTGGAAGATCAGGTTGGCGTCGACTTCCATCAGCCATGTGCCCGGCGTGCCCGCGTCTCGGGCGGCACGGGCTTCTTCACGCAGTCGTGCCAGGGTTTCGGGGCGGCCGAGGCGGGACCACGGCGTCCACAGCTCACGGTAGTGCGCATCGGTAACCACCCATTCGAGCAACCCGGCGTCTGGCCCGTCGGCCCGGATCCACAACTCCACACGCTCCCAGTCTCGCTCCCAGAACTTGTTGATTTCCGCCGGGGTGAGCATCAGGTAGCGCCACACCCAGTACGCTTCCCCTTCGAGCCACCAGGGAGCGTCTTCGGAACGCCGGTACGGGGTGCCATCCCCTTTCTTCGTGTACAGCATCAGCGTCGGGGGAACGGGTCGGGGGAAGAAGAACAAATCGACGAGCAGGTATACACCGAACAACGCGGTGAGCCACAGGGTGAACGCCCCCCAGTCGCGCGACATTTCGAGCCCGAGCGATCGGTAGAGAAGCGCAGCGATCGCCACGGGGACGGCACCGAGGATCGCCGTTCCCACGTCACGAAACAGGCCGTACAGCAGAAGCACTACGAGAGGAAAGCCGAGCAGGAGGAGTCGTGTCCCAAGCGCCTCGTACACGCCGTACGCGTGCAGAACCGGGATCGCGACACCCACCACCACGATGCCCGCCAGGGCGGCGAGCGGCAGTTTGTAGGCGGCGAGGAACAGGCTCGTGAAGCCGCTCATCGCGAACGGGTCGACGAGATCACCGGCAATCTCGTCGCCGCCCGCCTGCACCGCCCGTCGAACATCGACCCGACCGGCCCGGACGGGCCGAAGCTCCAGGCGGAAGGCCGCCAGCGCCTCCAGCACGCGGTCGCCCATGCCCGAGCGCACGCGGATCTTGTAACGGCCGAGTCGGCGGAAGGAGCGCAGGGCAACCAGGAGTGGCCCGGCGAAGAACAACAGCAGGTAGTAGCGCAGCCGGGGCAGCTCGAGCTCGGGCCGGTCGATCCCGAGCCGGAACAGCGAGCGGTCGACCAGGCCTGCGCGCTCCCGCTCGGCCCGCTCGCCGCCCCCAAGGCGGAATACGCTCGCCCAGTAATCGGTGAACGGCAGGGGCCCTCGAAGGAGCCCCTGCTCGATCATCCAGCCGACGAGCGATCCGGACGGTACCTGGTCGTTCGATGTGTCGCGCATGCCGGCAATCTAACCACCCCCGGCCGCGTTCAGTCCAGCAGCACCTCTTCGAACAGTGCGAGCACTCTCGGGTCCTCCTGCTGCCCGAGCCAGAAGAACACGGACCGAACGATGTCGGGGTTCCGGTTCTCACGCGCGAGGCGAAGCAATGCCTCAGTGCCCCGCTCGTCGGGCAGCTGCGTGAGGGCGAACACGGCCGTCTCCTGCACCTCGGTTTCCTCGTCGGTCGCGACGGCGATGTCCTCGATGTCGTCGGCGGCGCGCACGCCGGCCTCGTGCGCCGTCCAGAACAGGGCCGCCTTGCGCACGTCGGCGTGCTCGCCACGGTTGCGCGCGATGTCCAACAGGCGTGGCCAGATCTCGCCCGCCGGCGCGGAGACCGCCGCCTGGAGGGCGTCTTCCTTCGAGTCGGCGTCCAGCTCCGCCTCGTCACGCTCGATCAGCGCAAGCAGGTAGTCGGCGGCAGCCTGAGGGACCACCGAGCCGAGGTCGCGACCCTTCTTCCTCCAGTCTCCGCCGACCTGGCTGTGCAAGTCCGTCACGACGCCGGCGGCGACCCGTACGGTCACGCGAATCGGACCGTTCGTGCACCCGTCACAGTGTCGGCCGGGAAACCCCATCCCATCCGCGTCTCCGCTTCGCGAGAAGTTCCACGTCCGGCCGTTGCCCCACACTCCGGGGCGTGCCGCAATCTCGAATCTCGCCACCCCGTCGGCCGAGCGCACCGCCGCCTCGAGGGCTCCTGCGGATCGAATAGCCTCCTGCCCGTCAGCCTGCGCAGCCTCGCCTTCCGACGGGGCGAGAAGACCTACGGCCGCCAGGGCCCCGACCGCCAGGAAGCGCCTCGCCGGCCTCATTCGAGGATCTCCAGAAGGAGGTCGTCAGCCCGCGGATCGTCGGACTGACCGATCCAGAAGATCGCGTTCCGGCGTAGCTCCGCGTCGTCCTCGTTGCGCGCCACGTCGAGCATCTTGTCGAGCGCCGCCGGGTCGTCGCTCTGGCTGAGCACGAACAACGCCTGCTGTTTCAGCTCCTGGTCCGGGGCGCGGTCGTAGATTCCGATCAGGTCGGTCGCGTCCACATCGTCGCGCTGGCCGGCCATGAACAGGGCCTGTTTTCGGACTTCGACGTTCTCGGACTCGTCCAGCGCGATGTCCATCAGCCAGCCGGCGTTGCCGGCCTCGTCCATCTGCGAAATCGAGAACAGGATCGTTTCGCGCACCTCCGGCTCCGACGTCGAATCCCACAGCCCACGCAGAAACGCGGCACTCTCGCCCGATTCGTCCTGGCCGAGCCAGAAGATCGCGTTCTTGCGCAGCTCCGGTCGCGCACCGGAAGACCGTGCGTAGTCGCGGAGGATCTCGCGGGCTCGCGGCGTCTCGAGCTGGGCGACCGCGAACAGCGCCTGCTCGTGGATCCGTTCGTCGGAAGGATCGTCGAGGATCGATTCGAGGATCGGCAGCGCCCGCTCGCTGCCGGTCTGTGCGAGCCAGAACACGGCCTGGTCGCGCACCTCGGCGTCCGGATCGTTCCGCGCCGCTTCGAGCATCAGGTCCGCCACGCCGTCGCCCTCCTGCTGAGAGAGGATGAACATCGCCTGGGCCCGGAGCTCGGGGGCGTTGTCGTGGTTCTGCACGACCCGGCGGAGGATCGGCAGCGCCCGTTCGGAGTCCATGTTCATCAGCGCCTGGAGGGCGGCGAGCTTCGCCTCGTCGGTACGCACGTCGCGCTCCGTGTCGCGATCCCGATCGCGATCTGCGCCCTCGCCCCGCGCGTCCTCCGCCGTGTTCTCGTACACCCAGCGCGCCGACTCCGAGTCGCCGCGGTTCGCCAGCTCGCCGTGCACCCGAGCCAGCAGGGCCCGCGCGTCCTCGCTCACCGCCGCGTTCTCGTAGCGCTCGAGCTGGGTTCGGAGGGCCTCACGCGCGGCCCGTAGATTGGACGTTCCCTCCATCCGACTGAGCGCGAACCCCTCCCAGTAAAGCGATTCCGGCACATACCGTCCGTCGGGGGACGACTGCCGGTACTGCTGCAGCAGCTGCACCGCGCGGGCGTACTCAGCCCGGTTCAGCGCCTGGCGGGCGCGCTCGTAGTGGGCCGCCGCCTCCTGTTGCTGCGCCGACGCCGGTGCCGACGCGGGCAGGTCCGGCGGACTCGCGACCACCAGCGCCGCGATCATTGCCACCACCCGCATCCCGTCTCGCATCCCTGTCTTCCCGTTCATCCCTTCCTCCTCCTGGTTCTATGTGAAGCTCGCCGCTCAGAGCGACGATGTTCGAAGTCGTTGCAACAGGTCGCCCTGCTCGAGGCCCTCGCCGAGGAGCCGGACCTCCGCCGGGTCGCTCGTGGAAGCTGTCATGACGACCTGCGCCAGCATCAACTCGAGGTCTTCGAGCAGCCGGCGGGTTTCCGGATTCCTGCCGGCTGGCGAAGCGAGCAGCAGGCGCGTGCGGCTTAGCAGCGAGCGGGCCCACGCTTCGAACTCCGCGTCGGTGGAGCCGGCCGCGAGATCGACACGTACGCCGGCGAGGAACGTCTCGCTGCGACTCAGGTGTGCGCGGGTCGCGGTCGCATAGGGCGCCGGGTTCGTGCCTCCGTCGCGCATGGCCGTCGTCGGCTCTCGCGGCGACTCCGGCGAGGCGTCTCCGGTCGAACGGACGGTCCGGCCGCCCGGGGAAGTGGTGTCCGGCGCCCCTTCGGCCTCGGGGAGGCCCGCCAGGGGAATTTCCGTCGTCGCGGGCTCCGCGACCTCCGAACCGGCCGAGTGCGAGGCCGTCTTCGGTTCGCTCTCCCCGGTGCCGAGCGACAGGCGACCGATCCCGAGCCCGATCACGAGTGCCGCGGCCACACCCATCCACCACGACAGTCGTCCCATGGTCCGGGCGTGAGCGGCCCGGGCCCGGGCGACGCGGTCGGGCGCCGGCATTCCGGCTTCGAGGCGCGCTTCGATGACGGCCCACATATCGTCCCGCGGCGTCTCCGGCGGGGCATTGTACGCCTCGCGTGCCGCGCGCACGATGAGCTCGTCTTCCAGCCGCTGTTCGTCGGTCATGCCACCCACTCCTCTGCGAAGTCCTGCAGCTCGATGCGCAGCCGCGCCCGGGCCCTCGACAATCGCGCCTTTGACGTTCCCGGCTTCACGCCGAGCGCCGTCGCGATTTCCTTGTGCGTGTAACCTTCCAGGTCGTGCATCACGAACACCGACCGGTACAGCTCCGGCAGCCCCGTCACCGCGGCCTGAAGGCGACGCTTGAGGTCGGGCTCCGGTCCCGTCGGCGCCGTGCCGATGTGGCGCGCCGCCTCGATGCTGCGCTCCCGCTCCCGGATGCGATTCCGACGCCGCAGTCCGTTGAGCACGACCGAGGTCGTCACGGAATGCAGCCAGGTCGTGAACGCCGCGTCGCCCCGAAAGCCCTCGAGCTTCTCGAACACACGCACGAAGGTGTCCTGCGTCAGGTCACGGGCGAGCGCGTCCTCGCCCACCATCCGGTAGGCCAGCCGGTAGATACGATCGACATGCGCGTCGTACAGCTCGCGCTGCGCCGAGCGATCGCCCGAGCGAATTCGTTCTACGAGTCGTCTGTCGTCCACGGAGCTCCCGGTGCGTATCTCGTCCGCCCGTCGTTCCCTGCACTCAGTACTTCTGACACGATACGACGAAAAAGGGTTACGGGCGTGGGGGGCGGCGCGCCCCAAATTGTGGCCACGCCCCGCCAGCTTTAGCTTCGCAGGGTAATCGGACGGCAACGCCAAACCCTCGCGGCGGACGGTGGAATGAGCCTCATCCACGAACTCGAACGGCTGCAGGAGGAGCGCGGCTACCTTTCCGAGCAGACCCTGCGTGAGCTCTCGCATGCCGCCGGCGCCCCCCTCTACCGGCTCCAGGAACTCGTCTCCTTCTACCCCCACTTCCGCACCAAACCGCCCGCCGCGACCACGGTCCACGTCTGCCGCGACATGAGCTGTCACCTGGCCGGCGCCGACGGCCTCGCCGCCCGCGTGGCGGCGGCGTGCGAGGGACTCGACGTCGCGGTCGAGGAAACCTCGTGCCTCGGATGCTGCGAGATGGCGCCCGCCGTCCGCGTGAACGGCGTGCCCCTGCAACTCGACGATCCCGAGGAGCTCGTTGGCGCGCTGTCGAACGGCGGTCCTCCGGCGCACTCGCGCCCGGCGCGCCGCGACTGGGCCTGCGACCCCTACGACGGCGATCCCGAGGCCGGCTACGAGTGCTTCCGGCAGACGCTCGCCCAGATCGACCAGGGCGGTGCGATCGATTCGCTGATCCAGGCCATCAAGGACTCCGGCCTGCGCGGAATGGGCGGCGCCGGCTTTCCGACAGGCCTGAAGTGGGAGCTCGTGCGCAAGGAGGCGGCGACCCCGAAGTACGTGGTGTGCAACGCCGACGAGAGCGAGCCCGGCACGTTCAAGGATCGGGTGATGATGGAGCAGCTCCCGTGGCTCGTCGTCGAGGGCATGATGCTGGCGGGCCTCGTGATCGGATCGGAGCGCGGCATTCTCTACCTGCGGCACGAATATCACGCCGCCCGCGAGGCGCTCGAGCAGGAGCTCGCCCGCGCGCGCGACCAGGGCTGGCTGGGCGACGACATCCTCGGCTCCGGCTTTTCATTCGACATCGAGCTGTTCATCTCGCCCGGCGGCTACATCCTCGGCGAGGAGACGGCCCTGCTCGAGGCGCTCGAGGACAAACGGGGCGAGCCGCGCAACAAGCCACCCTTCCCGGGCCAGAAGGGACTGTGGGACAAGCCGACGTTGATGAACAACGTCGAGACGTTCGCCTACGTGCCGATCATCGGGCTGAAGGGCGCCGACTGGTGGCAGGCGCAGGGGAGGCGGGGTAGCAAGGGGCTCAAGTGCATCGCCGTGTCGGGCCATGTCGAGAAGCCCGGCGCCTACGAGATTCCACTCGGCACGACCGTGGCCGAGTTGATCGAGCTGGCCGGCGGCGTGAGCGGCGGCCGGGCGCTCAAGGGCTTCGCGCCCGGCGGCGCCTCCTCGCACTTCCTGCCCGCCACGAAGGCCGACACTCCGATCGATTTCGGCACGCTGGAGGAGGCCGGCAGCATGATGGGTTCGGGGGCCCTCGTCGTGTTCGCCGAGGCGACCCCCGTGCTGCCCCTGGCCGCCAACGTCGTACGGTTCTTCCGCAACGAGTCGTGCGGCAAGTGCGTGCCGTGCCGCGACGGAACGGAGAAGGCCCTCCGCATGCTGGAGGGCGCGCTGAACGGCGGCGAGGCCATCGATTGGGCGGCGATCGACAGACTCGAGTTGCTACTGGTAGAAACCTCGATCTGCGGCCTGGGCTACGTCGCCCTGAACCCGCTCGTGTCCGCCGCCGAGCACTGGCCCGACGAAGTGCCGGCGGCCCGGGACGGAGGATCGGCATGACGACGGTCCGCTGGCTCGTCGTCGGCTTCGGCGTCCTGGTCGTGTGCCTGGGCGCGACGGCCGTCGTCTGGCCGGACCGGCTCGTCGAGTTCGCCGAGATGTTCCTCACCGTCCGGGGGCTGTGGATCGCCGTGGCGCTACGGCTCGTCCTCGGCGTCCTGCTCTGGATCACGGCCGAAGCTTCGCGCACACCACTCGTGTTCCGAGTCCTCGGGGCTCTGTACTTCGCATCGGGAATCGCGTTGCCGATCCTCGGCCTGGAGTTCTTGAACGGAATGGTCGAGTGGGGTTCCGCTCTCGACGACTTCGCGCTGCGCGGGATGGGGCTGGTGGCCGCTCTGTTCGGCGCCTTCTTCGTATGGTCCGCCGCCCCCCGAAGGAGCGAAGCATGACCGAATCGACGACCGCAACCGATACGATCACCCTCACGATCGACGGGCGCGAGGTCGAGGTGCCGCGCGGCACGACGATCTGGGACGCGGCGCGGACGGCCGGGATCGAGATCCCAGTCCTGTGCCACGAGCCGCGGATGGAGCCCGTTGGCGTGTGCCGCGTCTGCCTCGTGGACGTGGGCGAGAAGCGCCTGACGGCCTCGTGCATACGGGCGGCCGAGGACGGGATGGAGGTCAAGACGGCGACCGAGAAGATCGAGGCCTGCCGGAAGGGCCTGGTCGAGCTCCTGCTGGCGGACTACCCGCTCGACGCGGGTGGCACGGGGGCGAAGACGGAGCCCGACGAGCTGCGCGCGCTGGCCGAGGAGTACGGCGTCGACTGGAACGGCGGCGCAGCGCGCAACGGCGGCCCGGGCAGCAATGGACGCCCGGGCGCCAACGGGACCGCGGCCGAAGGCACCGACCCGCGCAGCGAGGCGCCCGCCGGACCGGACCGCACCGTGCCCGTCGCCGGGATCCCCTCCGGCAACGGCCGGCCGATCGACGAATCGTCGCACGTCATCCGGGTCGATCATCAGGCGTGCATCCTGTGCGACCGCTGTATCCGCGCCTGCGACGACGTGCAGGTGAACAACGTGATCGGCCGCACGGGCAAGGGCTACGAGACCCGCATCGCCTTCGACCTCGACGACCCGATGGGCGTCAGCACGTGCGTATCGTGCGGCGAGTGCGAGAAGGCCTGCCCGACCGGTGCGCTGACCCTGGTCGATCTCGTCGCGCGCCCGGAGCCGCCGACCGCCGCACCCAAGGCCGACCTGAAGCAGGTCGACTCCGTGTGCCCGTACTGCGGGGTAGGCTGCGCGATCTCCTACTTCGTCGACGAGACAGAGAACCAGATCGTGTACGCCGACGGACGCGAGAGCCCGGTGAATCACGAGCGGCTGTGCGTGAAAGGGCGCTACGGGTTCGACTACCCGAACCACCCGCAGCGCCTGACGAGGCCGCTGGTCCGCAAGGAATCAGCGTACCCCAAGGGGCCGCTGTCGAGCGAGACCGCGGAATCCGACGGCCGCAAACGCCGGAAGAAGCCTGGGGGGCTGGTCGATTACGACGAGGTTCTGCCCCACTTCCGCGAGGCGACCTGGGAGGAGGCGCTCGAGCTGGCCGGACGCGGGCTGCGCGAGATCAAGGACGAGCACGGTTCTTCCGCGATGGCCGGGTTCGGGAGCGCGAAGTGCTCCAACGAAGAAGCCTACCTGTTCCAGAAGCTGATCCGCGCCGGCTTCGGGACGAACAACGTCGACCACTGCACGCGCCTGTGTCACGCTTCGTCGGTGGCGGCGCTGCTCGAGACGATCGGCTCGGGCGCCGTGACCAACGTGTTCGCCGACGTGAAGAACGCCGACGTCGCGCTGATCACCGGTTCGAACACGACGGCGAACCACCCGGTGGCTGCCACGTTCATGAAACAGGCGGCGAAGTCGGGGCGCACGAAGATCATCGTGGTCGAGCCGCGCCACGTCGACATCGCCGACCACGCCGAGATCTTCCTGCAGATTCGTCCCGGCACCGACGTCGCGTGCTACAACGCCTGGATGCACGTGCTCATCGAGGAAGACCTGCTCGATCACGAGTTCATCGAGAACCGGACGGAAGGGTTCGAGGAGCTGAAGGCGCTCGTCGCCGACTACTCGCCCGAGGCGGTGGCGGAGATGTGCGGGGTCGAGGCCGAGGAGATCAGGCGGGCGGCGCGCCTGTTCGGCGGCGCGGGGGCCGCCATGGTGTTCTGGGGGATGGGAATCTCGCAGCACACCCACGGCACAGACAACGCCCGGGCGCTGATCTCGCTCATGCTGATGACGGGCAACGTCGGCCGCGAAGGTACCGGCCTGCACCCGCTCCGTGGCCAGAACAACGTGCAGGGCGCCAGCGACGCCGGGCTCATCCCGATCGTGTACCCCGACTACCAGGACGTGAACGACACCGAGGTCCGGAAGAAATTCGAGGCGGCGTGGGGCGTCGATCTCGACCCGAAGGCGGGGCTCACGGTGGTCGAGATCATGCACGGCGCACTGCGCGGCGAGATTCGCGGCATGTACATGATGGGCGAGAACCCTTTCCTGTCCGACCCCAACATCAACAAGGTCCGTAAGGCGTTGGCGAGCCTCGATTTCCTCGTCGTGCAGGACATCTTCCTGACAGAGACGGCCGAATTCGCCGACGTGATCCTGCCGGCCACCACGTGGATGGAGAAGGACGGGACGGTGACGAACACCGACCGGCGCGTGCAGGTCGGCCGCCAGGCGCTTCGGCCGCCGGGCGAGGCGCGCCCCGACTGGCAGATTACCTGCCAGCTCGCCACCGCGTTCGGCTTTCCGATGGACTACGAGTCGCCCGAGGAGGTATTCGCGGAGTTCACCTCGCTCGCGCCCTCGTACGCGGGACTCACGTACGAGAACCTCGGGACGACCGGAAAGCTGTGGCCATGCCCCGACCCGGAGAACAGCGACGGAATCCAGGTCCTGATGAGCGATGCGTTCCCCACGCCGAACGGGCGCGGCAAGTTCGTGCCCCGCCCGTTCGAGCCGGCCAAGGAGCTGCCCGACGACGAGTATCCGTTCGTCCTCAACACGGGCCGCCTTCTCGAGCACTGGCACACGGGCACGATGACCCGTCGCAGCCGGGCGCTCGACGCGATCCGTCCGAGTCCGCGGGTCGAGGTCCACCCCGACGATCTCGCGTCGCTCGGGCTGCGCGACGGCGACCAGGTGGTCGTCGAGTCGCGCCGTGGGACGATCGTGCTCGAAGCGCTCGAATCGCGCCGCATGGATCCGGGCACCGTATTCATCCCGTTCCATTTCCGCGAGGCGGCGGCCAACGTGCTGACGATCGACGAGCTCGATCCGCACGGGAAAATTCCCGAGTACAAGTTCTGCGCGGTGCGGCTGCGGGCGTCGGAGGCGACCAGCGCCGTCGTGCCGTGATCGCAGCGGCGAGAGCCACCCGAGTTTGAGCGCACCGGACCGAGGAGAGTGCGCAACCGTGAAGCCCCCTCGCGTCGTCATCCTCGGCGGCGGCTTCGCCGGCCTCAACGCCGCCCGCAAGCTCAAGCGGGCGCCGGTCGAGGTCGTGATGGTGGACCGCGAAAACTACCACCTGTTCCAGCCGCTCCTCTACCAGGTGGCGACGGCGGCGCTCAACCCCAGCGACATCGCCTATCCGCTGCGCTCGGCCCTGCGGCGGCAGAAGAACGCCTCGGTCCTGCTCGCCGACGCGGTGGCAGTGGACGTCGCGGCCTCGCGCATAGAACTCGACAACGGCTCCCTCCCCTACGACTACCTGATCGTTGCTACCGGGGCGACGCACTCGTATTTCGGCAACGAGGCATGGGCCCGGGACGCGCCCGGGCTCAAGACGGTTGAGGACGCCCTCGAGATCCGGCGCCGGATCTTCCTCGCCTACGAGGCCGCCGAGCGCGAGTCCGCTCCAGAGGCGCGCCGCGCGTGGCTGCGCTTCGTGGTCGTGGGGGCGGGCCCGACGGGTGTCGAGCTGGCCGGAGCACTGGCGGAGATCGGACGGCGGACGATCGAGGAAGGCTACCGGCAGGTCGACCGAAACCTGGTGGAGGTCCTGCTGGTCGAGGGTCTCGACCGGGTGCTTCCCGGATATGAGCCCGAGTCGTCGAGCCGGGCCAAACGCCAGCTCGAGAAGCTCGGCGTGAACGTGATTCTCGAGTCGTTCGTCACCGATATCGATGAGCAGGGTCTGTCGATCGGCGATCGCCGGATCGAGACGCGGACGGTGCTCTGGGCGGCGGGCGTCGAGGCGTCGAGGCTCGCCTCGTCGCTCGGCGCTCCGCGTGACAAGGCCGGCAGGGTGAAGGTCGAGCCCGATCTGTCGGTGCCGGGTCGTCCGAACGTGTTCGTGGCCGGCGACCTGGCGCATGTCCGCCGGGTCGATCGCGACGAACTCGTGCCTGGCGTCGCGCCGGCCGCCATCCAGATGGGCGAGCACGCCGCCCACTCCATTCAGCGCCTCGTGGCCGGGCAGTCGACCACGCGTTTCGAGTACGTCGACAAGGGATCGCTCGCGACGATCGGGCGGGCGGCGGCCGTGGGCGAAATTGGCCGGGCCCGACTGTCCGGCCTCATCGCGTGGCTGGCGTGGCTGCTGATCCACATCTTCTACCTGATCGGCTTTCGGAACCGCCTGTGGGTGCTCGCCGGTTGGGCCTGGGCCTACCTGACGTTCCGCCGCGGCGCGCGGCTGATCACGGGTCGGCGCCCGTTCGACCGGCTGCCGCGAATCGAGCGCTGAATTGGAGGGTATGCAACTGCGACATGGACATCCGCGACCATTGATTCATCGATGACGCACCGAGGTTTGAACACGTCCCGGGGCCGCACTCGTGCGCTCGTACGTGCGGGCACCGCGCTCCTTCTCGCTGGAGTCCTGATCGCCGGCACGCGGCGAACCGCCGCCGCGCAGGGCGTGCCCGCCGCCTACGGATTCGTGGCGGGCACGTTTGGCGGCGCCTACGTGACGACCGGCGTGTTCGTCGCGAAAGCGCGGGCCGGTTCCTACCTGTACTCGCTGGACGACGCCCTCGCTCCGCGCTGGGAGATCGTCCCTGCCGTCGCCATGCCGATCGGGGGATTCCTGCTCGGCCTCGACGACGGCCAGCGGCTCGCGAGTTCGCTTGCCTGGGGGAGCGCGGGCTTCGCGGTCGGGACGCTCGTGGGGCTGGGGGCCGGAGAGCTGTTCGGCACGACGAACCAGGGGCGGTGGGCCGGCGCGATCATCGGTAGCGCCGCGGGTTTGCTCGCCGGCTCGATCTACGGTGCGCTCACCTACGATCCACCCGATGGTTCGGCCCGGCTCGACGGCTCGGGCATCGAGCAACCGGCCCTCGTGATCCGGTTCCCACTGTGAGACGATCTCGCTCCGCTCGGCTTATATCGACGGGCACGGCAGTCAGCGCATTCGGCGTCCTGCTGCTCGCCGTGGCCTGCGGACGAGGCTTCCCACCCCCCGAACTCGAGCCCTTCGAACCGCTACCGGAACCCGATCCGGCTCACGTCGAACGTGTCCTGTTCCTGGTCGGCGACGCCGGCGCGACGGACGCCGCGCGCTCGCCCCTGCTCGTGCAACTCGGCCGGGACGTCGAGCGCTGGTCGGCCGCGCTCGGGCGTGATTCGGCCGTTGCGATCGCCTTTCTGGGCGACAACGTGTACCCCCACGGCCTGCGCGACCGGACGCATCCGGGCTTCGCGGCCGACTCCGCCCGGCTATGGAACCAGGTCGCCTTGCTGAGCGGACCCACCGCGCTCGAGCACCGCACGGTCGGGTGGTTTCTGGCCGGCAATCACGACTGGGGCGGGATGGTCGGGCCGGACGGCGTCAAGCGGCTTCGCAACCAGGAAGATGCAATCGAGCGCATGCGCAACCACGGCCGGCCCGGGGCCGCTCCCACCGTCGAGATGATCCCCGCCGCCGGAAATCCGGGCCCCGTAGTTCACGATCTCGGGCCCAACCTCCGGTTCGTATTCATCGACACGCATTGGTTCCTGCAGGATCCGGCGGAGGCGGAACAGCGCGCGTTTTTCGACGAGCTGCGAGACGCGTTCACGGCGGCCGGCGACAGGGAGATCGTCGTGCTCTCCCACCATCCATGGGAGACGTCGGGACCACATGGCGTGTCTGAGGGCGGCAGGGCGCTCGGCCTCTACTACCTGCTCGAAAAGTCCGGCAGCCTGGTGCAGGACTTGAGTTCCCCCGTGTACGCCGACTTCATCGGAGCGTTTCGAGAAGTCGTGCGGGTCGCGGGCCGCCGACCGCTCGTTTTCGCGGCCGGACACGACCACTCGCTGCAGGTGTTCGAAGCGCTAGAGGCTACCGATCCCCTGTTCGGCCTGGTCAGCGGCGCGGGAAGCAAGCTGTCGCCCGTCTCGCGGGCCGACGGCCTGAAATACGCCGCCACCCGGCCGGGCTACATGACGCTCGTATTCCGCCGCGACGGCGGCGTCGACCTGTTCGTTACGGCGGGCAGCGCACGGCGGCGCCTGTGCCCGGCCGGGCCGGAGGCGGCCCGCGCGTCGTGCATGCGGGACGGAGTCGCCGCCTTCGATACGGTCTACTCCACCGTGGTCCGCGAGCCGGACCGAGAAGACAGGCGCACCCCGTAGCAAAACGAAGGGGCCGGCACTCGGCCGACCCCTCGATCCAGCTGTCCCGCGAACGCTCAGCCTGCGGGACTCAGTTGCCCTTCACTTCGATACGGCGCGCCTTCGCCTCGGCGGCCTTCGGCATCGTGACCGTCAGCACGCCGTTGGAAAACTCGGCGCCCACGCCATTCGGATCGATCGTATGCGGCACCGTGAAGCTGCGGGTGAACCGTCCCCAGCCGCGCTCGCGGACGTGGTAGGTTCCCTTGTCCTCTTCGACTTCCTCTTCCCGCGAACCCGAGATCTGCAGGACGCCCTGCTCGAGGTTCACGTCGATGTCCGACAGGTCGTAGCCCGGCAGATTCATCTCGAGCGTGAAGCCGTCCTCCGTCTCGTACAGGTCAGCCGCCGGTCCACTCGTCGCGATGCTCATCGTACCCCGATTGAACACCTCGTCGAACAGCCGGTCCACGTCCCAGCGGAATTCGGGCAGCGTCCGGTACGAGCGGTTCCTGCGCGTCGTCGTCGGTAGCATGTCAATTCCTCCTTGCTCGAACATCGTGATTCGGATGCTTGAACAGTTATCGATCTATGTACTCGGGATCGGGCGCTCGGCCCGGCCCGGAACTCGCCCCTATACCTGTGCAATCGGCGTGCCGATCGCGAGGCCGGATTTCCTGTCAACTTTGCGCACTGTAGCGGGTTAGCAGTGGTCAACATGACAGCCCGTGTGTCGAATTGGCGGCTGTGTCACGACCTGCTTACGTCCTGGCTGGAGAAGCACGCCGGGAGATCGGAAAGAGGTCAACAGGCCGGCGGACGTCGATCCGCACCCAAGTGGGGGGCTCGATTCCTTGACCATGGAAAGGATCGGCGACTAATCTCCGACGCACGGCCCCGTAGCTCAGGAGGATAGAGCGCCAGATTCCTAATCTGGAGGCCGCTGGTTCGAGTCCAGCCGGGGTCATTCGAAGGTTCCGTCCGCCAGCACAACCGCACGCGATCGAGTCGCGATGAGCGAGCAGGGCCGCCAGCCGAAGCACCTTCCGCCCGGCCTCACGACGACCGTCGGGGTCGTGCAGGACATCCTCGGCGAGGTCGTGGCCGAGGCCGAGGGGGAAGAGCTGTTCGACGTCGTCGAGCGCGTGCGGCTCGAGATGGTGGCGTTCCGCGAAGCGGACTCCGACGCCGACCGCGAAGCGGCGCTCGACAGAGCTTCCGAGCGGCTCGCCGGCCTAACCGTCGAGCGGAAGACGGCGTTCGCCCGGGCCTACACGCTGTATCTCGAGCTCGTCAACGTGTGCGAGAACGCCTACCGGACCCACCGGCTCGCGGAGACGCGGGAATCGGCCGGCTCCGCCAGGGCGCAGATCACCTTCGTGCTCACCGCCCACCCCACGGAGTCGCGGTCGCCGGCGAACATCCGCGTCCTTCGGCGGGTGCAGGATCACGTGGTCAGCGCCCTGAGAGACGGGCGGCCGATCGACCGGCGCGAGGTCGGGAATCTCGTCCACCTCGCATGGCGGGCGGGAACGCACCTGGCCGCGCGGCCTTCGGTGGACGACGAAGCAAACCATATCTTCTCCTTGCTCACCGATCCGATCCTGTCCGAGATCACGGCGCTCGCCGATGCCGGCCACCGCGTGCTGTTCCGCACCTGGGTGGGCGGCGACAAGGACGGCCATCCGGGGGTGGGCCCCGAGCAGACCGTCGCCGCCCTCCAGCGGGCCCGCTCGCGTCTGCTGGCCTTCGTCGACGTGGTACTCATGCGATCGGTTCGAGAGGACGTGGCTCTCGCGGGCGGCGCCGAGCTCGGGTCCGCCCTCTCGAGTCTCGACGGGGCGCTCGCGGCGCTACAGACCGTGAGCGACGGCGACGGGGGCCGGGTGGAGTTCCTGTACCAGGCGATGGACGCGTTTCAGACGGCCTACGAGACGAAGCTCGGCATCGAGCACCCCGTCGTCGCCCGCCTCGCGACCCTGCTTGAGATCTTCCCCGCCCTCGTCGTCCCGCTCGAGCTGCGCGAGGAACGCGGCCGGTTCGGTTCCGGTGAGCCGATCGCAGATATGATGCGCCGGATCGCGGCGCTCGCCGGTGGCGGACGGGTCGATGCCTACGCGCGGGCCGTGGTCGTCAGCATGACGCTCGAGGCAGAGGACCTGGCCGAGGCCCAGCGTCTCGTTCTCGAGGTATTCGACGACGACCCCGCGCTGCCGGTGATCCCCCTGTTCGAGTTGCCCGACGTGCTCGAGCGCGCGTCCGAGATCCTGCGCGAGGCGTGGACCCACGACGCCTTCCGCCGTGCCGTCCGTGAGCGCGGGCACCTCGAGGTCATGCTCGGCTACTCCGACACGGCCAAGCGAATGGGTATGCTGGCCAGCCGCGTCGCCCTGCACGACGGGATGCGATCGATCGGGCAGTGGGCCGAGGCGGAGGAGCTGACGTTGCTGTTCTTCCACGGCCACGGCGGCAGCGTCGGGCGCGGTGGCGGGCGGATCGAGGATCTCGTCGCCACATGGCCGCCGCGGGCCCGGACGCCCTACAAGCACACCGTGCAGGGCGAGATGGTCGAACGCACCCTCGCCACGCCCGAGATCCTGCGCAGCCTGGTCGAGAAGGTGGCGGACGTGCAGGAGAATCCGCCGGCCTATTGCGGAGTCGGCGAACTGACCCGCGAGCTTGCGGCACGCTCGAAGGAGGCGTTCGAGACGCGCGTAGCGGGAGACTCGTTCCGCCGGCTTCTCGAAAAAGCCACGCCCTACGCCCGCCTGAGCACGCTGACGATCGGCTCGCGCCCGGCGAGCCGCGGCGACGGCGGGCTCGAGGAGCTGCGCGCTATCCCCTGGGTGCTGTGCTGGACGCAGACGCGGCTGCTCCTGCACGCGTGGCTCGGGGCCGGGCGAGCGTGGAGCGAACTGCGGGACGATCCTTCCGTCGAGCGGCGCCTCGCCGCCGCGCGCGACGAGGACCCCCTGTTCCGATCCTACGCGCGGCTGCTCTCGTTCACGATGGCGAAGACGGAGCCCGGCCTGTGGCGCCGCTATCGGCGTGCGCTGGCACCCGACGCGCCCGAGAAACTGGTGGCGAGCCTCGATGACGACTACGAGGCGGCGCTCGACCTCGCCTGCCGGGCCCGCGGCGCCGGTACGCTACTCCCCGGGCGCCCATGGCTCGAGGAGTCCATCCGCTACCGGGCGCCGATGATCCATCCGCTGAACCTGTTGCAGATCGAACTCCTGGCGAAGCCGGAGTGGCACGAGGCGGAGACGCGGCTGTTTCGCGAGACCGTCACCGGCATCGCGGCAGGAATGCTGACGACGGGCTGACGGGCTGACGACTACCCGAGCCGCTTCGATACGCCGTGAATCCGCGCCCGCCTCGAGTAGACGGTGTACGTCGAGGCGTTCCGTCGAGAGCTGGTCGATGAACATGTAGGCGTGGCCGCGCTCCTCGCGGAAGTCCTCCGCGAAGGCGTACCCGGCCCAGAAGTCCCTCCAGCAATCCGCGTGTCTGCAACCGATCTCCCTTCGCGTACCGCCGGTCGTCCTTCCGCCGTCAGTCGCGCTCCAGCCGCTCGAGCAGACCCTGGAGCCGCTCGATCGTCGCGCGCAGCTCCTCGCGCAGGGTCTCCACGAGTTCCGGATCGGCGTCCGTCGCGGCCCCCTCGCCGGGGGCAGGCACGGCCTCTTCGGCCACGGGTGCGACCGCCGGCAGCTCGCCGATCAGCGCGTCGACGGATTCGTCCAGCGCTCGGTGCATCACGACCTGGCGCGCATCCGCCAGGATGATTCGCCGGAGCTCCGGAAAGTCGAGGGTCTCGGGCTTGAGAAAGACGGGTTCGGCGTACAGGATCGCGTCCCCCATCGGGATCACGAGCAGAATTCCGCGCATGACCTCCGAGCCGACCTGTCCCCACAGGGTGAACTGCTCGGAGATGATCGCGTCGTTGTCGATCCGGGCCTCGATCTGGTTGGGCCCGTCGACGTGGCGGCCGGAGGGAAACGTGAACAGGATCCGCTCGCCGTAGTGCTCGCCGTCGTTCCGTGCCGCCATCCAGCCGACCAGGTTGTGCCGGTTGTCGGGCGTGAACGGCTGAATCAGCAGGAACTCCTCACGCTCCTCGCCGGGCAGGCGGGCCACGATGTAGTACGGTCGCAGTGGCATCGAGCGCCCGAACGACGTCTGGGCCGGCACGTCCCACTGGTCTTCCTTGTTGTAGAACACGACCGGATCTTCCATGTGGTACTGCAGCAGCATCTGCGTCTGAATCGTGAACAGATCGAGCGGAACGCGCACGTGCTGCCGCAGCTCCTCGGGCATCTCCGCGCGCGGCTTGAACAACCCGGGGAAGATGGCGGCCCAGGTCTGCACGAGGGGATCGTCCGGCTCGAAGATGTAGTAGTCGACGCTGCCGTCGTACGCGTCCACGACGGCCTTCACGCTGTTCCGAATATAGTTGAAGCCGTCCTGGAACCGCGTCGAGTAGGGGTACCGATGCGTAACCGTGTACGCGTCCTGAATCCACCGTACCCGGCCGTCGGTGACGACCGCGTAGGCCTCGCGATCGCGGCTGAGGAACGGCGTGATCGTCGCGATCCGCCGGGCGACCGTACGGCGATACTGGATGCGGCTCTCCGGGCCGATCTCTCCGCTGATCAGGATGTTCAGGTCGGCGAACCTCCAGGCGTAGAGCAGCCGATGGAAGAACGAGCTGAGCTGCACGCCGCCGTCGCCGGCGTAGTGCGTGTAGACGGGTCCTTCCGGCCCCGGGTAGTTGAATTCCTGCATCCCGCTGCGAGCGATCACGAAGTCGAGGCTGCGCAGGCCGTAGTAGATCTCCGGCCGATCGAGCCGGATCGGCCCGACCGGCGGCACGTCGCGAATGAAGAAGGTGGGGCGTCCGCCCTGCTCGACCTCGGTCACCGGGCTCATCGCCACGCCGTAGCCGTGCGTGAACTGGAGGCGCCGGTTGACCCAGCGCTGCGCCTCGGCCGGCAGCTTCTGGGCCGACAACTCGCGCGTGGCGAGCATCACCTGCCGGAGCTCCCCGTCGACGTCGTAACGGTCGCTGTGGACGGCCACGAAATCGTAGTACAGGCGGAAGAACTGGATCTGGTTGTAACTCTGCAGCAGCGGGCCCTCGTCCCACAGCCGGATGTTGCGCAGGGTTCCGCGGTTGTCGGCAACGATGGAAGCGTCGACCTCGCCGCGGGCGGGATGATCGGCGGAATCGAGATCTTCGAGCCCGAACGCCCGACGGGTGTATTCGATGTTGTTCGCCAGGTAGTCGCGCTCGACGGCGAGCTCACTCGGCTCTACGCGCAGGCGCTGGACGGCGGCCGGCGCGACGGTCCCGACCAGCACCACGAGGCCCAGCCAGACCATGACCGGGGTGGCGATCCAGCGGATCCCACGATCGGCCAGGGCCCCGTACGCGACGCTCCCGGCGGCGAGGAGTGCCACCACGGCGAGCAGGGTGCGGCCCGGCAGGTTCACGTTGTCGTCGGTATACCCCACCCCGAACACCGTGCCGGTCGGTGAATAGAGCAGCTCGTAGCGTCCGAGCCAGTGCCCGATCGCGATGAGGGCGAGCAGCAGGGCGCCGAGAAGAGCGAGCTGCTTGCGTGCCCCCGATCCGAACAGCACGGACTCGCCGCGGACACGCGCGACGAGATAGTGGAACGAGGCAAGGATGACGCCGAGGCTGACGACGGCACCGACGAGCCAGCCGTGCCCCATCCGGAGCGCAGGAAGGGTGAAGATGAAGAAGGCGAAGTCGCGACCGAAGATCGGGTCGGTCTCGCCGAACGGTACGGCGTTCAGGGCCACCAGCGCGGTCTCCCACTCGGCCGCCGGATACAGCGCCATGAAAAAGGCCGCCGCCAGCGCGGCGACCGCGGCCATCCTGACCAAATACTTGTGCACGAAATGGAAGTCGAGCGGATCGACCGGCGCCGTCGCCAGCGGGGGTCGATCGGTGAAGCGAGCCGCCAGGTAGAGGTTGGGCAGCGCGATCGCCAGGAAGACGACGGTCGCCACCGTGAACAGGACGACACGGGCCGTCACGATCTTGAGCAGCACCGACTGGTAGCCGAGCTCGCCGAACCACAGCCAGTCCGTGTAGAACTCACCCGCCCAGTTCAGCAGGGTCCAGACGAGGAGTAGCCCGAGAAGCCAGAAACCCCAGCGCAGCATCCGCCGGACCCGGTCGAAATCGAGCGCGCCGAAGTCGATTCGTCCCGGACGTTCCTGGCGACCCTGGAAGTCGATGAGGTCGCTCATGAAGATCCGTCCCTCCGTCTGGGGCCTGACTTCGCGCTTGAACGTTCCAGCCTCGAATCGGTGGATTCGACGGTTGAATCTATGGATTCCGCCGGAAGCCCGCGAACGCTCTTGTCGATCCGGCTCGACGGCGGGCGGCGCTGTCGCATCGGGGCCACAGTCGCGCCGCGACCGGTCCGGTCCGATCTCGACCATGACACAGTCAACCGCGAAACGGGCCGTCCTAACTGGTTGAATGTCGGGACCATCGAGAGTCGAGCCGAAGGGCGGGTCCCGACGCATTCGGCTGGCGCGCGCGCTGGCCCGCTTCGTGAATTGACTCCTACCCGAGCGCCGGATGTACCGGCGCCGCAACCGAGGCGGGACAGACCATGAGTACGCAAGACAACGGCACACATACGGGACGACTCCGAGCCGAGCGTGAAATCGCGGCCCGGGAAGCGGCCGACCGCCTGCTGGCGATGATCGGCGAGCTCGAGAAGACGGCCATCCTGCTCGTACAGGCCGGTCAGCCGACTCTGCACCACCGCACCCGCACGCTGCAGGGGGCGACGGAGCGGCTGCAGACCGACGTGGCCGGCGCGATCGGCGACCTCGTCCGCGAACGCGTGATCGAAGAGCTGTCACCCCGGCAGGAGACGCTCCGGGCGCGCTCGCTATCCGTCGCCTGACGCCGTCCGCAGCGCCCGAATCGCGGCCACGAGCGCGATCATCGCGACGAAGACGGCCAGGGGCGGCAGGATGCCGCTGCCGGACTCTTCCGGTGGCGCGCCGCCTTCGGGCGCCCTGACTTCGGTACGCGAGGCCGGAAACTCCGCATCCGCCGGCCCCACCCACCTCACGACTCGACATCGAGCTCCCAGCCGGGCGCCTCGGCGAAGGATACGACGAATACCTCCGGCGGAAAGTCGATCTCGACCCGGACGGTCGCGACGTCCTCCGGCCATCCATGGCAGTCCGCGCCGTCTATCGCGCCCGATCATCATGTCCCGATTCTAGAGTCGCCTTATCGGCTCAACAATCCGGCGATGGCCCGACGACCCTCTCGTCGCCAGCTTGGGCGATGGAATTCGCTTCGCCTCTCGCGTGTAAGGCTTCTGAATACTGATGCGCAGGATCCGCTCTGCGGATGACACCGTCCATCGATCGCGGCCTGGGCCTCACCTGAAAGGATGATATGCATAATCGCACCAGAATTATCACGAGCTTCGCGGCTCTCGGCGCGCTCGTCGCCTGCAGCGGAGACGCGCCGCCGGGCTCCGACGCCACGGTTCGCGACAGCGCCGGCGTCCAGATCGTCGAAAACTCGACCGACGGCCTGTGGGCGGCGGAGGGTGGCTGGACGACCGAGGAACTGTTGACGATCGGCGACGCGGCCGGCGACGCCGACTACAAGTTCGGCCAGATCGCCGGCGTCGACGTGCTGTCGGACGGCCGGATCGCCGTGCTCGATCAGCAGGCTCAGCGCGTGCAGATCTACGGCCCCGACGGCGCATACCGGCAGAGCTTCGGAGGTCCGGGGAACGGTCCCGGCGAGTTCAGCCCCGGGGCTATGGCCCTGTTCGTCGGTCGGGGGGACACGATCGTCGTTCCCGACATGGGCAATCAGCGCGTTACGGTGATTCCGACGGAGGGCGAGGCGACGAGCTTTCCCCTGAGCATGGAGCAGGGTATCCCGATGGGCTTCGACATCTTCGACGGAGGTGCGCTGGTCTCGCAGAGACGCGCGATGAATTTCGCCGACCCGACGGCCCGGACGGACGACGATCTGGTTCTCGCGCAGGCCTACGACGGCGCGATCCTCGACACCCTGCTCACGCCCCGGCGTGGCGGCACGTTCGAGATGACGAGCAGCGGACCTCGCCTCACCCTGTTCGCGGCGGAGCCGCAGTGGGCGACGCTGAGCGACGAGCGCCTGGCTTACGCATCCAACGATGCCTACCGCATCAGCGTGTACGGCCCCGAAGGCGACCTCGAGCGCATCGTGACCTTCCCGCACGAGGTCCAGCCCGTTACCGAAACCGAGCAGGAGATCCTGCTCGAGCTCGTTCGGACCTCCATGGAACGGAACGGGGCTCCGCCCCAGGCGATCGACCAGTTCCTCGGTTCCATGGGCTTCGCAGACGCCTGGCCGGCCTTCGCGCGGCTGCGCGGCGGGCCATTCGGCACCCTGTGGGTACAGCGGCTGCGCGACATCACCGAGATGTCGGACGAGGAGCGCGAGAACTGGAATCCGCAGCTCGACCAGGGCGGACGGACGTGGGACGTGTTCGAGTCCGACGGACGCTACGGCGGTGTCGTCGAGCTCCCGGCTCGTTTCACGCCGTTCGCGATCGAGGAAGACCGCATCTACGGCGTGTTCAGGGACGACTTCGACGTTCAGTTCGTCCGCGTATACGCCCTCGATACCGGCCCGGAACCCGGCGATACGTAGATGTTGGTGGAGAACTGGAGCATGGCCGCCGTGTGACCCGGGGCGCGTCCGCGTCGTCTCTCGGGTGAACCGTGACGCTTGAGATCGCGGTGCAGCAGGGAGAGGCAAATGACTTCGAGAGACGGAGCGCGAAGCGCGATCGCCCTCGCGGCCGGATTCGCCGCGTGGCTCGCGCTGGCGGGCCCGGCCGGCGCGGCGGAAGCCCCGACGGCAGACGGGGCGGCGTCTGCGGTCGCGGCAACGGCAGCGCTGGACATGGCCACGGTGGCGCAGGCCCGGGACAGAGCGCGGCGCGACCGGCAGGCGCACCGCGACCGCCGGAGATCCGCCGCGACGCCGCGTCGACCCATGAGGCCGGCGCGGGTCGACCGCGGGCCAATCGTGCGCAGGGAGCCCGGGCCGCCACTCGCTCGTGGCCGCACCGCCGACCGCTGGCGCGACCGCGTCGACGACCGCTGGGATCGGCGAAGTGACCGGAACGACGACCGCTGGGACCGGCGGCGCGATCGCAACGACGATCGCTGGGACCGGCGGCGGGACCGGCGCGAGCGCTACGACGACCGGGCTCGCAACCGCGACCGGGACCGCTACCGCACGCGCGACCGCCGGCCGACCCGCCGCGAAACGACCCGCCGCCGTGGCCCGCGTATCGGAATCTCGATCAACGTGCTTCCGCGCGGCCACCGACCCGTACGCGTCCGTGGACGCGACTACTGGTATCACGACGGCGCGTACTATGGGCGATACGGACGGGGTTATCGTGTCGTCAGGGCTCCGATCGGTGCGGTGGTGCTGGTGTTGCCGCGCTATCACGAAGTGGTGTGGTTCCGGAGCGAACGTCTATTCTACCACGACGGCGTGTTCTACCGGAAGCACCGACGGCGCGGGTACGTCGTCATTCCCGCGCCCTACGGCGTCGAGGTGTCGTATCTGCCCGATGGCTATCGGGAGGTGTGGCGCGGAGGATCGCGATACTACCATTCTCATGGCGTCCACTATCGGCCGGTTCAGCGCTCCGGCGTGACAGTTTTCCTGAGCGTCCGGCTGTAACGATGTCCCCCCGCCGGGAGAAGAGATGAGCGACACCGCGACGACGGGATCGCGTCGGTGAACGGCCTCCTGGCGCTGGGGGCCGTCGCCGTGATGGCGCTGTCCCTGCTGCTGATCCCCCTCGGCATCCCCGGGCTGTGGATCATGGTCGGCGTCGTCGCGGCGGGGCTCGCAGCCGGTCAGATCTCGCTCGGGATCTTCCTTCTGCTGCTGGGCGTGGCCGTCGCGGCCGAGCTGGCCGAATGGGTATCCGTCGACCGGTTGAGTCGGAGGTACGGAGGATCGACCCGAACGTTCTGGGGCGCACTGCTGGGTGGTGCGGTGGGCGTCGTCGTCGGGGCCCCGGTCCCGGTGGCCGGGTCGCTGATCGGCGCGTTCGTCGGCACGCTCGCGGGTGCCGTGCTGGCGACCTGGCTCGAGACGCGACGCGTCGGCGGCTCCCTGCGGGCGGGCTGGGGGGCCCTGCTCGGCCGAACCGTAGCCGTCGGTGTCAAAGTGTTCGCCGGACTCGTGATTCTCGTGCTCGGTGGCGGAGCGTTTCTGTTTTGAGCCGCGAGCGCTGCGCCTGGCCGGGCGACGATCCGCTGATGATCGAGTATCACGACGACGAGTGGGGCGTTCCCGTACACGACGACCGCAAACTGTTCGAGTACTTCGTGCTCGACGCCTTCCAGGCCGGCCTGAGCTGGCGGACGATCCTCCACAAGCGGGAGAACTTCCGGGCGGCGTTCGACGGCTTCGACCCCGCGGTGATCGCGCGCTACGGCGAGGCGGAACGCGAACGACTGCTGGAGGATGCCGGCATCGTCCGCAACCGCCAGAAGATCGACGCCACGATCGGCAACGCGCGCGAGTTCCTGCGCCTCCGGCAGACGCATGGATCGTTTGACGAATGGATCTGGCAGTTCACCGGCGGGACGACGATCCACAACCACTGGCAGGCGATGGACGGGGTTCCGGCCACGTCACACGAATCGGACGCGATGAGCGCAGCCCTGAAGTCCGAGGGGTTCAAGTTCGTCGGATCGACGATCTGTTACGCGTTCATGCAGGCCGCCGGAATGGTGAACGACCACGTCGCGTCGTGCTTCCGCCACGCCGAGCTGGTGGGCCGGGAGGACTGACTCGGGTTCGACCGACGGGCGGGCGGGACCTTCAGCCCCTCCGAACGATCGCGGTCCCGCCGGCCCGTCGCGGATCGGCGGCCGCGGCGAAGCCGGCATCCTCCGACCAGAGCACCGCCCCCACGCCTCCGAAGTACATCGACGGACCTTCCAGCATCCGCCACGGCAAATCGGTATCGGGACGCGGGATTCCGGGCTCCGCGGCCACGCGCGCTCCGTCCTCCGTGGCCTCTACGTGCAGGCGCGGATGGGCGATCGCCTCGGCCAGTGACATCCCCGCATGGGCGTGGTTGGCGAACACCTGGAGGATCGCGGTGGTGATCCGATCGGCGCCCGGCGATCCGATCGACAGCACGGCACCGGCGTCGGATCGGGCCACGGTCGGCGCCATGTTCGATACGAGGCGCGCGCCGACCGGCCAGGCGTGCAGGCCACGGCGGTTCAGCTCGACCTCTCCCAAACAGTTGTTCATCCACAGGCCGGTTCCCGGTACCATCACACCCGACCCGTAGCCCGCCGACAGGGTGACGGCGCAGGCGAGTCCGTCGGCGTCGACCGCCGAGGTGTGAACCGTGGAGGGCGCCGTGAAGGCGGCGCGAAGTTCGTCGATCGCGGCGACCACGTCTTCGCGCAGATCGACCCGGTCGCGGCGGAACCCGAGGACGCGCGCCTGGACGTCGACCAGGTGGGCGACGTCGTCCTCGCGCCACGGCCCGGTCGGCCGACCTCCCAGCAGGCCGAGCATCGCCCCCAGGGTCACCCCGCCGATCGCGGGCGGGGGGTTCGTCGCGACCGTCCAGCCCGGTACCTCGCCCACGAGCGCGCGCCGCACTACGGGTGAATACGCCGCAAGGTCGTCCAGCGTGAGCAAGCCGCCGTGCTCGGCCATGTCGGCCGCGATCGCCCGACCGATTTCGCCGGTGTAGAAGTCGTCGACCCCGTGACGGGCCAGGCGCTCGAGGCTGTCGGACAGATGTTCGACGCGGACCGTCTCATCGGCGTCCAGGAGCCGGCCGTCCGCATGGTGCAGCGCGGCCCGTCCGTCGGCGTGCCAGCCGAACACCTTCTCGCCGGAGTACTCGAGATAGTGGCGCGCGGGCGCCGTAAGGGGGAAACCGTCGCGGGTGATGGCGATCGCGGGCGCGAGGATTTCGTTCCACGGCAACCGCCCGAAGCGTTCGGACGCCACGGCGAGGGCGGCCGGGCCACCCGGCGTGCCGACCGAGCCGTGGCCGACGTGCATGGTGACACCACCGCCGTACTCGATGGATACTTCGGTCGTTCCGCTCCCGAACCGTTCCGGCGCGGCACCCCGACCGGGCATCTCGATATAGCCGTCGACCGTCGCCGGCTCGATGTCCGGGCCCCAGACAGTGACGAAGCCACCGCAACCGGGCGCGCAGATACCTGGTTCGGCGACGCTGCCCACCCAGGCCGCTGCAATGGCGGTGTCGACGGCGTTGCCACCCTCGCGGGCTACCGATGCTCCCGCGTCGGTAGCCAGCTGCGTGCTCGAGGCGACGGCCACACCGCTGGATGTTCCCATGGGCGGACGTTAGGCCGGCAGGCGGCCGGCGTCCACAATCCCGCAGGCAACGAAAACGGGCCGTGCGTGGAGCACGGCCCGGCTTCGGTTCAACTGTCGAGACTCATTCGGTTCGGGCACGAACCTCAGGGAACAGGGAGTTCGTCCGGCGGACCCGCTCCTTCGGGACGCCCCGCGGGCACACCGGCGGGGATCCCGCCGGTGCTGACATCCACCCCGGCATCGACCCCGACCGCGCCCGCGGCATCGGGTCCTCCGGCTTCGACACCGGCGCCGGCGCGCGCGGACAGATTCGCCAGGGCCTCTGGCCCATGCTGTAGCGCGGCCTCGACCCGGACGAGGGCCTCCTCGGGAACTTCTCCGCTGGCGACCAGATACGAGAGGGCCGCGATCGCTACCACCCGGCGCTCCTGCGGCGCGGTCTCGCTGATCGTCTGCAGGACGACCTCGCTGACCCCACTCTCGAGCGCATCGGCGGCCACGGACAACTCGGCCTCGCCGGCGCCTTCGATTCCCGCCGTCTCGAAGGTAGAGGCAGCGCGAATCAGCGCATCGGTTCGACGCTCGATCGCGCGCTCGATCACGTCCATCGGGACGCCCTTCGCACGGCCCTCGGCCATCTTGCTCTCGAGCAGCGATACCGGAATCCCGGCCGCCTCGGCTCGTGCGAACGCCTCCGCCGTTCCTTCGGCTTCCTGGGCGAGCGCGGGCGCCGCGAGCAGCGCCAGCGTACCCACCACCATCGTCGTTCTCCGTAGCATCGTCCACTCCCGTCTTGCGTTCAACAGCCCGTCATCCATCGTTCGGAACCCACCATCCGCCTTCTACAGGATCGACGTGCGAAGGTCGTGAACCGTCACGTGCGGACCTCGTCTTCGAAATCCGAGAGCCGGGCCTGGAGCTCTTCCCGGGCTCGCTTGACGCGCATCTTCAGGGCGCTTTCAGAGGCGCCGAGCCGCTCCGCCATCTGCGGGTAGGTAAGCGAGTGCTCGTGGTACAGAACGAAGGCTTCGCGCAGCAGCGGCGACAGCGACGCCACGGCCCGGAGGAGGGCGGCTCGCAGGTCGGAGCGTTCAACGGCCTCGCTCGGATCCTCCCCGTCGGCCGGTAGCGCATCGAGATTCTCCGGGGCCGATGTGCGCGAGCGCGGGCTACGGAGATGATCGTGGCAGCGATTTCGAACAATGTGAAAGCACCACGAGGCGAAGCGCTCGGGACGCTCACAGGTCTCCAGCTTCTCGTACGCCGTGACGAAGCTGTCCTGAACGACATCCTCGGCCGCGGCGCGGCTCGACAGCATCCGATCCGCATACCCGAGGTAGGCCTCCTGATAGCGCTCCACGAGACTGCGAAACGCCTCTCTGTCGCCGTTCAGCACGGCGGCGATCAGAACTTCGTCCGGAGGCCCGTTCACGATACGATGAGGATCGCGACCCAACCGCCCATCCCGTCCGATCGGCGACCCGGAAACGACTCCGGAACGAACCATTCGCCCCTCTCGTCCACGAACGCGATCTCGTAGTAGCCGGGTTCCAGCTCGAGCGTGATCGTCCAGCTGCCACCCATCCGCGTCATCGGAAGGGGCTGCCAGCCATTGAAGGACCCGCCTACCGCGAGTGCGCCCGTGCCTGCGTCCACAGGTACCCGCAGACGAACTCCGCCCGAGTCGTATTCGGGCAGCGACTCGAGGCGTTCCCGCCCGGGTCGGTCGGCGAAGCGGTAGCGTAACGCTATCGACCAGGTCTGGCGGGCCGGCGTATCGAACATGGGCTCACCCGAGGTTCGGCCGAAGTTGACCCGTGCGGTGAGTGTCTCGGAGAGGTCGAGCGACCCGCCCGCGTACCAGCCGGTCTCGCGGCGCTCGTCGCCCTCCCATCGGTCGAGACCGGCCCACAGGTACCCCTGATCGTGATCGAACACGAGACCGACCGACCCGTGGGGCAAGGTCTCGGCCTCCAGAAACAGCACTTCGGCCCTGACGCCGCTAGACAGGCGGCCTGCCGGGGCGAACCATACATCGGCGGCGGTCACGCCCGCGGTTCGTCCACTGGACGTTCCCGACACGCTCGTGCCGGCCGCCCGGGCGCCTCCTCCGAAGCGAGCCCGGAACGTCGCGCCCGATACCGCCAGGTACGGTTCCGCGACGAGTAGACCTCCCACGCCCTCGACGTCCGCCAGCGGATCGTGATACGCGAACCCCCGGGCGAGCAGATCAGGCTGGAAACCTGGTCCTCGCCGCGCGCTGCCCACCAGAAACGGTGACGAGGCGACCTCGGCAAACCCCCACGTGAGATCCTCCGAAGGCCGGATCGGCACGCCGCCGATCAACTGTACTCGGGCGGCGTCCGTGAAGCCGGACAATCCGAGCTGGAAACTCTGCACGGTTTCGGACGTACCGGCGTCTAGATCCTCCGAAGCCCCCCACGACCCGGAGACATACCATTGCGCTTCCGCCGGCGACGCGGGGAAGAGCAGGAACAACGTTACGAAGGGGCCGACTGTTAGCAGCCCCTTCACGCCCCTATCCAACCGTCAACCGTCCGCGAGGACCAACGACATCCGGCTGTTGAATCCCCCGAAGCCGTCCGCCACGCGCGGCGCCGCCGGATCGACGACCCAGCGCTCCCCGTCTACGCGGAACGCATAGTCGTGAACACCCGGTCGTAGCGGCACATACGCCATCCAGCGACCGTCCGCCACCGGCGTGAGGGCGACGTCGGGGGACCAGTTCGAGAACGAGCCGGCCAGCTCGACCCGGCGCGCTTCGGGTGCGTCGATCTCGAAGCGGACGAACACCGCGGGCGGCTGTTCGGCGGACGCCGTCGAGGGAGACCCGACGTCCCACTGGAGACCGGCCACGAGGACCAGCACGGCCGCTGCCGCGACGTAGACCGGACGCAACGTGAACGAAACCTGTCGTCTGTCGAGCAACCACTGCCCCATCCGGACGACCGTCGATTGCCGGGGCTCGCTCGCGCCGGCGTGCTCGCCGATCCGTCGCATGACGGGCGTCGCCAGATCGACGTCACGGTATCTCGCGCCGTCGCCGCGCAACGCCGCGATGGCCTGCTCGATCCGCCGGGCCCGGACGGCCTCGTCGGGTGTGAGCTCCGACATGGGCAACTCGCCGTCCAGGTACAGGTGTATACGCTCGTTCATGGCAGCATGCTCGTTCATCTGCTCCGCCCGCTCCGCTCGTTCATCCTTATGGTTATGATGTGCGTATGAATGTGAGTAGTCGACGATCGTTCGGCGTCCGGCATCGGGCGTCCGACGTCCGACCGATGATACGGTCGGATCCGTATGATCGACGTGCGAGAGCGGCGCACCGTCACATGGAAGGGATGATGAGCATGCGCAAGTCTGGCTGGTGGACGGGGGTCGCGGTGGCGATCGCCCTGGTGAGCGTACACCCGGGAGTGCCCGCCGCGATCGGACAGGACCTCGGGACGCACGCCTTCGTGGACGTCACCGTGGTACCGATGGATCGAGACCGCGTGCTCGAGAACCAGACGGTACTGGTCGATGGCGATCGGATCACGCGGGTCGGTGCCGCGGCCGAGGTCGAGATTCCGGAAGGCACCGTCCGGATCGAGGGCAACGGCCTGTATCTCATGCCCGGGCTGGCCGAGATGCACGCCCACATCCCGGGCTCGAACGCGCCGCGGGCCTACCTCGAGAACACCCTGTTCCTCTACCTGGCGAACGGCATCACCACGATCCGCGGAATGCTCGGCGAACCCGCCCATCTCGAGCTCCGTGAACAGGCGCAGCGCGGCGAGATCCTGTCCCCGCGAATCTACACGTCGGGACCGAGCCTCAACGGCAACAGCGTCGACTCGCCGGAACGGGCCCGCGAGATGGTGCTGGCGCAGGCAGAAGCCGGCTACGACTTCCTGAAGCTCCACCCGGGCCTGTCGCGCGCCGCGTTCGACGCGATCGACGCGACGGCCGACGAGGTGGGGATGCCGTTCGCCGGGCACGTGTCGCTGGACGTGGGTCTGGCCCGAACGCTCGAGGCCGGGCAGGCGACGATCGATCACCTGGACGGGTACGTCGAGGCGATGGCGGGGCCGCCCCATGCGCAGAGTTCGCAGTTCTTCGGGCTGAACCTGGTCGGCGAGGCGGACCTCGACGAGCTGCCCCGGCTGGTCGGAGAAACCGTCGAGGCCGGGGTCTGGAACGTGCCGACACAGGCGCTGTTCCCCGACTTCCTCGGCGACCCCGACGAACTGTTGCGGCGGCCCGAACTGCGCTACGTGTCGGCCCAACAGGCCCAGCAGTGGGCGGGTAGCGTGCGCCAGATGACCTCGAACCCGTCGTTCTCGGCGGACGACGGCCGGCGCTTCCTCGAACTCAGGCGCCGCGTCCTGAAGTCACTGCACGACGCCGGCGCGGGTATCTTGCTCGGCAGCGACGCCCCGCAGGTGTTCAACGTGCCCGGATTCTCGATGCACGAGGAGCTGGCCGAGTATGTGCGAGCCGGCCTCAGCCCGTTCGAGGCGCTACGCACGGGCACCGTCGAGGTCGCCCGATTCTACGGGGTGGACGACGAACGCGGCACCGTGGCCGAAGGAATGGTGGCGGATCTGGTGCTCGTACGCGGAAATCCGCTCGAAGACGTGGGCAATGTCCGGGAGCCGGCCGGCGTCATGCTGCGCGGCCGTTGGCTGCCGGGCGATCAGATCGAACAGCGCCTCGAGGAGATCGCGACGGCCTATGGCAATTGAGCCCCGGGCGCCGACGAGGACGCTCCACCGACGCGACACGCCGGGCGCCCTGTTCGCGGCGCTGACGGCGAGCCTCCTCGCGCTTACCGGACCGGAGGTCACGATGGCCCAGAATGCGCCCGGCAGCGAGCCCGAGACGGTCGAGCACGTCGATCTCGCTCGCTACATGGGAACCTGGTACGAGTTCGCCCGCCTGCCCAATCGCTTCCAGTCGCAGTGCGTGCGCAACGTGACGGCACGGTATACGCTGCGGGACGACGGGAAGGTGAAGGTCGTCAACCGCTGCGAGACGGAGGCGGGCCGCCTCGACGAGGCGACCGGCATCGCCCGTGTCGTTGACGAGGTGACGAACGCGAAGCTCGAAGTCAGCTTCGTGCGGATTCTCGGCTTCTCCCTGTTCTGGGGCGACTACTGGGTCATCGGCCTTGGCGACGACTACGAGTGGGCCGTGGTCGGCCACCCGAACCGCGAGTACGGCTGGCTGCTCGTCCGGGACCCCGAGGTGAGCGAGGAGATGGCCGACGAGATGTTTTTCGTCCTCGAGTCCCGCGGCTACCGGCACGACGACTTCGTGCTGACGCCGCACGACGGGTCGGCGCGCCCGCCCGACTGAGCTCCTAGTCCGCGCCGAGCAGATCCTGGCGCGGCCGTGCGTTGTGCACCAAGAGCACGGTGCCGACCGTGTCCACCAGCCCTTGCAGCCGCTCGCCGTATGCGGCGGCGGCTCCCCGCTCGGGTTTCTGCATCCCGAGCAGGGTCAGGTCGGTCGTTCGGCTGTGCGTCGATATGAGCTGGGCGAGCGGCCGCGACGGGTCCGCCCGCACGATGATCTCGGGCGTCGCTTCGACCCGCACGTCCTCGAGCAGGCCCTCCATGTGCCGGCGGGAGGGCTCTATGCCCTCCTCGGACTCGACCACACGCAGTACGCGCAGGGTCGCGTTCCCCCACACGCCGTTGAGGCGGATCACGTGAGCGAGGAGCAGCATGAGATCGGCATTGCCGCCGCGTCCGCCCCACCAGACGTCGATCGACGTTCGATCCCCGAACCCGCGCTCTTCATCCATGTGCAGGAACATCGTCGACTTTCCCAGATCCGTCATGTCGCGCATCACTCGAAGAATGGTCGCGCGGCCCTCGGGCGTGCGGCTCCAGCCCATCAGTACGCTGTTGGCTTCCAGCTGCCCGATCCCGTGTGCCTGGACGACAGAAACCGCTCCCTCGGCGAAATCGCGGACGATCTGCGCCTCGGCGAACGCAGCCATCCGCCGATCCTGGATGTACGTGCGAATGCGATTCTGGGCGGTATCGCGGAGCGACGGCTTGCTAATCTGGTCGACGGCGCCCGTGATGAGCTGCGAAAACGTGACGATCCCGCGGCCGCGACCCAGCCATTCCGCCAGCGTGACGAGATGCTCGCGGTTGTGAGGCTGTCCGGTGAACACCATCAGGTTCGGACGCCAGTTGCGGACGTCCGTCTCGACGGGCTGCCGCTCGAGATTCAAGAGCGAGTAGCGCGCGAGCGACGTCCAGATCCCGTTGCGCACGTCGCCCCACGAGCTTCCCATGCTGCGCCGGCTGAGTCCGAAGAATATGCCGTACGAGATGAGGATCGCGCCGATCGTGGCCGGGGCGTGGATCAGGAACATCGCCCCGTAGCAGCCCGCCGCGCCGGCCAGCGACACCCACAGGGGCACGTTGAAGCGCGGCCGAAAGCTCGGGTTGCCGACCATCCGCTCGATCGCGCCGACCAGGTTCACCATGCCGTACGTGTTCAGGAAGAACATGGTGATGATCGGCGCGACGAAGTTCAGATCGCCCATCCAAATGACCCCTACGGCGATCGCGCCGGTGATCAGCACGGCCATCCTTGGCTCGGTCGGGCTGCCGAGGTTGCCGGCGATCCAGCGAGGAACGACACGGTCCTTCGACACCGCCTGCAGGGTCCGAGGCGCCGCGAGCACGCTCCCGAGGGCGGAGGAGAGGGTCGACGCGGCGACGCCGGCGATGATCAGGGCCGGCACGCTGGCGATCTCCTGCATGGAATAGGGATTGGCGATCAGCTCGTCGGCCGGCAGCTGGTAGGCGAACCACAGGGCGGCCGCCACGTAGACGGTCGCCGTGAGAAGGATCGACGTGATCGTGCCGATCGGGATGCTCTTGCTCGGATCCTTCAGGTCGCCGGACAGGCTGATCCCCACCTCGATGCCCGTCACGGCGGGGAAGAACACGGCAAAGACCACCCAGAAGCTGATCCCCTCGGAATACTGCGGCACGAGGTTCGGCTCGATCGTCTCGCCCCAACCGCCGGTGAAGAACGAGATCAGCGCCAGCACGAGTACCGCGAGGATGAAGAACTGGAGTTTCAGGGCGAAATCAGCCCCCACCCATGCGATCACGACGAACACGGCCGCGACGACCGTGGCCACGACCCTCGGGTCGAGGGCGGCCACGAACTCGAAGGACGCCATCGCCTCGGTGAAGCCGATGATGTAAAACGCGACCGAGATCGCCTGCGAGAAATAGAGCGGAATGCCGATCGCTCCACCGATCTCGAGTCCGAGGGAGCGGGAGATCAGGAAGTAGTTGCCCCCGGCCTTCACGTCCATCGACGTCGCGATGGCCGACAGCGACAGGCCGGTGAGGAACGAGATCGCGTTCGCGATCAAGATGATGAACAGCGCGCCGTAGAAGCCGGCCTGGCCGACGACCCATCCGGTCCGCAGGAACAGGATGATGCCCAGAATTGTCAGGACGTTCGGGGTGAACACCCCTGCGAACGTCCCGAACCGCGCGGTCGTCGCCTGACCCGCGGACACGGACCTCGTCGTCGCCGAATCCGTCATCTACGCTACGCCGTTCAGAATCCGGGCAGGGGAGGACGATATGTCATCAGGAGGACAGAACCCAGCGGCCCGGCGATCGCGATCAGCGTCCACGACCACCAGTAGCGGTACAGAAGGTCGTATTCCTTCCACGGAACTTCGGCGCCGGTTCCCGAACCGACGAGCTCCTGCAGGTCGCGCTGAAGGCCCGCACGGACGGTCGCGAGTACGACGAGCCCCATGCCGAGCAGGCCGATCGCCCACACGACCCAGCCGGTGCCGAAGATCGACAGCTCCATGCGAAGCGCCGCCACGACCCCGCCGATGACGATGCCGAGGGCGCCGGGAAGCGTGAACCACAGATCAGACCGCCGGATGCTTTCGAACGTGTGCGCGACCACGACCGGGTCTCGCGAGCGGCTCGCCTGGGCGGCCCAGAACAGGCTGGTCGCCAGATTCCCCAGGAACAGGACGATCGCCAGCACGTGGAACAGCCTCCACTCCAAGGGTCCCATCGCTTCCCTCCCCTGACACTTAGCCTTCGTTATCGGCCGGTGCGACGGGGGAGAAGCTATCGGCATGACGGGCGGACTCGCCATACAGGGGCCGTCCAGCGGCCCCTCGCTCAGCCGATGGGCGCCGGATCCTCACCGGTGCGAGTGGGCCACGGCTGGCGAATCCGCATGGGGGCCGTCGCTCGAAACCGGGCACGCTGCCATGCGTGCAGCCGCCAGACGGAGACGGCTGCCGCCACGCCGAGCGGCGCGGCGACGACCCCGGCGACTGCCGTCCCCCAGGCGGCCGCGTATAGCTCGCCGTAGGAGACGGCCCACACGTCGGCCTGAAGCGCGAGCACAGACGTCAGCAGGAAACACAGCCAGAGCGTCCACCACAGCGACAGCAGGTGCGGGACGGAGGCGGCTTGCCAGTCTTCGATGTGATCGGGATGGGAGGCCCGGAACAGCTCGCGCAGCACATCCAGCGGCTTCCAGAATTGCACGACGGGAACGAAGAACCATGCGACGGACGCCCCCGGCCCAAAGCGCATGCCGGAGGCCGAGAGCGCGTGTGCGTTGGCGTTCATCGTGTGGATCCAGCGAAGGAACAGCCCGGCCGCGAGCACGAAGACCAACAGTTGCAGCCCACCAACGAACGCGCGCCGGTTCTCGTCGGCGGTGAGCTCGTTCGCATACACGTGACCGGCGGCGAGCGCGCGTTCCAGCAGGGCGATCTCGAGGAAAGTCGACCATATGCCGACCTCGGCGAGGACGACGAAAATCGCCAGAACCGCGATCAGGCTGAGCGTGAGACGGGTCGAGTCCCGGTAAGCGCGAACGGTCCTGCCAGACATAATGCCTCCGTGCGGACGTGATCTCCCACCGTGTCAGCCTGCACGTTTCACGCCGACGCGCGGAGGGCGCGCCGATGGCGATCAGGGGCGGTTCTGTCCTCCATCCGTCGACACTTTTTTCAGTCCGGCCACGTTCAGCGTGGTGCTCGTGAGGAGCATCGTCGGGACGACCCCGACCAGCGCCACCGGAACGCTGGACATGACGATGAGCGTTGGGGCGCCCGACCGACCCCGGGCGTCGTCATCGGGCCAGGAACTGCCGGATGCGCCACGGGCCGTCCGACGCCTCGTGCTCCAGCGCCCAACCCGAGCCCCAAGCGATCTCCTCGATCTCGTCCCGCGTCGTGAGCCAGAGGTGGAACCAGTCGGTCAACTGCTCACGATAGCCCACCCGAACGGAGAGAAGTCCGGGGGGTCGGCCGCGCTCACGGTTCCGTTCGTGATAGGCGAGATGCCCGGGATCGTTCGTGTCGAGGGGATCGATCGTCGACGTGACGAGCACGCCGTCGGCCTCGACCAGGCCGCGCAGTCGTTCCATGTAAGCCGGGAGCAAGTCGGGATCCTGGTGCGCACCGAACGAGTTGCCCATCGAGACGATCGACCCGAAGCTCCCGGTCTCGAAATCGAGATCTCGGAGGTCCATCACACGCGCGTCGAGGCACCCGCGCATGCCGGCGATCTTGACGGCCAGCGGCGACGCGTCGATCGCGACCACCGACAGATCGTGATTCTGCAGGTAGATGGCGTACGAGCCGGGCCCGGCCGCGACATCGAGGACGGGACCGGAGAGCCGTCCGAGCGCTTCCTTCTCCGCCGGAAAGCGGGGCGCCTCGAAGTAGTACGCGGCGGTGTCGAATGTATCCTCGCGACCGTCGTTGCGCTCGATCACGTGGGGGTGCGGAGCCCCCTCCCATTGATCGCGGTAGATCCTGCCCCAGATATCCGTCATTCGCCGATGTCTTCGTTCCACAGCTCCGGATTCGCCGCGATGAACCGGCGCATCAAGTCGACGCAGCGGGCATCGTCGCGGACGTCGACGTCTACGCCCCTGTCGACAAGAAGCGTCTCGTCGCCGAGAAAGGTCCGGTTCTCGCCGATGACGACACGCGGGATGCCGTACAGCAGAATGGCGCCGGTACACATCGGGCACGGAGACAGCGTTGTGTAGAGCGTCGAAGCCCGATACACCGACGCGGGCCGACGGCCGGCGTTCTCGAGCGCGTCCATCTCGCCGTGCAGCACTACGCTGCCCTTCTGCACGCGCCGGTTGTGGCCACGCCCGATGATCTCGTCTTCGTGAACCAGCACCGAGCCGATCGGGATGCCGCCCTCGGCCAGGCCCTGCTCCGCTTCGGCGATCGCGGCGGCGAGAAAGGCGTCCATTCAGGGTTCCTCCGGGCGGATGGCGCTGGGGGGCAAGCGCGACGATGGCGCCCACCATGACCTTATCGTCGGGCCGTCGCCCCCCGGGGGCAACCCGAAGGACCGACGCCAGAGGAACAGGCGGTACTTAGGGCGGTAGAGTCCCGGTGACGGCCCGGGACGACGCACGGGGGCTCGATCGGGCGCTGGCCGACGTGCGGGGGCTACGCGGACTCCTGTACCGGATGTTCGACCGCGTGGCCGATGGCGAGCTCGAGCGCGTGGATACCCGACTCTGCGCATCAGAAGGTCTCCCTCTGCGGCGGCGGAATCTAAGCGGGCGACCGGGGTCGAACCGGCGACCTTCAGCTTGGAAGAACGAGTCCGGCCCCCGACCAGCCACGGTGAGCCCCGAGAAATCAGCGGATCCGTCTCAGTGACCACGGTGGACCACGGTCAGCCACGGTGGGCAACGGCACAATTAATGGCACACGCTTCGGATTAGTCGGACGCTCGCCCAGCGAAGAACTCCTGGTAGGACTTCATGGCGTCGAGTCCTCCGCGGCCGCCGCAGCTGCCCGCTGAGCATCCGCCTGCCTCAGGATCGCCGGACGCACGCGCTCCTCGGGCGGCGTGCGCTGGACTGTCAGGCCACCGAGCCCGAGCGACTCCATATGCGCCTGGAATCGGGGGTGCGACCGGATCGGATCCAGGAGCGGCGACCAAATGGTCTCAATGCGAAGCGGTGATCCGTCCCAACCTTCGATGTGTGTGTCCACTGCGAGGTCATACTCGTTTAGCAGGATATAGTCGAATCTGTTCAGGTTGAGCCGGTCCCTCAGAGAGTCGGCCAGCAGCTCCATCCGGCCAGCCCGCACCGCCGTCACGTAGTCTGCCGAATCCGCCGCTACGAGGCCTCCTATCCACTCGCCGGCAACCAGTTTCGTAACGCCCTCAAGCCTAAGTCGGACCAAGTCTTCGTAACGCCCCTCCTCGGCGGCTCTCAGGATGGGCAGCGTCCGAGGAATCCATCTGTCCCGAAAGAAGATGTACTTGTCGCTCATTCCCTGGCGGAGTGCCCAATCCAGCAATTCCTCGGCCTCGTCAAACCGGCTGTCCAAATTCATGAGTGTGAACAGCAACTGTGACACTCGAACTGGAGCAGGATCGAGTGCCGCCGCGCGGTCCAGCGACAGGACGGACTCTGCGACCCGTCCCTGCTTCCCGAGCCACTCGCCGTACTGCTGATGGACCTCAGCGTTGTCGGGGTCGAGATCCAGTGCCTGGCGATAGAAGCGCTCCGCCTCGGCCCACTCCATTCGATCGCGGTGGATGCTGCCCAGCGCCACGAGGGCCGCCGGATTCTGCGGCTGCAGCTCCAGGGCTCGGCGGGCGACACGCTCGGCCTCAGCCAGCGTCGAGTAGAACGAGGTCGAGTCGTAGCGGACCATCCACAAGCTGATCTCCATCGCCTCCGCGAGACCTGCCCAGGCCGGGGCCCAAGCCGAATCGCGGTCGATCGCCGCTTCGAAGAGGTCGATGGCGTCCAGCGTTCCCTGCCCGCGCTCCCGAAGTCGTGAGCGACCGGCCAGGTACAGGTCGTACGCTTCCAGGTCTGCTGTCGGGGTGACGAGGTCGGCGGCGTTATCCAGGCCAAGGGGCACCTTGAGGGCTTCGGCAATCGCCTCCGCGATCTCAATCTGGATGTCGAAGACGTTGGCTGCCGGTCGCGTGTAGCTTTCCGTCCAGAGGTGCGAACCGTCGGCGACGTCAATGAGCTGCGCAGTTATCCTCAGTTGGCCGCCGTCTTTTCTGACGCTTCCTTCGATCAGGTGTCGAACTCCTAGTTCGCTGCCTATTTCCCGGAGATCCTTGTTCTCGCCCTTGTACGCGAACGCCGAGGTTCGACCCGCCACGCGGAGTTCCTTGATCTTCGCGAGGGTATTCAAGATCTCCTCGGTCATGCCGTCGCTGAAGTACTCCTGCTCCTCGTCGGCGCTCATGTTGACGAAAGGCAGGACGGCGATCGAAGGCCTAGTGTCCTCAGACAGGTCAACCAGCTGTAGACCGCTGATCAGGTTAGCCTGCGCCACATCCCCGGTCTCAGGTGCCGTTTGCCGTCCCATCCACCAGCCTCCGAACAGCAGACCGGCCCCGGCTAGCGCGAGCAGGCCGGCTGGCCACCGCTTGGAAGCCGGTTGAGCCACGATGGCTTCGATCTCGCCCGGTGCGGCTGGCTCCGCCTTCTGCACACCCTCCGGCGTCACCTCGAAGGCCCAGGCCAGCACGAGGGCCACCGGGAATCCGAGGAGCAGAAGCCCTACCACGAGAGACAGGAATGAGTCGGAGAGACCCAGCGCGGTCCCAAGTGGCTCTGCCACCTGCAGAACACCGAACGCTACGGCCCCGTAGATCGCCGCCACCTTGAACACGTGACGCCGCTTGAGTTCGGCGAAAAACTGCTGGTACCCCCGGCCGGAAACCGTCATGGGCCCCAACATCGGGGATGATGGGGATTTAGGAAAGAAAGCGGGCGACCGGGGTCGAACCGGCGACCTTCAGCTTGGAAGGCTGACGCTCTGCCAACTGAGCTACGCCCGCATGTACAACGTCTCGGATCGCCGATTTCGTAAATCTCGCTACGCTCCGAAGAGCGGGCGACCGGTCTCGAACCGGCGACCTTCAGCTTGGGAAGCTGACGCTCTACCAACTGAGCTACGCCCGCGCGCCGCCGATCCGGCGGATCCTGCCATGGGGCGGGAGGGACTCGAACCCCCGACTTCTGCGATGTGAACGCAGCGCTCTAGCCAGCTGAGCTACCGCCCCGGGTGCCTCGCCTTCGTAAGAGCGGGCGACCGGGTTCGAACCGGCGACCTCAACCTTGGCAAGGTTGCGCTCTACCAGCTGAGCTACGCCCGCGTACTGCCTTCGATGAAAATGGGAGCCGCCCCGAAGGGTCGACTCCCAGTGCCGGGGATTCTATCTCCGGGCCGCGCGCGGGTCAATCCACCGCGGCGAACCTCTCCGGGCTACTCGCTCCAGTCGTCGGTGTGCTTGATGCTTCCGTCGGCGCTCGACCAGGCGATCGTATCGTACCTGAACGAGATTTCCTCGTGCGCGACATCCTCCTCGGGGCGCGAGCCTGAACGGATGGCGACGATGCGGGCGTTGGTCAGCGTGATGTTGACCGGCTCGCCCGCGCGCCCGCGGCTCGTCGGCACGCGGATCCGTACGCTCGGGATCGTCTCGCTCGCCGTCATCGCCCGATAGAGGAGGGGCGTCGCGCGATCGACGCGCTTTCTGACGGTGAACGGGGCATGTACCCGACGGCCCGAAGCGCGGGCGGCGACCGCATCTTCGGGAATCATGATCGTGTGCTCGTAGCTCTCCAGGATGGCGCTCACCCCGTCGTCGCGACCGGCGGACTGCAGGGTCATCGTCATCTGGGCGTGCGCCTCGCCGGCGCCCGGGAGTACCGGTATCAGAAACAGGGCCGATGCAGCGCAGGCCAGCGTCAGGGAAGCGCGTTCACGAACGTTCATGGTCCCTCCTCGTATTCGGGAACGGTCGACGGACGTGCTAGCTCCGCCAGGGTGTCAGCATGCGTCGGAATATCGGTCCGTTGTCCTCGAGAAATTCCCGGAAGGTCTTTTCGGTGTTGGCCCGCGTGCTGATGTAGCAGGCCTCGCACGTGTTCTGCTTCGTGAAGTTCTCGAGCATGTCCTCCTGCTTGTCGAAGTACGCCATCACCATCGCGCACGGGGTCAGGCGCCCGTCGGGGTTGATCACCAGAAAGCGACGACCCGCCTGGCATCCGGAGATGCCACCCTCCGTCAGAAATCGGTAGTACTTCCACATCACGCGGGGCGACGTGTAGATCGGATACCCCCGCTTCTGCAGATCGATCACTTCCTCGATCTTCCCTCTGAGCTCCTCGAGGCCTCCATTTCCGTTCACCAGGCCGGCCCGGTCCTGCACGCGCAGGTGCGTATAGACGCTGAAGTTGATCGGCAGGCCCCACTTCTTCGCGGTCTCGACGAGCCCGCGTAGCTCCTTGTAGTTCCAGGCGGTGATGCAAACGTTGAGCAGGATATCGTCCTTCTCGGTGCGGCTGGCGAGCTCGGGCAGCACCTCGCCCATGTGGCTGAACAGGTTCGGGATGCGGCGGAATTCGTCGTGACGCTCGTCGGGGAAGTCGAGCGAGACCGAGAGCTGGTGCATCCCGGCCTTCTTGAGCTTGAAGAAGCGCTCGGGGTTGAGGTTCGAGGCGTTGGTGACGACGATCATCCACGGAAGGCCGCCCTCGTTCGTCATCTTGTCGACGATCTCGTAGACGTCGCCACGCGCCAGGGGCTCGCCGCCCGACACGTGGGATACGACGGGCCGCAGCTCGCGGCAGATCTCGGCATACTCGTCGGCCGACAGTCGCGTTTCCTTGATCGGCCCGCCCCAATTGCAGTGCCAGCAGTTGGCGGTGCAGGAATGGGTCACCTCGAACGAGACCGACAGCGGTCGATTCTGCATCCGGTTGCGGAAACCGCGCGCCAGCATTTTGAGGCCCATCGCTCCGGATACGTTCATGCCGTCGTTCCTGGGATGCCTGCGGGTAGTACGTTGCCGGTCGTGCCAATCCGTCCATTCACCGTACGATGATGCGGAAGGCTCCGGCATCGGACAAGGAGACGACGTACGCGACCGACCCCTCATGGTGGCAGCCGGAGGGTGGAACCAATATTGTCGTGGGGCATCAAGAGTCTCGGGAATTCTGTGTTTCCGAGGCGGCAACCGATTCCGCGCAACGTGGAACGCGGTGCCGAGGCTGGCCCCGGCGGGGGAGCCGATGCGGTCGAACGCGCGCGGATGAGCGTTTCGGCAAAGCTTCGTCGGCCCCCGCCCCGTCGTCACGCCCCTCGATGCGATTCGAGCGTCGGAACACCGAACCGAAACTTGAGAGGCAGCTTGCAGCGGATCGACCAACTGCGGGAGATCGCGGACGCGCGGATCCTCGTTCTCGACGGGGCGATGGGAACGATGATCCAGCGACTGGAACTCGCCGCCGACGACTATCGCGGCGAGCGCTTCGCGGATCATCCGCAGGAGCTCGAAGGCAACCACGACATCCTCTGCCTGACCCGGCCCGACGCGATCGCCGACATCCATCGCGCCTACCTGGCGGCGGGGGCCGACATCGTCGAGACGAACACGTTCAACGCCCAGGCCATCTCGCAGGCGGACTACGGAACCGGGCATCTCGTGCATGAGATCAACGCCGAGGCCGCCCGGCTCGCCCGCGAAGCAGCGGACGAATTCACGGCGAAGGACGCGTCGCGACCCCGGTTCGTGGCCGGCGTTCTCGGCCCCACCAACCGGACGTCGTCGCTGTCGCCGGATGTTGAAGATCCGGGGTTTCGCGCCGTGACCTTCGAGCAGCTCGCCGACGCCTACCGTGAGCAGGCGATCGGCCTGCTCGACGGCGGCGCCGACCTTCTGCTGGTCGAGACCGTGTTCGACACGCTGAACGCCAAGGCGGCGATCCATGCGATCCTCACGCTCGGCGAAGAGCGCGGCATCGCGGTCCCCCTGGCCGTCTCCGGCACCATCACGGATCGCAGCGGCCGCACCCTGTCGGGCCAGACCGTGGACGCCTTCTGGACGTCGATCGAACACGCCGATCCCCTGTTCGTGGGCCTCAACTGCGCCCTCGGCGCGAAGGATCTCGAGCCCTACGTGGCCGAGCTCTCCGAGGTGGCCGACACGCTGGTGAGCTGTCATCCGAACGCCGGGCTCCCCAACGAGTTCGGGGGCTACGACGACACGCCCGAGCAGATGGCGGAGGTACTCGCCGACTTCGTCGATCGAAGCCTGCTCAACATCGTGGGGGGCTGCTGCGGCACGACGCCGGACCACATCCGGGCGATCGCGGCCGTCACGGCCGGCCGAGAGCCGCGAACGCCATCCCCGACCGCACCGCACCCGACCTTCTCGGGACTCGAGCGCTTCGTGCTGCGACCCGATTCGCTGCTCGTGAACGTCGGCGAGCGCACGAACGTCACGGGATCCCGCGCGTTCGCCGAGCTCATCGAGCAGGACCGCTACGACGACGCCCTCGAGGTGGCGCGGGGCCAGGTCGAGAGCGGCGCTCAGCTCCTCGACGTGAACATGGACGAAGGAATGCTCGACTCGGTGGCCGCGATGACCCGGTTCCTCAACCTGGTGGCTGCCGAACCCGACATCGCGAAGGTTCCGATCGTGATCGACTCGTCGCGCTGGGAGGTGATCGAGGCAGGCCTGCGCTGCGTCCAGGGCAAGAGCGTCGTGAATTCGCTGTCGCTCAAGGACGGCGAGGAAGAGCTTCTCGACCGGGCTCGCGAGGTGCGGAAGTACGGGGCGGCAGTGATCGTCATGGCGTTCGACGAGGAGGGCCAGGCCGAAACGGCCGAACGGAAGTTCGAGATCTGTCGACGCGCCTACCGGCTGCTCACCGAGCGGGCGGGCTTCGTGGCGCGTGACCTCATCTTCGACCCCAACGTATTCGCGGTCGGCACCGGAATTCCGGAACACGCCGACTACGGCAACGCGTTCGTCGAGGCCATACGGCTCATCAAGCGGGAGCTCCCCGGTGTTTCTACGAGCGGCGGGATCAGCAACGTGTCGTTCTCGTTCCGCGGCAACCCGGGGCTGCGCGAGGCCATGCACGCGGCCTTCCTGTACCGGGCGATCCAGGCCGGCCTCGACATGGCGATCGTCAACGCGGGCCGCCTGCCGATTTACGACGACATCGATCCCGAGGTGCGCGAGGCCATCGAGGACGTCCTGTGGAACCGTGGGGATTCGGCGGCCGCTACGGAGCGGCTGACCGAGCTCGCGGCGGGGGTCGAATCCAGCCGCGACGGGAACCGCACCGACGCGGCGTGGCGCGACTGGCCCGTCGGGAAGCGACTCGAGCACGCGCTGGTCGAGGGCATTCTCGACTACATCGACGACGACGTCGAGGAGGCGCGCGTCGAGGCGAAGCTCGCCCTCGACGTCATCGAAGGTCCATTGATGGACGGAATGTCGCGCGTCGGCGACCTGTTCGGGAGCGGCCGGATGTTCCTCCCCCAGGTCGTGAAGAGCGCCCGCGTGATGAAGCGCGCCGTCGCTCACCTCGTGCCCTACATGGAGGCGGAGCGCGAGGCGGGCGCACGCACCGCGACGGGCAAGGGAAAGGTGCTCCTGGCCACGGTGAAGGGCGACGTTCACGACATCGGCAAGAACATCGTCGGGGTCGTGCTGTCGTGTAACGGCTACGAAGTGATCGACCTGGGCGTCATGGTACCGGCCGATCGGATCCTCGAGACGGCGGCCTCGGAGGACGTCGACGTCATCGGGTTGAGCGGCCTGATCACCCCGTCGCTCGACCAGATGGTGCGCGTCGCGACCGAGATGGAGCGCCGCGGTCTCGACCTGCCGCTGCTCATCGGCGGCGCGACGACCTCGCGTACACACACGGCCGTCAAGATCGACGGCGCGTATTCCGGACCCGTCGTCCACGTGACCGACGCGTCACGGGGCGTCGGAGTCGTGAGCCGCCTGCTGTCGTCGAGCGACAGCCGTTCCGCGCTCACCGCCGAGATCGAGGCGGAGTACGACGGTGTGCGCGAACATCACGCGGACCGCATGGCCGATCGAACGCTGCTGACCCTCGAACAGGCGCGCGCGAACCGCTGGCGTCCGGAGGACGAGACCCGGACCCCCGAACCGCCGCGGAAGCCTGGGATCCACGTGTTCGACTCCTATCCGCTCGCGCCGCTCGTCGATTACATCGACTGGACGCCCTTCTTCCACACCTGGGAGATTCGAGGCCGCTACCCGGCCGTGCTCGACGATGAGGTGAAAGGCGAGGCGGCCAGGCAGCTTCTCGAAGACGCGCGCGCCCTGCTGCGGCAGATCGTCGACGAGGAGCTTCTCGAGGCGCGCGCCGCGGTCGGGCTGTTCCGGGCGGCTTCGCGGGAGGACGACCTCGTGTTCTACGATCCCGACGACGCGACACGGGTGCTCGGGAGCGTGCCCCACCTGCGCCAGCAGACCGAGCGCACCGATCGTCCGAACCTCTGCCTGTCGGACTTCGTCCGCGAAGAGGACGACTGGGCGGGTGCGTTCGCCGTGACGGCCGGATTCGGCTTGCCGGACCTGTGTTCGCGGTTCGAAGCGGACGGCGACGATTATCGCAGCCTGCTGGCAAAATCGCTGGCCGACCGGCTGGCCGAAGCCGCCGCCGAGCGCCTGCACGAGCAGGTGCGGAAGGAACTCTGGGGCTATGCGCCCGATGAGAACCTGACGCCCGAGCAGCTCGTGGCCGAGGCGTACGTCGGCATCCGCCCGGCGCCCGGATATCCCGCCTGCCCCGACCACAGCCAGAAGCGGCAGTTGCTCGATCTGCTCGGCGGAGAGGACACGACGGGCATCCGACTGACGGAGTCGTTCGCCATGTGGCCGGCCTCCTCGGTCAGCGGCTGGTACTTCGCGCACCCCGGGTCGCAATACTTCGGGCTCGGCCGGATCGGACGAGACCAGGTGGTCGACTATGCCCGTCGATCCGGCATCGACCCGGCGGAGGCGGAACAGCGGCTGATGCCCAACCTGGCCTACGAGCCGGCGGGCGGCCCGGCGGCCGAGGTCGACGCCACGGACGCGTCCGACGAGGCGGTCGCGACGGAGGGAGCCGCGTGAGTGCCGACCGGCTGCGCGAGCTGATCGGCGACGGCGGCGTTCACCTGATGGACGGCGCGATCGGCACCGTGCTCTACCAACGCGGCGTGTTCGTCAACGTGTGCTACGACGAGCTCAACCTGACGGAGCCCGACCTCGTGCTGGGGGTTCACGCCGACTACGTGCGCGCCGGCTCGGAGCTGATCGAGACGAACACGTTCGGCGCCAATCCCGTGAAGCTGTCGTCCTTCGGGCTCGACGACCGCACGGAGGAGATCAACGAGACGGCGGCGCGACTGGCCGTGCAGGCGGCTCAGGGACGGGCGGTCGTCCTCGGATCGATCGGACCGCTCGGCATCCGAATCGAGCCATGGGGGCCGACGGCGATCGACGAGGCCGTCGATTTCTTCGCGCGCCAGGCCGTGGGGCTCGCGGCCGGCGGGGTCGACGGATTCATCCTCGAAACGTTCGCCGACGTGGCGGAGCTCGAGGCCGCCCTGCGCGCCGTCCGCCGGGTGGCGCCCGATCGGCCCGTCTTCGCCCAGATGTCGTTCGGCGAGGAGGGGACGAGCGCCTACGGCACGACGGTGGAGCAGATGGCGCGGTCGATGAGCGAGACCGACGCCGACATACTGGGGCTCAACTGTTCGGTCGGCCCGTCGGCCACCCTCGACGCCGTCGAGCGCCTCGTGAACATCGCCGATCGGCCCGTCTCTGCCCTTCCGAATGCCGGCCTGCCGCGGACCGTCGCCGACCGCAAGATCTACCTCGCCAGTCCCGAGTACGTGGCCCGCTACGCCCGGCGCATGGCCGACGCGGGCGCGCGCTTCCTGGGCGGCTGTTGCGGCACCACGGCGGAGCACATCCGGCACATGGCCGCCCATCTCGAAACGGCGGGCAGCCCGGGGCAGCGCCGGACCGGACGCGGCGTGCCGCCACGGCCGGGGGGCTCGCGCGCCGACGGCCTCGCCGGCGAATCGGACGACGGCGCAGCATCGGGTACCGTGGCGGCAGCGGAGGGGTCGGTCGTGCCGGCGTCCCTCGCGGAACGATCCGCGCTTGGCCGGCGGCTGGCCAGCGGCGACTTCGTTCGCGGCATCGAGCTGATGCCGCCGCGCGGCTGGGAGCCGGGGGCCCTCGTCGCGTCGGCCCGAATGGCGCGAGAGGGAGGCTTCAACACCGTCCACCTGCTCGACAGCTCCGCTCGCTACAGCCGCATGTCCCCGATCGCGGCCGCCATCGTCATCGAGCGCGAGGCGGGCATCGAGGCTGTTCCCCACTACACCTGCCGCGACCGCAACATGCTCGGCATGGTCGGCGACCTGCTCGGCGCGGCCTCGGCCGGCCTGCGAAACCTGCTGCTCGTCACGGGCGACCCGCCACGCGGCGGCCCCTACGACACCGGGGGCGTGTTCGACATCGACAGCATCGGTCTCACCAACGTCGTCCGCGAGCTGAACGCCGGGCGTGACCCGGGCGGAGAATCCATCGGAGTCCCGACCCGGTTCGTCACGGGCGTGGCGCTCAACCCGAGCGCCGTCGACCCGGACGACGAGATCCGCCGATTCATGTGGAAGGCCGACGCCGGGGCCGACTACGCCGTCACCCAACCGGTGTACGACGCCGACGCGTTCCTGCGCTTCCTCGATCGGATCGAGAGGTTCGGGGTGCCCATCCTCGCGGGGCTCCTGCCGCCCCTTTCGCTGCGCAACGCCGAGTACCTGGCCAACGAGGTCCCCGGACTCAGCGTACCGCGTCGCGTGATCGACCGAATGCACCACGCGGCGGAGCGTGGCCCCGACGCCGAGGCGGAGGAAGGCGTGGCAATCGCCGCCGAGGTGTTCGAGGCGATTCGCGATCGCGTCGCCGGGGTGGTCGTGAGCTGTCCGGGCAACCGGGTCGAACGCGCGGTGCCGGTCGTCGCCTGACCCACGGCGGACCGCAGCAGCGGGCCCGCCCCCCGCCTGCCCTTGCGGGGAACGAGCCTCGCAGCATAGACGTTTGAGATGCCCGAAGACCTGAGCCGGAGTCTCGACCGCGCCCGCTGGCCGCTGCGGATCGCCTATCTGCTGATCCTGTTGCTCGCCACGCTGACCAACCTCGACCCCGTCCTCGACGCGGGCGCGGCGGTGACGCGCGCCGGCGACGCCATGAACGTCACCCTGACGCCGAAAGACGCCCTCGACGCCGTGCGCAATGTGGTGCTGTTCGCCGGCTGGGGACTCGTCTGGATGGCGACGGCTCCGGCCGGTGCCGGGCTCCGTTCCCTGGTGCTCGCGGTGCTCACGGGCATCGCGATCAGCATCGGGGTCGAAACCGCGCAGCTGTTCTCCGACGTGCGGCGCGCCTCGCCCCTCGACGTGCTGTACAACGGGGGAGGGGCCGTCATCGGCGCGATCGTGGTCGTCGCCGCCGTCCGTCGCCTGGCGCGGCACCGGACCGAGCGCTCGTTCGTCGGCATGCCCGCGGTCGTGTTCGCCGGCGGTTACGGGATGGCCGTGCTCGGCGAGGCGCTCATTCCTCTGTTCCGCCAGGAGCGCCACTCCGTGTGGGGCGATCCGCTGTCCCGGCTCGCCTACTCGCTTCGCGCCATCGAGCCCGTCTCGTTCGGCGTCCTGCCCCTGAGCGAGATCGTTCTGTTCATGCCGGCCGGTTTCTTCCTCGCGGCGGCGATCGCCGAGGCGGGCAACGGGTATCGGCGCTCGGGCTGGATCGCCGCCACCGTCGGCTCCGCGCTCATCGTAGTCACCGAGGTGCTTCGCGGCGCCGCGTCGGTGACCATACCCGCGGGGCCGATCGTCGTCCACGTCCTGTCCGTGTCCGCCGGCGCCGCCGCCGCCGCGCTCCTGCTGCCCTGGCTGACGCGCACCTTCCGCGGCGCCGAGCGCCCCCAGCTCCTGTTCGCCGTCTACGCCGGCATCCTCGCCCTGTGGCACCTGCGGCCGTACATCCCCGAAACCGATCCGTCGACCTGGTTCGCCCGGCTCACGGGGCACTGGTGGATGCCGATGGCGTTCGCCACGGCCCGCATGGACCTGTTCAGCGTCATCGACGTGACGAACGGCTTCTTCCTCTTCCTGCCGGTGGGCGGACTGCTCGCCGTCTGGCCGTTTCGCCGCGCCGGCCCGTGGAGCGGCATCGTGCCCGGAATCATGCTGGCGGTGCTCGTCGAGGCCTCGCAGCTGTTCGTAGCCGGGCGAACGCTGGCGCTGGCCGACATGCTGATCGGCGCGGCCGGCGTGTGGACGGGCTGGGTGATCGTGCGGCGGGCCGGGTACCCGGTACGCGGTCAGATGCTGAGCTGACCGATCTCAGCTCGCGGCGTCGACGGCCTGCAGTATGGCGTCGAGCCTGCGCCCCGCTTGCCGCGCCCCGAGGTTGCAGACGTAGACATCGCGGGCGCCCGCCTCGCGCAGGGCGACGATGGTTCGGGCGCACACTTCTTCGGGGGTGGCGCCCGCTTCAAATTCGCGGGCGAGCGGCTCGACCGGCACGTCGAAGTGGTCCGACAGGCGCTCGAGCGACGCGCGGCGTCCACTTCGATAGTAGAAGACGCCCCAGGCCGCCGGCAGGTCGATGCTGTGGCAGTCCGCCGCCTCCAGCCAGCCGTCGATGGCCCGGCGATCGTGGTGCGACACGACCTGGGTCAGGTAGTAATCCGCCGCAAAATCGGCCTCTACCACATACTCCGCCTGTAGCGCGGAATCGCGGTGCGGATTCACCCATCCGCCCAGCGCGAGGTCGGGGCAGCGGGCCCGGATGCGCTGCCGCAGGAGATACGAGTGCGGCAAACAGCGCTCGCTTCCGTCCGTCGTGTCCCCGCCCACGACGGTGAGCGTATCCAGCCCGTGCCGGCGGGCACGGTCGGCGAACCACAGGCAGTAGTCCAGCGAGTGCTTGCAGGTCAGAAACGGTACGAGACGCCTGACGTCCGTCCCCGCTTCCCCATCCGGCCCGGGCTCGCCCGCCAGGTTGGCGGCCAGGTGCCGGAGGTTCTCCTCCTCGGGATCCCCCACGGCTCCGTCCGTCAGCAGTACGAAGGTCTCGCGACGGCCGAGCTGGCGGGCAGCATGCCCGAGGTCGATCCAGGTATCCATCGCCGGCCCGGTCACGAGGCCGCTGCGCGGGGGTCGCAACTCGACGGCGACGGTCGGCTCGGGCGCCCGAAGCCTCGCGACGAAGGCGGAGCTCACGGCGTTCACCTCGTTCACGGCCGCGTGGCGCGCGAGCTGCGCAGGTACCGCACGATTTCGGGCCCCGCCTTGACCGCGTAGGCGAGGATGGCGCCGCCGAAGATCGCGACCAGCAGCCAGGTCGGAATGTTGATGACGTGCCCGACCCACGCGAGCAGCACGTAGCGCGGAAAGCGTCCGATGAGCAGGGCCGACAGATATCTCGACAGCGGGTAGTGGAGAGAGAAGCTGAGGAACTTGAACGGGAAGAAGGGGATCGGGGTGAACCCGGCCACGACGATCACCGCGAAAGGGTACTTCGAGAACAGTCCTGCGGCCTTCTGATACCAGGCCTTCTCCTTGTAGCCGGTCAGTCCCTTCAGGTTCATTACCGGAACGAACACCGAGTGATCGAGAAAGCCGGCGACCAGCGTCCCGGCGCTCGCCGCGGCGGCCGTCCACCAGATGTTGCCCACGCTGCCGTACCAGATCACGACGGGCTCGTGCGGGAAAACCGAAATCGCGCTGTTGGCCGGGATCGCATAGAACGCGAGGTACAGGTAACTGGAGGTGGAGAAGTCCTGCAGCATCAGCACCAGGGCCACGAGGGCCAGGGCGAGCATGATGCCGCCCATCACCCAGACCCTGGGCTCGAGCGCGTCGTACTCCGGCTGGAGCGATGTCGGATCGTAGTCTTGCACACGATCTCCGGGTGGCGTGGAACGGCGGGCCTCGGGCGCCGTCGCGGTGGCGGTGGCGGATGCTATGGGGCATCGTCCGGCGGCGCCAGTTGGCTCGTCCGGCGGGAGGCGGGACTGGTCCGCGCGACCGCACCGGCACTAGGTTGGCGGCATGAGTAAACCGACCGAATGTCCGTCCTGCAACCACGCCCTCGGGCCGTACGATCAGACGTGCCAGAAGTGCGGCGAGCCCCTGTCGTACGAGCCCGGAGAATCGGCCGTCGGCTGCACCGTGTGCGGCGCCGACATCGGCGCCTTCGTCGAGACCTGCCCGCAGTGCGGCGAGACCGGCTATCCGGCCCTGAGGCCGCGCAAGGGGAAGGGATTCAAGGGCTCCCCCGAGTACGAGGCGGAGCGGGACGAGAGTTGACGGGTGCCTGACGGCCGCGCCGCGCTCGACCGCATCGTCTTCGTACTGTACGAGCCCCAGGACCTGGTGAACATCGCCCTGACGGTACGGGCGATGAAGAACATGGAGCTTCCGCGGCTACGCCTCGTATCTCCCGCCGAGTACGACGAGCGCCGCATCGACGGAATCGCCCACGATACGGAAGACGTCGTCGAACGGATCGAGATCTTCGACGACTTCGACGCGGCAGTGGCCGACGTCGTGTGGATCGCGGCGACGACGGCGCGGCGGCGGATGGCGAAGCAGGAGTGGGCCGAACCCGCCGAAGCGGCTCCCGCCCTGCTCGACCGAACGGCCGACGGCGACGTCGCGATCGTGTTCGGACGCGAGGACCACGGCCTCCCGAACACGGTGCTCGACCGGACCCACGAATCCCTGTGCATCCCCACCAACCCGGGCCACTCGTCGCTCAACCTGGGGCACGCGGCCCTGCTGATCGCCTACGAGCTACGGCAGGCGGCGCGAGCGCTGGGCGGCCTGGAGGAACGCGACCTGTCGGCCAAGCCGCGCGACCAGGCGCCAGCCGCGACGGCCGAGCAGATGGAGGCGTTGTTCGAAATCTGGCAGGAGGCGATGGGGGTGATCGGGATGTACCGTGGCGTACCGCCGACGTCGAAGATGCGGAGCTACCGGCGGATCTTCAAACGCGCCGAAATGGACGAGATGGAGATGCGACTCATGGAGGCGACGGCCTACCGCATCGTGCACTACGCCGAGCGGATGCGAACGCTGCTCGAGCGTCGGCTGCAAGACGCCGCCGATCGGGAACGTCAACCCCCGCCGGCCGCCGGAACGTAGTACCTCTCGACGTACTCCTTCAGCATGCGACGGGCCGTGAAGTTCGCGCCTCCCGTGCGGATCGCGTGCTTCATCACCCTGACCCAGCCGCGCGGGATGCCGTCGACGTCGCGCCGGTAGTAGAGGGGCGCGATCTCGCGTTCGATCGTATCGTACAGCCCGGTGGCGTCGCCGGTGTCGCGCACGGCCGGGTCGCCCTCCAGGATCACGCCCGCCGCCTCGTTGATCGCCCAACCGTTGAGCCGGGTGAATCCCTCGGCCCACCAGCCGTCGAGGGTCGAGCATTGCGGCACTCCGTTCAGCGCCGCCTTCTGACCGCTGGTGCCCGACGCCTCCATCGGAGGGCGCGGATTGTTGAGCCACACGTCTACGCCCGAGAACAGGTCGCGGGCCACGTTCATCTCGTAGTCTTCTACAAATGCGATCCGGCCCCCGAACCGCGGATCCTGCGCATGTCGGTATACGTCGGCCAGCACCTTCTGGCCGGGCCCGTCGGCCGGATGTGCCTTGCCGGCGAACACGAGTTGCACGGGCCGGACCGGATCGAGCAGCAACGCCTCGAGCCGCGCGGTGTCACTCAGGATGAGCGCTGCCCGCTTGTAGGTCGCGAAGCGGCGGGCGAAGCCCAGGGTCAGGACGTTCGGGTCGAGCAGCGTGCCGGAAGCCACGACCTGGCTTGGTTCGGAGCCCTCGTCCATCCAGCGACGCCGGGCCCGTCGCCTCAGAACGTCGAACAGCCGGTTCTTGCAGGCGACGTGGGCCTCCCACACGAGGTGATCGGGCAGGTCGAGAGCCCGCTCCCACAGGGCGGCCACGTCCTGCTCGAGCATCCAGTCGGGGCCGAGGTAGCGGCCGTACAGGTCACGGAAGGCGGGCGACACCCAGCTCGGCGCGTGCACGCCGTTCGTCACGTGGCCGATCGGTACGCGGGCCATCGAGGGGGCCGGAATGCCCGCTCCTTCGTCGTCGTCCGCGTCACGGCCCGAGTCACGAGCCGCGTCATCGTCGGCCCACAGGCCCTGCCACATGCGCCGGGCCACGGCGCCGTGCAGCCGGCTCACCCCGTTGCGGTAGTCCGACAGGCGCAGCGCGAGGGCCGACATGTGGAATCGGCCGTCGTCGTCGGGATGGCGACCGAGCGCGTAGAACTCGTCGCGCTCGAGTCCGAGCTTCGGGATATACTCGCCGAAGTAGCGGTCGATCAGCTCGGCCGGAAACGCGTCGTGGCCGGCGGGCACCGGTGTATGCGTCGTGAACACGGTGGTCGCCGCCACCTCGCGCATCGCGTCCTCCGGCGCCGCTCCCGCCTCTACGGCCTCGCGCAGACGCTCGAGGAGCATGAACGCCGGGTGTCCTTCGTTGGCGTGCCAGACGGCAGGTGCGAGCCCGAGGCTGCGCAGGATGCGAACGCCGCCGATCCCGAGCACGATCTCCTGGCGCAGGCGCATCTCCAGGTCGCCGCGGTAGAGCTGGTGCGACAGGGCGCGATCGTCGTCGTGGTTGCCCTCGAGATCCGTGTCGACCAGGTGGATCGCCGCCCGGCCGACCTGGATGCGCCACGCGTTCAGCAACACCTCTCGGCCGGCCAGCCGAACCCTCGCATGCTCACCGCGGTCCCCCGTCCCCGGCAGGCGCTCGATCGGCATCGATTCCGGATGAAACGGCTCGTCGATCGCGATCTGCTCGCCGTGCGCCCCGATCCGCTGGCGGAAATAGCCCCGCTGGTACAGCAGGCCGACGCCGACCAGTGGAAGACCGAGGTCGCTGCCCTCCTTGAAGTGGTCGCCGGCCAGGATGCCCAGGCCACCCGAGTAGATGGGAAGTGACGTATGGACGCCGAATTCCGCGCAGAAATAGGCGATACCGCCCGCCGCGAGATCGCCGTACTGGTCACGGTACCACGACCGGCGCTCCGCCATGACGTCGGCGAACTCGGCCATCACGGCGTCGTACTCGCGCAGGAAGAGGGGGTTGCCGGCCATCGTTCGCAGCCGTTCGGCGTCGATCGTCCGAAGCATCTCGACGGCGCTCTTGCGGCTGCGCGTCCAGGCGGACGGGCTCAGGTGCTGGAAGAGCTTTCGAGCGGCCGGATGCCAGGTCCACCAGAGGTTTTGCGCGAGCGCGTCGAGGCCCGCGATGCGTGGCGGGAGATCCTGCCCGTCTGTGCCTGCCAGGGCGGAGGAGATCAGATCTTCGCCGCGACCATGTCGAGCAGGGCCTGATTGTTTTCGGTGCGTTTCATGATACCGAGGACTTCCTTCATCGCCTCGACCTCGGACACGCCGCTCAGCTCGCGGCGCATTGCGTGCGAACAGGCCAGGGCGGCCTCCGACAGCAGCAGTTCCTCGCGTCGCGTCTGGCTCGCCTGTAGATCGATGGCCGGGAAGATCCGCCGGTCGGCCAGATCACGGCTCAGCAGGATCTCGCTGTTTCCGGTTCCCTTGAACTCTTCGAAGATCACCTGGTCCATCTTCGAACCCGTGTCGATGAGCGCGGTCGCGATGATCGTCAGTGAACCCCCGCCCTGGTCGGGATCGACGTTGCGGGCGCTTCCGAGAAAGCGCTTCGGCTTGTCGAGCGAGTTAGCGTCGAGACCGCCCGACAGCGTACGGCCCGAGCCTTCTTCGGTCGAGTTGTAGGCACGGGCGAGGCGGGTGATCGAATCGAGAATGATTACGACGTCCTGCCCCATCTCTACCCGGCGGCGGGCGCGCTCGAGCGTGATCTCGGCAATCGCCACGTGGCGCTCGGCCGGGTAGTCGAAGCTCGACGCGACGACCTCGCCGTAGCCGCACGCCTCCATCTCCGTGACTTCTTCGGGTCGTTCGTCCACCAACAGGATCAGCACCAGCGCGTCGGGCTGGTTCTTCACGATACCTTCCGCAATCGCCTGGAGGACCATGGTCTTTCCGGCCTTGGCCGGCGCCACGATCATCGCGCGCTGGCCTTTGCCGAGCGGACAGAACAGATCGATGATCCGGTTCGTGTAGTCGGCCTTGCCCTGGCGGGTGAGGCCGCATTCGAGCTTGAGCTGCTGATCGGGGTGGAGCGCGGAAAGCCGGTTGAACTGCGGGCGGTGGGCGGGCATCTCGTCGGCGGGGACGCCGTTGATCGTGAACACCGCCCGGAGCGGCGGACTCTTGCCGTTGCCCGGCGGATCGCCCGCCTCGCCGGCGATCTCGTCGCCCGTGCGCAGCTTGAATTTCTGAATCAGCCGCTGACCGACGTAGATATCGTCGTCGCTCGGCATGTAGCCCGCCTGTGGGCGGCGGATGAAGCCACTGCGATTGTTGATGACCTCGAGAACGCCCAGGTAGCCTTCGTTCGTCACGATCCGTCCATTTCGTACGGTGAATGCAATCATGCACGTCTGCCAGGGAGGGTCCCTTCAGATTGGCGCATCGAGCATGTCCGCCTCGGCGGACGCCCCGACCACACCGATGAAACCCCAGCGATGCATCGTGGAACCGGCGCGGGCGCGCCGGATGGTTTTTGAATGATACGACGAAACGCGTCGGAATCAACCTTCGTCAGCTTTCGACCCCGACGAGGGACAGGGGTTCCGTCCCCGAGTGACGGAACCGTGAGCCCCCGAACCGGGTTGCCTGAGATAGAGGTCCAACCCCAGGAGGAGACATGTCGCACGGCACCGGGGGCCCGCTCAGGGCTGTCGTTTCGCTGCTCGCTACGTGGGCGCTGTTGCCGACGATCATCGCGCCGTCCACGGCCCTGACCCAGGAAGCTCCCGCTCACGTTGCGCTCCACGCGTCGTCGCTCGACGCACCTGCGCCTGTCGCGAGGCTGCTGAATCCGTACCGCGGCGACCCCGATGCGGCCGAGGTCGAGCGTCTGCTCGGCGAGCAGGCACGGGCCACGGGATTCCCGCGGACACCGGCGGACGCGTTACTCGTCGCCCGACTGTGGCGACGGGCCGGCGCCACCGGGCGTGCGCTCGCGACGCTCGAAGCGATTCCGATGGCCGAGACCGGTTCGCTCGCGCTGCTCGAGCGGGCCCGGGTGCTGCTCGAATCGGACGTCGACCGCGAGGCCGGCGCGCGGGCGTACTGGGCCGCTTGCGAGCGACTCGACGGCGCCGCGCTCCCCGACTTTCAGTTCGACCTCCTCTCGGTTTCCACGCCGGACGAGCGCGAAGCGTGGGCCGAGAAGTCGGTCGACCTCGCCGGTTGCGGTTGGCTCCGTGACTTCTGGAGCGAACGCGCGCAGCGCATGGCGATCTCGACCGACGAGCGCGTCGCGCTCCATTACCGCCGGCTGGCGCACGCCCGCGACTGGTACTGGATTCCGCGGCCGCGCTACGCCGAGAGCTGGGCCGACCTGCGGGGCCGACCCGACGGCCTGCCGCTCGACGACCGGGGGCTGATGTACGTCCGGATGGGCCCGCCCGAAACGGACGAGGGATTCATCGGCCTCGGGAACGAAGGCGTGGACGTCGACTTCCGGGTGGCCGACCGGTCGAACGCGACGCCGAGCTTTCTCACCGGCGTGCCCGACGACGCCCTCGACGAGAGCCGGTGCTGGCCGTATCCGCGGCCCGACGGGTACCGGATCTTCTGCTTCAGCCAGACGTCCGTATCCGGCCAGGCGCGAGCCGACGGCGACTACAAGCTGCAGACCTCGATCTCCGCCCAACCGGGAACGCGGTTCTATCACAAGTACGTCCTGAACTCCAACCTTCCGCGCGCGTGGGTGCGCGATCAGCTTCGCGCGCGAACGGCGACCGCCTTCAGCGCCGTCCGCGAGCCGTGGGTGCGGGATCTCGACAGCGTCGAGCGCCGGCACTACGGGCACGTCGCCGAGGTCGCGACGCGAGAGAACATCTCCGAGGCCGTGGCGCAGGTACCGGACGTGCCGGCCGTGCTGCCGTCCGTGCGCCTCGATGTCGAGACCCTGCGCTTCCTGAATCCGTCGGAGCGGGTCTGGCAGATCTGGACGCTGGCCGGGGTCAGGGCCGGCGATCTGACGTCGGCGCCCGATGCCGACGGAGTGCCGACGCTGGTGGCCGGCGGACGGTTTTCCGTGCTGAGCGAGTCCGAGGTGGAGGTTCACGAGCTGGCCCCGCGCCGCGTCCCCGAGGCGTCCGTCCCCGACGACGCGGGCATCCACTTTCGCACCGTGTTCCGGGCGCGGCCCGGTCCGCTGCCCCTGACCGTGGTCGTCGAGGACGGCAACCGCCCGAACGCCGGCAACTATCTGATCGACACGCTGAACGTGCCGGCGATCGGCGGGCTGCCGATGGTCAGCGACATTGCGATCGCCCGGGAGACGGGCGGAACGTGGTCGCGCGACGGTGAGACGTTCCTCCAGATCACGCCCGCGCACGTCACGAACGACGACGGCTCGATCCACGCGTACTTCGAGGTCTACGAGGTGCGGCCGGGCACGGAGTACGAGGTCGAGATCCGCATGGCCCCGGTCGAGTCGACGGAGGAGATCCTGCGGCTCGACCCGGCCGAGCTCGACTTTCGCCTGCGGTTCACCGCCGAAATGACCGAAGAGATCGGCCGACACCACGTGCGACTCGATCTCGGCGACGCAGCGCCGGGCGAGTACTCGGTGGCCGTGCGGGTACAGGACGCAGATACGAAGGCCTACAGCCTGCCCGCGGTCACGGACGTGTTCGTGCCGCGGGCAGGCGGAGGCCGGTAGCCTGCGCGAGGCCGCTGGCCGACTCGGCCGTCAGAACAGCCGCATGCTGTAGGTAAGCTGGGCGCCGCGGCCGATCTCGGGCGCCAGCTCCTTGATGAACGACGAGTGGTTCCGATACAGCTCGTCGGTCAGGTTGTACAGGCGCAGGCTGATCATGTGTTGCCGGTCGCCGCGCAGGAGAGTGTACGACGCCGTCAGGTTCACCAGCGTGTAGCCGTCGGTCGGTGTCTCCACCCCGAAGGTCCGATCCTGCTCGGCGGTCAACACGACCTCGGGCCGTACGTCGAGACCCGCCAGGTGCCAGTCGAGGCCGAAGCGCGTCCGAAGCGGCGGGATGCGCGGCAGCGGTTCGTCGGCCGCCTGGAGCTCGGCCCTGACGTAGTCGGCGCCGGCAAGCAGCCGAAGATCCTCCGTCAGGCGCACGTCGGCGGTTGCCTCGAACCCCAGGTAGCGCGCGTCTCCCTGCGCGTATTCACCCACCGGAAGCCCGTCCTCGACATCGCCGGTCGGAGCCAGGTAGATGTAGTCGGCGATGTCGTACAGGAATACGCCGGCTTCGAGATTCAGCGGATCCGACTGGTAGCGCAGACCCGCATCGATGCCGTTCGTCGTCTCCGGCTCGAGGTCGGCGTCGCCGACCTCGAACGTCAGCGTACCGACGTGAGGCCCGTTGTTGTAGAGTTCCTCGAGCGCCGGTGCGCGATGCGACCGGCTGAGGTTCGTGTACAGCGCGGCACCGGACGCCAGGGGTACGTTGATGCCGAGCGATCCCGAGACGCCCGTGAAGCTGCGGTCCGGCAGGCCGGATGCCCCGGCGCCGAGTTCGTAGCTGTTCGTCTCGAGTCGGAGCCCGCCGGCCAGCCGCAAGCCCCCCAAATCGGCCTCCTCGAGCGCGAACACCGCAACCGACCGCTGCTCGACCGGTGGCGACAGCGCTTCTTCGCCAATGGCCTCGAAGTCGCGGAGCTGCCCCCACACGCCGAATGTTCCCGTAAAACGCCCCGTCTGACGCTGGTTGGCCTCGGCACGCAGGACCAGCGTCCGGTTGTCGAACCGCGTGCCTACCTCCTCGCCCTCGAGCTCGCGGTGCGACCAGTCGATCCATGTGAGGTGGGCGTGCGCGTCTTCGACGAAGCCGGCGAGCTCACGGAGGCCGGCATTCAGGCGCAGCGCCGAGCGGTCGCCGTCGATCTCGATCGTCTCCTCGCTGTGCTCGTCTTCCTGGCCGGGCTCTTCGTGCTCGTGAAATTCCGCGGCAAACGGCACGCCGTACACACCCTGGTCGTAGGAGAAGCTGGCGTCGAGAAACGCTCGATCGGAATGTCGGCCCCCGCCGACCGCGAAGCGCTGCAGGTCCGAGGCGGAGTTCGGCACCGTTCCCTCGGGCGTGTCGTAGTCGCCTGCCCGGCGGGCGCCGCCGCCGCCCCAGACTACCCAGCCGTCCGCTCCGTACTGCGCCTCGAAGTTCGCGCCGATGCGCTCGTCGGCGGCGCCGCCGTCGACGGTGCCGAAGCCGGTCAAGCCGATTGGCGGAGGCTCGTGCGTGAAGTCGTGATGGCTGATGGCGTTGACCACGCCGCCGACCGCGTTGGAACCGTACAGCAGCGTCGCCGGACCCTTGAGGATTTCGACCCGCTTGAGGCTCGCGGGGTCGGTCAGCACGCCGTGGTCGCCCGACTGGCTCGACACGTCGCCGGCGCGCAGTCCGTCGGTCATGATCAGAACGCGATCGCCGTCGAACCCGCGGACGATCGGGCGGGCGCTGCCGGGACCGAAGCTGCGCTTGGCCACCCCCGGCTCGGCGTCGAGCGTTTCGCCCAGGGTGCCGGACATTCGCTCGGCCAGATCGCGGCTCGAAACGGAATTGACGGCCCCGAACGACTCGAGGGCCGTGGTCTGCCCGCGCGGGTTTCCCGTGACGGTGATCGCCTCGAGCGTATGGGCGATCGCGAGCTGCAGGTCGACCCGGGTGGTGTCGCCGGCGGCGACTTCCACCGCGCGGCGTTCGCTGCGTGCGTTGCCGCGCTGCACGAACACTTCGTGTGACCCGACGGCGACGCGCTCGAACATGAAGGCACCCGCCGGATCGGTGATCGCCACCCGGCGCAGGCCGGGAAGATTCACCGTGGCTCCGGCGATCGGCTGGTCTTCCATACCTTCGAGCACGACGCGTCCGGCGATCGTACCCGTCGCCTGGGCGCGCAGGTCGGTCGGCGGGATGAAGGAAAGGGCGACGAGAGCGATCAGCGCGCCGAGGCTTCGGCGCGTGACGCCCGACGGATGCGACGGCACTGGGTTCCGCGTTGTAGGGCTCCGCATTGGTGTCCTTCGCGAGCGTTCCGGCCGGTGGGCCGGGAACCTCGCCTTCACATGACCTTCGTAGCGGCCCTCGAAGTGACGGCCGCGCGAGATGTGCTGAGGGGTCAGGCGAAGAGGAGCGGAGGGTCGCGAAGTCCGCCCTGGCGGACGAACACGAGGACTGGCGCCGTTGCCGCGGTCGAGTCGAACAAGAGCTCGCCGGTCGGGCGGGGCGGATCGATGGCAGGGGGCGGATCGGTCTCGACGGCAGCCGTGAGGCTCGCCGTGCAGGCGACACAGTCCGAGGTGGCGGGCGTGCCGTCGGCGTGCCCGTGGATCCGAACGATGTCGCCCGAGAACAGCAGGGCGAAGGCGAGCAACACGCCGGACAGGCGCGCCATCGCGCGGATCCGACCGCTCGTTCCGTAAGCAACCCCGCACTTCGACATGTTCACGGCGCGATCATACCGAACCCACCGGGAAAAGTTCGCGGCCACGATCAGCCCGAGAAGCGCCGGCGAACATCCCGCACGACTTCCGGCTCTCCGAGGAAGGTCAGCCGGTCGTCGACGGCGAGCACGGTATCGGCATGGGGAACGATGGCCGTGCTCGCTCGCTCGATCAGCACCAGTAGCGCTCCGGAAGGGAAACCGATGTCCCGGATCATCATTCCGCCGAGCTCGGCCGTCGGTCCGTGGTCGCGAATCCGGATCGTCAGGAACTGGTCCTCGTGAAGCAGGATCTCCTTCAGCTCGGTGAGCGTTCTCGCGGCACGCCATCGTTCGAGGAAATCACTCCGATTCGCGTGGGCGGCGATCTGGGCGAGAATCTGCAGGTGCGGCCCCGTGGCCGAGCGCGGGCTCACCAGGAAGAAGAAGGCGTGAATCGGACCGTCCGCCGAAGGCACCCCCACCCGACTGCGCAGCATCAGCAGGTGGGGCTCGGACACGTCGGAACGGCGCAGATGCGGAAGGGCGCACCCCCCCGAGATCGGAGTCAGGTCGAGCCGCGTCTCCTCGACGAAGGCCTCGTAGAGCTCATCGGCCGGCGCGCCCACCAGCTCTGCCAGCCGATCGCTCGCCCGACGCGTGACGTCCTCGAACGACTGCACGTCGTCATCGAGGTCGACCACGAGACCGCCGGCCACGGCCTCCTCGAACGGCGCGGACCCCCCGAGCGTCTTTTCCTTGATGATCTGGCGCAACTCGGGTTCGAGCCCCTCGTAGCGTCGGCGCCCCAGCCGCTCGAACACGTGGTAGATCGCCCCCTCGCGGGCCACCTTGCCACGCGAGTAAAAGTAGTACCAGGCGAGACCGATCACGATGATTCCCACCGTGAACACGATCGACAGGATGCCGAGCACCCACACCAGCCAGAGAGGGATCAGAATCCCGGCGATCTGCGTCCATGGATAGAACGGCGAGCGATACCCTGGCGAGTACGACGGCAAACGGCTCTCGCGCATCACGATGACGCTCAGGTTGATGAGCGAGAAGATCAAGAGCTGGAATGCGCTGGCCAATTTGGCGACGCTCTTCACATCGAGCAGCGCAAGAACGAGGACGGTGGCCCCAACGGTCAACACGATGCTCCGCGTCGGGGTGCCAAAGCGGCCGACCTTCGACAGACCGCTGGCCACCAGTCCGTCTCGGGCCATAGCCAGCGGATAGCGAGAAGCGGAGAGAATCCCGGCATTTCCGGTAGACGCAAAAGCCGCGAAGGCCGCCGCCATGATGAGTACCAGGCCGATCGGTGCGGGCAACCAGTCGAAGAACGCCTCGCCAGCCGTGGCCACCGGCGTCAGGTCGGAACGGAGCTCCACGGGATCGAGCACCGCGACCATGATCGCGACGCCGAGCACATAGATCGTCGTGGCGACGATCAGCGAGAGCAGCATCCCGCGAGGAATGTTGTAGTCGGGGTTCTGCACCTCCTCCGCGACGCTGGCGATCTTCGTGAGCCCGGCATACGAGACGAAAACCAGACCCGTCGTCGTCGCGAGACCTTCGAAGCCGAACGGAAAGAACGGGGTGAACTGCACTTCGATCACTTCGCCGACACCGAGCACGCCGATCTCCACGAGGCCCTGCGCGATGAAAAAGCCGAGTACCACGAGGAGGAAATAGACCAGGCCCTGCTGCAGCCTCGTCGTTTGCTTCACGCCCACGGTGTTGAACGCACCGAACGCCAGCGTGAGTCCGATCGCGACGGGACGGATAGACACGTCTACGAACAGCCCCAGGTAGGCGCCGACTCCGATCAGCGCAAAGGCGCTCTTGAGAACCAGCGCGAACCATATTCCCAGGCCACCGACGGTGCCGACGAGCGGCCCCAGGCTGCGGTCGAGAAAGTAGTACGTGCCCCCGGCCTTGGGCATCGCGGTACTGAGTTCGGCCTTGCTGAACAGCGCCGGGAGAACGAGCAGGCCGGCGGCAAAATAGGCAAGCACGACGGAGGGCCCGGCTTCGGCCGTCGCCAGTCCGGGCAACAGGAAGAATCCGGAGCTGATCATCGCGCCCGTCGAGATCGCGAAGACGTCCCGTAGGCGCATGCTCTTCGACAACCGCTCGTCGTTCTGGTTCGTCAGCTCCGCCAGGCGGTCCTCCTCTGCAGCCGGCTCATTCGGATGGTGCGATCAGAAACTCACGTTCAGCCCGGTGATCAACGTAAGGTCGTTCCGGCTTCGCGCCTCGCCCGTCTCGGGGTCGACGAAGGGCGTCGAATCGAAATCGTCGCTGATCTGCGTCTTGACGCCGAGGAAGTTCCACACCCGGGTGGTCAGCGCCAGTGATGCGTGAATCAGGTAGTCGCCAAGATCGTCGGGGCGTGGCGAATATGCGAGCCGTTGCTCCAGGTCCGTGGTTTCGTTCACACGCAGCCGAAACTGCTGCTCCAGGTTGAAGTACAGCGAACTCTCCCGCGTGTCGTCGGTAAAGCGCTCGCCGACCCAACCTCGAACCACGTCGTATCCGAGGCTTAAGCCGGGAGCCAGCCGGCGCTCGATGCCGGCCGGACGATTGTAGGATGCGCGGAACTGGCTGCTCAAAAAAGAACCGGTCGCTCGGCTCGAAACCATACCGGGTCATCAGGCTGCCGCGGTTCGCCCGCAGTTCGTCGCCGTCGCGCGTGCGGAGAATCTGCCCGTCGATCGACCACGTGTGTTGCCGCATCTCGTAGGCGATTCGTCCGGCGAAGTTGAGGGTCAGAGTCTCGCTGTTTCCCTCCGTGACCGTCAGGCCGAACGTCGCATCGCCGGTCAGCGGATCCTCGATCGACTCGGACTTCTGCGCCCCCTCCCCGGTCTCCTGCCCGGCCGAAACCGGGGGCACGAGCGCATGGGCGGCGGCTACGAGCAGCAGCACGGTGACACGGCGGCAGGCTGAACAGGTCATCATCTTCCGGGTGTATCGTATGGTTCATCGACGGCGCGGCCCACATATGGCCGGACCTCGACACGTTGCGCAATGCGCGGGTCGAGTCAACCATTTGCCGTCTGGGTCGATCCAATCAACCGCATGGAGATCGCGATTACCGTGGCCGAACGAGAGGGCCGCACGAACTACACGTCCGACGCCCGTCTCGCGGCCGAGGGCGACGTGGGGGCATTCGAGCGCCTGTACCGGGGACACGTCGATCGCGTGTACTCGCTGGCGCGTCGCATGCTCGACGAAGACCTGGCGGAGGAGGTCACGCAGGACGTGTTCGTTCGGGCGTGGCAGAAGATCGATACGTTTCGCGGTGAGGCCGCCTTCGGCACATGGTTGCATCGGCTGGCGATCAACGTCGTACTCGGCAGGCGACGAAGGCTGGCGATCCATCGCGAGCGATTCCTGGGGAACCCCGAGCCGGTGTTCGGGACGATGTCCGGTCGATCCGACGCTCCCCCGCAGGGTGCGGAGTTCGAGGCCGGGCTGCGCGAGTTGCCGGACGGAGCCAGGCAGGTGTTCGTGCTGCACGATATTGAGGGATACAAGCACCGGGAGATCGCCGAGATGCTGGGAGTGACGACCGGAACGACGAAGGCGCAGCTCCACCGCGCCCGCATGGTGATGCGGAAATACGTGGCGCGGCCCGACTAGAAGAACGGAACGATGAACACGAACTGGACCGACAAACTTTCCGAGTACCTGGACGGCGAGCTCGACGGCGACGAGGTCGAGAGGCTGGAGTCACGCCTCGCGGTCGAACCGCGGCTCCGCGCCCTGCTCGAGGAATTGCGGGCCGTGAAACGAGCGGCCTCGGAGCGGCCTCATTTCGAGGCGCCGGCAGAGCTGTGGCACGGGGTGCGCGGCCGAATCGAGCCCGCTCGCCGTACCGCCGCTTCGACCGGGTCCGCCTCGCGGCGACGCCGGCTCATGTTCACGCTGCCGCAACTGGCCGCCGCGGCCGGCGTGGTGCTGTTGCTGGGCGTCGGCATCGGCCGCATGGTCGATCCGGCTGCCCCGCCGATCGGCGGCCAATCCGCGAGCGTCGTGTCCGTGGACGCCACGGGTCCGCGCTATCCCCAGTTCGTGGCGGACCTCGAGGGACGTCTCGGTGCCGGCCGTGACGTACTCGATCCCGAGACCGTCCGGGTCATCGAACAGAGCCTGGCGACCATCGACAGCGCGATCGTGCAGGCCCGGACGGCGCTGGAGGCGGATCCGAACAACGTATACCTGAACCAGCATCTGGCGAGCGCGCGGGCGAAGAAGCTCCGGCTGCTCGAGGATGCCACGACGCTCATTGCGGCGAGAACCTGAGGAGATAGATGATGATCGTACAACTGGCGGCTGCAGCTCTGGCTTCGATGACGATGGTGCAGGAGGTCGACACGACGTTTGCCGTGTCCGCCGACTCCCACCTCGAACTCTACAACCACGTGGGCACGGTTACCGTCGACACCTGGGACCGCGACGAGCTTCGCGTCCGGGCACGCTGGGACGAGGGACGGCGCCCCATCGCGATTCGCACGACGGACAAGAGCGTGCGCGTCAGGGTCGAACCCCGGGACGCCGGCCTTCCGTACGTGGAGTTCGACATCACGACGCCGCGCTGGATGTCGGTGGCCGTACAGGGCGTCGAACTCTCGGCCCGGATCGACGAAACCTCGGGCAACGTCAGGGTCCAGTCGGTCGAGGGGGCGGTCGACGTGAACGGGGGCCGCGGCAACGTGTCGCTCCAGATCGTCGACGGACCGGTCACCGTGCGAAACGCGGAAGGCAAGATTTCCGTAAATGCGGTGGACGGCACGGTCACGATCACCGATTCGCAGGGTCCCGTGCGAATCGAGTCCGTGGACGGCGACGTGACGCTGCGCGGCATCGACTCGGACGACGTCTCGGTGAACGTCGTAGACGGAAACGTCGTATACGCCGGGACGATCCGGGACGACGGACGGTATTTCCTGTCGACGCACGACGGTGATCTGGACGTCACGATCCCCCGGAACGCGAACGTCCGGGTGTCGGTCGCGACGTTCGATGGAGACCTCGTTTCGGACATTCCGATCCAGCTCGAGGGAGACGTTTCGCAGAAGCGATTTTCGTTCACGATCGGCACCGGGCGGGCGCTGATGGACCTCTCCTCGTTCGACGGAGAGATCCGTCTGACGCGAGAGCAATAGAACTCGGGACAGCCAGACTCCAGGGAGGATGACGATGAAAACGACGATGACGATGATCCGGAGCACGGGGGCCGTTCTCGTTACGCTGGCCGCGACGGTCCTGACGGTCCCGAGCGCCCAGGCCCAGGACTTCGAATGGCGGGGCGGACTCGATCAGGGAGAGGTGGTCGAAGTGCACGGCGTGAACGGCCGCATCGACGCCGTCGCCGGCAGCGGACGGCAGGTGATCGTGACGGCCGAGATGCGCGAGGGCAGCAAGGGACGCGTGGACGATGTCAGGATCGAAGTCGTCGAGCACGCCGGCGGCGTCGTGATCTGCGCCATGTATCCGAATCGACCGGGCCGGCGGGAGAACCGTTGCGCGCCCGGCGACACCCGACTCGGCAACTACGAGAACAATACGCGGGTGGATTTCCGCATCGAGGTGCCGGCCGGCGTCGACCTGGTGGCCGGCACCGTGAACGGCGACGTCGAGGCGCGCCGGATCGACGGTGACGTGAAGGCCTCGACGGTGAACGGCGACATCGAGGTGGAATCCGGCGGTACCGCGGAAGCTTCGACCGTCAATGGCTCCATACGCGCTTCGATGGCATCTGACCTCGCGGAGGATCTGCGTTTCAAGACCGTCAACGGAAGCGTGACCGTGTCGCTGCCGTCCGGCGCCAACGCCGACGTGGAGGCGGCCACGGTCAACGGATCTCTCGAGTCCGACTTCCCGCTGACCGTGCGGGGCCGGTTCTCGAATCGCCGCATGCATGGAACCATCGGCGACGGCGGGCACGCGCTGCGGATGGAGACCGTCAACGGCAGCGTCACGATTCGTCGGATCTGAGCAGGGCGAGCGCGTTCCGTTCGATCCGGCGAAGTACTCTGCGCAGCATCCGCAGCTCGTCGTCCGACAGGCCCTCGTACAGGCCGTCCCTCGTCCGGGCGGCCTGGGGCGCCATGTCACGCACGAATGCTTCGCCGCGCTCCGTCAGGTGTATGCGCATCCGGCGCCTGTCGTCCGGGTCACGTTGCTTTCTCACATAACCCCGCTCCTCCAGCCCGGCGAGGATCCGGGACGTGTTCGGACGGTCACGGAAGGTGCTGTCGGCGATCTGTGTCTGATACTGGCCATCCCGCGCATAGAGGCGCGAGAGTACGAGCCACATCTCCGGCGTGACCCCGCCCGAGCGCTCCTCCATCATGCGCAGGAACAGAACGCGCAGCGTGCGCGAGGCGCGCTGGATGAGCCACGCCGGCGCATCGTCGGGGCGCTCGCCGCGCACGATGCCGTAGGCCTGCCGGGTGCCGTCTCCCCGGCCCTCCAGGCCGCCGCTCATCATCCGTGCCCGAGCGCCGCGAGACGCTCGGGGGCGTCCGCCAGCAACGGCAGACGGTCGATCGCCTCGTTCCAGTCGCGGAGCAGGGCTGCGTAGGTCGCCGCCGCGGGGCGTGCGGCACCGGCCAGTTCGAGTGCCCGGGCGCGCACGTAGAGCAACACGTGCGCGTCGACCGGGGGCAGGCGATCGGCATTCTTCACGTAGAGTTGTTCGGCCCCTTCGACCACGTTGAGCGCTTCCTGGTGACGTCCGAGTTCGAGCAGCTTCCAGACGGAGCGATTCAGGCGGGAAGCGCCGTCCTCGGGGTCGAGCAACCAGCGCACCGAGAGCGCGCTCTCGAGGGCGGCGGCACGGGTTTCGACGGAACCGCCCCGCTCCGCCTCCGCATAGCCTGCTAACGCCCGGTCGAAGTCACCCTCCCAAGCGTAAGTATCCGCCCGCAGGAGACGGACGCGAGCCGCGACCTCGGGGTCCCGCGCGTCGAGGCGGTCCAGTTCCCGCCGCGCTTCACCGGGCCGACTCTCTTCGAGATACGTGCGGACGAGCCGGTCGAGCGGCGCCGTCCCACCGACCCCGTCGCCGAGCATCCCACGGTACACCTCGCGCGCCCGCTCCCGATCGCCCAGCCGCTCGTGCGCCCGGCCGGTCGTCATGCGCGCCCGACCCTCGTCGGGCTCGGCAGCCAGGTAGAGCGGGATCAACGAATCGAGCGCCGGCCGGTCGGCCTGACCGGCTGCCACCCGCACCAGCCCTCGCAGGGCCCGCACGTCCCCGGGCTCGATCGCCACGATTCGCTCGAGGGCGCTCCGCACCTCGCTCTCGCGCCCCGACCAGTCGTCGAGCAGGTCGACGACCCGGTAGTGCGCCTCGATGCCGTCCTCGCTCCACGCCGAGCGAATGGCCACCGAATATTCCTTGAGCCGCTCCGGATCGCCGGAGACGGCCGGCGGCGGGCGCGGCAGGCCATAACCAGCCATCTGGGGCTCGCGACCGGCGTTCAGCACGTTCGACACCCAGACGGCCAGCGAGTCGCTCATCGCGAATACGTCGCTGCCTCGCACCCGGTCCCCCGCGACCACCGTGCCGTCGGCCAGATCGATGACCTGCACGTCGAGCACGAGGTCCTCCAGGCTGCCGAGCACGGAACCCCGCACCATCCGGCGGGCCCCGGCCTGCCCGGCGATCTGCATGGCGACGTCGTCGGGAATCACGTCCGTCTCGGCGCGCCCCGCGTTTCGCAGAAGCTCGAATAGTCGCTGAGGGCTCACTACCCGGACGTTCTCTCCACGCGCCAGCCCGGTCGTAAGCATGTCCGAAACGCCGGAACCCACCCAATCGAGACTGTCGAGCCCGGTAGCGTTGGTGAACGGAAGCACCGCGATCGAGCGTTCGCCGAGATCGTCGGACGCCGGGCGGACGGCAGGCGCCGAGAGCTCGGCCTGCCCATCGGCCGGGATTTCGGTGGCCGTCGTGATTCGGTAGGTGCCCACCGCCGCCAGCACCGCGAGCGACAGCAACAGGGCCGCCTCACTGCGCGCCACCTCCTGGCGTCCCTTCTCGCCGTGAAACCACGAGATGATCAGGGCGGCCGGAAAGCCCAGCACGACCAGGAGGACGACGACGTCGATGAAGTTCCGCGACAGCTCGTAGTTGTCGACGAAGAACGCTGTGGCCTCGAGCAATAGCCACGCGCCGCCGATGTAGACGATCGCGGTGCGCACGAGGTGCTTCTTGCTCAGTTGCTCCAACAACTCATTCATATGAGGACTTACGATAGCCGTGACGACAGGTTTCGGAAATCCGGGTGTTCCGGCGGGCGCGCCCCGACTTCCCCTCTCTCTCCTCCCTCACATTCCTTGGACACCGAGAATGGACGGAAGGATTCCTCGCCGGGTCAGGGCACGAGCGTACCCTGCTGCAGACGGGCGATCCATAGACCCGAGTTGAGGTCGGAGGTGAAGATCGATCCCTTGTGGATCTGGGCGCCCCACGTCATGCCCCAGTTCGGCACGACCGAGTCCTCGGCACTCGTCTTCAGCACGGCGAGTTCCCGCCCCTGGCGGTAAAGATCGCCCCTGAGCTCGCCGGATACGTCGACTACCCGCAGACCCGCCTGGTAGTAGCCGACGTACAACCGGTCGTCGTCGACCCAGATGTTGTGCGCACCGGCCTCGGGCACCTCGTACCGCGCCACTTCCACCGGGTCGTCGATGTTCTCGACGTCGATCACGTGGATGTAGCCCCGCGCCTCGATCGGCTTCGTGGGATCCCAGTCGGACGGGAAGATTTCGTCGCCGACGAACACGTAGCGGCCGTAGCGAAACGCCGTATGCGTGTGGCCCGTCGGATAGGCGATCCGGCTCACGAACACGGGGTTCGTCGGCGTTCCGCCGTGGGTACCGGCGCCCGCGTCGAGAATCACAAGCCCGTCGTCCCAGTAGCTCAGGTACGCGTAGCCGTCCTGGACGATTACGTCGTGCAGGGTCTTCGACGGCCTGTCGAGCCCCCAGCGGCCGACTTCGGCGGGGCTCGCCGGGTCGGAAATGTCGATGATGTGCAGCTCGCCCGTGCCGTTGTGGCAGGCGTAGACGAGATCGTGCTCGCCGTCGATCCACACGTTGTGCACGCCCCCGGTGACCGTCTCCTCGTACTCCGACAGTACGGACGGGTGGGCGGGCTCCGACAGGTCGAGGATCACGATGCCGTTGCGCCGACTCGAGGCCTGCTCGCGCGTCAGAATGCCGATTTGCCCGTTCGGGTGAATCTTCACATCGTTGATGCGGCGCGCGTCGAGCTGCATCGAGTCGGTCAGCACGGGTGCCGTCGGGTCGGTCACGTCCCACGCGCGCATCCAGTCGTAGAGGAAAGTGCCGATATAGGCGTAGTCGCGGCCATCCACTCCCTCGAACGCCCAGGTGTCGCCCGAATGGTGGTCGGCGTTCACGCCGCGCCCGAGCAGTATCAGATCGGTCTCCGTCGCGGCGGCTCTCGGCTCGACCCGGATGACGACCGACACGGAACGTTCCGGACCGATCACGGCCGTCACGCGGTGGAGGCCCGGACGCTCGGCAACGAACGCGCCCTCTACGCCCTCGGCGAAGATCTCGGCCCCGGGACCGGCCGTCGACCACACGGGCGACGGTGACGCCACCTCCCGTCGGCCGGATAGCGCCGACACCCGCAAGCGAACCACGTCGCCCGTCCGGATCGCGGTCTCGGGAAGGCCGACCAGCTCGTATCGGTCCGCCGGATTCTCGGCGACCCGGACGTCGACGGAAGCCGCGATCGCTCCGGTCTCGAACCGTAGCGACGTCTCGCCGGGCGCGACGCCGTAGATGCGCCCCGTTTCGTCGCCCCACGCCACGTCCCGGTCATCGGGCTCCACGGCCTCTACGACGACCGATACCTCGTCGCCCAGTCGGTCTCGACCGATCACGGTCGCCTGAACGCTCTCGCCGGCGCGGAGCACCACGTCGGGCATCGTCACCTCCAGGGCCACGGCCGGCAGCTCCGGCACGGTCAGCAGCGCCCGCCCCACCTTCCCTTCGACCACGGCGAAGACGTTCGCCCGGCCCGGCCGCAGGGCCGTCACACGCCCGCTCGCCGGGTCGATGGTGGCAACGTCGGCCTCGGGCACGATCCAGCGGACCTCGGCACCATCGATGGAACGTCCATCGGCGTCCCGGACTTTCGCCTCGAACACCCGGGTCGCGTCGACCTCGAGTTCGAGAGCTGCGGGAGTGACGACGACGCTCTCCGCTGCCGGGGCGACGGCCGGCGCCTGCTGAAGGACCGCGAGGAACAGCAACTGTGCTACGACCATAAGATCTCCCGGATTTGTCGGTTCGAGTGCTGAGAATCGTTAGCCACGTCCCGAAGCGCAAAGTCGGGACTGTCGGCCGCGCCATCCGGGAAGGGCGAAATCCGGCAAACTTTGCTTCCGACGCACATAGCGCGTGTGGCACGACGATCACAGGCGCTCGTGCCGTTCGGGCCCAACTCGTTGAAATAGCGTCACCTGTGGGCGTTTGTCCCGGTCGAGCGCATATGGTATCGCGGTTGCAGGATAATCGCCCGGACGCGAGCCGGTCCGCTACGGTCGCCCAGGCGAACCGATCGGGTCGGGAACCATTACCCGACACTCGATGGAACCGGAGACATGACGAAGCAGGAGACGATCGTGCACAAGTCGATATCGACACGGAGATCCGCGAGATCCTTGCGCCTCGCCCGGCCGGACGATGAACGCGGCGCCGCCCTGGTGATCGTGTTGATCGCCCTGGTCGGCCTGACCATTCTCGGCGGCGCCGGCATGGCGCTGACCAAGGACGACGTTATGCACAGTGAGAACGTCGAGATCGCCACCGGAACGTACTATGCCGCCGATGACGGCCTCATGCGTTATATGGGGGCGAGTAACGACGGCACGTCGGGCGCCACCTACACGATTGGAGGCTCGACTGTCACGGTGACTCCGACGCAGCTCGCCGATATGGGCACGGGCCGCGCCATGTACCGGATTCGATCGGTAGCGACGAACACGGATCCTCGCGGCACGACGACGACGCGGGCCGTCAGCGCCCTCGCATTCTACGCCTCGGGCGAGATCAAGGTGAAGGGCGCGTTCACAGCCTCGGGGGGGATGATGAAGAACGGCGACTCGGGGGAGATCTCGGGGACCGATCTCGCCCCGGGTGGCGATCCCGCCTGTCCCGATTCGCCGGGAGCGGACGTGGCCGGGGTGGTCGTGCCGCCGAGCGGCTACGCCCAGGACGGGGGCACCCTCGTGCCTCAGGGCGATCCGCCGATCGACGATTCCAAGACGGCCGCGGAACTGTTGGCCGAGATCGGAATCAACTGGGAGGCCGTGACGGCCGAAGGCCTGACGCTGGCCGACTACAACATCCCGCCGGACAGCTGGCCGAACTCATTTCCTGCCGACGAATGGCCCGTAATCTTCGTCGACGGCAACCACTCGGTCGGGCCTTCCGACACGGGCCAGGGTACCGTGATCGTGACCGGCAACCTGGAGATGAATGGCAGCTTCAACTGGGACGGGATCATCCTGGTCGGCGGCTACGTCACCAGCAACGGTTACCAGACGGTCACGGGAGCCACCATTTCTGGACTCAACCAATTGCTGGGCGAGTCGGTGCCGAGTTCCGATATCGGTAACGGAAACAAGAAGTTCCTCTACGACTCCTGCAACGTGAAACAGGCGAGCAAGGCGGCCTTCGGCGGCCTCGCCCTGGTGCCCGGAAGCTGGAGAGAGGAAATCTAGCCTCAGTTGCGGAACGGAACGTCGAACACGATCGGTCGCTCGACGTCGAAGCGGTTTGTTCCCTCGCCCACGGCGGTCGCGGTCAGCCGCACCGCCACGACCTGACTGAAATCTGACGCGCTGACGCTGGACTGCACGCTTCCGTCGGCCATCACGTAGGCGAAGGCGGCGCCGGCCTCGAACGGACCGACGAGTTCCTGCGTGCCCCGCCAGAGCGCCCAGCGCGTCGCGAAGAAGCTCGACGGCGCGAACCTGTAGGTCACCTTCCCATACACCCTGACCAACGCTCCGCGCTGTGGTACTCCGGTCGTGAAGCGAGACGTCCATCCGGAGATCCGCAGGTAGTCGGAGTCAGGCCCGGAACCCGACCCCCCCGCCGCCACGCAATCCGCCCGAGGTCCCGAACCCGATGCGGACGGCGTCGGATTCCAGGAATCCTCGTATTCGAACCCGGTTTCGAACGGACCGGAAACGGCGATCCCGACGAACGAGCTCGTGAGTCCGGCGCTGGCCGTGCGCTCGAACACATGCATGGCCACGTCGTCGGAGCCTGTGGTATCGCAGACGATCGCCTGGAAAAGGTCGAAGCGGAACGTGAGGGAGTCGGATTCCGCCTCCATCAGATCGGATGCGCCGGCCATTCTGATCTCCGACGACACGAGCTCGAAGGTGGCCTGGGCGGCCTGTTCCGCCGCCATCTGATCGTCCGTCCGCTGATAAAACCGGCTCTGCGCGAGGAGAAGCGACACGAGCGCCGTGGCTACGACCCCGCTGATCGTCAGCGCGATCAGCGCTTCGACCAGGGTGAAGCCGCGCTCGCGGAGTTCGGGCTCGCGCCTGCCGCCCCGGCGACGCCTCGAAGCGTGCAAGCTCATCATCGTGACCTCGTTCCGATCAGGGATCAAGCGGATTTTCCTCCGGAGGCAGCGACCGGGGAGCATGCAGCGCGGTCGTGTACGTTCGCTCGGTCAGGCCGCCGCTTGCCGCGGCCACCGTGGCCGAAACTGTCTTTGTCCGCCCGTTGACCTCCGTAACGACGGTCGTCACCACGAACTCGCGTCCGCCTGTCACCACGGTGTCAACGCTCGACGCCACATTCACGAATCCATCCGCCCGCAGTTGCTCGAATGACATTTGAGCCGCGACGGACTGATCGGTGCGGAGATCGGCGATCCGTGCCTGGGCCGCCGTCGTGAGTGTTAGTCCGCTGACGGCGAGGAGGCCGATCACCAGCACCGTCACGGCCACCAGGGCTTCGACCAGGCCGAAGCCCCGCTCGTCCCGGAGCGCGTGCTGGAAACATTTCGTCGGACGGCTCTTCTTCAGCATTGTGTTCGTCTCTTCCGTCTGTCGGTGTAACCGGTTCGTAGATTCAGTTCGTCGTAATCCGCCAGCGGCCGATCGCGTTGAGCGTGACGCGCCGGCTGTCGCCGGAACGACCCACGTCGATCGTTGCCGCGCCGACGGCCAGCATGCCCCGGCTGTTGAACGCGACCGAGTCACCCGGCAGGCTCACGTCGAGGCTGGCGAGGCCCATCTCCGAAGCGGCGTCGAACGCGCGGTTCAGATACACGTTGCCCGCGCCGTCGCGAATCACGTAGCTGCGAGACGCCTCGTCGGCCACGAGCGCTACGGCCGTCCGATTGCGGATGGCGTAGCTACGGGCGAGAGAGACATCGGCGGCGACGACCCGGGCGGCGCGGTTGAGCGCCGACGACTCGCGGAACGATCTATACGAGTTGTTGGCGATCAGCATCGAAAGGCTGACTATCGACAGCACGATCAATAGTTCGACCAGTGTGAATCCGGCCTGGTTGTTCCGGCGCTCCCGCATATCCTCACCGCTGTCTTTCGTGGTCTGTTTCGTGATCGAGGTCCGCCCGCCGGCGTCGATCGCCACGGCGTCCCTGCCGTCGAGAGGAGCAATTCGCGGACCAGTGGCCGAAGTCGCGCGAAGCTACCAGGTGGGCATGGTCGATTCGGAGATCGTCGGGCCCCGAAGCGACCGGAGCACCCCTATCCGCTGGCCAGACCGCTGTTTACGCGGCGTCGAGCGGAGGGGCGCGACATCACGATGTGTGACCGCGGCCGTCGTGCATCGACGGGGTGTCGAAGGGGTGCCGCGGCGAATCGGAGGTTTCTTACGCACCCTGCAAGAACTTTTCTCTTTGGCGACGGTCGTTATCATGGGGGCGTTCCGATCCGCCACACCCGTTCGACAGGCCACATCATGTCAGCACCTGAGACATCAGCCCTCGAGCTCCCCGACCGTCTGCTGCTAGGCCCGGGACCGAGCGAAGTCCACCCGCGCGTACTTCGAGCAATGAGCATGCCGCTGGTCGGTCACCTCGATCCGACTTTTCTGACCGTCATGAACGACGTGCAGGATCTGCTGCGCTATACGTTTCGCACCGAGAATCGCTGGACGATTCCCGTCAGCGGCACAGGATCCGCGGCCATGGAGGCCGCCTTCGCAAACCTCGTCGAGCCGGGAGACACCGTTCTCGTGCCGTCCAACGGCTATTTCGGCGACCGCATGGAGAGCATGGCCCGACGTGCCGGGGGGCAGGTCGCGCGGGTGGCGGCCCCGTGGGGCAAACCGCTCGACCCCGACGACGTACGGGCGGCGCTCGAGCAGCACCGGCCGGCGGTGTTCGGATTCGTGCACGCCGAGACGAGCACCGGTGTGCTCCAGCCCGACGTACCCGATCTCGTACGGATGGCGCACGAGGTCGGCGCCGTGGTGATCGCCGACGCGGTCACGTCGCTGGGCGGCGTCGAGCTCGAGGTGGACGGGTGGGAGATCGACGCCGTGTACTCCGGGGGGCAGAAGTGCCTGTCCTGTCCGCCCGGCGCGAGTCCGTTGACCCTCACGGACGCGGCCTTCGAGCGCATCAGGAGCCGGCCCGAGCCCGCCCGGAGCTGGTACCTCGACATCGGATTGCTCGAGGGCTACTGGGGGGACGAACGCTCCTATCACCACACGGCCCCGATTTCCAACGTTTACGCGCTGCGCGAGGCGCTTCGTCTCGTGGCGGAGGAAGGCATCGAAGCGCGCTGGACCCGGCACCGCCACGTGGCCGGCGCCCTCAAGGCCGGAGTGACCGCCATGGGACTCGACATGCTGGCCGAGGACGCCTGGTGGCTTCCGAGCCTCAACGCGGTCCGTGTGCCCGAAGGCGTCGACGCGAAGCGGGCGACGACGCGACTGCTCGCCGAGCACGGTATCGAGATCGCGGGCGGACTCGGTGACCTCGCGGGACGCATCTTCCGCATCGGTTGCATGGGCCACGCCTGCCGCCCGGGCAACGTGCTGCGGGTGCTCGCGGCCCTCGGCGCCGTGCTCCGGTCGGAGGGTGCCGACGTCGACGTGGCCGCGGGACTCGCGGCCGCAGAGCAGGCCCTCGATCGTACGGGGCCTCTCGCATGAACCCGGCCCGCCGGCTGTTGCTAGCCGCCTCGACAAGTCCGTGGCTGGCTCGCCAGATGTCCGATCGGAAGGCGGTCCGCCGGGCCGTCCGCCGCTTCATGCCCGGCGAAGAGCTCGCCGACGCCGTGGCAGCGAGCGACCGTCTGCGGGCCGACGGCCTTCGCACCCTGCTCACCCTCCTCGGCGAGAACGTCGAAGACGCGGACGCCGCCGTGGCCGTGGCCGACGCCTATGCCACCGCCATCGAAGCCATCGCCGAAGCCGGGCTGTCTTCGGATCTGTCCGTGAAGCCCACGCACCTGGGCCTGGACCTCGGACCCGAAGTGGCGGAGGCCGGGCTGCGCGAAATCGTCGCCCGCGCCGGGGTGGCGGGACGGCTGGTCGCGATCGACATGGAGTCGTCGGCCTACGTCGACCGTACGCTCGATCTGTACCGGCGCCTGCGCGCCGACCACGAGAACGTCGGGCTTTGCCTGCAGGCGTACCTGTACCGCACCGAGGCCGACCTCGCGTCATTGCTCCCCCTTCGGCCGATGATCCGGCTCGTGAAGGGAGCGTACCGCGAAAGCGAGGAGGTGGCGTGGCCGCGAAAACGGGATGTCGACGCCGCGTTCGTCGCGCGGGCCGGGGAACTGCTCGACGCCCTGCGGAAGGATCCGGCGACGCGCGTGGCGTTCGGCACCCACGACGAGGCGATGATCGACGCCGTCCGCTCGATGGCCGCCGACCGCGGCGTCGCGCGCGACGACTTCGAGATCCAGATGCTGTACGGCATTCGCCGCGATCTGCAGCGGGAACTGGCAGGCGAAGGCTACGTCGTGCGAATCCTGATCAGCTACGGCGACCGGTGGTTCCCGTGGTACATGCGGCGGCTCGCCGAGCGCCCGGCGAACGTCTGGTTCGTCGCGAAGAGCCTGTTCGGGGGCTGACCGGAAGGGGCCGGCCCCGAAAGGCCGTGCGCGTTCAGGCCGCGACCACGTCCTTCGACCACCGCTGGCCCGCGAACGCCTCGTCGAGCGGCGTGTCGGCGATGTGATGAACCGCCAGAAAGTTCACATCAGAACATGAACCCGGGCGACGTCAGGTGCGGTGGCAGGTAGGTCACCAGGAACGGGCCGTAGGCCACGACCACGAGCAGCACGGCGAACCCGAACCAGAGCCAGAATCGATCGAGCTTGAGCTCCCAGCCGCTGTCGGCAGGCCCGGTCAGCGTCTCCGCCGTCGGAATGTCCGCCGGGCCTTCGCCCTTCCTCCCGAAGAAGATCGTCATCAGCAGGACGACGAAGAACATCACGATCGACAGGGTCATGAGCGTACCGCCGATGCCCGTCAGCGCGCCCGCCAGGCCCCAGCCCTCGCCCGTATAGGTGGCCTGTGCCATGTAGGTTCGCCGGGGCATCCCCTCGAGCCCGCCGGAGATCATCCCGCGGGCGAAGACCAGCACCCCGATCGTGTATATCCACCCCTGCGCCACGGCGAACCGGCGGCCCCACAGCTTTCGGTCGGTCAGATAGGGCACGAGCCAGTAGGCGATGCCGATGATCGACAGCGCGACGGCACTGCCGACGGTCATGTGGAAGTGCCCCGGCACCCACGCCGTATTGTGGACGAGCTGGTTTACGATGTAGCTCGCGTTGATGAGCCCGGTAATCCCGCCGAGCACGAAGGTCAGCATCGCCAGGAGCTGGGCCGACACCGAAGGATCACTCCACGGGAGCTTCTTGATCCAGCCGAGCAGGCCGGTGCCGCCGCGCGCCCGACCGCCCATCTCGAGCGCCGCCACGACGCTGAACGCGGTCGCGAGGCTCGGATAGAACACCCCGAACGTCAGCACGGCATGGAACGCCTTCATCCCGGTGCTGATCCCGGGATCGGTGTACTGGTGGTGGAATCCGGTCGGAACCGAGACGAGCAGGAACATGATGAACACGAGGCGGGTGAGCGGATCGCTGATCAGCTTGCCACTCACCTGCTTCGGAACCAGGGCATACCACGAAATGTAGGCCGGCAGCAGCCAGACGTAGACGATCGCGTGACCCGTGTACCAGAACAGGGACCGGTTGAACAGCGGGTCCACGCCGCTCAGCCAGCCGATCGACCAGGGCAGCAGAAAGCCGAGGAACAGAACGGCGATGCCGAGCGAGGCGAGGTTCCACATGGCGTAGGACGTGACGCACATGAAGGCGAGCAGCGGCACCCGCTCACCGGGGTTGTCCTTTCGCCATGCCCGCACGGTGAGGTAGAGGTTGGCCGAGGCCGCGTACGTGCTGAGCACCACGAGCACGAGGCCGAGGTAGTACGTCCAGTGCGCCTGTAGCGGCGCGTAGGACGTGTACAGGACATTCGCCTGGTTCGTGACCATCGCGTAGCCGGCCGTCAGGACGCCGGCCACGAGCAGCACGAACGACGAGACGAGGAGTGGCCCGTTGAGCGGCCGGCCGCAGGCCCGCGCCGTGAGCAGCGGCAGGAAGCCGTTGGAGAACGCGAACGTCAGCACCAGCGCGTTCGCCACGCCGTGAACGGTCAGACCCTGGTAGTAGCTCCTCAGACGCGGGAAGTAGGCGAGGATGTCGATGTCGGCATACGACAGGGCCTGCGCGAAGCCGTGCGCGACCCCGGCCACCAGGGCGGCAAAGCCCACGTAGATCGTCCAGCGGATGAACCGCTTCTGGCTGTCGGGGAGCGTGAAGCCCGAGGGGTCGGCGACGACGCTGTGGACGGCGGGCGACGGGGGCGACGAGACGTTGTTCATCTCCCCTCCGCGTCGTCGGCGGCGTCCGACGCGGCCCGCCGGGCCACGAATTCGTCGAGCGGTAGAACGACTACGCTGCCGTGCATCGAATGGTGCGCCGGACCGCAGTACTCGTGGCAGACCATCTGATACGTTCCGGGCTCACGAAATGTGTACCGGTTGAGGGCGATCTGGCCCGGGATCAGCATCATGTTGATCCGCGTGTCCGCCACGTGCAGTCCGTGGATCACGTCGGGCGACGTGGCGATGAAGGTGATTTCCACGCCGGCGGGGACGACGATCTCGGCGGGGATGAAGCGCCACATCTCGCCGCGCATTACGACATCGTAACCCCCGTCGTCGTTCGGCCAGACTCCGGGGCGGTCGAACGGGGCGGTCGTGCGCGCCTGGGCGGGATCGATGATACCCTGCTCGACCTTCCCCGGAAGGTGAATTCCCATCGCCAGCGAGGCGAAGAACAGGGCGAACAGGAAGGCCACGAGTATCAGCCCACCGAGGAGCAGAAACGCCTTTTCGACCTGGTGAACACGGCTCGCCACGTCAGACCTCCAGGAGTCGCAGGTACATGAGGATCCAGAAGCCGACGAGCGCCATCATGAACAGCAACATGATGAACAGCGTGCCTCGGATCTCGGGCTCGTCCGGGGGAAGTTGGGCCATCGATCTCTCCTTCAGTCGGCGGTGGGCCCGCCCACCCGCGACGCCGAGCGGCCGACGAGCAAGAGAAGGCCGATCAGCAGCACGAGTGCGGCGAGCGTGGGGAGCAAGCGGACCTCGCCGGGATGACCCGTGAGCAGAACGTTCACGGCCTCCCAGACGACCCAGACGAGCGGGGCGCCGAGGACGACGAACAGGGCCATCCTGAGCATGAGTGTGGACGTCTTCATGGTCGTGGCCACCGACGGCGCAGGTTGATCGTTCGATGCGAGTTTTTGGGGGTTGCCGGCCAACCTAGGCCGTGCGGGGGCGCCCGGCTACCCGGGAGCGCCACCGGAGGCGGAGGCCCGCCGGCTGCGCAGGCGCCGCATCGAAGCGATGCCCGCCGCCGGGCCGAGCGCGAGCACGGGAAAGGCCCAGCGCCAGCCGATGAGCTCGGCGAGGAACGGGATCAGCTGGATCGTGGCCATCGTCAGCAGAAACCCGAGCGACACCTGGAGCGTGAGCGCCGTACCCACCACGTGCGCCGGCACGATCTCCGTCACGGCGGCGCTGAACTGGGCCGAATCGGCCACCACGAAGAATCCCCATGTCAGCGCGAGCGCGAGGACCAATGGAAACGGCCCCCCGAACAGCAGGCCGATTCCGACGGCGCAGGCCCCGCTCGCACCGAGTGCCCGGATCGTCAGCGCTTCCCTGCCGATGCGGTCGGCCACCAGGCCGCCCCAGACGCAACCCGCTCCACCCGCCGCGATCACGAAGAACGGCGCGAACTCCGACAACCGACCGGCCGCGCCCGAGGCGGTGGCCGAGGCGGCGAGAAACGCGGCGATCCACGTCCACATCGCGTACAGCTCCCACATGTGCCCCAGGTATCCGCCCGTCGCGAGGCGCCAGTTGCGCGACCCGACCACGGCCCGGGCCAGGTTCCACGAGAATCGCCGCCGCGGAAACGCGTGGGGTCCGTCACGATAGGCCGCGAGCACGACCAGGGCGCCGAGTGCGGCCGCCGCCGAGGTGACGGCCACGACGGTCCCCGCCGACGCGGCAGACGGTCCGACACCCCCGACGGCCTCCACGAGGTAAGGAAGCGCCTTCCCCACCGTAAGCGCCCCGACCACGATGCCGATGGCGAGACCACGATTTCGAACGAACCACGTCGCCGTCATCTTCATCGCCGGTGGGTATACTCCGGCGAGAAAGAAGCCGGTGGCGAAGCGGGATACGAGGGCCCCTTCGAAGCCCGGCACGACGAGCAGCGCGGCATTGGCCAGGGCGGCCCCGAGGGCGGAGCCCGCGAAGTAGCTCCGACTGTCGAGCACGTCGGCCACGCCGAGGAGCGCGGCCGCCAGGGTCCCGCCGACGAACCCGAGTTGCACGAGCGAGGTCAGCCAGCCCGCCGCTACGGCGTCGAGTCCCCAGCGCGCCTGCAGGACCGGCCCGACGGCGCTGGCGGCGAACCAGACCGACATCCCGAGCAGCACCGCAGCGGAGACGACGAAGAGCGCCGCCCAAGAGCCGCCGGACGGTTCGTCGCTCAGCCGGGCCACAGCGCCAGGATGGCCACGCCTCCGAGGAGGGCGGCCCCGAACGCCAGCGTGATCCGCCCGCGCAGTGCCCGGCTACCGAGCAACAGCACGACGCCGCCCTTGAACACGACATTCGACAATCCGCCGATGAGAATCATCCGCCAACCGGTCGCGAGCTCGAGCTGCCCGGCCTGCATGAGATTGGCCGTCGAGAGGGTGATCGCGTCGAGATCGGTCAGGCCCGACAGGGCCGCCACGCCGTACAATCCACGCTGGCCGAGCCGGTCCTCCGCGAACGCTACGGCCATGAGCACGACGGCGTAGAGGAGCCCGAACACGACGGCGGCCTTGAGCTCGGACGGTGGCTGCTGATCCTCCACCTCGAGCTCGTGTGAACCGATCCCGAATACGTACAGCGCCCCCGCGATCAGTGCCGTCAGCACGAGCATCGCGCCAAGCGGTCCCGCCGTCACCGCGAGCACGCCCGGGGCGACAACCGCGATCTCGACCAGTACACGAACGAACACCACGGACGACGCGAGCACGATGACGAGGGCGGCGGCGGCGCTGCGCTGGGGGGCCGAGGCGCTGCGCCGGGCGTAGCTGACGGTCGTCGCGGTACTCGAGATCATCCCGCCGAGCAAGCCCGCGGCGATGGCCCCGGTCCGCGGCCCGAGCAGCCGGAACGCGACGTAGCCGCCCATGCTGATCCCGACGATCAACACGACCATCAGCCAGACCTCGAACGGGTTCAGCACCTCGTAGGGACCGAAGGTCCGGTTCGGAAGGACGGGAAGCACGATGAGCCCGATCAACACCAGGCGCATCACGGCGGCGAACTCGTCCTGGCCGATCCGCTCGGCGAAGTCGTGGAGCGGCGCTTTCCAGTGCAGGAGCAGGGCGAGCACGCCGGCCGCCACGATTCCTTCGAGCACGAAGCCGCGGGTGAGCGCGACGCCGATGCTGTACATCACGAGGATCGCGACCTCGGTGGTCATGCCCGGGTCACGCACTCCCGCGCGAGCGCCGAGCACGTTCGCCATGACCGTGAGCGCGGCGAGGGAGAGCAGGCCGGCCGCGATCACCCAGTCGCCCACCGCGGCGCCCAGCACGCCGGCGAACACGCCGAGCATCCCGATGATCGCGAAGGTGCGGATGCCCGCCACCGTCTTCTCCGCCCGCTCGCGCTGGAGGCCCACGAGCAGCCCGAGCGCCACGGCGATCGCGAGCTGATACATCAGGTTTGATTCCATCGGCTCAGTCCCCGAGGCTGGTCCCGAGGTCGCGGACCGTGCGGACGGTGTCGGAATCGACCGGCACACATTTCATCCGCCCCGTCACCTGTTCGAGTGGAACGTAGCGGACGTCCGGTGGATCGAGGGCGACCATGCAGCCGGCGTGCCCTTCGCACAAGGCGCGGATCGCCGCCGCCCCGAAGCGCAGCGACAGGATGCGGTCGCGGGTAGTCGGGCCGCCGCCACGAAGCAGATGGCCGAGCACGACGGTACGCGTCTCCTTGCCCGTCATTTCGGCCAGCTCGTACGCCACCCGCTGGCCGATACCGCCGAGACGCCTCCCCCGTCCGGGCTCGTCATCGATCACCGAGCGCTCACCGTCTTTCGGATGGGCACCTTCCGCCACCACGACGATGGAGAAGTGCTGCCCCGCCGCCTCACGCGCCGCGATCTTGGCGGCGACCGAGTCGAGATCGTACGGAATCTCCGGAATCAGGATGGCGTCGGCGGAACCGGCGAGCCCCGCGTGCAGCGCGATCCAGCCGGCATAACGTCCCATCACCTCGACCACCATCAGCCGGTCATGGGACTCGGCCGTGGTGTGCAGGCGGTCGATGCACTCGGTCGCGAACGTCACGGCCGTGTCGAACCCGAAGGTGACCGAGGTGCCCTCGAGGTCGTTGTCGATCGTCTTCGGCACGCCGATGACCGGCAGCCCCAGCTCGGACAGGCGGCCGGCAATGCGCATCGAACCGTCGCCCCCGATCGCGATCAGCGCGTCGATGCCCGCGGCCGCGAACGCGTCCACCAGCTCCCGCGACCGGTCGACCTCGACCACCGTGCCGTCCTCCTGGCGGACGGGATAGGCGAGCGGATCACCGCGGTTCGTGGTGCCGATGATCGTTCCGCCGAGATGCGTGATCCCGCGCACTTCCCTGCGACCGAGCGGCATCAACCCGCCCTCGTCGTACGTGTCGGGATCGAGCAGGCCGTTGTACCCGTCCCGAATGCCGACGCACTCCCATCCCTCGCCGAGCGCTGCGAGAACCGCCGCGCGGATTACGGCGTTCAGACCGGGAGCATCGCCCCCGCCGGTGCTGATGGCGATACGCCTGATCGGATCGTCGGCCATGTCGGGAATATCGGTCTCGTCGCTAATCGCGGTCCTCGAGGGGATTGCACAGCGGGTCGAAGAAGCGGAGCACCCGTACGTGGTCGGACGTCGCCGATTCGGCCATGACGGCATGGCCACCCAGGCGGGCGGCGGCCCGTTTCACATCCGCGAGCTCGTCCTCCTCGGTCCAGTCGTCGTCGATCTCCACAGTGCCGAGCACTTCCCAGGGACACGACGGAATGCCGTCGACGTCGCGGACGAACACGAGCACTTCGGCGTCGTCGTCGCGCTCGACGACCCGCGCCGTCTCGACGGCTTCGACCTTCGGACCGCAGGCCACAGGCCAGATCGCGACGACCGCCAGAACGGCCGCCAGGCCAAGGGTCTGCCTGCGCACGGGTCTGCGGATTGGGTTCGTTCGCATGACTTCTACGTTAGTCGCTCGCGGAGCTGTCGACCATCCGCGGCCGGCATGTCACTCGGGGCCGACCCGTTGCGCATCCACAGTTGAAGGCAGTCGAACCCCCAGGCAGGAGCGATGGACCATGAAGACAACCGGACGGCCACTGCTGGTCGCGATCCTGCTCTTTGCAGGATTGACCCCGTTCGCATGCAGCAAGAACCAGGAAGCGTCCCGGGGTGATCAGGAGAGCACCGGCCTCCATGCGGTGGACGATGCCGCGACGCACTCCACCGCGAGCGAGGGAGAACCGCCCCCGCTGTACGACGGACTCGGCGACCATCACAGGGAGATCACCACCCGTTCCGAACAGGCGCAGGCCTACTTCGACCAGGGGCTTCGCTTGCAATACGCGTTCAATCATGCCGAAGCGATCCGGTCGTACGAAGCCGCCCTCGGCGCCGACCCGGAATGCGCGATGTGCTGGTGGGGTATCGCGCTCGCCGCCGGCAACAACATCAACGCCGGCATCGACGAAGCGGGAGGCCGACTGGCCCACGAGGCGGCGGGTAAGGCCGAAGCGCTGGCCGAAGGGGCGACGGAACCCGAGCGGATGCTCATCGAGGCGATCAGCGCACGCTACGGGCCCGAACCGCTAGAGGACAGAATTTCCCTCGATTCGGCGTACGCCCGGGCCATGGAGCGCGTGGCCGAATCGTATCCGCGCGACACGGATGTCGTGACGCTGTATGCCGCCTCGCTGATGAACCTCAGCCCCTGGCACTACTGGGAGGGCCCATACGACGACCGCATGCCACGGCCAGGCACGCTGCGAATCGTTTCGACCCTGGAGGACGCCCTCGAGATCGACGCCAACCATCCGGGCGCCTGCCACTACCTGATCCACGCCGTCGAAGCGGCGTACCCGGAGCGCGCCGTCGAATGCGCCGATCGGCTCGCGTCGTTGATGCCGGCGGCGGGGCATATCGTCCACATGCCGGGGCACATCTACATTCGGGTCGGACGGTACCGCGACGCCGTGGAGGCGAACCGGCACGCCGTGCACCAGGACGAATCCTACATCGCCGACCAGGGCCAGCAGAGTGTCTACACGGGCGCCTACTACCCGCACAACTACCACTTCATGGCGTTCGCGGCGACGATGGCGGGCATGAAGGAAGACGCCATGTACGCCGCCCGGACCGTGTCGCCGAAGGTCCCCCTCGAGGTGGCGCGCGCCGTTCCGTTCATCCAGAACGCGATCGTGATGCCCGATCTCACGCTGCTGACGTTCGGCGAGTGGGAGGCGGTGCTCGACGTACCGTCCCCCGACGCGAGCCTCGAGCTGGCGAGCGTCATGCACCGCTATGCCCGGGGCACCGCGCTGGCGGCGCTCGGGCGACTCGACGACGCGAGGGCCCTGCTTGGCGAGCTTCGCACCGAATCGCGTGAGGCGGCCCGGGAGGCGGGCGGTGAGATGGCGAACCCGGTGCTGTCGATCGCGGCGCACGCCCTGGCGGGCGAAATCGCGCTACGGGCCGGCCAACCCGCGGTGGCGGTCGAGCGGTTCCGCCAGGCGGCGCGGCTCGAAGACGGCATGGTCTACGAGGAGCCGCCGCTCTGGTACTACCCGATGCGGCACTCGCTGGGCCGGGCGCTGCTCGAGGCCGGCGACGCCGCGGGCGCCGAGCGGGTGTACCGGGAAGATCTCACGCGCTTCCCGGAGAACGGCTGGTCGCTGTTCGGTCTGGCGCAGAGCCTCGAAGACCAGGGCCGAACGGCCGAGGCCGCCGAGGTGCGGGACGCGTTCGAGCGGGCCTGGCGGCACTCCGACGTGGAGCTGACAACCTCGCGATTCTGACCCGGCTCTCTGCCGCGATGCGTCGGTGACGGAAGGCCGTTAGCATCCCGCATGGCCAACTACGGATTCACGATCTATCGCGACGCGGTCCGCGAGGGCTCGCCCACGGGCGACGGTTCCTCGCGGGCCGCGCGCGTACGTGCGCTTCGAGGGGGCGAACCGCGCCGAGATGGCGCCTACGTCCTCTACTGGATGCAGATGTACCTTCGCGGTTCGGCCAACGCGGCGCTCGACGAGGCGATCCGGCGGGCGAACCGGCTCGGCCTCCCCCTGCTCGTCTACCAGGGCCTGAATCCCGACTACCCCGAAGCGAACGACCGCATCCACGCCTTCATCCTCGAATGCGCGCGCGACGTGGCCCGAGAGCTGGCGGAGCGCGGCATCACCTACCGGTTTCATCTTCGGCGGTCAGGGGACGGAAACCCCGAACCCGTGGCCGCTCGCCTGGCGGAGCAGGCCGCGTGCGTCGTCGTCGACGACTTTCCTGCCTTCATCCTTCCGGGCGTCACCCGGGCGCTCGTCGAGCAGACGGCCGAGTCGGGCGTTCCGATCCACGCCGTGGACGCGAACGGCCTGGTGCCTCTGGATATGATTCCCGAGCGGCAGTATGCCGCGTACACGATCCGTCCGCGCCTGCACGCCCGGATTCCCGAATTCCTGGTCCCGGACCCCGAGGCCAGGCTCGTGAGTGGAACGGCACCGGACGTCCCGGTGCCGGAGGACCGATTCATCGATCCCGGCGCACTGGACGATGACGACCTGGCCGCGCTCGTCGCCGGCTGCCAGGTCGATCATGGGGTTCGCCCCAGTTCGAGCTATGCCGGGGGACGACGAGAGGCGAGGAGCCGGCTGGCGTCGTTCATCGGCGAGCGCCTCGACGACTACGCCGATCTGCGCAACGACCCCGGCCACCGGGCCACCAGCGGGCTGAGCCCGTACCTGCATTTCGGCTGCCTGTCGACGGCCGAGATCGTGCGGGAGGTCCTGGCGGTCGACGCCCGCGACGAACCGGTCGACGCGTTTCTCGAGGAGCTGGTGATCCGCCGCGAGCTGGCCTACAACTTCTGCCGCTACACGCCGGTGAAGCAGCATACCTCGCTGGCAGCGCTCCCCGACTGGGCAAAGAGGACGCTTGCGGAGCATGCGGCCGACGAGCGCCGTGAGCTGTATTCGGAACAGCAGCTGGAAGCCGGCGAAACCGCCGACGAACTGTGGAACGCCGCCCAGTCGGAACTCGTGCTGACGGGCACGTTCCATGGCTACCTGCGCATGCTGTGGGGCAAGAACGTCATCCGCTGGACCCCGAGCTACGAAGCGGCGCAGGCCTTCATGGTGCGGATGCACCACCGATACGCCCTCGACGGCCGCAATCCCAACACCTACGCGAATATCCTGTGGTGCTTCGGCCTGCACGACCGCGCGTTCAAAGAGGGGCCGGTGCTCGGAAAGCTCCGTCCCCTGAAGACCTCCAGTACGCGCCGGAAGTTCGACGTGCAGCCGTATCTCGAACGCGTGGCGGGGTTCGGCTGACGGATCAGGCCGTCGGCGTGAGCCGGCTTCGGAAGTCGTCCAGACTGAGCAGCGTCTCCACACCTGGTGCCGCGAGCACGTCAGCGTAGTCCGGTGCCGCCGCACCCCCGACCAACAGGCCGGTCTTGCCACCGAGCGCCTCGACCAGGAGCTCGAGCTCGTGGCGCACGGAGGAATCGCCCACCGGATAGACCACGCTCAGGGCGACCAGGGCCGCCTGATTCTCGGCCGCGGCTCGAACGATCTCGGCGGCGGGCAGATCGGCTCCGAGAAACAGCGTGCGCCAACCCGCCTGGCGGGCGAGGACCTCCACCATCCGGATGCCGACATCGTGGCGGGTGCTGGCCGGTGTGGCGAACACCGCGAGCGGCGCGTCTCCCGGCGGCTCGGGCAGCCGGTCGGCTACCCACGCGAGTACGCCGGGCACCAGGGCGCTCACCATGTGCTCCCTGGCGGGCGTCAACTCGCCGGTCTCCCACTCGTGACCGATACGTTGCAGCAAGTCCACGAGGATGTCTTCGAGGAAAGCGTCGAGCGGGAGGCGGACCGCCGACTCGCGAAGCACCGTCGCGAGGCGCGGGGCGTCCCACGCTCGCATCGCCCGGTGCACGGACGCCCGAGCGACCGGAATCGTGAGCTCCGAGGGTGATCCCTCGTCCGAACCGTCGTCGACCGGCTCAGCCAGTCGCGGATCGCGCGGGGGGCCCGACAAAGCCCGTTTCCTGTCGAGCAGTCCGGCGATCTGCTCGACATCGAGGTCGGCGACGTCACCGATGCCGTGCCCCGCCTCGGTCAGCTCGCGGAGTCCCCGCAGCCGATCGATGTCCGCCTCCGAGTACTGGCGATAGCCGTTGGGCAGCCGCTCGGGCGTCACGGCACCGTAGCGTCGCTCCCACACGCGGATCACGTGCGGGCTCAAACCCGTCCTTTGCGCCACGACTCTGATCGGATGCCGTGGCTCTTCAGCGTTCTTGACCAAGCGCGCTCACCCTCCTATAGTCATCTACACAACCCTAGACAAACCTTTGTCATCATCAACACAAGCTATGACGTCTGGTTACAGGAGACAATTCATGCTCAAGCGAATGCTGGCCCTGTTTGCGATTCTCGCGCTCACTCCCGCCGCCCTCGCCGCGCAGGAGCGGGCTGCGCTCAACGTCAGAGGCGGCCTCAACGTACCGACGTTCGACATCACCGACATCGCCGAAACCAGCCCGGGCTTCGGACTCGGCGTCCAGGTGCCGCTCGGTGACCGCCTGTTCGCGCGGGCGAACGCCGACTTCGGCACACACGACGTGGTCGACGGCGGCGGGCTCGACGTCAAGGTGAACCACTACATCGTGGGCCTCGGTCTGCCGGTCGTCGAGTCCACTACCGACAGCCCGTGGCGCGTCAGCGTCAACGCCGGCGCGGGGATCATGACGTTCGACGTCGACGGCGCCTCGGATCAGAACTCGTATCTGGCGATCAACGTCGGCGGCGAGATCGAGTACGTGCTGTCGGAAACCGTGAGCCTGCTGCTCAGCCCGCAGGGCGACATCGCGTTCGTCGACGAGGACGACGGGTTCACCGGTTCGACGGCGTGGGTGTGGCCGTTCACCGCCGGCGCGAAGCTCCGTTTCTAATCCAACGGGCGAAGGCTGGTGCTTCCGGGGCGCGACCGCGCCCCGGAAGGTACTTTTCTGATCATGTGGCATGTTGAGGGTGTTCCGCGATTTGGGGCAACGGGTGATCTCGCCCGGTCGCTCGCTGGAGACGACTCATGAACCCCCTGTACCTCGTCGTCCTGCACTGGGCCCTGATGGCTGCCGCGATGTTCGGCCTGTGGCGCTGGCAGCTCCGCACGGGCGAGGCGGACGGCGTCGATCTCGGTTGGACCGCGGGGCTCGGTGTGGCCGCCGTCCTGTATGCCGTCGGCCTCGACCGGGGCCTCCCGGAACGCCGCCTGCTCGTCGCCGGGCTCGCCGTCCTATGGTCCGGCCGCCTGGCCGTTCACCTGTGGGACCGTGTGCGAACGCCCGGCGAGGACGGCCGCTACGCGCGGCTGCGGGCCGAGTGGGGCCCCGAGGCCCCGCGGCGCTTCCTGCGGTTCTACCAGATCCAGGCGCTCAGCGTGCCGCTGCTCGCCGTCCACTTCATGCTCGCGATGTTGCATCCGGCCGGCGAGTTGCGGCTGTGGGACCTGCTCGGCGCGTTGATCGTGCTCGTCAGCATCGGCGGCGAGGCGCTGGCCGACCGGCAACTCGCCAGGTGGAAGCGCGACCCGGCGAACCGGGGTCGCACCTGCCGGCGCGGCCTGTGGCGCTATTCCCGCCACCCGAACTACTTCTTCGAGTGGCTGCACTGGGTCGGCTACTCCGTGATCGCGGTGGGCTGGGCCTGGTGGCCCGCGACCCTGGTCGCCCCCGCGATCATGTACGTGCTCGTCCGCCACGTCACTGGCATCCCGCCGACCGAAGAGCAGTCGGTGCGCAGCCGGGGCGAAGACTATCGGAAGTACCAGCGGACGACCAACGCCTTCTTCCCCGGTCCACCACGCCCTGACCCGCAGGAGACGGAATGAGCACGAACGGCGACGAGACCGTTCAGGCGCCGGAGCCCCTGCGGCTCGGCATCTCGAGCTGCCTGCTCGGGCAGAACGTGCGTTACGACGGCGGCCACAAGCGCAATTCGTTCCTCATGGAGGTGCTGGGCCGCTACGTCGAATGGGTGGACGTATGCCCGGAGGTCGACATCGGCCTCGGGACCCCGCGGCCGCCGATCCGGCTCGAACGACGCTCGGGCTCCGGCGTCCGGCTCGTCATGCCCGACACGGGCGACGACCTGACCGAACGGATGAACGAGTACGCCGCGCAGAAGGTCGACGCCCTGCGCTCGGAACGCCTGGCCGGCTACGTGCTGAAGTCGGGCTCGCCGAGCTGCGGCATGGAGCGCGTGCGGCTGTACGACGACAACGGCGTCCCGTCGCGCGACGGGGTCGGCCTGTTCGCTGAGACTCTGAAGCGGCGCTGGCCGGGGCTGCCGGTCGAGGAGGAGGGGCGGCTGCACGACCCGCGGCTGCGCGAGAACTTCATCACCCGAATCTTCGCGCGTGGACGCTGGCTCGAGCTCGAGGCGACGGGGCTCTCCATGCACGGGCTCACGAGCTTCCACGCCCGCCACAAGTACCTGCTGAGGTCGCGCGACCCCGAGGGCGCGCGGGCGCTCGGCCGCCTGCTGGGGGACGCCGGCGGGTCGGACGAGCCGATCCAGAGCGTCGCGGCCGCCTACGAGTCGGGCTTCGGCCAGGCGCTGCAGAACCTGCCGAGTATCGGCCGGCACACGAACGTCCTCCAGCACCTGGCGGGCTACGTGTCGGACGCGATCGACGACGGCGACCGGGCAGAGCTGAGCGAGGCGATTCACGGCTATCGGTCGGGGCTCGTGCCGCTGATCGTCCCGGTGGTACTGCTACGCCACTACGTGCGCCGGCTCGAGGTCGATTACCTGGCCGACCAGGTCTACCTGCAGCCCCACCCGCACGAGCTGATGCTGCTCAATCACGTCTAGCGAGCTCGGTCTCCATCGACTCGAACGTCACGGTGAAGCGGTGCAAGCGCGCCACGTCGAGGTCATCGGTCACCACCGCCCACACGATGCGGTCGCGAATCACGGGCTGCGGATAGGTGCTGAACCCGACCGGCATGTTCATTCGCCCGAGGTACTCGCCCGTCGGCTCGAACACGTCGAACACGACGGGCGTGCGGTAGGGATTCACCGGCCGCTCGAGGCGTTCTTCCTCCGCACGGCGCTCGTCCTCGCTCAAATGGCGTTCCGACGGCACGGCGACCTGCACCCAGACCCGGCCCTCCTCGCTGACCAGAAACCCCTCGTAGGCCGGCTTCACGTCGGGAATCGGCGGGCCGTTCCAGCGCCAGCCCGGGAAGCGGTCGCGAAAGTTCTGCTCGATCTGCTCGCGGCGGATCGCCGCCTCCTCGGGATTCACCGGGACGGGCTCGTAGTCCATCGAGATTTCCACGATCGGAGCGTCCGTGCGGAGCAGCTTGAAGCTGTACTCGTCGCTGACGCCGGCCACGAAGTAGCCGAGCGGGCTGTAAGCCACCTGCTGGCTGGCCGTGAACGGGACGCTGCTCTGGCTGGAGCTGTTCTCGGACTGCCCGGATACCATCGCGTCCTCGTAGCCGAGATCCGGCACATCCACCGTGTCGATCGTCCCATCGGGATGGTAGCGCGCCATCCCCCGTTCCCACTCCGTCACGCTCGCGCCGAGGTTCTTGATCACGGGCGTGAGGGCGACGCCGTCGCGCGTGACTACCATCGGATTCGACGTGTCCATGCTGCCCGCGATCGGCCACGAGTCGAGGTACTCGCCGTCCGCGTCGTACAGCGAGATCCGCCCGTTGCCCGGATCGCGCAGCGCGAGGCGCCCGTCGGGCAGGAACACCAGGCCGCTGTCGGGCCGCTTGTACTCGCCCGGCCCCTCCCCCTCGCGCCCCATGTCCTGCAGGTAGGACCCGTCGGGGGCGTACATCCGGATGACCGGCCCGTGCCCGTCGAGCACGTAGATCCGCTCGTCCGCCCCGACGGCGATCGCCCGGAT
>DATHRZ010000079.1:0-2593 GCA_035464655.1 Gemmatimonadota bacterium
GCTCCGCTCGCCCGAGTTCGCCGTCGGGCGACGGGCCGTGCGACCGCTGATCGCCGCCCTGCTGGCCTGCCTCGCGGCGAGCTTGATCAACCCGGCCGGCGTCGAGCTGTGGCGCCACACGACCGGCTACCTGGGCATCGATTTCCTGGTGGACGCGACCCAGGAGTACCGCTCCGTCGACTTCCACGAGGGCTACGGCAAGCTGTTCTTCGTCGGGCTGTTCGCCGGCCCCGTGCTCTGGATGACGGGGCGTGTGCGGGTGACGTGGCTAGCGGCCGGGCTCTATCTGTTCTTCGGCGCGGCGGCCCTGCACTCGGCCCGCAACATTCCCCTGTTCACCGTCGCCGCCCTGCCGTGGCTGGCCGTGTGGGCCGAGGACGCCCTGCGCGGAGGCGGCCCGAAGGCGAACAAGGCGCTCGGCCGAATGCGCGAGCTGGAGCGCACCGACCGTGTGCTGCGGCCCGGCCTGTCGGCGCTGGCAGGACTGGGGCTGTTGTGGTACGCACTCGGACCCGGCGCGAGCGCCTATCGATTCGATCCGGAGGCATTCCCGGTGGCGGCCGTCCAGCAGCTCGACCGCCTCGACGTCTCGGGCCCCGTGTTCAACCAGATGGCGTGGGGCGGGTACCTGCTTTACACCCGGCCCGACGTCCCGGTGTTCATCGACGGGCAGACCGACTTCTACGGGCCCGAGCTGTCGCGCCAGTACCTGACGGCCCTGGGGGGATACCCGGGATGGCGCGACGTGCTGGACAAGCACGGCGTGCAGTGGACGATCACGCGGAGCGCCGGCGCGCTCAGCCAGCTACTCGCGCTGGACGACGGCTGGACCCGGGCGTACGCCGATGAGGTGGCGACGATCTACCGGCGGGGATCGGCGTCCTCCGGCGAGGTTCGCCGGTAGAGGTCGAAGGGCCCGAGGGTGCCCCAGCTCTCGTAGCGCGACCACATCGCCTCAAAGTCGGGATGCTGCGAAAGATACTGGACGTACGGAAACGGCCGGTCGCCGAGGCGCTCGATGTGGGTCGTATCGACGAGGACGACGTCGGGCGGACGGCTCGCCACACGGGACGCCATCAGCTCGAGAAACGCCGTCTCGATCGAGTCCGCGGGAACAGGAACGGCATCCAGTGGTTTCGGCGGCGGATCGTTCTCGTGGGCGGCGGTCACCCACCAGAGCGACGAAAACGGGGCGACCCACTCCACGCCCGCATAGTTCACGAGGGGAAAGACGGCCGGCAGGGAGGGTGTCAGAATGACGATCGAGCGCACCCCGTGCTCGGCGAAGTACGCCGACTGCTCGGCCACGTACTCGCGGCGTGCCTCGGCCAGCGCCCGGTGGTGAACCAGGAGCGAACCTGCGGAGAGCGCACCGACGGTCAGCAGAATCACGACGACAAGAACTTGCCCGACGCTCATCCGCTCGCCGCGTCGCCAGGCCCTCATGAAGTAGTCGGCCACGAGCAGGACGGCGGCCGCTACCGTCCAGGCGAGGGCCGGAAAGAAGTGGTACAGCCAGCCCTTTCCCTGGCCGACCGCCATCAGGAATGCCAGGCCGGCCGCGACGAGCAGAACCGAGACCAGCGGTTTCGCGCGTCGCGACGGCGCGTAAACGAGCGCCGCAACGACCGTCGCGCCGAGCAGGACCGAGTACCGATTGCCGAACAGCCGCAGTCGATCGACGGACAGGTATTCGGCGTACAGGGGCCCCGCATGCCACAGGAGACGCAGATACTCCGGATGGACGAGCAGCACGAATCCCGCGTACGCGACGAAGAAGCCGGCGGCCGCGACCGCCTCGGTCCGCAGGACACTCCGCAGCCCGTCGCGCGATTGCACGAGCAAGACGAACTCGAGGGCGAACCACAGGACCACGAAGTGCGGCTTCATGGAAAACCCCAGGCCCGCGAAAAGCCCCGCCGCGACAGCCACCGCCCGTCCCGCCGGCCGTCCGAGTCCGCGAGGCGCCGCTAGCACCAGATAGGGGGCCGTGAGCGCCACCATAAGGTGTTCGCGCTGGCCGAAATCGACGCCCGCCAGACCGAGTACCGGCAGGCCGAAGGCGATCGCGACCAGCGGGCCGCGCAGCCGAAAATCTTCGCGTCCGGCGTCAGCTAGCACTCCGGCCCACACGACTGTGCCCAGGCTTACCACGAGGATCGAGATTTGCATCAACTGGACGGCGGAAACGTCGAGTACGGCGGCCAGTTGCACCGGAAGCATCGCCAGATAGGCGTACAGTGGCGGGTTTACCTCGATGAACGTGGTGTAGAGCGTCTCGCCTTCGAGCATGACTCGCGCGATATGCAGGTACGAGCCGACATCGTGGTTGAGGGGATAGCTGATGGCATAGAGGCCCACAGCTACCGCGGCCGCGACCATGACAGCGCAGACAGCGCCCCGTCGTACGCGCGTGTCTATCTTCCGCAGAGGAGCCATGGCGTGGATATTAGCACGAATCGTCCCATTGCTGCAGAGGCTCCCGTCCGACAGGCCAATTTATGAAGCTGGTCATTCAGATTCCGTGCTACAATGAGGAAGCCGCCCTGCCGGTGACACTCTCCGAGCTTCCACGCTCTGTCGCGGGATTCGA
>DATHRZ010000080.1:0-9914 GCA_035464655.1 Gemmatimonadota bacterium
CTGATGCGCATGTTCGCGGGCGACGAGGCGGACGAGGCCCTCGACATGCGGCGGACGTCGAACGTCACGACCGAGCGCGGCGCCTCGCGGCTCCTGGCGGACAACTACGCGGGCATGGTGTCGAGGTGCTCGACCGGCGAAAGGGCCTGACGCCGCACAGCTTTCCCTCTCCACCATCCTGCGCGATCTTCCGCGCATGTCGGAATCCAGGCCGAGGTCCTACCAACAATTCTTCGCCGAGCTCAAGCGCCGGAAGGTCTTCCGCGTGATGGCGGTCTACGGGATCGTCGGCTTCGTCATCCTGCAGGTCGCCGACCTGGTGATTCCTGCTCTACTGCTGCCCGAATGGACCTACCGCCTCGTCGCGTTGATCCTGCTCGTCGGCTTTCCCATCGCCGTGGTCATCGCCTGGGCGTTCGAGGTCACGCCGGACGGAATCAAGAAGACGGGAGCGGCGGAACCGGCGCAGATCGAGGCAATCGTCGCCCAGCCGGCGTCCCGTCGCTGGCCCGCTGGGCTGTTGGCGCTCTTGGGCGCTGCGCTCCTGCTGTATGGCGGCTGGTGGGCGGGCCGGCAGTCCGGGCCGGGTGCGAGCGGGGAAGCAAGCGCCGGCGCCGCGACGAGCGAGATGCGCCTCGCGATGGCGGAGGCTGAGGATGACGACCGGCCAACGATCGCCGTTCTCCCCTTCGCCGACATGAGCCGGGAGGGCGACCAGGAGTACTTCAGCGACGGGATCACCGAAGAGATCCTCAACACGCTGGCGAAGGTTGACGATCTGAAGGTCATGGCCCGCACCTCGGCCTTCGCTTTCAAGGGTGAGAATCTGGACATGCGCGCCGTGGGCGACAGCCTCGACGCGCGCTACCTGGTGGAGGGCAGCGTGCGGAAGGCGGACGATCAGCTCCGGATCACGGCCCAGTTGATCGACGCCGAGGACGGTTCGCACCTCTGGTCCGAGAGCTACGATCGCCGGCTCGAGAACGTGTTCGAGATCCAGACCGAGATCGCGGAGGCGATCGCGGAGGAGCTGCGCGTGCCCCTCGGGCTGGAGGAGGGCGACCGACTCGTCTCGCCGACCGAAGATCTCGCCGCCTTCGATCTCTACCTGGCCGGTCGCGCACGGATGCGACAACGCGGTCAGAACGTCGTCGAGGCGGTCGACCTGTTCGAGGCGGCGGTCGCCCGGGACTCGAGCTGGGCTCCCGCCTGGGCGGGTCTCGCCGAGGCGCGCGCTCTCCTCCCGTACTACACGACCGAGGTGGCGGATTCCGCGTTCTGGGCGAACAGTTTGGCGTCCGCCGAGCGGGCGTCACGTCGGGCCCTGGCGCTCGACGACGACAACGCGTCCGCGCTCGTGGCCCTCGGGAATGTGCACCGGGATCGATGGGAGTGGGACGAGGCCGAAGTGGCGTACCGACGCGCGCTGTCGCTCGACCCGGAGAACGTGGAAGCGCACCAGCAGTATGCCGAGTTCTTGGCCTATGTCGGCCGGTTCGACGAGGCGTACGCGACGGCCCGTCGAGCACTTTCTCTGGATCGTACGCCGATTCGCCTCAACGTGGCGGCGTACACCGCCTTCATGGCTGGCCTGCACGAGAGAGCTTACGAATATCTGGCGGAAGGCATCGAGATGGATCCCGAGGGCAATGTCGAGCAACTCCGGACCAATATCCTGGGCTTACTGGCACAGTCGGGAGACTGGACCGGCTTTCGGGAAGCTCTTCTCGAACTCGAAGTAGATGTGGACTCTGCGGTACCCGTGGAGCTGGCAGATGCGGTTCGACGCACCTGGCCCCGGGGTGTTCCTCCGACGCGGGAATTCGCCTCTACGGTTCCGATCCCCGTGATGGCGGCGCGAGTCTACATGTCTCTGGGCGAGCGTGACCGAGCGCTCGAGTCTCTGGAACGCTACGTGGCCGACCGGCCACCCTTCGGCGCTTCCTTCGCTCTGCTCTCGGAGGACTTCGAAGAATTGCGGAACGACCCGCGGTTCGAGGCCTTGCTCGCCGCGCGAGGCCTCGAAGGCGTGCGCCCTCAGCGACTGTAGCCGGTCGACGATGCCATAGCGGCCCTAAGCCGCACAGCTTTCCCTTCCCACGGCCCTGCGCGATCTTCCGCGCATGTCGGAATCCAGGCCGAGGTCCTACCAACAATTCTTCGCCGAGCTCAAGCGCCGGAAGGTCTTCCGCGTGATAGCCGCCTACGGCGTCATCGGCTTCGCGGTCATCGAGGCGGCCGAAGCGATCTTTCCGCGAGTCGCGCTGCCCGACTGGTCGGTCACCCTCGTCGTGTGGCTCACGCTGCTGGGCTTCCCTATCGCCGTCGTGCTGGCCTGGGCGTTCGAGTCGACCCCCGAGGGCGTGAGGCGCACCAAGGATGCCACGCCCGAAGAGATCGAGGCGATCGTCGCCCAGCCGGCGTCCCGCCGCTGGCTCGCCGGACTGCTGGCGCTGGTCGGCGGCGCGCTCCTGCTGTACGGCGGCTGGTGGGCGGGCCGTCAGTCTGCACCGGGTTCGAGCGGGGAGACGGACGCGCGCTCCGAGGCGAGCGAGATGCGTCTGGCGATGACCGATCTCGAGGAAGACGACAGACCGACGATCGCCGTGCTCCCGTTCGCCGACATGAGCCGCGAGGGCGACCAGGAGTACTTCAGCGACGGGATCACCGAGGAACTGCTCAACACGCTGGCGAAGATCCGCGACCTGAAGGTCATGGCACGTACCTCGGCCTTCGCTTTCAAGGGCCAGAACCTGGACATGCGCGCCGTGGGCGACAGCCTCGACGCGCAGTTTCTGGTGGAGGGGAGCGTGCGGAAGGCGGGCGACCAGCTCCGGATCACGGCGCAGCTCATCGACGCCGGGGACGGCTCGCACCTCTGGTCGGAGACCTACGACCGTCGTCTCGAGAACGTGTTCGAGATCCAGACGGAGATCGCAGAGGCGATCGCGGAGGAGCTGCGCGTTCCTCTAGGGCTCGAGGAGGGCGAACGGCTCGTCCTGCCGACCGAAGACCTCGAGGCCTTCGATCTCTACCTGGCAGGCCGATCCCGCATGCGCGAGCGGGGTGACGAGAACATCAGGGAGGCGATCGGGCTGTTCGAGGCGGCCATCGCGCGGGACTCTAGCTGGGCGCCGGCCTGGGCGGGGCTGGCGGAGGCCAAGACGCTGACCCCGCACTACGTGGACAAGGAGGTGGCCGACTCCACGTTCTGGGCCAACAGCCTGGCCGACGCCGAGCGGGCGGCCGAGCGGGCGCTCGAGCTGGATCCGCGGAATGCCTCCGCCATGGTGGCCCTCGCCAGCGCGCACAGAGATCGATGGGATTGGGACGCGGCCGAGGCCGCCTTCGAGCGTGCCCTGGCGCTCGATCCCGAGAGCGTCGAAGCGCACCAGCAGTACGCGGAGTATCTGTCCTACGTCGCCCGACTCGACGAGGCCTACGCGGCGGCCCGCCGGGCCCTCGCCCTCGATCGGGCGCCCATCCGTCTCAACATCATGGGGTTGATGGCGATTCTGAACGAGCGATACGACGAGGCGGAGGTCGTGCTGAACGAGGGACTCCAGGCCGACTCCGCGCGGCGCGTCGCGGGGCTCTATAACAACCTCGCTCGCGTCCACCTGGAACGCGGCGACTGGGCGGCATATCGGAGAACCTGGCTCCGCGCGATCGCGGACCTCGTGTCGGAGGACGCAGCCGAGGGGCTCCGGGCGGCCTGGCCGGAGGAACAGCCGCTGACGACCGACGCCGCTGACCGCTTCGCGGAGAGGATCAGTCATTTGGCTTCGGCCGCGATGTTTCTAGCGCTGGGTCGGGAGGAACGCGCTCTGGATGAGATCGAAGAGCACTTCGACGGACCGCCGTACGGAGAGCGGCCTCGCCACCTGTTCCACATCTTCCTCGACCCGGTGCGGGACGACCCGCGCTTCCAGGCGCTCCTGCCGCGACACAATCTGGAAGGCGTGCGGCCGCAACGGCTCGAATCGCAATGAGACGAGCCATGACGAGCGACGCAGACGCTGGCGGACGCTCGTCGTGGGTGAACCGCCCCAGGTTTGTCGGAGGCTCCATTCAAGGCGCGCGCCGTCCGGATGGTTCTCCCGCCTGAGGACAGGTCACTGGCGTGCATGGTTCCTGGCCCTACCGCCGGTCGACCTCCTCACGCCCAAACCGATCCGCATTCAGGGCATACGCACTCAGCGCGAGCCCCCCGCCCGGAATCCGCCGCACGCCCATGATCACGCCGTCGTGCACCACCCACGGACGGAAGTTGTCGGGCGTAGTGCGGACGCCGAGGAATGAGACCGAGTCGGCCGGCGGCGCCTCGCCCTCGGGCGCTGCGAGGCGCGCGTCGTAGGCGGCGTAGCTGCGGCCCACCCCCGGCTCCTCGGCGTGCACGAGCCACACGATGTCGAGCGCGCGGTCGGCCAGGATGCCGACGGCCGCGCGATCCTCGTCCCGCAGCACGAGCCGGCGGACGCCGCCCGGCGTCACGGAGAACACCGTGTCGGGCGCGGTCCGCGCGTACACCCACATCCCTTCCGTCGACGGCGACATCGACGTCTCGCCCGGTTCCGCCGTCGCCGTGCGCAGCGCCTCGGGGCCGTGGGCCGCCGAGAGTAGCGTGTCGCGCTCCTCGCCCCGCATCCCCGTGCGGATCACCACCGGATGCCGCCCGCTGACCGTGTCCCCCGCCGCGATGCCGAAGGTGAGGCCCACCGGCTGCCGGCTGAACGACATCACGGCCGGTACGAACCCCGGCTCGAACCCGCGGATGTGCTCGCCCTCGAGCGTGAACAGGTCGACCATCTGCGTCTCGGCGTCGAAGGACGCGAGCCCGAACTCGGGGTCGACGGCGATCTTGGCCGGCGTCCCGACCTCCACGGGCTCGCGGTCGGCCATCCCGATCCCCACGTAGCGCCCCTCGAGGGGAGCGATCGAGAAGATGACACCCGCCATCAGGTCCGCCACCCACGCCTCGTCGCGCGTCAACGCTTTGACGTCGCCCGGCTGCCCGAGCCCGATGATCACCGAGTCGGGCTGCGCCCAGTACTCCCGCGCCGCCGTATAGTCGGTGTCGTCCCCGCAGGCGGCGAGGCCGAGCGCGGCGCCCGCCAGCAGGGCTAGCGCAGCGAAGGAACGGGCCGAACGTGAACCGGAAACTGTCTGCGTCATGGGACTCCGGACGTGCCAGGGGTCTCGTGCGTGCGGCCGCGCGCGGCGGCCCGATCGGGTGGACAGGATGATAGGGAATGGTGGGGCGAGGGCAAGCGGGGGTGGGCGAACACCGGGTACGGACGGTACGGGGTACGGACCGGGCATATAGGTAACAAAGCAGACCGGGCAGTGGGTAACACTCGGCCATACTTGGTCAGGCCGATCGCCTCGGACCGAGGTGTACGCACTGGCACGGCGAATCTGGTGAGCCGTGGCACGAGTGTGAGTAAGGCGCTACCGCCTGCTCCTTCTCACACCCTCGCCTGTCTTGCTGCCCGGCGCAGCCGCGCCTCGAACGATGCGGACTCTCGGGCTATCTGCGGGTCTTCGTCGGGAAGTCCTTCAGGTTCTGCAGGGTTCGGGAAGCGTGCCCTGTTCGATCGACTGAATGACGTTGCGCTTTGAGACGTTCGGGTTGCCTGTCTCGGCATGGTCACGCTTGCAGAATCGGGCTCATTAGCTTCCCTTACGTTGGCAGAATGGACATCCACGGATGATCCCCCGCTCCTATGCCATCACTTCAGCTAGAGCGGAGCGCGAGCCTCCAGAGCGGAGCAGAAGCATGCCCGTAGCGATGGGTATGACTTTTCATGCGAAAAGGAGGACTGCTCATGGCCTGGTTACTGAGTGCACTACTCGGTGGTTCGCTGAAGTGGTAGCGTAGAGAGTTGGGGGATCAACTCCACCGATCTATGACTCTGCGACCCCGGCTACGGAGAGCTGTCTCCACAGTTGTCCTCCTCTGCGCTGTAGCAGTCTTCTTCGTCTTCTACTTCGCGCCGCCGGCTTTAACCAATCCCCTTTGGCTTGAGGCCTTCGGAACCCTTCTCGCGCTGAGCATCATTAGCACCCTGATGGCGCTACAAGTCGGTGAGGGTGGTACGACATCCTCCCTTGAGTTCATCCCGCAACTAGCTGGGGCCATGTTGCTTGGGCCTGCTGGAGCAGCCGGCTTGGGCTTGCTGACAGAATTGTTCTCAACGCTTTTCGCGCATCGAAAGCCACTTCATAAACGGGTCTTCAACGTAGCCCAAATGACCCTGGCGATCACCCTCGCCGCCCTCGCCTACCGCACGTTCGGCGGGATGATCTCCCTCGAGTCGTTTGACCTCACGCAGGTGGTGGCTCCGTTCCTGCTGGCCGTCATCGTGTACTTCGGCGTCAACACTACCTTGGTCTCCTACGTGGTCGCCGAGTCCCAGGGCGAGCCCATCACCGAGATCTGGGGCAAGATCGCGGGCGGGCTGATCGCCTTCGACATCGCGATGAGCTTCATCGCCCTTGTCGTCGCCATCCTCTACGCCTCGTTCGGGCCGATCGTCATCCTGTTCGCGATCATTCCGCTGTTCGGGTTGCGCTATTCCTACGGCGTGAACATCGAGCTCCAGCGGCTCAACTCCGACCTGTTGCGGTTGATGGTCAAGACGATCGAGGCGCAGGATCCGTACACATCGGGGCACTCGATTCGGGTGTCGGAGGCGGCGCGCGAGATCGGCAAGCTGATCGGCATCAAGCGGCGCGACATGCGGAACCTCGAGACGGCGGCCCTGCTCCACGACATCGGGAAGATCGACGTGGCTTACAGCGAGATCCTCCGCCAGGAGGGCGGGCTGAGCGACGAGCAGCGCGAGCTGATTCGCGACCATCCGCGCCGCGGGGTCGAGATCGTGAAGTCGATTCGCAGCATCCCGCCGCAGGTGCTCGCCAACATCCGGCACCACCACGAGCGCTGGGACGGGAAGGGATACCCCGAAGGGCTGGCGGGCGAGGAGATCCCGATCGGGGCGCGCATCATCATGGTGTGCGACACGGTCGACGCGATGACCACGGTGCGCCCGTACCGCGGCGCCCTGCCGCTGTCGGTCGTCCGCGAGGAGCTCGACAAGCACGCGGGGGCGCAGTTCGACGCCGACATCGTCAAGCGCGTGCTCGACTCCGACGTGCTCGAGCGCCTGTACGGCGACTCCGAGGGCGAGCGCGCCGCGGCGGCTGCGAAGGGCCCGGGCGCCTCGACGATGCGGGTGAGCTGACGGGGAGATGGAACAGAGCGAGACGCTCGAGCCGCGCATCCGTCCGCTCACCGAGGCCGATCGTGCGCGCCTCCGCCGCCTCGCAGGGGAGCTCGTCGCCTACCGGCAAACCGTGCGCCGCGGCACGTGGATCGCCCTCGCCGCCGTACTGCTCGCCCTCTGGATCGTCACCCTGCTCGCCTCCGACGCGCCGGCCGTGTGGGTCACGCTGGCCTGGCTCGCGATCGGCGCCGTGCTCGCCCTCTGGCTCGGCCATGATCTGCGGAGCCAGACGGCCCACGTGCGCTCGGTGGCGGCGTCCATGGAAAGCGCGCTCGAGCGTGGCGAGGCGGCCTCCTACGACATCGTCGCCCGCGCCTACACCGAGTTCGAGGAGGCCGAGGACGAGGGCGCCTGCTGGGCGTTCGACCTCGGCGACGGCCGGATCGTGTTCGTCATCGGCCAGGAGTACTACCGCGAGGACGGGTTCCCGAGCCACGACTTCTCCCTCGTTCAGCCCCTGGACGAGTCGGGCCGGCCCGCCCACGAGTGGATCGAGAAGCGGGGTGAGGCGATGCCCCCGGCCCGCGCGATTCCTGCGGGCGTGAAGTGGGAGCTGGCGGACGGGATTCCCGGGCACCTCGGCGTGGTGCGGGCGGAACTCGAGCGGCTGGAAGAGGTGCTGGCGGAGCGGGCCTGACGGGGGCTAGCCCCCTGTCCGCCCCTCCATCCAGCGGTTCGTCGCCATCAGCCCGGCCAGCACGGCGGCTTCCTCCACCGAGTCGTCCACGGTGGCGATGCCCGACAGCGACTGGGTGCGGCGTCCGATGCCGGCGCCCACGGCGATGACCACGAAGGTGCGGCCGAGCGACTGCATGAGCGACACGCCCTGTAGGGACAGGTGGGTGTCGGGGCCGGCGGACTGGAGGAGTGCCTCGAGGCAGGCGGCGGCGGCCACCTCCATGCGGCTGCGCTCGAAGTCGGGGCCCTCGGCCTCGCCCACGAAGTTCTCGTCGTCGCGCTTGATCTCGACGCGGCACGAGAACTCGCGGCCGGCCATCCGCTCCATGTGGATGTCCTTGAGGATCGTCCGCATGGGGGGCGCGGCGACGGCGGGCTCGGGCGTGGCGGCCTCGAAGGCGGCCTCCTGCTCCTCGAGCAGCTTCTGCGCCTGCATGGCCTGGGCGGGAGAGATCTCGGGGGTGCGCGTCTGGGCGATCGAGATCTTGCGGTGATCGATCTGCAGCCCGAACTCGGCCAGCAGGGCCGACTCGATGTTGCGCACGATCTGCTTGGGGCTGAGGTCCGAGGCGCTGAGCACGTGCACCTCGTCGATGCCGCCGTGCCCGTCGGGCACGATCTTCAGCGACCCCACACCCTCGAGTTCCGTCAACAGCCGCTCGATCTTCCGCAGTCCCCACGGATCGAGTCCCGAGACAGCTTCCTTCCCTTTCTCCATGCCCTCAGTACTCATTGAGAGATGTCGCCTCCGAGCGAGGGTGAACGGTGTTGCCGCCCTGGGCTTTGCTCACGTACAGGGCCGCGTCCGCTTCCGCCATGAGTTCTTCGCTGGTCAGGGACTGATCGATTCCCGAATGATAGGCCACGCCGATGCTGGTCGTAACCCCCGTCGTTTCGCCGTCGGGCGTCGGAATGCGCAATTCCTCCACCTCGCGGCGAATTTGTTCGGCGATGCGGTCGGCGCCCTCGCGGTCGGGATTCACCAGGATGACCACGAACTCGTCGCCGCCGTACCGGCACACGATGTCGGTGCTTCGCGTCGCGTTCTTGAGGATCTCGGCCACACCGCACAGCAACTCGTTGCCCAGGGCGTGCCCGTAGGTGTCGTTCACCGGCTTGAACCGGTCGAGATCGATGAACAGCACAGCAAGCGACGTGCCCACGCGGCTGGCGCGCGCCAGCTCCTCGCGCAGGCGCTCGCCGAGCACCCGGAAGGTGAACACGCCGGTCAGCCCGTCGTGGATCGCGTCGCGCAGCGCCTGCTCGTACTGCCGCCCCAGGTAGATCGGGCAGAGCGCCATCGTCGAGCGCCCGCCCGCCACGGCGGCCGCGAACTCGACGCAAGTGGGGTGACCGCACGAGCCCGTGTTCCAGTGCTTGCCCTCGGGTGTCGTGCCGATCATCTCGAGCACCCGCCGCACCTCGTCGGGGGCGGCGTCGGCCAGCACGTCCTCGCGCGGCGTGAACCGAACGCCCAGGTCGACGTCGATCGGCTCGACGACCGGGTCCTTGGCGCGCGGCGGCTCCACCAGGTCCACGATCATCTGTCGCCAGTAAAGGTCCTCGGGAGGCCCGTAGGCCGGGTGGCCGAGGTTCCCCTCGAACGGCAGCACGTCGACGAACCCGAGCGGCGTCTCCTCGCCGATCAACGCGCGCGCCACGGCGGGCAGGGAAGTGAGCCCGCGCTCTTTGCGGAAGCGGCGCGAGTCCCGCCGCTGTTCCTGGAGCATCGCGCGTGGCAGGCCGCCCGCCGTCGACGCGTGCCGGCGGCGCTCGGGCGGGATGCGGTTCAGCGTGAGCGGCTGGTCGATCGGCCGCCCGACTTCCTCGAGCAGCCCTTCGAGCTCCTCCAGTGAGATGCAGATGTCGACCGCTTCCTCGTCACCGTCGACCCCCGGCGCGCCGACCCCCGCGTAGACGATCTCGATCGGCTTCAGCTTGCGGCCC
>DATHRZ010000081.1:0-2567 GCA_035464655.1 Gemmatimonadota bacterium
GCGAACTTCTCGCAGCGCAAGACGACGGGACAGGTGACCGTCACGCCGCCCGCGGGCTCGTCGCTGGCGGAGAAGGTGGTCGCGGGCGTCGTGCTGGAGACGGGGCCCGACGAGCCCGACACGGTGTTCGACGTGATCCTCGACGAGCCCTGAGGAGCCGGGGTTACGCGCGTCATCCCACCGGCCGGGTTCCTTGCGCGCCGCACCCTTTCGGCTCCATATAGCGGCGCACGAGACCGTACGGCGCACGCGAACTCTTCAAGGAACATCACGCCGTGAACAGCCGCATTCGGCCGGACATCCGCTCGCTCCTCCTCGCTTCCCTCGTCGCCGTCACGGCGCTGGCCTTCGGCCCGGCCGCCTGCGCCGACCCCGTCCCGCAGAGCCTCGAGGACGCGGGCTCTCCGGTCACTTTTCCCGAGACGTGGCGCTACGAGGCGGGACGCGCGCCGGTCGTGGCCGATAGCGGGATGGTCGTATCGACCGACTCGTTCGCCACGGCGGCCGGGCTCGAGATCCTGCGGGCGGGCGGCAACGCCGTCGACGCGGCGATCGCCACCTCGTTCGCGCTCGCCGTGGTGAACCCCGAGGCGGGCAACATCGGTGGCGGCGGCTTCATAGTCGCGCGGCTGGCCGACGACACGCGCTTCGCGCTCGACTACCGCGAAGAGGCGCCGACGCGCGCGACGGCCGACATGTTCCTCGACGAAGAGGGGAACCTGACCGATCGCGGGGTGCGTGGGCACCTCGCCTCGGGCGTGCCGGGCACCGTGGCCGGGATGGCCGCCGCCCACGAGCGCTACGGAACGCTCGACTGGGCCCGCCTGCTCGAGCCGGCCGTCCGCCTCGCACGTGACGGGTTCGAGATCGCGGACAGGCACCACAGCTCGATCCGCGGCAACGTCGACGACCTCAGCCCTTACCCTGCCTCGGTGGCGACCTTCCTGCCGAACGGTGAGGCCCCGCCCGTCGGGTCGACGTTCACGCAGCCTGACCTCGCGCGCACCCTCCAGGCGATCGCCGATTCCGGACCGCGGATCTTCTACGAGGGCTGGATCGCCGACTCGCTGTCGGCCGAGATGGTGCGCGGCGGCGGCCTGATCGACCGCGAAAGCCTGGCGGCCTACCGGGCGCAGTGGCGTCAGCCCGTCGCGGCGAACTACCGCGGCTACCAGGTGATCTCGATGCCGCCGGCCTCGTCGGGCGGCACGACGCTCACGCAGATCCTCAACATCGTCGAAGGATTCGAGCTGGCCGACATGGGCTGGCACTCGGCGGACGCGATTCACGTGGCCGTCGAGGCGATGCGCCGGGCCTACGCCGACCGCAACTACTATCTCGGCGACACCGACTTCGTCGACGTACAGCTCGACCGCCTGACCTCGGAGGCCTACGCCGATACGCTGCGTGCCAGCATCCGCATGGACAGCGCCTCGCTGTCGGAGACGTTCAACCGGGTGCCTCTGGCGAGCGGCGGCGAGGAATCGGAGAACACGACGCACTTCTCGATCGTCGACGCGGCGGGCAACGCCGTCGCGGTGACGACGACGCTGAACTCGGGCTTCGGCTCAGGGGTCACGGTGCGCGGAGCGGGCTTCGTGCTGAACAACGAGATGGACGACTTCACCACGAAGGTGGGCGCACCGAACATTTACGGGCTCGTGCAGGGCGAGGCGAACGCGATCGCCCCCGGCAAGCGCATGCTGTCCGCGATGACGCCCACGATCGTGATCAACCCACAAGGCTTCACGGAGCTGATCACCGGAACCCCGGGCGGCTCGACGATCATTACGACCATCTTCCAGATCGTCACGAACCACATCGACTTCCACCTGCCCGCGCAGACGTCGGTCGACGCGCCGCGCTTCCACCACCAGCATCTGCCCGACTACGTCCGCTACGAGAACGGCGGCCTGCCGGACTCCGTCGTCGCCGAGCTCGAGGCGCGGGGCCACGAGGTACGCGAGCGCGGCGGCATCTCGGGCAACGTCGAGTCGATCTACATCGCTCCCGACGGCACCCGCGTCGGCGCCGCCGACCCGCGCCGCGACAGCAAGGCGATGGGGTACTAGCGGCTAGACCTCGCGCTCGACCGTGATCGGCTCGTCGACCGTAACGGTCATGGGCGAGCCCTCGGCCAGGACGGCGTCTGAATCGGCGGTGCCGAGCACGATGGCCGTTCCGGCCGCCGCCCCGATCGCCGCGCCGATCAGCGTACTCTCGGTGTTCTTCCCGATCACCTGTCCGAGAATCGCGCCGGCCGCGGCGCCGATTCCGATCTTACCGACCTTCTCGGCGGTGCTCGAACGACCCTCGCTCGTCGGATTCGCCTCGGCGACGGTCAGCGCGACGGGGTACGTCGCTCCGTCCACCGTCACTTCGTCGAACGCGATCTTCAGCACGGCGGCCTGCCCGGGCTGCCCGGACTTCTGAACGGCCGTGACGCGACCGCGGATCTGCGAGCCCACGGGGATGGCGACACCGTTGTCGGCCATCACGTCGGACGCGACGGTAGTGGTGAACAGGTCACCCACCTGGCTCGTCCGGGTGCTGAGCGGCTGATCGAG
>DATHRZ010000082.1:0-6480 GCA_035464655.1 Gemmatimonadota bacterium
CAACCGGCGAAGGTCGGCTCGGTGGGTGTGCGGATATCGACCATGTGAAGGCCCGCCCCGCACGTCTCTCCGCCGCCGCCGGGCCGCACGACATAGGCGAAGCCCGACTCGGTGTCGATGGCGAGGTTGTGGGCCGAGGCGACGCCGTCATACACGGCGTCGGGTTCGAAGGTAGCCGGCATGTCCGCCGGCGCCACGTCGCGCAGGCGCTTCAGGTCGACCACGACGAGGCCGTGCTGTCCCGCCCCGTCGCCCGTGAAGAACGCGTGGTTCTCGTACGTCTTGATGTCACGGGCGCCGGATGGATTGGCCGGAACGGTCGCCACGACGACGGGCGACTGCGAGCGGCTGATGTCGACGATCACGAGGCCGCCCGTCCGTCCGACGAGGGCGTACTCGGCGCCCGTTTCGGGGTCGGTCCAGCCCCAGATGTCGCTGACGCGCTCACCCGGCTCGCCTCCCAGCGCCTCGACGGTGAGAAAGGCGAGCAGGTCGACGCTCTCGCAGGGAAAGCCCGCCGCCTCGCCGTCGGCGCAGTGCACCTCGCCGCCCGTGATCGTCTCGAGCGCGCCGGCGGGCTCGATGACCGTGGCGGGCCACACCTCCCCGTCTTCCGGGCGCTCGTAAACCACTACTCGCCCGACGCTGCCGTCGGCCGACGGCGCGCCGGCGACCACGATGTCGCTGCCGGCCGCGACGGAGGCGCCGAGGGCGCCGGTCACGTCGACCTCGGCAGGGCCGACCAGGGCCGTCCACTTCTCGTCGGCATCGAGGTTGAGGACAAACCGATGGACGGCGTCGCCTCCCGGAGCGCCGATCCAGATGCCGCTCGACGAGACGTCGATCGCGGCGCCGAACCCGTTACGGGCCTGCTCCTCGTCCGAACCCGGCGCCGCGAGCCGATCGATCTCCTCCCATGTGCCGTCCTGGTTGCGGCGCAGCATGATCGCACGGCCCTCGTCGTCACCCGTGCCGGGCGCTCCGACGATCAGGACGTCGCCATGCAGGCCGAGGGCCGCACCGATCCGCCGCACGTCGCCGACGATTTCGCCGTCGATGCGTGCGGTCTCCGTCCATCCGTCCTCGCGCGCCTCGTACACGTAGACGGCGCCCGCCCCGTCGTCCTGGCGCGGCGCGCCGACGAAGGCGCGGCCGGGCGCGAGCAGCACGGAGGCGCCGTACGCGCCCGATCGGTCGCCCGACGTCGGCGCCAGCTCGGCGACGATCCGCCAGTCGCCCGTTTCGTCGTCCCGCTCCATCAACTGCGCGTGCCCGGTGCCCTGGGCCTGCACGCTACCCACGAGCACACGCTCGCCGTCGCTCGCCACCGTGCGCTGCGGTGGAACCAGGATGCGCATCAGACCTGCGAGGTCGAGCTGCGGTGCGGCATCGTCGACACCCTCGGCTGCCGGGTCCATCGGGATCGGTTCGACGGCCGACCAGGTGCCGTCGGCCTCGCGTCGGAAGACGTGGGCCGCGTGGCGCACGCCGGGGTCGGCGCTGGCGACGAGCGCGAGCCCGTCGTGCACGACGAGGCCGGGGCCGAGACCCTCGCCCGTGGCCGACGTGACGTCGGTGCCGAGGCGCTGCACCTCGGTCCAGCCGTCCGGGCCGAGTTCGTAGACGTAGACGGCGGCGCCGCCGCGGCCGGCCGTCGGCTTCAGAACGAGGAGCTGGTCGCCATCGACCTCGACGGAACGTCCGAAAGCGCCCTGGGCGGCCAGCGGTGCCGCGGTGGCGAGGAGCCCGGCGGCGACGAGCAGGGTAGCCGCGACGATCGAGAGTGCGTGCGTGGTTCGATTCATGGTCTGCACATGCGCGAAGGTGATATGCTCTCCGAAACGAGATCGAGTCCGAGCCGGAACATGGCGATCCGACCTGTCGACTACCACCCGCGGCCGAGGAAGTTCGCATGGTCGACCTGCACTGCCTACACGGGACCTTCCAGACGCCTGTCGTCTGGTCCGCCCTCGCGACGCGCCTGGCCGGATACGACGAGGCGGGAGATGCCGTGCGCGTGCTGGCCGAAGACGTCGCTCCGCCAGCCGCCGGCGGGCTCGAAACCTGGGCCACGGAGCTGTGCCGACGCCGCGACACGCCCGGCGCCGAGGGCGAGTCGCACGTGCTGCTCGGATACTCCCTCGGCGGACGCCTGGCCATGCACGCCCTCGTCGCTTGCCCGCGCGCGTGGTCGGCCGCCGTGCTCGTCGCGGCGCACCCGGGCGGCGGAACCGACGCGGAGCGAGCCACCGTGCGGCGCCGCGACGCCCGGTGGGCCGAGCGCTGCCGGCACGACCCGTGGGAGAACGTGCTGGCCGACTGGGACGCGCAGTCGGTGTTCGGCGGCCGGCCGAACGGGGCGCCGCGGCCCCCGGGCGGCTTCGATCGCGAGCGCTGCGCCCGCACGTTCGAGGCGTTCTCACGCGCCGGTCAGGATGACCTGCGGCCGCTGCTCGAGGCGACGCGGCTACCGCCGATTCTGTACGTGACCGGGACCGAAGACACGCGCTACGGGGCCCTCGGCGACGAGCTGGCGGGCCGGGTACCGTCGATCGCTCACGTCGTCGTCGCCGGCGCCGGCCACCGGGTACCGTGGGACCGGCCGGACGACTTCGCGGCCGTGGTCCGGCGCTTCCTGCGCGAGGTTATCCGTCCGTAGTGACTCGGGGTACCGTTCCCACCGATCCACCCGCCCCTCGAAGGCGAACCGGGAACCGTTCGACAGGGCCGTCGACGAGGTGGCGGCGACCACGGGGCGGCTGCTCGAAGCGCTGGTCACGACCGCTCCGCCGCGCGACCGAGACGTCGAGGCCGAGAAGGCGCGGGCCAGGGCGCGGGCGCGCTACGGTTGACGCGGCGGCGCGGCGTCAGTCGTCGCCCGGGATCTCCGCGACGTTGTTCGCGCGATCGACGTCGATCAGCGTGGCGCCCGGGTCGAGCTCGACCCGCTCCGGCCGCTCCGCGGTCGTGATCTCGACGACCTGGACTTCGTCGTCCGCCTCCAGCCGCCGTTCCTCCTCGCCGATCCGAACCGTGATCGGCATCCAGATGTCGCCCTTCCGCACGACCTCGACCCGGGTGCGCCAGCCGCCGTCCGCCGGTTCCTGCTCGACGTTCCCCACGGCGTAGTCGAGCGTCCCGGTGGAGTGGAACCACTGGTCGAAAAACCAGCCGAGATCCTCGCCGGAGGCGCGCTCCATCGAGCGCCGCAGATCGGCTTCCGTCACGTGTTCGAGGGCCTTGTTCCGGTAGTAGTCGCGCAGGCCGCGTCGAAACACGTCGTCGTCCAGCAGCCGGCGCAGAGAGTAGAGGACGGCCTGGGGAAGGGCATAGGTCATCAGCCCGTAGGTCTGGTAGTCGGGAAACTCCGCCGACTCCGTGGCGATCGGGGCCACCGGCCCGTCGGCGATCGCGCCTCCGATGCCGCGCATCAGGCCCGACCAGGGGTCGGGCGCGCCGTGGTCCTCGTAAAACCACGCCGACAGGAAGCTCGCCATCCCCTCGTCGAGCCAGCCCTCGCGCCATTCGTTGTTTGCCAGGATGCCGTGCGCGTACTGGTGGGCGGCCTCGTGGATGATCAACCCCTGGCCGTCGGATCCGTCCATCAGCACCATCGGGAACTCGGTGCCGCCGCCCTCGATGCGGTGGAGGTTCGTGAGCTGGGGCCACGGGTAGGGCCCGAATACGCTCTCGAGCCACTCGAGCGCCCGCTCGGTGCGTGCCACGACGGCGCCGAGGTCCCAGTCGAGGTCGCCCGGCCGGTACAGCACGTGAATCGCCACGTCGCCCGCGCGGCCGCCCTCATACAGGTAGTCGGGGCTCGTCGACCAGGCGAAGTGATGGACGTCCTCGGCGTGGAAGATCACGCGCTTACGGCCCTCTTCGACCGGGCCGTCGAGCAGGCCGGGGTGTCCCGTCGGCGGAGAGGTGCCGTAGAAGTCGCGCCGATAGTGGGGCGTCGGCTCGGGACTGCCGGGACCCGCTCGCCAGCCCGGATCGCCGGCCACCGGTACGCCCGTGGCGCCGACCACCTGGTCGTCGGCCAGATCGAGCGTAACGCGATAGCGTCCGAACTCGCCGTACAGCTCGCCCTGGGGGAGGAGTGGACGCACCGCCCATCCCGTTTGATCGAACACGGCGACCCGCGGATACCAGTGGGCGAAGTCGTACGAGCGGCCGCGCCGGCACTGGCGCCGGCACAGCGTCGACGGCCGTGCCTCCCACGTGAACGCCAGCTCGATCGCCTCGCCCGGCTCGAGCGCTTCGGGCAGCGGGTAGACGACGACGGTGGAATCGGGGGCGCCCGGGTAGTGCGCCTCCAGCTCGGCGCCCTCCAGCGACATGCCGGTCATCCGGTGGAAGGCCGCCGCTTCTTCGTCGAGACCCTGGAAGTCGAAGTCGTCGCGCTGTTCGGTGGTCGACCAGGAAGAATTCGGGCGGAACGCATTCAGGTAGAGGTGGAAGTAAAGCGAGTCAAGTGATTGTAAAGAGTTATTTTGGTATGTCATCACACCGGCGCCGATCAGGACGTCACGGTCCTCGTCGAGCCGGGCCTCGAGCGTGTACTCGACGTCCTGCTGGAAGTATTCCGGCGTCGCCTGCGGCGCTTCCTGCGGGAGGGCGGCCGGCAGGAGCAGCGCCGCGGCGAGTTCGATTACGTGAGGTGTCATTTGTCAGGATCCAGGATCTGATCGATGGCGTCGGCGGGTCGCATGGTCGCGCCCGGTTGGATTCGAACAGTGCAGGCTGAAACTACGGATGTCCGGTGCTGCCATGCTACGGGGCCGCCCGACGGTGATCTGCATTTGCGCGGTGGGCTGCCTGCCGGAGCGTGTTCAGGTCGTCGGCTGAGACGCCGGACGGCCCCGGGGCGCTCGATGCGAGCTCCCTCGCATCCTCCCCGCTGAGCTGTTCGTAGATGACGAGCGCCGCCAGGTAGCTTCCAAGCGCACTCGGATGGAAGCGGTCGCCGCCGTAAAGGGCGATGCCCTCGTCGAGTTCCCAGGCGTCGAGCCAGGCTTCGCCGGCCGGGAACAGCAGACCGTCGATCCGGTCCGCGGCAGCGGCATAGGAGTCGGATACGCCCTGGAAGTCGAACGACCGTGCCTCGGCCGGCCACACCATGTACAGCGCCGGAGTGGCCCCGGCTTCGCGAATCGGCCCGGCGAACCGCTCGGCGAACTCGATGAGCGAGGGGCGACCCTCGGTGGCCGACGGCCCCTGCTGCATGACCACGACGTCCCAGCCCTCCTCGATCCTGTCATGCGTCGCCTGGCGCGCCCAGTGGTCCTCGAGGCCGAAGTTGGGTTCGGCCAGCGCGGCCGTGACCGCATCGATCCCCTCGTGCCGCAGCAGCTCGCGCAGCATCCCCGGTAGGTCGTTGAAGTAGGTGAGGCTGTTGCCGAGGAACAGGACCCGCAGCTCGCCGTCGCTGCCCGGCGGTTCGAACCGGGTCTCCGACTGGCCGAACGCCGGGCCGGGCAGCGCGAACGCGATCGCCGCCAGCAGGCTCGCCGTAGCTCTCCCTCTTCCCGTCCTCCCCATCCTCATGCGCTCCGGTACGCCGGCGCGCGGGCGAGGTTCCTGCGGCGCCTCAGCCGCCGGGCGGGCCGTCCGGGTGTGGGCGGCAGGCCGGCGGTTGTTCGACCGTCCACGCCATCGAAGCGATCCGCCAGCCGTCGCCGGTCCGCAGCAGGATGAACGCGTCGACACCGCAGTGCGACCACTCTCCGTTCGTGTAGAAGTCGTAGGGGAGCCACACGCTTGCCAGATGCCCCGAGACCTGCACGACGGGCTCGAACCCACGTTCGACGAGGTCGGCGTCAGTTGTCGCAGTCCGCTGCGCGGCCGGGCTACGGAATCTGTAGTCGGGCTCGCCCCCCCGCTCGAAGGAGATGAACGCGGGTGCCTCCTCGAGCTTGAGAGCCGTGAACCCCACGAAGTCTTCGGCGCTGATCAAGACGAGCGCCGAGTCGACGACCGCCATTACGGCGGCTTCATCGTCACCCGGCTCGGCCTGGGCCCTGGCCATGCCGGCGTCGAAAAAGAAGAACCCGAACGCCAGCAGCAGCGCGAGCGGAAGTCCCCGGGCGATCTCCATCAGCAGTTCTCCAAGGTCGCAAGGGTCGTCACAGCTCCAGCGACCTCGCCTCGATGACCTCCCGTGCCCGCTCGACGAACTCGTCGAGCGGCATGACCTGTTGCTTCTTCTCGACGCCGCGCACCCGGAGCGCGACGGTACCCGCCTCCAGCTCCCGATCGCCGACGACGAGCACATACGGCACCTTTTGAAGCTCCGCGTCGCGGATCCGGTAGCTCAGCGTGTCGTTGCGCGCGTCGAGCTCGACCGACCAGCCCTCGCTCGCGAGTCGCTCGACGATCCTCGCCGCGCCCCCTTCGTGAACGTCGGTGATCGGCAGCACCCGCATCTGCACCGGCGCGAGCCACGCGGGGAAGGCCCCGGCGAAGTGTTCGATCAGG
>DATHRZ010000083.1:0-2777 GCA_035464655.1 Gemmatimonadota bacterium
ACGTCGGCCGAAGATGGAGCCGCCGCCGGCATCGTGGCCAGCTATGCGCAGACGATCGTCGCGGACTTCGCGGCGGGGTCGACGCGGCGCGGCGTCGAGATTCGCACGCGTGGCTGGTACAACGAGGAGCTGAACTACCAGCAGCACATGGTGCCGGGCATCCTCGTCGTGCTGGTGACGATCATCGGGACCCTGCTGACTTCGATGAACATCGTACGCGAGAAGGAGATCGGCACGCTCGAGCAACTCAACGCGACCCCGCTCCGCCGGTCGGAATTCATCGCCGGCAAGCTGCTGCCGTTCTGGATCCTCGCGCTGCTGGAGCTCGCCTTCGGTCTCATCGTGGCTCGACTCGTGTTCGACATCCCGATGCGGGGCAGCCTGGCGCTGCTGTTCGGCGCAGGCGGCATATACCTGGTCGTGGCGCTCGGGGTCGGTCTGTGGATCTCGACCGTGACCGAGACCCAGCAGCAGGCGATGTTCGTCACCTACTTCTTCCTGATGATCAACCTGTTCATGAGCGGCCTGTTCACCCCGATCGCCTCGATGCCCGGTTGGGGTCGGGCCGCGGCGGAACTCATACCGCTCAAGCATTTCATCGAGATCGCACGCGCCGTGCTCGTCAAGGGTGCCGGCGCCGACGCTCTGGTCGTGCCGCTGCTGGCGTTGGTCGCGATGGGGCTCGTCGTGTTCACCGTCTCGGTGCGGCAATATTCCAAGACGGCGGGGTGAACCGTCCGACCACCGTGTGCGGCGCATTTCCCGCGCGGGCCCTCTGAAAATCGATTTCAGAGGGCCCCGGTCCACATCCACTGGAACTGGAGAAGAGACACCGTGACGATCGAGCTTCTGCGCGACGCTCTCGAGCGGGCCGTACGCTACCTGGACGGCCTCGCGACGCGGCGCGTGTTTCCGGGCGACGAAGCCCTTGCCGAACTCTCGCGGTTCGGCGAGCCCCTGCCGGCCGGGCCGACGGAACCGGCCGACGTGCTCGATTTGCTCGATCGGGCCGGCTCGCCCGCGACGGTCGCCACGGCCGGCGGCCGCTATTTCGGATTCGTTACGGGCGGTGCCCTTCCCGCGACGGTCGCGGCGAGCTGGTTGGCCGCGGCATGGGACCAGTGCGCCGGGCTTCGGCCGCTGTCACCCGTGGCGGTGAAGCTCGAGGATGTGTCGCGCGAGTGGCTTCTCGATCTCCTCGATCTGCCGCGCGAGGCGGTGGTGGGATTCGTGACCGGGGCGACGACGGCGAACTTCACCTGCCTCGCCGCCGCCCGGCATGAGCTCCTCGCCCGGCGGGGCTGGAACGTCGAGGCGCAGGGCCTGTTCGGGGCGCCGGAGCTTCGGGTGGTCGTCGGCGACGAGGTCCACGCGAGTCTGCTGAAGGCCCTCGGAATGCTGGGACTCGGCCGCGAGCGGGTGGAGCGGGTTCCGGTCGACGACCAGGGCCGAATGCGAGCGGACGCACTGCCGCCGCTCGACGACGCGACGATCGTCTGCCTGCAGGCGGGCAACGTGAACACGGGAGCGTTCGACCCCGCGCCGGAGATATGCGTGGCGGCGCGCGAGGCGGGCTCATGGGTGCACGTCGACGGCGCGTTCGGGCTCTGGGCCCTCGCGTCTCCGGCGAAGCGTCACCTGGCGGCCGGCGTGCCAGACGCCGACTCGTGGGCGGCCGACGCCCACAAGTGGCTGAACGTTCCTTACGACAGCGGCCTCGCCTTCTGTAGGAATCCGGCGGCGCTCCGCGCCGCGATGACGATCGTGGCGCCTTACCTGCTCCCGACGGCCGAGCCCGAGCCCAACCACTTCGTCCCCGAGATGTCGCGCCGGGCGCGTGGCATCGAGGTGTGGGCCGCGCTGCGCTCGCTGGGACGCGAAGGCGTGGCGGCTCTGATCGAGCGCAACTGCCGCCAGGCGGCGCGCTTCGCGGACGCCCTGCGCGACGCGGGCTGCGAGATCCTCAACGATGTCGTGCTCAACCAGGTGCTCGTCTCGTTCGGCGCCGCGGAGACGACGAATCGCGTCATCGCACGTGTTCAGGAGGAAGGCACGATGTGGGCGGGCGGAACGGTCTGGCAGGGCCGCACCGCGATGCGGATCAGCGTGTCGTCGTGGGCGACGACCGACAAAGACGTGGAACGCTCGATAGAGGCGATTCTGCGGATGCGCGCCGGAGCGTCGTAACCGCGTCCGGAGCGATCAGTGACACGGCGCCGTCAGTCGGCGGACAGGGCGTCCCACACGGCCGCCGACACGTCGGCGATCGCCTTCGCCGCGACCTCGGGGTCGTCGAGGCCGCGCGTCATCACCACCAGGACGTACGGGGCGCGCTCCGCCGGGTAGACGATCGCGGCATCATGGGCGATCCGGGTGATCCAGCCCGTCTTGTTCGCGACCGGCGTGCCGGCCGGAAGCCCGGCGGGGATCTGCTCCGTGAACGCCTGGTCGCGCAGGACGTCGGTCATCGCCATACAGTGCGCGGCCGTGAGCGGCGCGAGCGCCTCGTGCACCTCGCCCCGCTCGCAGCGGGCGATCGACGCCATCACCCGGGTCAGGGCGCGGGCCGTGGTCGTGTTGCTGAGGCCCGCTTCGTAGGCCGGGATGTCCTCGACGCCGCGCAGCACGTGCATCCCCTCCGCGCCGATCGCCTCCATCGTTTCGCGAACGCGCGCCGCACCGACCTCGTCGATCAGCAGATTCGTCGCGAGATTCGACGACCGGACGATCATTCGCCGCGCCAGCTCGTGGAGCGTGAACTCTGCGCCGAGACGACC
>DATHRZ010000084.1:0-2445 GCA_035464655.1 Gemmatimonadota bacterium
GAGATCGTTCGTCTCGAGGCGCCGGGTTCGGACGAGGAACAGGCCCGCAACGGGTTCGGCGCGGCGATCGACGTCTCGTCGAGCGGTATATGGATCGGCGCGCCGGGTAGCGATGCAATCCACAGGTTCGAGTACATCGAACCGGGGTCCGGCAAGCTTGAAGGGCAGTCTCCCATGGCCGAGACCGACGTGACCGGCGCTCTTGGCGCATCCGTCGCGGCCGGTGACGACCGGGTCGTGGTCGGCGCTCCTGCGGCCGACGGCAGTGTCGGGCGCGTAGTCGTCTACGAGCGCCCGGACGAGGGCGGGACATGGCCCGCCACAGTCATCGAACCCGCCGGCGCGCTCGAGACCATCGTCGATGGCGAGGTGCGGTGCACCGATGGCGAAGCGGCGGGCTTTCCCTGCCAGGACGTCGACCTGCTGTCCTTCCTCACGATCGAGGCCCTCGGAGGCGGACCGGGCGAAGGCGTCAGCGATATCTGGGGCTGGACCGACCCGGAGACGGGCGTCGAGTACGCCCTCGTCGGTAGGACGGGCGGCCTCGTGATCGTCGACATCAGCGGCTCGCAGTCGCCCGTCGTCGTGGCGACCGTTCCGGCGAACTCGTCGGGCGCTAGTGACATAAAGACGTACGAGAACCACGCGTTCTTCACGGGCGACGGCGCGGGCCAGCACGGCCTCGTCGTGGTCGACCTGACACGCCTGCGCGACGTGGCACCGGCCGACATGCCCGTCACCTTCGAACCCGACGCCGTGTACGACGGGGTCGCGTCGGCCCACAACCTCGCCATCGACACCGAGTCGGGCTTCGCCTATGTCGTGCGGCCCGGCGGCGGCGGAGAGACGTGCGGGGCGGGCCTTCACATGGTCGATATCCGCACACCCACCGAGCCGACCTTCGCCGGTTGCTATACCGACGACCAGGGCGTGCTCAGCGCGGGCAGCTCGCACGACACGCAGTGCGTCGTGTACCGCGGCCCCGACGAAGCGTACACGGGCCGCCAGGTCTGCTTCGCGTCGAACGAGGGCGTGCTGCGCATCGTCGACGTGACGGACAAGGCGAACCCCCGGCCGATCGCCGCTGCCTCGTACCCGGGCCAGGCCTACATCCACCAGGGCTGGCTCACCGAGGATCACGCCTGGTTCTACCTCGACGACGAGCTCGACGAGCTGGTCGGGACGACCGAGACGACCCGTACGACCGTGTGGGACCTGACCGATCTCGACGACCCGACCTTCGCCGGCGAGCTGCTCGGCCCCGACGGGGCGAGCGACCACAACCTGTTCATCAAAGGCGACCGGATGTACCAGGCGAACTACCAGGCCGGCCTGCGCGTGGTCGACATCTCCGAGCCCACCGAGCCCGTCGAGGTCGGATACTTCGACACGACGCCGTACGGCGAGAATCCGCCCGGGTTCAACGGGGCCTGGACGGCTTACCCGTACTTCGACAGCGGCACCGTGATCGTATCGAGCATGAACGAAGGACTGTTCGTACTGCGGCCGGTGCGGCCGCTCGTGCCCTGACGACGAGCGACCCGCTCTGACGTGACGCCAACGAGGCTCAGCAACCGCGCCATCCTTCTGTTCTGGGCGCCCCTCGCCGCCACCTGGCTGATGATGGCGCTCGAGGGGCCGTTCCTCGCCGCGGTCATCGCGCGCCTCGCCGACCCGAAGTTCAACCTGGCCGCCCACGGGGTCGCGTTCGCCTTCGCGATCCTGATCGAGGCGCCGGTCATCATGCTGATGAGCGCCGCGACGGCCCTGGTCGAAGACTCGACCAGCTACCGCAAGCTGCGGAACTTCGCCAACGCGCTGAACCTGGGCACCACGCTGGCGCTGCTCGTTCTGCTTCTGCCGCCGGTCTACGACGTCGTCGCGCTCGACGCGCTCGGCCTCCCCGACCCGGTAGCGGAGCTGGGTTACCACGCGTTGTGGTTCTACCTGCCGTGGCCGGCCGCCATCGGCATCCGCCGCTTCCTGCAGGGAGTGCTGATCCGCTCGGGCCGCACCCGCCTCGTGGCGATCGGCACCGTGATCCGGCTTGCGAGCATGGCGGGGGCGGCTGCCCTGTTCGCACTCGCCACCGACCTGCCGGGCGCTTCGGTCGGGGCCGCCGCCCTGTCGACCGGGGTCATCGTCGAGGCCCTCGTCGCGCGCTGGATGGCGCGCCACGACATCCGCGAGCTGTGCGCGACGCCCGAGCCGCCGGGCGGGGCGCCCTCGCTCACCTACCGCGACGTCGCGGCCTTCTATCTGCCGCTCGCCCTCACCTCGCTGATCGGGCTCGCCGTGCAACCGATGCTGACTTTCTTCATGGGGCGTGCCCCGGCGCCGGTCGAGTCCCTCGCGGTATTCCCCGTCGTCAACGCGCTGGGCTTCCTGTTCCGCTCGCTCGGCCTGGCGTGGCAGGACGCCGCGATCGCGCTGCTCGGCCGCGAC
>DATHRZ010000085.1:0-36864 GCA_035464655.1 Gemmatimonadota bacterium
CCGAGCCAGGCGGCGCAGCTCGTGAAGCCCTCCTCGAACCACTCCTCGGAGGCGTCGAACTCGCGGATCATTGCGAGCAGGCGCCCGGTCGCCGCCTCGATGTGGGCCGACAGGCGGGCGATCTCGTCGCCGAGGGACGGGCGGGTCGCGGTCGCGGGGGCGGGGGCGGCAGGTGCGAAGTCGATCATGGAGGCCTCTCACTCTTCGAGGGTTACCGAACGAACGCCGAAAGCGTGCCTCAATATACGACTCGCATTTCCGGCCTCGGAGCTTCGCGCGAGGCGGGCGGGAGGCGGGTGTCAGGCCATCGAGCGGCCCTCGTCCGCGCCGCGCGCGGCAGGCGTCACGACAGGCCGCGAGGGGAGGGAAGTGCTCGGGGTCTCGGACCTGCCGCGATGCCGTCCCCGAAAGCTGTCAAGCCCCCGGGCCGGCCTCCAAACGGCGAAATCGCTGACGATTATTGACGAGTCGTTGACCTCATGATGACGCGTGTTCGGGCGGCCACAACCGCCCCCTACGCCTCCGGCCACGCCAACCAGTACCGCCACCCCAGCGTCAGCGCCCGCACCAGCATCAGCGTGACCATCCCCCACCACACGCCGACCAGTCCCCAGCCCATCGGGATCACCAGAAGCAGTACGCCGGCCGCCGCGAGCCCCGACAGCACCATCTGCCACGCGAGGAAGCGGAAGTCCTCGGCGCCGAGGAAGACGCCGTCCCACACGAACACGAGGGCGTTGAGCGGCTGCATGAACACGATGAACGGATAGATGAGCAGGATCATCGCGATCACGGCGGGCTCTGGGGTGAAGAAGCGGGGCAGGACCGGCATCAGGGCGAAGAACAGGATGGCGAGCCCGACACCGATCCGCAGGCCCCAACCGAGCAGGCGATTCGCGGCGGTGCGTGCGGTGGCCGGGTCGTCGGCCCCCCGATGGCGGGCGACGAGCGCCTGGCCGGCAACGGCGAGCGCGTCGACGGTGAGGGCGAGCAGCAGCCAGATCTGGGTGGCCACCTGGTGGGCCGCGACCTGCACGGTGCCGATACGGGTCGCGACGGCGGCGGCGAGCGTCAGGGTGCCGATGAGGGCGAACGTCCGCAGGGCGAGCGCGCCGCCGATGCGCAGGAACGGGACGAGTTCGGCCGGGCGCGGCACGGCGATCGAGATGCCGAGCGCCTCGCGCCGCCGGCGGAGCAGCAGGTCGAGGAACCACAGCGCTCCGACCCACTGAGCGACGACGGTGGCGATGGCGGCGCCGGCCAGCCCGAGCCCGAATCCGAAGATGAGCAGGGGGTCGAGGACGAGGTTCACGAGGTTGAGGCCGAGAGTTACGACGAGCGGCGTGCGCGTATCGAGGTAGCCGCGAAAGATCCCGTGCCCGGCCGTCACGACCAGGACGGCGGGCGCGGCCAGCGCGCGGATGCGCAGGTAGACGAGCGTCGGCTCGCGCAGCTCGCCGGTCGCTCCCATCAGTTCGACGATCGGCCCGCCGAACGTGAGCAGGACGAGGGTCGCCACCGGGCCCGCCAGCGCCGCCACGCCGAGCGCCTGGATGACCGTCCGCCCGGCGCCCTCGCGATCGCCCCGGCCGCCTGCCCGCGCGACCATCGGGGTCGTGCCGTACTCCAGCACGTTGAACAGGACGAACGACAGCGAGAAGATCGCGGCGTTCACGCCGAGCGCGGCGAGAGGGATGACGCCGAGTCGTCCGACGAACACGGTGTCGACGATCGACACGAGCGGATCTGCCGCCAGGGCGCCCAGCGCCGGCAACGCCAGACGGGCGATGTCGCGGTCGTGTTCGCGTGGCGTGCGTCGGTTCAACGGGGACTCCTGGTGCCGGTCGCCGGGCGGTCGTTGGCCGGTTGTCGGGTGGTCGTCGGATGGTTGACGGCTCGGTCGTGATTCGGAACGGGCGCAAGATGCGGAGCTGCCGTCGCGATGCAAGGCGGGCCTCGCGGCGGGTCCCGCGCCTCGACAGGTTGCCGCCCATGAATGCATGGGACGAGTACCTGCCCGACGAGCTGGACGGCCGTACCCGCTACCAGCTCCTGACTTCGCTCGTCGTGCCGCGCCCGATCGGCTGGCTTGGCACGCGCTCGGCGACCGGCCACGACAATCTCGCGCCGTTCAGCTACTTCGCCGCCCTGTCGGCCTCGCCGATGCTGGTCGGCGTCTCGATCGGGCACCGCCGGACGGGCCCGAAAGACTCGCTCGCGAATATCCGCGAGACGGGCGGGTTCACGGTGAACGTCGTCGACGTCGAACACCTCGACGCGATGAACGCGTCTTCGGTGAGCGCATCGCCCGACGTGGACGAGTTCACCCTCGCCGGCCTCGAGAAGCGGGAGGCGGAGCGGGTCGGCGCCCCTTATGTTGCGAGCGTGCCGGCCGTGCTCGAGTGCCGACTCGAACGCGAGGTCGAGCTGGGGGGTGCGCCCAACACGCTGGTGATCGGACGGGTCGTCGCGGTGCGGGCGAGGGCCGGGCTGCCCCGGGTTCCGGACACGGAGTTCGTGGACACCGAGGACCTGCGACCCGTCGGCCGCCTGTGGGGGCCGGCGTACCTGCTGCCCGGCGAGATCGTCACGCGACCTCGGCCCGATTAGAACGAACGAAACGACTTCAGACAGGATGTACTAATGATCCTTCATCGACATTCCTTGCCGCTCGTGCTCGTGGCGACATTCGTCCTCGGCTGCAACGGCGACGGCGATACTCCGCCGGACGACGTGCCACGCACCGCCCTGGCCGTAGAGCAGGCCGGGTCCGCCGCGTCGGACGACGCCGTGCCGGTGAGCGAGGTGGTCACGGTCTACAAGTCCGCGTCGTGCGGCTGCTGCGCGAGCTGGGTCGAGCACATGCGGGAGGCCGGTTTCGAGGTCGAGACGCACGACGTTTCGGACGCTGAGCTGCCGGCTATCAAGGCCGAGCTCGGCGTGGGGCTGAGCCATCAGTCCTGCCACACGGCCGTCGTGGGCGACTACGTGGTCGAGGGCCACGTGCCGGCCGACCTGGTGCGCCGGATGCTGGAAGAGCAACCGGAAATCGCGGGCCTGGCCGTTCCCGGGATGCCGCGTGGCTCACCGGGCATGGAAATGCCCGACGGCTCCAGGGACGCCTACGACGTGATCGCGTTCACGGACGACGGCGAGCAGAGAGTCTACGCGAGCCGATGAAGGCGGCATGACGAATCCGCGTGACGCGTGGCGCGTCTGCGGCATCGCCGGGAGTCTACGCGAGGGCTCGTTCAACCGTGCCCTGCTTCGGGCGGCGTCCGAGTTGGCGCCACCGAACCTCGAGATCGAAGTGTTCGACCGGCTGGCGGACGTCCCGATGTTCAACGCCGATGTCGAGGCCGAGGGCGACCCCGAGCCGGTGACGGCCCTCAAGCAAGCCATCAACGAGGCCGACGGGCTCCTGCTCGTCACCCCCGAGTACAACGCGGGCGTCACGGGGCCGATGAAGAACGCCGTCGACTGGGCGTCGCGCCGCTACGAGGGCGGAGCGCCGGTTCTCAAGGGGAAGCCGACGGCCGTGATGGGAGCGACGCCGGGCCTGCTCGGCACCGCGCGGGCGCAGGCGCACCTGCGCACGTCGCTCGCCAACACGGGCGCGGTCGTCATGCAGCAGCCGCAGGTCCACCTGATGCGCGCGAAGGAGCGAATCGTCGACGGCGAACTGGTCGACGACAATTCGCGGAAATTCGTGACGGCGCTGCTCGAGGCGTTCGCCGACTGGATCGGGCGGTTCAGCGACTGACGTAGCGGTGTGAGCGCACGATGACCACCAGGATCAGGGCGAGGACGGTCGTCGCGAGAACGGCGTTGATGCTCCCGCCGAGCGAGGCGACGATGGATCGCGTTCATCTGGAAGACTCCCGTCGGGGTTCAATGACCCTCGAAAAGCGTCCAACGATAGGCTGCCGGGCAGCGCCTGTCATCGGGGGACGGTTCTAACCCGGACGGACCTCATTCCCGCGTATACGTCACCTCGCCATTCTCGTCCAGGATCTCGATTCGCGCGTCGTCGTTCTCGTCCACGACGAGCCGGATTCGCGGCCGCGAGCGCGAGTCCCGAATCTCGAGCTTGGCGCTCCGCGTCTTCGCGCCCTCGCTACCGAGATAGATTCGCTCGGAACGGTAGCGATTCTCGCCCATCATCTCGAGGAACTCCCGGTAGGCGGCCTCCTTCGCCGCCTCTCCCTCGGCCTCCCGCACCGCCTCCAGGCCGTCGCGATACTCCGACGACTGCAAAATCTCCTGGTTGTTGATGTCGGTCGGGAAATCGGTGATACGCAGGGCGGAGCGCACGAAGTCCCCGTTCCGCCAGTGAAGCAGGTTGATCGTCTGACCGTCGTGCGGCGGCTGGTCCATGGAGAACGAAACACCCGCGTCGGTGCGGCCGTTTTCGAGGGTCCGGCGGGGGTAGATGAGGCCGCCCACTTCGTCGCCGTGATTGTCGTAGAAGAGGATGCCCGGAATCCCGTCGCGGCTCCCCTGCTCCTCTCCGTCCCGGATCACCCCGGGAAGACTGGAAGCGTTGCCGAGGACGAGCGCGTAGCTCCCGTCCTCGTTGACGACGTTGAGCCGTTCGACCGTGAGCTCGCGCGGCTCCGCGTCCTGGGCGGCGAGCGTTCCGGTGCCGGTGACGATGCCGCCCGCGAACGCCCCGCCGACTCCGGCGGACAGGACGATGAGCGCGAGGGTGAGCTTGCTCAGATACATCTTACCTCCAGATGAGAATTAAGGGGTCTCGTTGCGTAGAGTCTGGACGTGTTCTCCCCACTCACTACGTAATGGTCGGAGAGCGCGTTTCGTAGTGCCGCGGAGCCCGCCCGGCAGGAGGCTCCGCACCTGCTGCACGGGGCACCGTCGTCGAGGGGATGCGCCAGCGGCACGTCGGGCTGAATCCACTCGAGCCCATGGCTCGTGAGTGGCAACCGCCGGAAGAAGGGAGACGCGACCCCAGAGGATGCGTCGTGGAGCCGAGATCGTGCAGGAAGCCGGGCCGCGTCAGCTCCGCGCTACGCGCCGCGCCGCCTACCGCGAGGCCGTTGGGGCCGGCGTCGACCACGACGGCGTCGAGGGATGGGGTAGCCCCATGTCGGAACCTTAGATCGTGCGCCTGCCTGCCGCCGTGCGCGCCGCCACGATTGTCCCAACCGCTTCGACCACGGTATCCTGTCGCAGTCGGGCCCGTAGGTCAGATGGTCAGAGCAGGGGACTCATAAAGGCAGGGTCGCTGGTTCGAGTCCAGCCGGGCCCATTGGGGGGAGCAGGGTGGGGCAGCGGAAACATCGGCCAGAACGACGGAGCGCAGGACTTGAAGAGCCTGATCAACGAGCTGCACGAGCGGTCCCTGTGGCAGGTCCTGGGCATGTACCTCGGAACGTCCTGGATCGTGCTCCAGGTCGTCGACGTCATCGGCGCCAACTTCGGCCTCCCCGACTGGGTCGCCCCCGCGGCGCTGATACTGCTCCTCGTGGGGCTGCCGATCGTGCTCGCTACCGCGTTCGTGCAGAAGGGCCTGCGACCCGCCAGCCCGGCGCCTGCCAATCAGGGCACCGCGCCCGCCGCCGAAGGCGCGTCTGCCGGCTCGGCGCCCGCCGGCGCCCACCGCCTGTTCACCTGGAAGAAGGCCCTGCTCGGTGGTGCTGGAGCCTTCACCTTGCTTGCCCTCGTCGTGGGGGCGTGGCTCGTGATGCGTGCTGCGGGGATCGGACCCGTGGGCACGCTGGTCGCTAGTGGGCAGCTGGAGGAACGGGCGCTGGTGGTTCTGGCCGACTTCGAGGCCAACGACTCGGACCTGTCCGATGCCGCGACGGAAGCGCTGCGGGTGGACCTGTCCCAGTCGAACGTCATCCGGCTGGCCGACCCGACCTTGATCGAGGACGCTCTCCAGCGTATGGGTCGGGACCCGTCGGAGCCTCTCACGCCGGAGCTGGCGACCGAGCTCGCGGTGCGGGAGGGCGCCGGCGCGGTCGTGACGGGCGAGATCAACCGCGCGGGGTCCGGACACGTGTTCTCGGCCCAGGTCGTATCGGTGGCCGACGGGTCGGTGCTCACCTCGCAGAGGGAGTCGGCCGCGACGGACGAAGACGTCATCCCTGCCATCGACCGGCTCTCGAAGAAGCTTCGCGAGCGGATGGGAGATTCGTACCGCTCCATTGCTTCCGGCCCGCCTCTGCAGCGCGTGACGACCTCTAGCCTGGAAGCATTGAAGCTCTACTCGCGGGCCGCAAACCCGAACGTAGACGAGGTCACGCTCCTCGAGCAGGCGGTCGCCCTCGACTCGACGTTCGCGATGGCATGGCGGGCCCTCGGCATTAAGTACCGGAACCGACGGACGAACCGCGCACGAATGATCGACGCGTTCACGCGCGCTTTCGAGTACCGGGATCATCTGACCGAGACCGAGCGGCACAAGACCGCCTCGATCTACTACACGCTGGTGGATTTCGAGCCCAGGCTCGCCGCCGCCGAGTACGAGGCGCTGCTTGAGGAAGATCCGGAGGACTACGGGACGGTCATCAATCTCGGAGTGCTGGCCAGCAGCATGGGGAACCACGAGTGGTCAGTCCGGCAGTCGCTGCGAGCCATCGAGCTCCGGCCGGAGGAAGAGGGACCGGGGTACTGGAATGCCATCACGGGCCTCGTCAACGTCGGTCGCCTTGAGGAGGCGGAGGCCATGCTCGACTCGGCCAAGAAGGTATGGAAAACGGACAATCCCGCTCGGGCCAGCATCATGGTGCTGGCGGCACAGGGTAAACTGGACGAGGGCGAGGCGAACTTTCGCGCATATCTCGAGCCTGGCATTCCACCGGGCGCGCGCGCGTGGCTGGCGCTCCGGTTGGGCCAGTTCGCGGCCGCGCGTGGACGGCTTGCCGAGGCGGAGGAGGAGACTCGGGTTCGCCTGGCGTTCCTCGCCGAGTCAGAGATTGAAACCGAATACTACGAGACCGTCGTTCAGGCGGCGTGGACGGACCTCGTCGTCCGGGAGCGTCCCGAGGCAGCGGTAGCCCGTCTCTCCAGGGCCCTCGAACAGTATCCGCTCGACGATCTGGAGGCCCGCGACCGTCCCTATCTCGAGCTGGCGGAGGTCTTCGCCGCCGCCGGAAGCCTGGCGACCGCGAAGACCCTCGTTGAGGACATGCGTGCCGATTTAGAACCCTCTGACTTGAAGCGGCTCCGAGCGGACCTGTGGCGCGTTCAGGGCGAGATCGCTCTGGCCGAGGGGCGTCCCGACACTGCGATAGAGCACTTCGGGCGAGCGTCAGAGGACTACTGTCATATATGTCCTCTTCCCGGTCTCGCGCGAGCGTATGAAGCGGCGGGCCAGCCGGACTCGGCGATCGCCGCTCTCACCCGCTACGTGGAGACGCCGTTTTCCGACCGCTTCCTTCCGTATTCCTATCCGCTGGGCCAGGCCCTGGCGCCATCGCACGAGCGCCTGGCGGAGTTGCAAGAGGAGACGGGGAATCTGGACGAAGCCGCCAAACACTACGCTCGCTTTGTCGAGCTGTGGTCCGATGCGGACGAGGAGTTGCAGCCGAGGGTGCGCGCGGCGCAGGACCGTCTGGACATGATCGTCAGGGCGCGCGGCTGAAGAGGGATTGGTGCACGTGCCTCGAGGCCCGGGGCAGTCCCGCGCTTAGCACGTCGAATTACCACAGTGAGTTATCGGTTCCAGCCAGGTCTAGCCCTGCTAGCCTCATTCCTGCTTTCGACACATCTGCGCCCCACAGACTATGGAGTAGTGAAGGGTGGCAGATCGTCGCGGGTTGATCGAGGAGGATTCGCGGAGATTCGTGGCCGCGCTGCTCCAGGCGTTCGCCGACTGGATCGGGCGGTTCAGCGACTGACGGCCTCCGCCGCCCCGGTCGTGGCCGCCGGCCGGCGCGTTACCGAGCGCCCGACCGCCCTGGCCACCCCGCCGACCTCCTCCATTAGCCGCTCGAACCCCTCCGGCGTCAGGCTCTGACGCCCGTCGCTCAGAGCCCGCTCGGGCTCCGTGTGCACTTCCACGATCAGCCCGTCGGCCCCCGCGGCGACGCCGGCGCGCGCGAGCGCGGGTACGAGCTCGCGCCGGCCCGCCGCGTGGCTCGGATCGACAATTACCGGCAGGTGTGACTTCTCCTTGAGCAGGGGCACGGCGCAGATGTCGAGGGTGTTGCGGGTCGCGCGCTCGAACGTGCGGATACCGCGCTCGCACAGCACGATGCGCGGATTGCCGGCCGCCAGGACGTATTCGGCGGCCAGCAGCAGTTCCTCGATCGTCGCCATCAGACCACGCTTCAGCAGCACCGGGTGCGCACGTTCGCCGACGGCCGACAGCAGGCGAAAGTTGTGCATGTTGCGTGCGCCGATCTGCAGCATGTCGGCGTGCTCGGCCACCAGATCGACGTCCTCGGGGGCCACGACCTCGGTGACGACGGGCAGCCCGGTCGCCTCGCGCGCCTCCGCCAGCAGCTCGAGCCCCTCGCGCCCGAGGCCCTGGAAGCTGTAGGGCGACGTGCGGGGCTTGAACGCGCCGCCGCGCAGCATGTCGGCACCCGAGTCCGCCACCCGCCGGGCGATCCCGAGCAACGTGTCGCGATCTTCGACGGCGCAAGGACCGGCGATCACGACGATTGCGTCGCCGCCGAACCGCACGTCGCGCACCCGCACCCGGCTGGTCTCGTCGTCCGCCCTGTGGGCGCGTGACACGAGCGCGTAGGGCGGGCTGTCGCGGCGCACCTCCACGACCCAGGGGAGTGCCGCGAGGGCGTCGGCCAGGTCGGGCGGCGCCTCGCCGATCACGGCGAGCAGGCTCTCGTCGCCGGTCTCGCTCACCTGGACGCGCAGTCCGCGGCTCTCGACGAAGCGCACGACTTCGGCTTTGTCGCGCAGGGAACATGTGGGGTCGATGACGGCAATCATGGCTGGTCCGATTCCGGGGGAAATGGAGCTGACAGTCGACGCAGGAAAGCGGCGGGATCCTCGCCCGCCGCGAGTCGCTCGATCAGGGCGCTGCCGACGATCACGCCGTCGAAGTGGGCGTGCAGGCGCCGGACCTGGTCCGCGGTGCGCACCCCGAAGCCCGCCAGTACGGGGCGAGGCGATACGGCACGCAGGCCGGCGGCGTACTCCGCCAGTCCAGCGGGATCGCCGCCGCGCCCTCCTGCGCCCGTCGTCCCGGTTCGTGTGACGGCGTACAGGAATCCCGTGCTCGCCTCGGCGAGCAGCCCGCGCCGGGCGGGCGGCGTGAGCGGCGTGACGAGCTGGACGAGCGCGAGTCCGGCCGGTTCGAACGCGACGCGCAGAGGTCCCGCTTCCTCGTATGGCAGGTCGGGCACGATGAACCCGTCGACCCCGGTCGCCCGCGCCTGCGAAGCGAGACGATCGTGGCTCCGGGTGAGCAGGGGGTTCAGATAGCTCATCAGCACGACAGGCACGCCGAGCTCGAGGCCGTCCACGAGATCGAGAATCCAGTCGAGCGTGACACCTCCGGTCAGCGCCGTGCGACTCGCCTCCTGGATCGTCACGCCGTCGGCCATCGGGTCGGAGAACGGGACGCCGAGTTCCACGACGTCGGCGACCTCGGCCACCCGGCGGACGATGTCCGGAAACGCGTGTCGCGACGGAAAGCCTGCGGTCAGGAAGGCGGCAATCGCAGGGCGCCCGGCGGCGCCGGCGCTCCGAATGGCCGCCTCGATTCGTGCGGCTCCGGTCGCGGTCGTGGCGTTCGCGGGCGTCGTCACGCTTCCTCCCGGGCCAGCAGGGCCGGCATGTCCTTGTCGCCGCGGCCCGACAGTCCGACCAGGATGCGGGCCCCGGGATGCAACTCGGCCCAGCGCCGGGCCCCGGCCAGCGCGTGCGCCGACTCGAGGGCGGGCAGGATCCCCTCGGCCGCGCAGCAGGCGTCGAGCGCCGCGAGCGCCTCGTCGTCGGAGGCCGTTTCGTAGCGCGCCCGCCCGATGGCGGCGAGATAGGCGTGCTCGGGTCCGACGCCCGGGTAGTCGAGCCCGGCCGAGACCGAATGCGTGTCGCCGACCTGGCCGTGTTCGTCCTGCAGGAGCAGCGAGTGGCTCCCGTGGAGCACCCCGGCCCGCCCGCGCGCCACGGTTGCGGCGTGCCGGCCGGGTTCGGCGCCCGTGCCACCCGCCTCGATCCCGAGCAGCGCGACCCCGGAGTCGGCGAGGAACGGATGGAACAGCCCGATCGCGTTGCTGCCGCCCCCGACGCAAGCGATCGCGATGTCGGGCAGACCTCCCGCCGCGCGCCCGAACTGCGCGCGCGCTTCGCGACCGATCACGCTCTGAAAGGTCCGCACGAGCCACGGGTAGGGATGCGGGCCGACGGCGGAGCCGAGCAGGTAGTACGTGGTCTCGGGGTCCGACACCCAGTCGCGCAGGGCCTCGTCGATCGCAGCCCGCAGGGTGCGGTCTCCCGTGTCGACCTCGCGCACCTCGGCGCCGAGCCGCCGCATCCGCAGCACGTTGGGCGCCTGGCGCCTGGCGTCCACGCTGCCCATGTAGACGATGCACGGCAGCCCGACCCTCGCGCAGGCGGCCGCGGTGGCGACGCCGTGCTGGCCCGCCCCGGTCTCGGCCACCACGCGCTCCGCCCCCATCCGGCGGGCGAGCAGGGCCTGGCCGATCGCGTTGTTGATCTTGTGAGCGCCGGTGTGGGTGAGGTCTTCGCGCTTGAGCCAGATCTCGGCGCCCCAGTCCCGGCCGAGCCCGTCGGCCCGGGTCAGCGGCGTCGGCCGCCCGACCCAGTCCGTCAGTTCCGCGTCGAGTCGGCACCCGAATTCCTCGTCCGCCAGCGCCGCGCACGCGGCCCCCTCGAGGCGCTCGACGGCGGAGACCAGCGTCTCGGGCACGTAGCGTCCGCCGAACGGTCCGTAACGGCCGCGCGCGTCGGGAAGGCGACCGGCGATCAGTTCCTCGAGCGGCGGCAGGGTCGTCGCCATCAACTCTTCTCCGGGATGCTACGCCGCGTCGCCGCGACGAAGGCTTCGATCAGGGCGGGCGACTTGACGCCCGGTGCGCTCTCTACCCCGCTGCTTACGTCGATTCCCCAGGGTCGCACGATACGAATCGCGGCGGCGGCGTTGCCGGGGTCGAGGCCGCCGGCCAGGATGATCGGGCGCCGGCGAGCGAGAGCGGCGGCCCGCTTCCAGTCCGGCTTCACGCCTCGCCCGCCGCGGCCGGCGGCTTCCAGCAGCACGGGACGATCAGTCGCGAGCCCGGCGGCCTGCGCCTCCAGCGATCCGTCGTCGTGCAGGACGGGCAGGAGACGCGGACCGAAGGCCGAGAGCCGCTCGAGATCCGGCTCCACCTGCACCCGGTCGGCGGCGAAGACATCGAGCACGCGTCGGATGTCGTCGACCGGGCAGAGCCGAAATACGGCAACTTTTTCGATTGCCGCCGGAAGGTCGGCGGCGATTTGCCGGGCCACGGCCGGCGCGACGCGTCGCGGCGACGCCGCGAACACGAAGCCGACCGCGTCGGCGCCCGTCCGGGCGGCCGCGTGCGCGCCGGACAGGTCGCGAATGCCGCAGATCTTGACCTTCACGCGCACGCGGCCTCCCGGTGGCCGGCTCGCCCCGCCCGCAGCATGCCGGCCAGCAGGCCGCGCGGGTCCGACGCTCCGCTCAGGGCCCGTCCGACGAGGGCCAGGCCGTAGCCGAGGCGCGCCGCGGCCGCGACGTCGCCCACGGCGAGCATCCCGCTCTCGGCCACGCGCGGCAGGTCGCGCGGCAGCCGTTCGGCCACCCGCGCCAGCCGCCCGGGATCGACGTCCAGCGTCCGCAGGTCGCGCACGTTGACGCCCACGAGCGCCCGCACGCCCCGGTCGGCGGCCAGCCGGGCGAGTCGCGCGGCATGATCCACGTGGGCGTCGGCGAAGGCCTCGATCAGCACCCACACCCCCGCCTCGGCGGCCGCGTCGAGCAGCGCCCCGGCGTCGAGGGTTGCGAGCAGATCGGCGATGAGGAGAACGCCGCCCCCCCCGGCCGCTCGCGCTTCGAACAGCTGGTAGGGTTCGACCACGAAGTCCTTGCGCATCGTCGGGATCGGCCGCTCGAATCGCTCGAGCGCCCGGGCCGCCGCCGCGAGATCGTCCAGCGATCCGTCGAACGCCAGGGGCTCGGTGAGCACCGAGATCGCGACGGCGCCCCCATCCGCGTAGGCGACGGCGCGCCGGTCGGGTCGGATGTCCACCCGGGCTCCGTCCCCCCCGGGTGACCGCCGCTTGATCTCCGCGATCACATCGAAGCCGTCCGCCGACAGGGTGAGCCCGGGAGGCGGCGGCCGGTCGGCGGCCCGTGCGCGAAGCTCCGCCAGGGGTACGCGGCGCATCGTCGCGTGCGCCCGGCGCCGCGAGGCGATCGCCATGCCCGCGAGGAAGTCAGCCACGCGTAGCGGCTCCCGCCGACAGCGTGCCGGCCGTCGGGTTCGTTCCCGAGGCACCGAACGCGCTCAACCGATCGAGCAGGCGAGCCGCCGAGCCATCGTCGATCGCCCGTTTCGCTGCCTCGAGCGCCCCCGCCGCGTTCCGCGCCGTCCCCGACACCTCGAGGGCGAGCGCCGCCCCGAGCGCGAGAGCGTCACGGTGCGCTCCGCGCGCTCCGCCCAGCGCCGCGCGCAGAGCTCGGGCGTTGTCCTCGGCGTCGCCGCCCAGCAGGGCGTCGGGCGCACAGCGTGCCAGGCCGAGGTCCACCGGATCCCGGATCTCCCGCCGGACCCGGCCCGGCTCGACGTCGAACAGAGTGAACGGGCCGCACGGCGTCGCTTCGTCCCAACCCGGCTCGCCGTGCACGACGAACGCACGCACGATGGGCAACCCGCTCAGCACGTCGGCCATCCGTGCGGCTACGTCCTCCGCCCACGCCCCGACCACGTGATAAGGCGGGGCGGCCGGATTGGTGAGCGGGCCGAGCAGGTTGAAGATCGTCCGCACCCCCAGGGCCCGCCGCACCGGGGCGACATGCTTCATCGCCGGATGAAACCGCGGCGCGAACAGGAACGTGAAGCCGGTCTGCTCGAGGCAGCGACCGGCGGCGTCGGGATCGAGCGGCATCGGAAGCCCGAGTCGCTCGAGGACGTCGGCGCTTCCGGAACGACTGGTGATGGACCGGTTGCCGTGCTTGACGATCGGGACGCCGGCTGCGGCGGCGAGCAACGCGGAGCCCGTCGACAGGTTCAGGCTGCCCGATCCGTCGCCGCCCGTACCGACGACGTCCACGGCCCGCTTCCGCACGGCTTCGACGATGACAGGTCGGATCGCGAGCCGGCGCATGCCACGCGCGAAGCCGCGAATCTCGTCCGACGTCTCGCCCTTCAGCTTAAGCGCGGCGAGGAATGCACCCGCCGCCGCCGGATCGAGCGAGCCGCTCGCCAGCCGCTCGAGGGCTGCTTCGGCCTCGGCCTCCGTCAGACTCGCGCCGTCCAGGACGCTGCGCATCGAATCCGTCAGGCCCGTCCCATGGTTCGCCGTCATGCCGCCACCCTCCGCCTCACCTCGAGGTCGAGGAAGTTTCGCAGCAGCCGGTCGCCTTCGGGGGTCATGATACTCTCCGGGTGGAACTGAACGCCCTCCAGGCAGAGCTCACGGTGCCGCAGCCCCATGATCTCGCCGTCCGACGTGTAGGCGCTGATCACCAGCTCGTCGGGAAGGTCGTCCTCGTGGACGGCCAGCGAATGGTAGCGGCCGGCGGTCAGCGGGTTCGGTAGTCCCTCGTACAGGCCGCGGCCGTCGTGGTAGACCTGCGAGGGCTTTCCGTGCATGAGCGAGGCGGCGCGACCGACCCGGGCCCCGAACGCCGCGGCGAGCGCCTGGTGCCCGAGGCAAACCCCGAGCACCGGCAGCCGCCCGCCCGCCGCGGCGATCAGGTTGATCGAGATCCCGGCGTCCTCAGGCCGGCCCGGCCCCGGCGAGATCACGATGTGCGTCGGATCGCTGGCGAGCGCCTCGTCGACCCCGATCGCGTCGTTGCGCCGAACGGTCACCTCGGCGCCGAGCTCGCCCAGCGCCTGCACGATGTTGTAGGTGAACGAATCGTAGTTGTCGATCAGCAGCACGCGGTTCACAGGCCCTCCTCGGCGAGTCGAAGCGCGGCCGCCAGCGCCGCGCCCTTGGCGTGAATTTCCTCGTATTCGCGGGCGGGCACGCTGTCGGCCACGATCCCGGCGCCGGCCTGCCAGGCGCACGTCCCGTTTCGGAACACGAGGGTCCGGATCGTGATCGCCTGGTCCATCCCGCCGCCGGCTCCGAAGTAGCCGATCGTGCCGGCGTACAGCCCGCGTGGCGTGGGCTCGAGCTCGTCGATCAACTCCATCGCACGGATCTTCGGCGCGCCGACGACGGTGCCGGCCGGGAAGGCGGCGGCAAACAGGTCGAACATGTCGCGCCCCGGCGCGAGTACCCCCTCGGTGCCGCTGACCATGTGCATGACGTGGCTGTAGCGTTCGATCCTCCGATAGGGTCGAACCTCGATCGAGCCGGGCACGGCCACCCGTCCGAGATCGTTGCGGGCGAGGTCGACGAGCATCACGTGCTCGGCGTTCTCCTTCGGGTCGGCGAGCAGGTCGGCCTCGAACTCGGCGTCCTCGTTCGGCGACGCGCCACGCGGACGCGTGCCGGCGATGGGCCGCAGCGATGCGCGCCGGCCCTCGAGACGTACGAGCGCCTCGGGGGAAGAACCGACGACGCACGTATCGTCGAACTCGAAGAAGTACATGTAGGGGGACGGATTCAGCAGGCGCAGGGCGCGGTATGCCGAGAACGGATCGAGGTCGGTGGCTCCGCCGAACCGCACCGAGAGCACGAGCTGGAACACGTCGCCGTCGGCGATGTGACCCTTGACCCGCTCGACGCCGTCGTGGAACTCCGCTTCGTCCATGCTCGCGCTCAGGGGCGCCAGACCGCCGCGCGCTGGGCGCTCGGGAACCGGCCCTCGAAGGACGCGGATCACTTCGCGGCGCAGCGCCTCACGCTCGTCGGCGTCGCCCGCGTGCAGCAGGGCGGCCCGGCGTGTGAGGTGATCGAACACGAGCACCGAACCCGGCGCGAACCAGGCGCCCTCCGGCTCGGCCGTCGAGTGAGCGGCCGGCCGCGGCAGGCGCTCGAACCGGCGGACCATGTCATACCCGGCGACGCCCACGAGTCCGCCGTGGAACGGGGAGCCGTCCCCGGCCGGAGCCGGGACGGGCGCCGCGGCGAGAGCCGACCGCAGGGCGTCGAGCAGCGCCGGCCCGCCGTCACCCACGGCATGGCGCTCGTCGCCGGCCCGCAGGGCGCCGCCTTCGAGCCGGACGTCGAGTCCGTCGCCGAAGCCGATGAACGAATAGCGGGCCAGCCGCTCGCCGCCCTCCACGCTCTCGAGCAGAAAGCGGGGGCCGAACGGGGCCAGCTTGAGATAGGCGGACACGGGAGTGTCGAGGTCCGCCGCGATGTCGAAGGGAGAATCCAATCTCCGCGCCTTTCATCAGCATCCGGACGCGGAAGGAGGGCGAAAAAAACCCCGCTTCCGGCATCCGGAAGTGGGGTCGTCTGCTACGCTCTGGTCAGGGCCTGATCAGGCGGACGCCACCTCCGTACGCACGCAACCGGGCCACCACCAGCTGGTGGAAGCGAGACGCTGCGCGTGGAGGTAGTTCCGCTCGATCATGGGCGATGAATAGCGGCGCCGGCGGTTCCCGTCAAGCCACCCCGCCCCTATCTTCGAACGAGGCCGCGCCGATCGGGCCGACGGCCACCGATCCACGACCGCGATAATAAAAGATCAACGGGAGACGACTATGGGCATCTTCGATTTCATCAAGGACGTGGGCGAGAAGCTGACCGGCAAGGACGACGGCAAGGACGGCCAGCACGAAGCGCTTGAGGAGCGCATGAAGGGCAACAAGCTGATGCGGCACGTCATGGCGCTCGGCCTCGAAGTCGAAAACTTCCGGGTCGATTTCGACGACGGTGTCGCCACCGTTACGGGCAAGGCGGCCGACCAGGCGACCCGCGAGCGCGTGGTGCTCGCGATCGGCAATACGGAGGGTGTCGCGCAGGTGGACGACCGGATGACGGTGGACGAGGAGCGCGCCGAAGCGACGTTCTACACCGTCCAAAAGGGCGATTCTCTCTCGAAGATCGCGAAGGAGCACTATGGTGACGCCATGAAGTATCCCGCCATCTTCGAAGCGAACAAGCCGATGCTCAAGGATCCCGACAAGATCTACCCGGGCCAGGTCCTTCGCCTGCCCGAGCTCGACGACTGACGCCGGGCCACACACCGCGCACCGGGCGCCGCCTCGCTTGCCGCGATCGCGCCCGGCGCGCTAATCTCAGGTTGGTCGAGCGGGGGGTCGGTGAGGGGTTTGGGGTCGAGCATCCGCTCGGCGCAGCATCCGATGGTTCTCACCGGCGCTCCGTCGCCAGGCAGTCCTCGACTCAACAACTATCGCGGCCGGCGTGTATGTATGGTCGAAGCCGTCGTGAAGAAGTCGTCAACTCGCAGGAGGTAGGACGTGAGGCACAGAATCGTGTCGGTCATAGTGTGTGGGATGATGCTGGTCGCCGCCGCAGGCGCCGCGCAGGCGCAGAGCATGCGGAGCTCCGCCGCGGCGCCGACAGCCCAGCAGGGATTCGGAGGCACGGTCGTGGTCTCGGACGGTCGGATCATCGTCGGAGAACCGGCGAACCAGGTGACGCCCGGCTACGTGTACGCCTACGAACGTGACGACTCCGGCGAGTGGCGTCGCGCCGTCCAGCTCGAGTCTCCGGATGCCGCGAACGGCGACCAGTTCGGTCGGGTTCTCGCCGTCGAGGGAGACCTCCTGGTCACGGCGGCGACGGTCGACGATGCGACGTCCGTCTACGTATTCGGCCGCGACGGTGACGGCTGGGCACTGCGCCAGCGGATCGCGGCGCCCGAAGGTGCCGAAGCCGAGCAGTTCGGACGCGCAGTAGCCCTGACGGGCGACCACCTGCTCATCGGGGCCTGGGCGGCCGACGATTCGACGGGGGCCGTGTACGCCTATCGCCGTGGGGACGACGGAAGCTTCGCTTCGGCGGGCCGCCTCGCGCCCTCCGACAGCAGCGCGGCGGCCGGCGGCCGGTTCGGCGCGCGCCTCGCGATGGACGGCGACGTCGCGCTGATCGGCGCTCCCTGGACGGACGAGCAGACCGGCGCGGCCTACCTGTTCCGCGCGTCGGATTCGGGTTGGACCGAGGAGGCGACGCTCGAGTCTCGCGCGGTGGAGGACGGCGATCGGTTCGGATCGAGCCTCCTGCTGCATGACGGAACAGCGTTCGTCGGAACCGAGCGGGTCAACCGCTTCGTCGGCGCCGTGTATGCGTTCGTCCAGGACGACGACGAGTGGCAAGAGGCGTACGCCCTCCAGCCGTTCGACGCCGTTCAGCAGACGCGCTTCGGCATCAGCGTGGGAACCGCCGGCGACGAGCTGTGGGTGGGCGCGATGGGCGTCAACGGCTTCTCCGGCGCGATCTATCGCTTCCAGCCGGGTGCGGACGGCGGATGGGACGCCGCCGAGAAGCTCGCGGCGGGCGACCTCAGCTCGAGCGACGTCTTCGGCATGGTGTTCGATGCCGAGAACGATCTCGCAGCCGTCGCCGCCCCGAACTCCGACTTCGGACTCGGCTCCGTCTACGTGTTCCAGCGGAACGCGGCGGGCGAGTGGAATGCCGAGACCGAGCTGTACACGGCGCCCGATGGGATGGATGCCGTCGTGGACGGTGAAGTCAGATGCACGGAAGGCGCCGCGGCCGGCTTCGAGTGCGGTGGCGTCGATCTCGTTTCTTTCGTGCCGGTTGCGGACCTCGGCGGGAGCCGGGGCGTCAACCTCAACGACGTCTGGGGCTGGACCGATCCCGAAACGGGCAAGGAATGGGCGCTGGTCGGCCGGATGGACGGCACGAGCTTCGTCGACGTCAGCAACCCCGAGCGCCCCGTCGTAGTGGCGAACCTGCCGAAGACCGAAGGTTCGAACTCGGCCACCTGGCGTGACATGAAGGTGTACGAGAACCATGTCTACATCGTGGCCGACGGGGCCGGCCAGCACGGCGTCCAGGTGTATGACCTGACGCAGCTGCGCGCTGTCGACGCCTCCGACGGCCCGGTCACGGTCGAGGAGACGGCGCTCTATACGAACGTGGCGAGCGTCCACAACATCGTGATCAACGAGCAGACCGGCTTCGCCTACGCCGTCGGCAGCGGGCAGGGCGGTGAGACCTGCGGCGGTGGTCTGCACATGATCGACATCCGCACGCCGGACGAGCCTACCTTTGCCGGGTGCTTCGCCGATCCGTCGACCGGTCGCCAGAAGACCGGATACTCTCACGACGCCCAGTGCGTCGTGTACGAGGGCCCCGACCAGGAGTACCAGGGGCGCGAGATCTGCCTCGGCGCGAACGAAACGGCCCTGTCGATCGCCGACGTGACCGACAAGGACAGCCCGGTCGCGATCTCGATGGCGACCTACCCGAACGTCGGGTACTCGCACCAGGGCTGGTTCGACGAGGAGCAGCGCTACTTCTACATGAACGACGAGCTCGACGAGACGCAGGGCCTGGTCGAGCGGACGCGCACCCTGGTCTGGGACCTGGCGGATCTCGACGATCCGGTGCTCGTCAAGGAGCACCTCGGGACGCAGCCGTCGATCGACCATAACCTGTACATCAAGGACGAGTTGATGTACCAGTCGAACTACATGTCGGGGCTGAGAATTCTCGACATCAGCGACCGCGAGAATCCGGTAGAGGTGGCGTTCTTCGACACGGTGCCGTATGGCGACAACAGCCCGAGCTTCGGCGGCTCGTGGAGCAACTACCCCTACTTCGCGAGCGGTACGATCGTCGTCACGAGCGGAAGCGAGGGGCTGTTCCTACTGAAGAAGCAGGAAGGACGTCCGGTTTCTTGAACCGCGACGTTCTGAAGGCCATCGCCTGCCTCGCCGTCGGGGTCCTCCCGGCGGCGGGGTGTGCGTCGGCACCGTCGGGCCAACCCGGCAGCAATGCGGGAACCAGCGCGGCGGACAGCCCGTTGGCGGCCTACGAGCTGCAGGTCGACGCCATCCCCGTGGCCGACAGCGCCGGCGAGCCCTACCGGTTTCCCTGGCTCGGCGGCTTCAACCTGCCGCGGCCGCAACTCAGCGACATCGACGGCGACGGAGACCTGGACCTGTTCGTCCAGGAATCGTCCGGGCGGATCATGTTCTTCGAGAACGTCGGTACGCCTCGCGAGGCGACGTTCGTGTGGCGATCCGACGCGTTCCAGGGCATCGAGGCCGGTGAGTGGTACCGGTTCGCCGCGATGGACGAGGACGACGACGTCGACCTGCTGACGGAAGAGGTATTCAGCTACATCCGGTACTGGCGCAACGCGGGAACACCGACGGAGCCACGCTTCGAGCTCGCAGCGGATACGCTGCGGGACGCCGACGGCACGCCGATTTTCTCCGATCGGCAGAATATCCCGAACATCGCCGACATCGACTGCGACGGCCGTCTCGACCTCCTGATCGGCCGGCTCACCGGCACGATCACGCACTACGAGGAAGTCGGACGCGACGACGACGGCCTTCCGCGCTTCCGGCACCTGACGGACCGCTTCCAGAACATCGAGATCGTCGGCGCGTTCGGCCCGGGCGCGAACCCCGGCGGCGCGCCGGGCGCGAATCCGGGCGGTCCGGTGAATCCGGTCGGCAGCCTTCATGGCGCGAACACGCTCGCCCTGGCCGACTACGACGGCGACGGCGACGTGGACCTGTTCTGGGGCGACTTCTTCGAGCCGGGGTTGCTCTACATTTCCAACGAAGGCTCGTGCGAGCGCCCCGATCTCGATTCGGAGCCGATTCCGTTTCCTCCCAACGATCCGCTCTCGACATCGGGCTACAACGCGCCGACCCTGGGTGACCTCGACGGCGACGGCGACCTCGATATGCTGGTCGGAGTGCTCGGCGGCGCGTTCAACCCAAACCGCACCACGATCGACAACTTCCATTACCTCGAGCAGACGGGGAAGGACGAGTTCGAGTCCCGCACGAGCCGGTTCATCCCCAACCTCGACGTCGGCAGCGAGAGCGTGCCCGTGTTCGTCGACTGGGACGGCGACGGCGACCTGGATCTGCTCGTCGGGAACAAGCTCGAGCAGGACGGCACGCCCACCTCGCGCATCTACCGGTTCGAGAACGTCGGGAGCAGGGCGGAGCCGAGCTTCGCGCTTCGGGGTCGGCTGCCGGAGATCGAAGGCGACTATCACTATGCGCCGGCCGTCGCGGACCTGAACGGCGACGGAACTCTCGACATGGTGCTCGGCACCTGGCGAGCCGACCTGCAGCTCTGGTGGGGCTCGGATGCCGGGGATCTCGTGCGCGACACGACGTTCGACGTGCGCCTCACGCGCGGCACCAATGCGGCGCCGACGCTGGTCGACATCGATGGCGACGGAGACCTCGACCTGTTCGTAGGCGAGGCGTCGGGCGAGCTGAACTTCTACCGCAACACCGGCTCCAGAACGTCGCCCGAATTCGACCTGGTGACCGACAACTTCGGCGGCATCGACCCGGGCCGGCGGAGTTTCCCGACCTTCAAGGACATCGACGAGGACGGGGACCTCGACCTGGTCGTCGGGACGGAGACCGACGGACTCATCGGCTATCGAAACGACGGCCCGCCCGAAGACCCGAGGTTCACCGAGATCGGAAAGCTGCCCGTTCCGGCGCCGCCGTACGCCGTGCCGGTGTTCGTCGACATCGACGGGGACGGCAGGGACGAGCTGTTCGTCGGCGGCAACGCCGGCGGCGTCATGTTTTTTCGGGTCAGTCCACGGTGATGATCAGCGCCACCGTGACCTGGGTGTCGACCTCGTCGAGCGGCACCAGGACGGTGGTGCTCGGCGGCTCCCCCGGTGCGGAGCGCAGCGCCACTTCCTGAAGCGCGGGCAAGTTGTCGAACAGCAGCTTGACGCCTGTCTTCAGGGCAAGCGTTCCACTGATGTCGACGGCCACCGAGTTGTCGAATTCCGCTCGCAGATCGTCGGTGTCCGACAGATTCTCGTCGACGACCAGCAGGCTGGAGAGCTTCGTCGTCTCCGTGAGCTGGTGTCCGAGATCCCAGGAGAGCCGGAGGCCGGCGAACGAATCGGGGTCGCCGACTACGGGCTGTTCGCTCGTCGCCGTCGCGGCGAGATCCGCCTGGAATGCCGTCCGATCCGTCTCGATCAACTTCCAGCCGACGCCCGCGGCCCCCGTCCACCGATCGTCGATCCCGGCGAATCGGTTCCGCACCCAGCCGCCCGAGACATAGGCGTAGCTTCGCTCCGAGATCTCGCGATCGTAGCGCAGCGCGGCGAAGTAGTTCTCGGTCGTCGGCCGCGAATCCGACTGCTCGACGATGACGAAGTCGTCAGGTGTGCCGATCGCCGAGCGCTCCGTCGATTCGGTCTCGACCCGGATGCCGCCGGCATCGAACGCGAGCTTCGAATCGGGGAACAGGCGTTCGAGCCGGTTCTTGACGCCGAGCGTGCTCGACTCCGAGTTGCCGGCGGTCAGGACGAACGAGACCTCGGCCTGGTCGTACCAGCCGGGCTCGCGTTCCTGTTGTCCCACGAGGGCGTCGGGTCGGAGCAGACCGAGGAGTGCGCCGGCGCCGAAGAGAATGGCCGACGGTGCGCGCCGATGAAGCATCGGGATGCCTCCGGGTGTCGGGATGGATCGGAAGGAAAAGGAATCGACTCGGCGGCCGGCATGCAAGAGCGGAGACGCCGGCATTCGAGCCGCGCGCCCCCGCCCCCACGTTTTTCAGAGACTTCAGAGACTACGGAGCGCCGACGTCCTCGATAGTCAGGGCGTCGGGATCGCCCGTGTAGTTGACGACGAAGCGCTGGCGCACGGTGGACTCGAGGCCTTCGGCTGCACGCACCGACACGGTCAGGCGATAGCGCCCCGGCGGGTACTCCAGCATCATCCCGGAGCTGATCTGCAACGGGGTGACGATGCGCATCTTCTTCTCTTGCAGGTACGTCATGACGAGCGGGAGGTCACACGACGTCTCGCCGGCCGCGACGTTGAGCCATGCCGATGAACCGAGTCCGGACCACGGAAGCTGAAGAGCGAATGGGAAGCCGGGATGCCGGTGCCAGACCGCGCCGTCGAAGTACTCGAGGCGCTCGATCATCGCTTCGCACCCGCGAGCCGTCTCGAGCCCCGTATTGATGAGCTTCAGCATGTAGACGAGCACGGGCACGTTGCCGAAGCGGACGCGCTGCGGCGCCGCACCCATATCGACGCGAAGACGCAACTTTGGCATCCGGCGGAGTTTCATCACCCGACGCGCCTGGATTCCGGCCGCTCCTGAGGCGGCGAGCATCACGGCGAGGTCCGTCATAGCGACTCCTCGATTCGATCGATTCTTCGGGGGAGCGATCGGCCCGGCTCCCAAACGGGTGCCCCCGTCGTCGGGCGGCGAGTGACGGAGATTGCAAGAACCCTGCCGTTGCATCCGCGCCACAGTCACGGCGTCGGCGGGTGTATAGAATATACAGGAGATAATTTACTATAAATAACTATAGAGTATTGGTATAGGTCTGTGCAATATGAGCGCCGACGGTCGTTGCGTTCCGTTGGCACGTCTCTTCGGGCCCCGTGTCGTGCCGCCATGCCGGGCGCAGAATCTTCATGCTTCGTCGTCGGGGTTCCGACGAGGGGGGGCCGTAGTGCCGGGTGCGAACTCGGGGCAGCGCCGTACGGGGAGAACGGGGTACTTCCGCAGCGTCGGATGCGAGTCGGCCGCCCGGCAGAGCCAGAATCTCGAACCGCGGATGCTCTCGACGATCCGGGCGTGCACGCATCTGCCGCAAAGACCGGGCTCCGTCATCCTGGTGCCTCCCAGGCGTCCGGCCCCGGCCCTGTCGATTCGAGTCGTGCCGCGGCATAGTGAGTCGCATGACGAGAAACGTTGCTCGGGTATCCGCCGTCTACGGAGTCGCCGCCCTCGGCGTCGTGCTCGCCGTGCGCTTTGCCACGGCCGGCGGCCTGCTTCCCGCCGGCTGGGTGGCGGGGGTCGTATTCGTGGTAGTGGCCGCTTATCCCGTGGTGCTGGCGGTCGTGTGGATGCGCGACCAGGGGACCACCGGTGAGCGCGACGCCGACCCGAGGGATCGGTTCGTCGGCGCCGCCGGCCTCGCGTGCGTGCTGCTGGCGGTCGCGGCGGGGCTCGGGACGGCGGATGCCGACCGTTCCGAGCCAGATGTCCCCGCCGCCGCGTCCATGCCGCGAGTGGTCGTACTGCCCCTCATCGACATCGACGGGGGGGGAGATCGGTACTTCGTCGAGGGGCTGACGAGCGAGCTCGCTGCGGCCCTGGCGATGATCGAGGGCGTCGAGGTCCGCGGACGGGCCTCGGCCCTCGATTTCGTAGACGTCAATCGTGACGCGGCAGCCCTGGGGCGGCGGCTCGGCGCCGACGTCGTCCTCGATGGTACCGTCCGCCGCTACGGCGGCAGGTTGCGCCTTGGAGTACGGCTCGTCGAGTCCTCGACGGGCACGCCGGTGTGGTCCACGTCGCTCGACACGACCCGGGCCGCGCTGTTCGTGTTGCGCGACGACGTCGTTCGCGGCGTCGCCCTGGCACTCGGTGGGGGCCCCCCGGACGACCGGGTCCTGCGGCGGCTCGATCGGCGCCGAACCAGCCCCGAGGCGCTCGACCTCTACATGCTCGGCCTTCATCGTGGCTCGGGCGCCCGGGGTGATCTCCTCGAGGCCGCGTCGTACTTCCACCTGGCCATCGAGGCCGACTCCGGCTTCGCGCCCGCCTGGACGGCACTCGCCGGGGCGTACGCGACCCTCCCGCGCTTCACGCGGTTTCCCCCCGATCGGGCGAGGCATGAAGGGGCGGCGGCGGCGAGAACGGCCTTGCGGCTCGAGCCGGACGCTGCCGCCGCCCACACCGTGCTCGGTGAGATTCTCTACCTGTACGAGCATGACTGGGCGGGCGCACGATCGCACCTCGAACGGGCCGTCGAACTCGATCCGGGGCACGCCGATCCGCGGGAACGGCTCTGCGAGCTCTCGCTCGCTCTCGGCGAAATCGACGAGGCCGAAGCCGCCTGCGCCGAAGCGCTGAACCGAGATCCGCTCGCCTTCCGGCCCGCCTGGATCGCGACTTGGGTCGACCGCAGCTCCGGAGATCTCGATGCGGCCCTGGCGAGCCTCGACAGCCTGGCGAGCACGCATCCCGACTTCGAGCCGCTCGTCGCGGATCGCGCGCTCGCCCGGCTCGTCGCCGGCGACACCGCCGCCCTGAAGGATCACCTCGCCGACTGGTTCGCTCTCCTCGGGTCGGCCGAGCTCGCCGACACGCTGGCGGCATCTCTGGCCGAGGCATGGCCGGCGGAGTCCGGCGGGAACACGGTGGCACGGGCGGTTCTCGCACGGGTCGAGGACGATCTCGATCCCTCGGCCGTTCACCAGGCCGCGTTGCTGTCGCTGGCCGGCGATCGGGATCACGCCTCGGAGATCGCGGTGGCCGCGCTGGTCGACCGAATGCCGGGAGCAATCAAGCTGGGCGTGTTCCCCGAGTACGCCGGACTGCGCGAGCACGGGGATCTCCGGCGGGCATTGACGGAGGCGGGTCTGCCCGTCAAGTGAGCGCACGCGGCTCGACGCGCTCGCCGAGGCGGTCGCCGAGGGCACGCAGGATCCGCACGAGCGTTGACGTCTGATTGCGAAACACCGTCAGGCCGCGGATCACCAGGTTGTCGATCCGCGCCTCTTCCGTGATCGTGACCCGCGTACGGCCGTCCCGCTCTTCGATTTTGTAGGTCCAGCGGCCGACGAACATCCCGCCGTCGGCGAGGGTGACGAACCGATTCGGGGGATCCTCGTCGACGAGCGTGATCGTCATCGACCCGTCGGGGCCCTTGATCCGCCAGCTCGCCTCCTCCGATGAAGCGTCGGGCGGCGTCAGGCTGCCCACGCTCGGGTGCCATTCCGGCCAGCTCCCGAGGTCCGACAGAGTCGCGTATACCGAATCGGGTTCGGCGCGGTAGTCGGCTTCCGCCTGCGCGACGTGTGCGTTGGGCATCGAGGAGCCGATGCCGGCCAGTATGGCCACGACCCCGATCACGATTCCGACTCCGCTCAACAACCAACGCATTCGTCCTGCTCCCGGCGATGAGAGGGATGCATGACTGCCTGACGGCGCGTGCAGACAGTACCGGGAAACATGGAGCACGTGTCGCGTCTGCGCCACGCCGCCGGGTCTCAGGGGCTGCTGAGCCCTGTCGTGAAAGAGCATCTCGGGCTGGCACGAGGGCTGCACGTACCGGTATGCATGCGTGATCGCACATTCTGGTATTCAGATCCCGACGCCCTGCTGGCGGGTGCCGCACAGGCGCTCGAAGCGAAGCGGCAGCTCGCACGGCGCATCGATCGTGATTGGGCGTACGTCGACGCCAATCTCGGCGAGGTGCTGTTACATGCCGTGCGAGACGTTCCGGACCGTTCCCTGCGGCGGCGGCGCGAGGATCGAAGGCTCGTCGACTGGATCGGTCGACTGGTGGCGGAACTGGCGGACGACGATCCGTATCGGGAGCAGGTGCTGCGGAGACTTCAACAGGTCATCTGACCCGGCCGTATCACCGGGTTCAACCGGGTCGCCGGGTTCAACCCGCGATCATCCGTCCCCGGTCGGCACGAGCAGGTTGCCGAATACGAAGCCGAGCGGCCTGGCTTCGGTGCGTGGCACGGGGGCCGCGTCGTAGACCCTGAACCAGCCGTCCGAGGCGGGTTCGACCCTCACGGTGTCTCCCGAGGCGAGCTTGCCGACGACGTCGCTGGACGTGTTCGCCTGGGCCCGGATGTTCGCGCCGGTTCGGGCGATTCGGATCTCTCCCCACGTGTCGGCGGTGGGGACGGTTACCTCACCGAGCAGCGGGAGGGACAGCACGCTGGGCGCGAAGAACCCGGCCATGACGGTCCCGAACGCGCTCACCACGAAGAACAGAAGGATGAGTGGAACATTGCTTCCGCGCCGAACCGTGGGCGCAGCGTGGCGCCTGCCGCTCGGCTCGCTCGTGGCGTAGGATCCCGCCCGATCACAGTCCGTGCAGTATCTGTGACCCTTCGGGGTCTCGTTCCCGCAGAGCGGGCAGCTTTGTGTTCCCAGGAGTATGTCCTCCGTGTTGCTTCCCTGGCGGCCTTCGTGCCCGTCTATCGTGCGAATTGCGTGCCGCTGTCGGGCGTTCTGACGTCATAGTCGTTCAAGTGACACGATTGCAACGTCTTATGTGTTCCATCGCAACACCGGTCTCCTCGCGTCGGATGCCGCCCGTCTGGTACATTTTGCAAGCGACGAATTTCGCTCGAGGGCAACGTACGGCTGAGCAGGTTACAATGATCTCTGCCTTCCGACGGTCGTCATGGGTGCCATTTCATCAGGGGAACGTATGGCGAGCATAAAGCGTCGTGGCGTGGCAGCGGCCGGCGCCGCGGCCGGGGCCGTGCTGGTGGCCGGCGGCGTCGCCCTGGCTTACCTGATCGATCTTCCCCGTCTGGCCACCGCCTTCGAGGGTCACACCCCTGATTTGGCCACCCCGCTGGCGTTGCGATTCGCTCTGGGATTCGTGCTCGTCTGGGTGTACGTCGGATTCCGGCCGCGGTTCGGCGGCGGGAGCCGGGCAATCGCCGCCTCGACGACTGCCGTCTGGCTCGCCGTGTCGTCGGGCGTCGTGGCCGCGGCGGCGCTGTTTCCGATCCTGCCGCCGCTCACCGTCGCCCTCGTCGTAGTCTGGGGCCTGATCGAGCTAGCCCTGGCCTGCATGGTCGGCGCCGCTCAGTACCGGCGACACGTGGCGGCGCTCACGCGCAGGCGGGGTCGCAGCGTCACGCCGCCTCCCCTCACGGATAGGCGGTAGGAAGCCGAACGCTGCCCAGCGCCGCGACGTAGCGCGGATCCGCCGCAAATCGCCCGAGGTCGGGCAGCGAGGTAGCGTGCAGCCAGGGCAGTCCGCTGATCCCGTGCCGAAGTCCTTCAGTCAGCAGCGAGAGCGCACGGTCGGCGTTGTCGCCGGCGGCCTCAACACGCGCACGTCTGGCCAACTCGTGGCCGTGCACCGGCTCGCCGTCGGCCTCCAGGCGCGCCCGTACCGCTTCCGGACCGGCCAGCTGAGCACTTGCGACGAGCGCGCCGGTACGGAAGTCGGTGCGGTCGGGGTAGTCGGTCGAGAGGGCCCGGAACAGTCGCTCCGCTTCGGCGAAGTCCTCGAGGTCGTAGCGTGCGCTGGCCAGCCAGTACCGGTGAGAACGATCGTCGGGCTTCTCGTCGAGTCGGGCCTGCAGCCAGGTCACGGCACGATCCAGATAGGCGGCGGCCGCCGCGGCGTCACCGAGATGAGCGCGGGTTTCCTCGCCGGCGACGACCAGGGCGGCGCCGAGCGACCAGTAGGTGTCGGCGGGCAGGAGCTGCAGAGCTGCGAACAGCGAGTCGAGCTCGGCGTGGCGTCCTGCGGCGGCGAGCCCGCGCGCAGCGAGGACCGTCGCGACGCGCCGCTCGGGAAACCGGGCCCACATTTCGCGCGCAGCCTCGACCTCCTGGTCGAACTGCCGGAGGCCGTGATGGGCATGGGCGAGCTGGGTCCAGTACTGCGCCCAGCCCCGAATGCCCGGCGCGTTGGGGTCGAGATTGGACAGCAGCCGCAACGCTTCCCCGGGGCGGTTGAGGTCGTTGGCCAGGTTGGCGGCGTTGTAGGAGCCGAGAGGGGTGGGCCCGAGCTCCGCGCGCCGGAGTTCCAGGCGATAGGCCCGCTGCCCGTCTCCCTGTCGCTGCGCCACCATGGAGCGGCGCCGGAAATCGTGGTACTCGGTCAGCCTGTCACGCCGGACTTCGAGGTAGGCGAGCGTAGAATCGACCTCCTCCCACAGGCCCTGATTGTACATGGCGATGGCGGCCGAGAGCTTCGGGACGAGAAAGCTGGTGTCGAGCGCGAAGGCGCGCTCGTACTCCCGCTGAGCCTCTCCATATTCCTGGGCCTCGAACAGTTCGAGGCCTCGCTCGTATGCCCGGTACGCCTCGAGGATCGGCGGGTTGCCGCTCAGCCCCGGGATACGGGCCAGAAGCGGATCCCGCTCGATGGCCAGGCTGCCGAGGATGCGGTCGCGCAGCTCACGGATCGCGTGCTCGGCCGAGTCGGGGGCGACGCTGATGGGGGGGGGCGCGCTGACCACCCGTCGTGTACGAGCGTCGGTCACGCGGGCCCGGAAGCTCAGCCGGCCGCCGATGGCGTACACGGCGCCGTCGATCAGGGTGCCGGCCGACAGCGTCTCCGCGAGGTCGGCGGACGCGCTGTCGGGCGGTCCGCCCCAGGTGGCGAGCTCCTCGGCGGCGGCGCGGCTGGCCGACCACGGGACGACGGGCCCGGCATCGGCTTCCTGCAGGCCCTGCACGATCCAGTCGGCCGCGAGCCGGCCCAGCATGTCATAATCCGGGTCGCCGGTCTCGTTGCGGAACGGGGCGACGGCGAACGGCGTCGCGAGGCTCGGGGGCGCGGCGGCGACGGACGGTTCCGACGAAGCCGGCGGGCTGCCCGCGCGCGACACGGCCCCCCAGGCCAGCAGGGCCAGCGCGACGGCGGCGGCCGTCCACGGCCACGCCCTTCCGGCCAGCCGGCCCAGGCTCCACGCTCCGGGTCCGTCCCGCTCGAGGGCCCGGATTATGACGCCCGCGTCGGCCGGCCGATCGGCCGGGTTCGGCTGAAGGCAGACCTGAACGACGTCGGCCCAGGCGGGGGGCGGCTCGTCCGCCGTGATCTCGCGGGCGATGAGGCCCCACGCGTACAGGTCGGTTCGGAAGTCGACGGACCGGCCCTCTCGCTGTTCGGGCGCCATGTAGCGCGGCGTGCCGAGGGCCAACCCGGGCCTGGTGAGGGTGTCCTGGTCGCCATCTTCGAACGGACGTGCGATGCCGAAGTCGAGGATGTAGGCGTGGTCGCCCGTCAGCAGGATGTTCTCGGGCTTGAGGTCGCGGTGGACGATGCCCAGCCGGTGCGCGTGGTCGAGTCCGGCGGCGATGTCCTGCATCACGGTCCGGGCCGTGGCGACCGGGAGAGGGCCGTCGCGCTCGAGCCGGGTCCGCAGCGTCTCTCCCTCCACGTAGGGCATGACGAAGAACGGGAGGCCGCCGGCGGTACCGGAATCGATCAACCCGACGATGTTGGGGTGTGACATCTGCGACGCGATCCGCACTTCGCGTTCGAACCGGTCGTCACCCAGGAAAGGCCGGAGTTCCGGCCGGAGCACCTTCAGGACGACGATGCGGTCGTGTTTGCGTTCGCGGGCGCGATAGACGATAGCCATTCCACCGCGGCCGAGCTCGCTCTCGATTTCGTAGCGCTCGCCGAGCGTTTCGTCGAGGAGCGCCCGAAGACGCTCGCCGTCCTGCGTGGAGTCGCCGAGGCCGGCCGCCGATACCGGTGAGTGGTCGAGGGGGCCCGACTCGATGCCGTGCCCCTTGAGCATCGCTTCCAGCCTCGCTCGCAGGTCCGCGTCGTCGGCGGCGTGCTTCCCGATCCAGGCGTTTCGATCCTCGGGCGGAATGTCGAGCAGGCGGTCGAACAGCTCAAGCAGCCGGCGCTGGTCCTCGGTCCCGGTCATGCGAGGTCCTCTGTCGCGCCGTCGCCGGTCGTGTCGAGCTCGGCGTGCAGCCAGGCGCGCGCCTTGGCCCAGTCGCGATGCACGGTGCGCGGCGTGACGCCGAGCGCCTCGGCGGTCTCTTCGACGGTGAGGCCTCCGAAGAACCGGTACTCCACGACCTGACGCAGACGGCAGTCGATGCGGTCGAGCCGGTCGAGTGCCGCGTCGATCGCGATGACGTCGTCGAGGTTCACCTCGAAGCCGGGATCCCCGAGCGTCGTCCGGCGTCGATTGCCGCCGCGCTTCTCGGCCCTGTGCCGCCGGGCATGATCGATGAGCACCTGGCGCATGGCGTGGGCGGCGATGCCGAGGAGCTCCGACCGGCGCCCTTCGGGAAGGTCCGACTGGCCGGCGAGCTTGAGGTACGCCTCGTTGACGACCGCCGTCGGCTGGAGCGTATGGCCCGCCCGCTCACGACCGAACTGGTGCGAGGCGATCCGGTACATCTCGTCATACAGGCCCTGGAAGGCGCGATCGAGATCGTGCCTGTCGTCGCGTCTTGGATCGTTCACCGGTCACTCCGCTGGATCATTCTCCCGGTATTCTATACGGCTCGCGGGGAGATCCCAATAGGCAGAGGGGAGAGCCGGCGTAGGCCGAAACGCGAAGAGCCCGCCGACCGATGTGGTCGACGGGCTCTCGCCGGCTGGCGACACCGTCGGTGTCGCCTTCAGGACCGACCGGGAATTACGGCCCGAACGGGAAGCCGACGCCCGCGAAGAACTCCCACGAGCGGTTCTTGATGTCGAAATCGACCGCTTCGGGCTCGTCGCTCACGTTGGTCACGCCCATATCGTAGCGACCGTCGAAGGTTACGATCACGCCACCGGCGGGAATGTCGACGCCGGCGCCGAACACCAGGCCGAAGTCGGCGCTTTTCGTGTTGACCAACTCGTCCTCGCACGAAGCGGAGACGCCGTCCTCTTCGATGTCACACCCGGTTTCGAACGCGATCGAAGGCCCGGCGAACACTCTCGGCGAAACACCCGGGGTCGGAAAATGATACTGCACCAGGACCGGCACCTGAATGTAGTTGACCTTCACCTCGCCATCACCGCCTGACTCGGATGCACCCTTGGACAGGTACAGGGCCTCGGGCTGTATCGAGAAGTTCGGTGCGACCATGACCTGCAGGAAGGCGCCGAAACCGAAGCCCGTCCGCGAGTCGACGTTGGCGAAATCTCCGCTGAGTTCGGACGAAATGAACCCGCCCTTCACGCCCACCATGTTCTGCTGCGCCTCGGCCTGCTGCGCTCCGACGAGGCCGAATGCAAATATTGCCGCGAACAGCGTTACGAATTTCCGCATGGAACTCTCCTGTTGGCTTGAGTGCAAGGCGTACACGTGCCTTCGGCGGAAAATCTGCAAGTGGCATACCAGATGCGATTTGCCGTCAGAGCCCCGCGCGGTGCCGCTTGCCATGCCGCGGTTCGCCCCGGACAATGGTGGCATGCTCATCCAGCCTCCCTCTCGCGCCGTGCTCGGCTTCGTACCCGCAGCGGCGGCCTGTGTTGCCCTGGCGACGAGCATCGGAGCCGGCGGTGTCGACCGGCCGGGCGCGGCAAAGTCCGGACCGTGCACCGCGGTGCCGGACCTCACGTCGGATTTCTCATACGACCGCGACCTGCTTTGCGTGGAACTCACGCCGCCGCCACCGTTCCGGGGGGCCTCGGGAAGCGTCGAATTGCGGCGGATCGCGGGGCCCTTCGCGGTGAACCTTACGCCCGACGGCCGACTGCGTTACGCGGCCGTCGTCCACGCGGAGGGACTTCCGGCGGCTGACTCCCTCGGTTCGTACGACGGATACGGCGCGTGGGTCGCCGGTCCGTCGATGGTCCCGATGCGGCGCCTGGGCCCGGTCGAGCCGGGTTCGGTACGACGTCTCGGAGACGTCGATCTGAACCGCTTCGTGATCCTCGTGGCCGCCGAGCGACGCGTGGGCGCCGCGGACCTCGCGGCGCCCGAGGGCCCGATCGTGCTTCGTGGGCAGTCGCCGAGCATGCGGCTCGCCCCGGCCGACTTTCTCGAGTTCGCGCTCGGCGCGGCGCCTGCGGGCGAGCCGGACGGGCATGCCGTCCACCACGACGGGGACGGCGGCCGTGCGCCGGACGATTCCACGCGCTGGACAGGCGTGCCGATGCCCGAGGGCGTGGCCATGCTGCCCGCGATGATGCGCCTGCGGCCCGATGAGCGCGCCTGGCTGCCGATCGTCGGGGATGCGGTCGCGCTTCCGGCCTCGCGGCCGCGCAGCCGCTTGCGGGTCGCGGACGGTGACACGCTGCGACTCACCGCGATGGCCGTGCGCCACCGGATGTTCGGCCGCGACTTCGTGATGTACGGGTTCAACGGGGAGATACCGGGGCCGCTGCTCGACGTCGACCGTGATTCCGAGATCACCGTCGAGTTCACGAACGACGTCTCGTGGCCCACGACCATCCACTGGCACGGTCTGCGGCTCGACAACGCGAGCGACGGCGTACCCTTCGTGACGCAGGACCCGGTGCTGCCGGGGGAGCGGTTCACCTACACCCTCCGTTTCCCCGACGCCGGGATCTACTGGTATCACCCGCACCACCGCGAGGACGTGCAGCAGGATCTCGGGCTGTACGGGAACATGCTCGTCGCCTCGCCGGAGGCCGGCTACCACGGGCCGGTGCACCGTGAAGAAGTACTGATGCTGGATGATCTGCTCGTCGGAGAATCCGGCCTCGTTCCCTACGGACGGGAGGGAGCCACGCACCTGCTCAACGGGCGCTTCGGCAACGAGTTTCTCGTCAACGGGCGGCCCGACCACCGGCTCTCCGCCGAGCTCGGCGAGGTCGTCCGCTTCTTCCTGACGAACGTCTCGAACACCCGCACGTTCAACCTCTCGTTCGGTGGGGCGCCGATGAAGATCGTCGGCTCCGACGTCGGCAACTTCGAGCGCGAGGAGTGGGTGGAAAGTGTCGTGCTCGCCCCGGCGGAGCGCTACGTGGTCCACGTTCGGTTCGACGAAGCCGGCCGCGTCCCCCTGCTGAACCGGGTGCAGGCGCTCGATCACCTCAACGCCCGGTTCTTTGCCGAAGAGGACACGCTGGCGGTCGTCGACGTTCGCGACACGCCCGTCAGTCCTGACCTGTCGGCGGAGTTCGAAACCCTGCGCGCGTCCGACCTCGTGGCGCGTGACCTCGATCCGTACCGTGAGCTGCTCGACCGGCCGGTCGATCGTCGGTTGGTGCTCGAGATGCGGGCGCGCGACCTGCCGCTGCTCGTCGAGCGGCTGATGCAGATCGATTCCGTCTGGTTCGCGCCCGTCGAGTGGTCGGGCACGATGCCGATGATGAACTGGACGTCGACGGCCCGGAGCCTCGAGTGGGTTTTGCGCGATCCGGACTCGGGCCGTGAGAACCTCGACATCGACTGGCGATTCGAGGTGGGCGACGTGGTGAAGATCCGACTGCACAACGAGCGGAATACGCTGCACGCCATGCAGCATCCGATCCACCTGCACGGGCAGCGCTTCCTGGTCGTCGAGCAGGACGGCGTGCGCAACGAGAACCTCGTCTGGAAGGACACGGCGCTGATCCCGGTCGGTTCGACGGTCGACCTGCTGCTCGACGTGTCGAACCCGGGGGCCTGGATGCTCCACTGCCACATCGCGGAACATCTCGAGGCGGGCATGAAGATGTTGTTTCACGTGGCGGCTCCGGCGGGTGGTCCCGCCGGGGGGCCGTAGCGTACATTCGAACCCCCGCGGCCGGCCGGCCGCCGAAGCTCGAAGGAACTTCAAGGAGACGAGGAATAATGAGCTCGACCCAGCGGTCCCTGTCCGTCGCGCCCCTGCTGTTCGCGGCGCTGCTGCTCTCGGCACCGACCGCGGCGGCGCAGTCCGCCGACCAGCTGTCCGAGGACACGCGTGAGTACGTGTCGGTGGCCGATCCGGTCGTCGCGCTGACGAACGTGACCGTGATCGACGGGACGGGGGCCGAGCCCCGGAAGAGTCAGACGGTGCTGATCGAGAACGGGCGCATCGCGGCCGTGGGTCCGAGCGGCGAGGTCGAGCTACCGGATGGGGCGGCCGTGCACGACCTGGCCGGGCACACGGTCATTCCGGGGATGGTCGGGCTGCACAATCACATGTTCTTCACGGCCGCCGGCGGGCGGGCCTCCCAGGCGAACCTGACGGCGCCGCGCCTCTACCTCGCGTCCGGGGTGACCACGATCCGCACGACGGGGAGCCGCCGTCCGTACGACGACATCAACGTCCGCGCCGACATCGAGGCCGGACGGGCGCCCGGGCCGCGGATCCACATCACGGCGCCGTACATGACGGGCACGGACGGCACGACGAGCATGGCGCAAATCGGCTCGCCCGAGCAGGCGCGCCGGTTCGTCGCTTACTGGGGCGCTGAAGGGGCCGAGTGGATCAAGGCGTATACGGCGATCACCCGCGAGGACCTCGCGGCGGCGATCGACGAGGCGCACCAGCATGGCATGAAGGTCACCGGTCACATCTGCTCCGTTTCGTTCCGCGAGGCCGTCGAGCTCGGGATCGACAACATCGAGCACGGCTTCGCCACGGCGTCCGACTTCATCGAGTCGAAGCAGCCGGACGAGTGTCCGCCGAACCTCCTGGTTCGCGTGGGCGACGAGGATCCCCGCGGCGAGGTCGCGCAGGACGTCATCCGCACGATGGTCGAGGCGGACGTCCCGATGACCTCGACGCTCGCGGTCTACGAGCCGTTCATCCGGGGCCGGCCGACGAAAGACTCGCTGACGCTCGCCATGATGGCGCCCGAGGTTCGGGAAGACTACCTGGCGGCCCGCGAGCAGATCGACAACAACGAAGAGCACCCGCTGACCAACGACGATTTCCTCAAGGCGATGGAGTTCGAGAAGGCGTTCGTCGAGGCGGGCGGCGTGCTGGCAGCCGGTGTCGACCCGACGGGGCTCGGCGGCGCGATCGCCGGCTTCGGCGATCAGCGAAACTATCAACTACTTCATGAAGCAGGATTTACGCCCGCTCAGGTGATCCAGATTATGAGCCTGAACGGGGCGAAGGTGCTGGGCGTCGACGACGAGCTCGGCAGCGTGGAGCCGGGCAAGATCGCCGACCTCGCCGTGATGGAGGGTGACCTCACGAGCGACCCCGGCGCCATCCGCCGCGTCAACCTCGTGTTCAAGGACGGCGTGGGCTACGACTCCGGGCGGCTGATCGAGTCGGTGAAAGGCCGTGTCGGGATCAACTGACGAACCCCCGCCTTCGGACGAGGCCGGCCGTCCGGAGGCGGTTCGCGCCAGGTCGCCGGCCCGGTCGATCATCGTCGTGGACGCCCTGCGCGGCTGGCCTCTCGACGTGCCGGGGGCCGACGTCGTCACGTCCAGCGACTATCTGACCGATCCACGCTACGCGGCCGGGCCGGGCACGAAGGTGTTCAACCTCTGCCGGTCGTACCGCTACCAGACGGCCGGCTACTACGTGTCGCTGCTCGCCGCGGCCCGCGGGCACCGGCCGCTGCCGTCCGTCGCGACGCTGCAGGACCTGCGCCTGGCACCGATCATCCGCCTCGCGGGCCAGGAGCTCGACGAGCTGATCCAGCGGTCTCTGCGCCGCATCCGATCCGATCGGTTCGAGCTCAGTATCTACTTCGGGCGCAACCTGGCCGAACGCTACGATCGCCTGAGTCTCGCCCTGTTCAACCAGTTTCCGGCTCCCCTGTTGCGGGTGTCGTTTCGCCGGGCCGAGGACGACTGGCTGATCGACGCCGTTCGGCTGATCGGCGCCGGCGAGATTCCGGCGTCGCACCGCGACTTCGTGATCGAGCAGGCGCGCCGCTACTTCGAGCGCGCGCCTCGCCGGCCCCGCAATGACGCGGAACGGGCGCGCTACGACCTCGCCATCCTGCACGACCCGAATGAAGACATGCCGCCCTCCGACGCGAAGGCTCTCGGCCGGTTCGTCGAGGCGGGGCGGGAGCTGGGGATCCGCTGCGAGCTGGTCGAGAAGGACGCCTACGGGCGGGTGGCCGAGTACGACGCCCTGTTCATCCGCGAGACTACGGCCGTGAACCATCACACCTACCGGTTCGCGCGGCGCGCCGTGGCCGAGCGGATGGTGGTCATCGACGACCCGGAGTCGATTCTTCGGTGCTCGAACAAGGTATTCCTCCACGAGACGCTGGCGCGGCACCGGCTGCCGACGCCGGCGACCGTCGTATTCTCCGAGGACACGGCGGACGCGGTCGTAGGGGAGATCGGGTTCCCGTGCGTGATCAAGCAGCCCGACAGCTCGTTCTCGCGCGGCGTGACGCGGGTGGCCTCGGCCGACGAGTTCGGGCCCCGGGTGGAGGAGCTGTTCGAGGACACCGAGCTGCTGATCGCGCAGGAGTTCGTGCCTACCGAATACGACTGGCGAATCGGAGTGCTCGGCGGCGAGCCGCTGTTCGCCTGCCGTTACTTCATGGCCCGCGGGCACTGGCAGATCGTTCACCGGGCCGCCCGCCGGGTGAGGACGGGCCCTGTGGAGACGGTGGCGATGGACGAAGTGCCGCGGGGGATCGTGCCGCTGGCGGTACGGGCGGCGGGGCTGATCGGCGATGGCCTGTACGGCGTCGATCTCTAGCTGATCGACGTCCGCCCGACCGTGATCGAGATCAACGACAATCCGAACATCGACAGCGACGTGGAAGATCTCGTCCTGGGGGACGAGCTCTACCTGCGCGTGATGCGACACTTCTTCACGCGCCTGGAAGATCGGCGCCGGTGAGTACGCATCCCTCCGACGCGCCGTGGTCGTTCCCCCTGCGGCTCATGGACGGGATCGGGGTCGAGCTCGAGTACATGATCGTCGATCGCGAATCGCTCGACGTGCGTCCGCTGGCCGACGTCCTGCTGCGCGAGGCGGCGGGCCAGGGCGACTGGGTGTCGGACCACGAGCCGCCGGACGGCGAGGGAATCGGCTGGTCGAACGAGCTCGTCAGCCATGTGATCGAGCTGAAGACGGTCGAACCGGTCGACCGGCTCGACGGTGTCGCGGCGCGGTTTCAGAGGCAGGTGGAGGCCGTGAACCGACGCCTGGAGAGCCTCGGGGCGCGACTGCTGCCGGGCGCCATGCACCCGTGGATGGACCCGCTGACCGAGACGCGGCTGTGGGCGCACGAGTGCAGCCCTGTCTACGAGCGGCTGGATGCGATCTTCT
>DATHRZ010000086.1:0-27305 GCA_035464655.1 Gemmatimonadota bacterium
ACTCGGAACGGCCACGAGAATGGCGAAAGCTGCGAGGATGGAAAGGTGCTTCGGCATTTCGTCTCCTATCTGTCAGCATCCGCTTTGGGCGGATTCGGGGTCTCGATCGAGGGCATCGTCGTTTCGTCGTTCGTCTCCGAACCTGCCTGATGGCCGAGGGGCGCGCCAGCGAGGGGAAGGCGGCTCCGCCCGTGCGCCGGGCCCGGCAGAGCGTAGATTGGCAAGATCCGGAGGGGTGGCAGAACGGCGAATGCACCGGTCTTGAAAACCGGCGCCCGCAAGGGCTTGTGGGTTCGAATCCCACCCCCTCCGTTAGGGTGAGAGGGTGTGGAATTCTCACTGGGGTATCTCCGCATGTGCTGCACGCTCAGGATCTCGCTGGCGCTCGGCCTTCGCCCCCCATCCGTTCCTTCGACCGGCGCATACCGCACAGCCCACTGTTTGAGTACGCTACGCAGGGCATTTCGCGCATGACGCTCATGGAAGGGGGAGTAAGATGCGCAAGGTGAATTGGGATGCGCTCGGTACGATCGCCCAACTCGGCGGAGCTCTCGGGGTGATCGTGTGCCTTGTATATGTCGGCGCCGAGATACAGCAGAACACCCGGCAGGTGGAGGAGGCCACAGGTGTACAGCGGCTGGCGCAGCTTGATGCTGCGTTCGAGAACTTATCCCGGTAGCGCCTCATGCTAGCTGAGAATCCGGATGCAGCCCAAATAATGCTGCTCGGCTTCGAAGATCCTGACGTGCTGAGTCCGGTGGAGCGACTACGGTTCGAGTCCGTGCTGAGCGATTTCCTGCATGCTTACCAGGTGCTGTTTGCCCGAGTGGACGAAGGCATTCTCTACAAAGAGGTATGGGACAACCTGCTGCACAGCCTGGGGCCAACGGTCCAGCAGCCGAGCGTAGCGGCATTCTGGGAGAAACAAAAGCCAGAATTCCGTTCCGATTTCGTCGCGGCGGTGGACATGTTCGTAGCCGACGCGGCAGTGGACGCGGTTGAGACACAGAAGATTCCGCAGCCGTAGATCGCCCTATTTCTTTCCCGGAGCCCCCTCATTCCCGATCTTGGTCTCATGAAGGATTCAACCTGCCGCCAGCGGCAGTTCTTCGCGGCTGATGAGCCATGATTCAGCTACGGTTGCTTGGGTCTGTGGAGTTACGAGGATGCGGCGGAGAGCCCCTGAAGCTCGTCACCGATCAACCCAAGCTACTGGGCCTGGCAGCTTACGTGACCCTCTCATCCGCCAGGGGCGCAACACGGCGAGATCCTCTTCTCGCGATATTCTGGCCCGAAGCTACTGAGCGTTCTGCCCGGCATGCGCTGAGTCAGGCACTCAGCGTAATTCGGAACGAATTTGGTCCGGACATTCTGAACAGCAGATACCGTGATGCGATCAGGTTCGATCTCGACAAGATCTGGTGCGACGTTTTTTCCTTCCGCGCGGCTCTGGAAGATGGCCGATTCGAGGAGGCGCTGGATTTGTATCGCGGTCCCCTGCTCGAGGGCCTGTACGTTCGGCAGGCGCCAGATTTTGAACGCTGGTTGAGCGATGAGCGCCGTGTATTGAAGCGTCTGGCGGTCGGTGCCGCGCTTCAACTCGCTTCTGCGGCCAGCGATCAACAGAAGTGGGAGGCCGCTCGAAGGTGGGCGGAGAGGGCCTGCTCGCTTGCCCCTTACGAAGAGGAGGCCTGGCGCGTTCTCATCCGATCGCTCGCGCTCTCCGCCAATTCCGCAGGCTCACTGCTGGCGTACGAGCGCATGGTTCAGTCCTTCAAAACGGACTTGGGTATCGATCCATCCGCAGAGACCGTCGTCCTAGTCGACTCGATTCGTGCCGGGGAGTACGCTTCTCGTGCCGGGGGATACGCTTCGAGTCCGGGAACGGATGTCGGCGATCGCGATCGGGGCGTTGAGCCTCCCCGTGATCGCGAATCGGAAGATGGCGAAGGTGCTGAACCGCTCCGTGGCTTGAAGCCGGCAGCCGCGTCGGCTCGTCGGAGCAGCGCGAGGCAAGTTGTCCTCTTCGTGGGCGCTGCGCTTGTCGGGGCACTCTGTGTGGTCTGGATCCTGGGCACTCCGCGTGCACTGGACCCCAGCAAGGTGAGTTCCATCGCGATCCGACCGCTCGTCGATACCTCTGCGATTGCAACGGACAATTATTTTGCGGATGCACTGACGGCGGAGATTGGCCGAGAGCTTGGAAAGATCGACGGGCTCCAGGTGACTTCCCACGGATCCGCTAAGCTCTCGAGCGAATTCTTTCACTCGGTACCGGAGGTAGCTCGGGCCCTCGGTGTAGAAGCAGTTCTGGAGGGTCGGATCCAGCGTCTCGCCTCCAGCGTATCGATCGACTTACGGCTCCTCGACGCCACAGGCGAGCACGAGCTTTGGTCAAGGGACTATGACAGCCGGCTTGGGGACCTGCCCATTCTCATGAGTCGAATTGCCGCTGATGTGGAAAAGGCTCTCCGTGGCACGGCTGTCTTCCGTCAGGATCAAGAGGAACCGAAGGTGAAGCCGCTCGCATACGATGCCTATCTGCGGGGGCTTCACCACCTCGAGAGGTACAGCACGCAGGAAGCCGTCGTCGCGGTAGGGTATCTGCAGCGTGCGATAGAAATCGAGCCGACGTTCGGCGCCGCTCACTCCGCACTGGCCAGGGCGTGCGCGTGGGCGTGGAATGCGGAAAACAGGCCCATGGATTTCAAACAGTGTGAAACTGCGGCTCACCGGGCAATCAGCCTCGACTCGACCTCGGCGGACGGCCATGGGGCCCTCGGTTTCGTCCTGTTGCGAAAGCTACTCAATGGACTGGATCCGGAATGGAACTGGAGCGCCGCTGAACACGAATTCCGGGCAGCCATAAGCCTGAATCAGAATCTGGCCTCTACCTTCGAAGACTACTCCGAGTTGTTGCGTGTCCAGCGGCGAGCGGCAGAGAGCCGACTTGCGCTGGACCGAGCTGCCTTGCTCGACCCCCTGTCGCTCGGCGTCAAGTTGCGTGTCGGTATTCAGCATTTGTTGGAGCGCAGATTCGACGCGGCACTCGAATTATGGGATGAGATCGAATCCGTCGATCCAACATATGCAACGGTCCACTATGCTAGGGGCGCTACGTACATCGCGATGAATCAGCCAGAGAAGATTCTAGTTGAGGCTCAGGTCCTGGCAAATCGACTCGGCGAAGATCACCTTTGGGTCGCCGACCTGCGCGCGCACGCCCATGCACTGGCGGGTAGGCGGCAGGAGGCTTTGGCTCTGGCGCAACGCCCGCAGGTAGACCGGCCGGATCGCCTGATCCTGTTTGGGGTGCACTACATTCTGGGAGATACGGTGGCGGCCCTGGACGAGCTGGAGAATGCCCTCGACGAGCAAGCGGGCGACATCCCGAACATAATGGCAAGTTCCCGATACGATGGAGTCAGAGAGCATCCGCGGTTCATAGCCATTCGGAAGTCTATCGGCCTGGACTGAAGTACCCGGCGCCGGCACCCCACGCGGGGAGGGTGCAGGCACCGGAAGCGGAAATTCAGCGCAGTTCACACGTCGGGCCTTCCGTATCGGCGAGTACGAGCACTTCACCTCCGCCGGTAACCACGATCCGCACCACGGTCCACACGTCCATCTTCACGTCGGCACCTTCGAGCTTCCATGTGATCCGTTCATTGAGCAGGAAGTTGCCCTGACCGTTGTTGGCGTTGAAGTGGTTGACCACGAGCGGATCTACCCAGGTACCGGAGGGCCCTACCATGGTCGACGCAATCAGCGAAACCTTCCCATTCTCCAGTGCTGTTCCGGTTCCGGTCTCGACGATCAGGTCTTCGAACAGGCCCGTACCGCTCCACACTACCGTCTCGTCCAGACAGTCGAGGTACAGATCGAGTGAGAATTCGAATTCCTCGCTGATTCTCTCGACGGCGGCCAGCTCGGTGTCCGCACCGATCGACTCTGGTGCCAGAGGTACTCCCGTTTCGCACGCAGCAAGAACCATAGCCAGAGGAACCAGGGCGCAAATTCTTGACTGTCCGCAAGGCATGGTACACCTCCCTTTCTGGTAAGGCCTCGAGTTCGGACCACCATGTCATTCGACAGATTGATCCGGCTGTACGAGCCCACGTTAGGGGGAGGGATCAGCCGAGTTTCAGCGGGAGATCAGTCTGCTGTCAGCGGAAGTCGTCTCAATGCTCCTGGTTCCCGATGCCCAGTTCGAAGCCTAGGCGGACGGCCATCGGTGGCTGGTAGGCGAGCGGGCGGCCGAAGTTCGGATTGGGGTTGATCTGGTTACCTTCCGGGTCCTGGCTCAGGAAACGAGTCTGATCAAGCCATGTCGCCCGCCGCGGACTCCCGAGGTGTAGCAAGTCCACGTGGAACCGTCCATCCATTCCCGCCATCTTCACGTCGTAGAAGGACGTCACATTGACGTCCCACAGCACGGGCGATCTCCCCGCCGATCCGCGCTTCACCAGGAACACCGGGCAGAACGGACACTGGGCCCCGGCACCGAATTCGTTCAGCGGAGATCCCGACTGAACGCTGATGAAAGTGCCGACCTCGAGTCGTGCCGATGCCCTGTAGGAGGCTCGCAGTTTTACGACGTGCGTCCTGTGGTTCGGCAACAACCCCGTGCTGTTGTGGCCCTGCTCCTCGAACTTGTAGCTGGGAGTATTGTGGGGTGCGGCGACTCCCTGGTCCGAAGCGAACAGCCCCGCGTAATTGCCATGTGTTCGCGATAGCACATACGTGAGGTGTCCTCGCAGCGCATGTGCTGGGCCACCTCGACGCAAGGTCAGCTCTAATGCGCTGTATTTGCGTTCCGGTTTCGGCAAGAAGTCGAGCGCCCCTTCGCCGAAGTTGCCGATAATCTCGTAGCTCGATCGATCCCCATTGACGCCGTAACCAAACGCAGTCCTCAGGACACGGTGGATGACGCGAGCTCCCAGAACATATCCTCTCCCGACCGATCTCTCGTAGCCACCGGTGACCTCATCGAAATGTTCCGCGCTGAGGCTGCCGAGCTCCGGAAAAGTGTCCAATGTCAGATCCAGGCTGGAATCCGGCATGACGTCGGTCGCCCTGGGGTCAGCACCGAACCAACTGAGCTCCAGGGTAAACGGCGCGTTAAACAGCGTCGAGAAGTAGACAGGCAGCTGCTGATAGAACCTGCCGAATGAGGCGAAGACACGCTGAGTTCCCACGGTTCCGGGTTGAAATACGATGCCGGCGCGCGGTTGCCATTCCCCTGGAAACGCCTGCGCACCGGAACCTCCGTCGCCCGCCAATCGCTGTTGCGACCAACGCAGACCCGTGTTCAGGGCCCATCTTTCGTTGATACGCCAGGTGTCCTGGAGAAAAATGCTCGGGGTTCGGTTGTGATGCTCCCCTTCGCTGTGCTGCCGGGTCCAGAAATACGAATCGTCGTCGATGAGGGTCAGCAAGTCCGAACGAAAGACGAAGTCGACACGGTTGTTCTCATAGCCGAAGCCGAACTTCGGCGAATGTGAGCCAAGAGACAGGGACGCAGCCAGGTTGAATCCGAGGCGTTGGGCTCTCGATTCTTCCTGGTTCCCGAGCCCCCCCGACCATGAGTTCGTCGTGTTGTCGACGAAGAGGGTCAGGGGGGTGTCTGAGGCACTTGCCGGCTGTAACGCGTCCGTGCGCCAGTGACCTGAGAAGTCGGCCGTGAGGCTCAGCGTTTCGCTTCCTCGATGGCGGATTCGCGCCGAAATCGCGCCTCCCCCGGCGCGTCGATTCCCGACCAGCGTTTCGGGGTTCAAGACATTCCCCGGCGAGGGAAGGCTCGGGATGGCAGCACCCACTGCATCTCCAGACGAAGGATCACCGAAGACGGAAAACTCGACGTCAGTGTCTACGGAAGGATTCCACTTTAGCTTCCCCATGAAAGCGTGGATCGTCTCGCGGTCCACGAAGGTCGTTCCCTCGATCACCTCACGGTCCGAGGACTCGACCCGAAGATTGTATCCAGCTGAGTACCAGAGGTGATCACTGATCAACGGGCCGCCCAGACGAAAACCGGCATCAATCTCGTGGAAAGCATCAGCGCGAAGATCGGCGAGGCCAGTCCTGGGCTTGTCGGCAAGAGCGCTTCCGCGGAAGAAACCGAAAGTCCGGGCTTCGAAATCGTTGGCGCCGCTATGAGTGACGACGTCGACGATTCCTCCGAGCGCCTTGCCGAACTCGGCCTGGTAACCACCGTTTCGCACACTGGCGCTCTGGACGAAGTTCCATGGGAGACGCGTGCCGCCTCGACCAAGTCTCGGCCCCGTCACATTGGCCCCGTCGACATAGTAGGTATTCTCTAGGCCGGTGCTGCCACCGATGACGATCTCGTCGCCCAGAAAACTCGCATTGGCATGTGGCAGCGTTTGGAGGATCGAGTGAAAGTTCCTCCCAGCCACCGGAAACGACTCGAAGTCGCGGGCATCCAAACCCGAGATCATCCCAGGATTCAGCGGGTCGATCACCGGTCTGTCGGCATCGACCACGAGGTCGGGAAGCTGGATCGCGTCCGGCTGAAATCCTATGTCACCGAGGTTGGTAATCGTTCCCAGCAAGATCGATACGTCCTCGAACCTCACCGATCGATATCCGACTCGACTAGCGCGAACGGTACATAGGCCTACGGGAAGTCCCGCGATGTGAAACAAACCACGGTCGTCGCTCGCGCCGAGCCGCACGCCCTGAATTTCCGGTCCCCAGACCTCAACGCGGACCTCAGCGATCGCCCGCCCAGACGCATCGAGTACACGCCCGGTCAGTCCACCGTCGACGTTCTGTCCGGACAGCAGCCCGGGTCTGATGAGCACGAACGTTGCCAGTGCCATCGAAGCAAGGAATCGACCTGCCGGCATTCGATTTCTCATGGTATCGTCCCGAACCGAGTTCCCGTGGGCGGGTGCTGGTCCGAACTCCAAGCCGCTTTACGCAACGTAGCTTCTCCACGGGCTTGACGCCCGCCTTCCTTCCGGAACCCCCCCCGGACCCGAGCAAGGGGAGGGCGAGAGGGCGGTAGTGGAGAGCATGCGCGACAACCTCGATGTGGATTGGCCGCCGGGCCGTATGCACCCCGAATTGCCCCCCCGCGTGACCACGAGTAACTGTACCTAACGGAATTGAGAGGGGGACAGGGACTGCGAATCGCCCACCCAGCAGCGCCTATTCGGGCGGAGACACACCAATACACATGCTACCGTTCGACCTTGAAAACCGGCGTCCGAAAGGACTTCAGGGTTCGAATCCCCGCCCCTCCGCTATATTTTACAACGACTTACAGGTTTCATTGAAAGTATTGTCCAGGTAGACTCAACGGGAGTGTTACCCGGGGTGGTGCCTCGAACCCCGTCCTTCCGCGTGCACCGCTCACCACCAGCTCGCGTGGCCATCCATCACATCGTTCCGTGTCAACTGTCGTTGGTCCGAGCCGTCCGGCCGTACGAGGTAGAGTTCGGTGCCGTCGAAGTCGCCGAGATTCGGAACGTGATTGAACACGATCCACTCGCCATCCGGCGACCAACTCGGGTAGGTCGCGTAGCCCGTCACGTCGCTTACCTGGCGAGACTCCGAACCATCGACCTTCCTCACGTGTACCTGCTTATCCGTTCCAGAGAAGTACGCGATCCACTCCCCATCGGGTGACCACCTTGGAAGACCACCGAGGCCCTGCGCGGTCACCTCTCCCGTATGCAGATCCAAGAGCTGAAGCACAGGCGTCATTGGCGGCTCCAGCACCATGAACAGGATCTTCGATCCGTCGGGGGACCAGTCGGGACAACAAAGCCGACCTTCTTCCTTTTCGAGGTGGGTAAGCCGCTTCACACCCGATCCGTCATCGGCCATCGAATAGAGCTCGTAGAATCCGTCGCGATCGGACACGAACACGATCTGTAAGCCGTCGGGCGACCAATCGGGCGTGTAGTCAAAGCCCTCGTGATTGGAAAGCCGCTTGAGATTGCGGCCATCAGCCCCGACGACGTAGAGGTTTGCCTTCTCGCCGGAGTCACGGTTCGATGCGAACGCGATATGCTTCCTATCGGGCGACCAGGCGGGCACCCAGCTTCCACGTTCTTCGCCATCCACTGGAATCGTAACGGTCACCCGACGAACATCCGCACCGTCCGAACGCATGAGGTAGATGTCCTCGATCCCATCCCGCATCGATACAAAGGCGATTCGGTCGTCGTCCTCCTCCTGGACATTCCTGTGGCCAGGAGTTCCTTCCAGGGTCGCAAACACGGTTGAAACGAGAACCACCGTGGCTACCGATGCGATCTTCACGTGTCGCGGTCCATTCATGGGGAAAGGGGAGTCTACAAATGATTCTAGGAAGGCAATCGGAGGGGGTCAAAGAGAGGGTGAGAATCGCTTACCATCCCGTGCTGCCCGCCTGCGGGTAACGGAACGGGTAACATCTCTCCATAATTCGTTGCGGTGTCTGCTGGCGATCCGGTTATAGCAACCGGTACGGCTCTCTCACCGCGTCAGCTCCAGGCGCGTGTTAGGGCGGCCGAGGTCCCTAGTACCATCTCATATGCCCGTCGAAGATTGTATTCCAGGTAAGGGCGAGTAGACCCGTTCCATCCGCATTGATCCTAAACACCTCCAAGTCCTTGCAGCACTTTATGATTTGCTCCGTATCGGCACCTCGTCGCGAGCCCAGTGACTCGGGGCCCAGTAGCCTACCGCGTCAGCAGCAAACCTTATTATGTGGCCTCGCAGCCGGTCACGAATCCAGACCCACGATCCGATAGACCACCACCGTGGGAACGCCATCGAGCTCGGTGACCAACGCTAGACGGTCGTTCCGAACGGAAGGTGTGGGGAAGCCAGGGGGCAGAGGCACCGAAACCTGGCCAAGGAACCTCCCATCCTCTCCAAAGATGTCCCAGGCGGGTCCGGCTTCCGCTCGGCTTGCCTGGACCCAGATTCTATCCCGATCATCCACAAAGAGTGCGCCATGAGCGGGCTTGGTTTCCCGGACTCGCGGTTGCCGATCTGGGGTGGCACCTCTGGTCCTCTCGGCCATCTCCTCCCAAGCTGCCATCGCTGAGTCCCTTTCTGCCTCCGAGACTCGAGCCGGGTCACGCAGCAACTCGACCGTCATGGTCGTATCCCCATCGAAGCCGACGCGGTGAAGCCGATACTCTGCTCCCATTCCCATGACGATTCCGTCGTGGGGTCGGGGGGCCCAAGCTGGCCGTGGCGCAAACGGCTCCATCGCCGACATGACCATCATTCCGTCACGGCGGAACATGATCTGATCTTCTTCCGCAGCCTTGGGCAGGCTCAAGGTGTCGACGGGGACGAAGGCAGTGTCGGTTCGGAGAACCACAGGGTCGCCGTTGCGACCGAGTCCAATGTCCACCAGACGGTCCAGTTCATCGAACCGCCCTGGCCACGGGAGCGCAGCGAAAGATGCCAGACGCCGCGTCTCGCGGTGCAGTTCTCCCGTCGAGGCATCGAACGCTGTGTAGCGGGCGTTTCCCCAGTTCATGATCCAGAGTCTGCCTTCGGAGTCCAGAGCCATCCCAGCCGGGCGGTTGAGTTCCCCGGGGCCCTGCCCCGCCCGACCGAGTGTTCTCCGGAATGTCCCGTCGGGTCCGAAGACCCTGACTTCCGACGCCTGGCCGTCCAGTACGTAGAGATCGCCTTCTCTTCCGAGCAATACCGCGCTCACCTGCCCGAAGAGCTCTGGACCTTCCCCGTCCAGAGTCCCCAGGCGAAACAGCTCTTCGAGCACCCATCCCTCACCCGTTCCCCAGAGCGGCCGGTCAGGATTCCGAACCACGATGCGACCAGACGCAAGCGTATCAACTGTGCCGTCCCAGCTGCCCGGGGTTGACCCAATTTCCGCACCGTCACAGCCAGCCAGTGCAATGGAAACTGACAATAAAACTCCCAAGAGACCGCTCCGCTTCACCATGTTCTACTCCCCCAATTCGAAGTCCAAGATGCCACCACACGCACATACCATTAGCCCGATGGCGTGCTCCAATCGGGAAGGCCCAGGGCGTCGGCCACAAGATAGGACCAAAGAAGTGGCTATTCGGTTGCGAGAAGGACTGGGGCGGACACCTGTACCCCAAACTGTACCTGACTACCGGTACTCAGGAGGATTGAGAAGGACGTAGTACCAGCACCTTCGCGCCGCGAGCCCCGCCCGCGCGAAGCTCCCGCAGCGCCCGGTTGGCCTGCTCGAGGGGATAGGTCTCCACGGTCGGCTCGATGGGAATCTCGGCCGCAATCGGCAGGAACTCCGCGATGTCCTTTCGCGTGATGTTGGCGACCGACTTGATCTCGCGCTCCATCCACAGGTGCTCATGGTATACGAGGTTCAGAAGAGAGTCCTGGTCGCCGGCCTCCTTGCGGATCGCGTTGATCACCAGCCGGCCCCCCGGCGCCAGGCTGGCCAGCGCCTCGACCACCGGCTTCCAGGCAGGGGTCGTGTCGATGATCGCACGCAGGGGCTCGGGAGACCGATCCTCGGTGGCGCCGGCCCACGCGGCGCCGAGCTCGCGGGCGAAATCGCGCGTGTCGGGGTCGCGGGCGAACACGAAGATCTCCGAATCTGGGTACAGGTATCGGGCGAGCTGGAGGACGAGATGCCCCGAGGCTCCGAACCCGGTCAGGCCCAGCCTGTCGCCGTCTTCGATCGCCGCGAGGCGAAGCGAGCGATATCCGATCGCCCCGGCGCAGAGCAGCGGGGCGGCCGCGGCGTCGGAGAACCGCTCAGGGATCCGGAACGCGTAGGACTCGGGCACCGTCATGAACTCGGCGTAGCCCCCGTTCACGTCCCGCCCCGTGGCGACGAACGCCTCGCTGAGGTTCTCCTCGGCACTCCCGTCGGACGAGTGAATCCAGCCGATGCCGACCCGGTCGCCGACGGCGTGCAGCGTCGCATCGGATCCCCGTGCCGCGACACGACCCACGACCTCGTGCCCCGGTACGACAGGGAGTTCGGGTGGCGGGGTGCGTCCCTCGATCTCGTCGAGTTCGGTATGGCACACGCCGCAGGCGGATACCTCGACGAGGATCTCGCTCGGGCCCGGCTCGGGCGTGGGCAAGTCGGCCGGCTCGAGGGGGTCGGGACGCTCGGCGAGCGAGGCGATCTGTGTGAGGATCATGGCGCGCATGCGGCGTACCTCGCGACGCGGACGACGGGCAGGAACATTGACGCATGATGGTTCGGCGAGGATCCGGCCCGCAACCAGGAGGAGTCGACCCTTGATGGCGAGAATGTCGAAGCAAACGTCCGGGCGTCACGGCGCCCGAATCGGCGTGCGCGCCTCGTCGGCCGGCGCGACGCTCTGCGGCATGATGGCCGCGATAGTAGCCGCCGGCTGCCTCAACACGCAGTCGACGGCGTTCCAGGAGCAGCCCGCGCCGCTCACCTCTCCGGCCGACGCATGCCGCGCGGCGGCCGCGGCCGAAGGGTTCACCGTGATCGAGGTCACGGACCTGCGCGAGGTTAGCGAAGGGTACTGGGAGGCGAACTTCGTGATCCAGGATCCGGAACTCCGCAACCTTCTCGGTTGCCGGCACAGCATCTCGGGGGGCTTCACCGAGGTCGTCCGGCTGGACGAGTGAAGCGGACCGGCTACTTTGGGCCGTGACGAAGTGCGGCCCGAACGACGATGACGGGCGGCCACGAACCGACCCCAGGCTCCACGGTGAATTGATATGCGCGACTTTCTGAAGGCCCTCGGCATCCAGGACGAGAACCCGGGCGGGTTCGACGGCGAGTGGATCGGCTCCGGCCGGCTCGTCGAGTCGGTCTCGCCCATCGACGGCGAAGTCATCGCTTCGGTGCGCGAGGTCACGCCGGAGGAATACGACCGGATCGCCGGCCGGGCCCACGAGGCCTTCCTCGAGTGGCGCACCGTGCCGGCGCCGCTGCGCGGCGACGTCGTCCGCCGGCTCGGCAACCGGCTGCGCGAGCTCAAGCCGGAACTCGGCCGCCTGGTGACCCTCGAAATGGGAAAGATTCGGGCCGAGGGCGAGGGCGAGGTTCAGGAAATGATCGACATCTGCGACTTTGCCGTTGGCCAGTCGCGGATGCTGTACGGGAACTCGATGCACTCCGAGCGACCCGACCACCGGATGTTCGAGCAGTGGCATCCGCTCGGCGTGGTCGGGGTGATCACGGCGTTCAACTTTCCCGTGGCCGTGTGGAGCTGGAACGCGGCGCTCGCCGCCGTGTGCGGCGATGCGACGCTGTGGAAGCCGTCGGGCGACGTGAACCTGTGCGGTATCGCGGTCACGAAGATCGCCGAGCAGGTGTGCCGGGAGGCGGGGGTCGACCCCGCGATCTTCTCGCTGTGCGCGGGACCGGGCTCGCAGATCGGGGAGCGGATGCTGGGCGACGCCCGACTTCCGCTGATCTCGTTCACAGGCAGCACGAAGATGGGCCGCCACGTGTCGGAGACGGTGGCGAAGCGGCTCGGGCGCACGATTCTCGAGCTCGGCGGCAACAACGCGATCGTCGTCACCCCGAGCGCGAACCTCGACCTCGTCCTCCCGGCCATCCTGTTCGGGGCGTGCGGCACGGCGGGCCAGCGCTGCACTTCGACCCGCCGGATCATCGTGCACGCTTCGATCCGCGACGAACTCGTGCGGCGCCTCACCCGCGCCTACGAGGACGTGCGCATCGGCGACCCGCTCGACGACGAAACGCTCGTCGGCCCGGTCGTGAACCGCGGGGCGGTGGACGACATGCAGCGCTCGATCGAGCGCGTCAGGGACGCGGGCGGCGAGATCCTGTGCGGCGGCGAGCCGCTCGAGGGCGACGGATATGAGGGCGGACATTATGTGCAGCCATGTATCGCATTGGCCCGAAACGAGTTCGAAGTCGTTCAAGAAGAGACGTTTGCCCCGCTCCTCTACATCATCGAATACGGGAGTGTCGACGCGACGCCGGCCGAGGCGGTCGACGAGATCGCCGAGGCGGTGGCGATCCACAACGACGTCCCGCAGGGCCTCTCGTCGGCCATCTTTACCGACAGCGTCCGCGAGTCGGAGTACTTCCTGTCGCAGCGCGGCAGCGACTGCGGAATCGCCAACGTGAACATCGGCACGAGCGGCGCCGAGATCGGCGGGGCGTTCGGCGGCGAGAAGGAGACGGGCGGGGGCCGCGAGTCGGGCTCCGACGCCTGGAAGGCCTACATGCGGCGCCAGACGAACACGATCAACTGGAGCACCGAGCTGCCGCTCGCCCAAGGGATCAGCTTCGGATGACGGACTGGGCGGTCGCGCTGGCCGCCGGTGTCGGGCTGGCGGCGGCCAGCGGCTTTCGGGTGTTCCTTCCGCTGTTCGGCGTCAGCCTGGCGATCCGGCTCGGCGGCTTCAAGCCGACGGGCGGCTTCGAATGGCTGGCGAGCCCCGTGGCCACGACGGTGCTCGGCGTCGCGCTGGCCGTCGAGGTCGGCGCCTACCTCGTGCCGTGGCTCGACAACGCGCTCGACACGATCGCGACCCCGCTGGCCGTCGCGGCCGGCACGATGCTCGCCGCGCTGATGCTCGGCGACGCGCCGCCCGCCCTCCAGTGGATCCTCGCCATCGTCGCAGGGGGCGGGACGGCGGGCGCCGTGCAGGTCGGGACGGTGGCGGCGCGCACGACCTCGCTGGTCACGACCGGCGGGCTCGCGAACCCGCTCGTATCGCTCGCCGAGGCCGGCTTCGCCGGGCTGTTCACGCTGCTCGCCCTCGTCGTTCCGCTCACCGGTGTCGCCCTGCTGCTGGTCGTCCTCCTGTGGTGGAGACGCCGGACATCACGTCGGCGGGTGACGACATGATCAGGCCCGGTTTTCGCGCTCGATCCTTCGGGCCGGTCCGCACCCTGTGCCTGCTGGGCGCCCTGGGAGCCCTGGCCTGTGGGAGCGCGCGAAGCTCCGGCGCGGATGCCACGCCGCCCGACGCTGCCGACCCGGTGGCCGTCACGGGGGCCGACGATCCGGCGGCGTCGGGTGACGAGCGAACCGGGGCGGCGCGCTACGACATCCCGCCCGACTTCCTTCCTCCGCCGGGCCAGTGCCGGATCTGGGAACCCGGCGAATCGCCGGATGAACAGAAGGAGAGGTACCCGATCGGTCGCTGCTCCCAGCTCAGGGAGGCGATTCCCGAAGGGGCCTGGCTGGTCTACCGGCCGACCGACGACGCGAAGCACGTGCGCGTGTGGCTGTACGGCAGCGAGCGCCAGGTGCTCCAGCAGCGCATCTACGACATCGAGACCGGCGCGCTGATCCGGCACATTGCGCCGGCGTCGGGGAACTGAGAACGCCGCTCAGGCGCCGAGCGGTGGGGCGAGCAGCACCAGGGAGAGTAGCGCCGCGCGCTCGGGCAGACTGTCGAGCATCACGTGCTCGTGCCGGGCGTGGGCCCCGGCGCCGACCGGGCCCAGGCCGTCGACCGTCGGCGCATGCACCGTGGTGATGTTCCCGTCGGAGCCGCCGCCCACGAACACTTCTTCGAGCTCGAGGTCGAGCGCGGCCCCCGCCTGCCGCACGACCTCCCACAGCCGCCGATTCCGCGGCGTGCGCTCGAGGGGCGCCCGCTCGATGCCGCCGTCGAACTCGACGCTCGTGTCGGGCAGCTCGGGCGCCAGCCCCTCGATGGCGCGCGTCAGCGCCTCGAGGTCGGCCCAGGTCGAGGCGCGGAAGTCGACGGAGAACCGGCACTCGGCCGGCACGACGTTCGAGCGCGTTCCGCCTTCGATCTGGCCGACCACGACGGTCATACCGCGCGCATAGTCGTTCAATTCGTGGAGCCGCCTTACGAGGTCGGCGGCGGCCACGATGGCGTTGCGTCCTTCTTCCGGGTCGAGCCCGGCATGTGCCGCCTTGCCGCGAACGGTCACCTGGTAGGTGCCGTTTCCTTTGCGTCCCGTCTTGATCCGGCCGTCGGGACCACTGGCGGGCTCGACGATCAGGGCGCGGTCGGCCCGGCGCGCGAGCAAGGCCGTGTGCCGTTCGGAGTAGGGGCTCCCGATCTCCTCGTCGGAGTTGACGTAAGCGACCGGCGCGACCTCGGGTTCGAGCTCCAGCGTGCGCAGAGCGCGCAGCGCGAACACGATCTGCACGAGGCTCGCCTTCATGTCGAATGCGCCCGGCCCGTACATCATGCGGTTGCGGATCTCGATCGGCATGGACCGGAGCGTGCCCCGGTCCCAGACCGTGTCCGAGTGGCCGACGACGAGTTGATACGTGGCCGGTCGTCCCTCGCGCGGCGGTCGGGCGAGAAGCTGCCCCCCGTCTCGCGGGTCGCTGCCGACGAGGGTCCGCACGTCGTAGCCGAGCCCGGCGAACGCCTCGCGCAAGATCGACTGGGGCCCCGCCTGCGACGCGACGTCGGGCGTGGGAGACTCGGCTTCGACGAGACGAATCAGCAGGTCGAGCATCTCGTCGGCGTGCTGCTCCATCCAGTGCCTGAGGTTCGCGGCGTCCGACGGGTCGTAGGGCAGGTAGATCCTCCGTTCTTGCGCTTCCCGGCCGCGCCGGGGAATGTCTGGTGTGGATAGCGAGTTCCGGCTGATGATCATCGGATGCCGGCGAGCGGTCAACGGAGGGGTGCAACGATGGACAAGCAGGTAACGTTCAAGGGAACCGAGCGAACGGCGGACCTCGAATCGCGCATCGAGGGTGTGCAGTCGAAGCTGGTGGAGGCCGCGCCGGGCGCCCGCTTCGCGAAGTACGTCGTCGAAGTGGCACCCCGCGGACACGCCGTCGGCCTCGTCGTGACCCTCGCCGACGGAAACTCGTGGGTGCGTCAGGCCGAGGGCTCCGACTGGGAGAAGGCGTTTCTCGAGATCGAGCGCCGGATCGACCGGTTGGCGGAGGGCGACTGACGTGGCGATCTCGACCTACGAGCTCTCGCTCACCGGCTTCCGGTTTCCGAACGCTCTCCCCGACAAGCGCTGCAACTTCCGGTTCGTTGCGGACGTCCGCTACGTGAACGGGCGGGGCGACTTCGACACGGCGCACGCCGTGCTGCCCGATCTCGAGCGCTGGTGGGAGTGTGATCCCGACCGGCGGGCCGAGCCCTCGTACGTGCGGGGCCAGGACTCCGGCGCCTTCGCCACCTTCGACATGACGTCGATCGACGCGTGGGACCGACTGATCATCCTCGTGCGTGGCGACGGCATCCATTCGGTTCAGTTCAAGGTGTTCGACATCGACCGCCCCGACTTCCTCGACCGGGTGGGGGGCGCCCTGGGCGACGTCGTCGGCGCCGTGCTCGGCCGCGGACGGACCGACCTCGAAGACCAGGCGGGCGTGTTCGCGGGAGCGCTCGGCGGGGCGGCGGCCGACGTCGAATCGGCGCTGCTCGGGCGCCTGGCCGGCGCCGAGCGCCTGCTGTTCCGCGGGTCGGCTCAGCTTGCCGGGCCGGGCGACTACGTCGTGTCGGGCCTCGGCGAGAAGGGCGAGTACGCGATCCGCTGCGAGTTGACCGTGTCGGACTAGGGGCGTTTCGAGGTTCCCAGTCCGGTTCGCACCCCCTGAGGATCCCGCCCTTGCGCACGCGGTTAACGCTGTTAAGTTAACGCCGTTAAACCGTAACTACCACCGCCAGCCCAGGGGCACGAATGGACGACGACCGCGTATCCGCTCCCGCCGCGGAGCCGGATGGTTCGCCGCTCGCCGAGGCCGGACCGCCCGGCCTTCCCGAGCTGGGCGATACCGAGGCCGCGATCTACGAAGCGACGCGCGACATTCTGGCCGAAGGGGGGCTGGAGGCGCTGTCGATGCGGGCGCTGGCGGCGCGGGTCGGTACGACACCCACCGCGATCTACCACTACTTCCAGAACAAGGATGAGCTGGTTCAGCGCGTGGTCGTGCGCGGGTTTCGTGAGTTCGAATCGAGGCTGCGGGGCGCGATCGACGATCATCCGGTCGGATCGCTCGACCGCCTTGCCGCGATCGGCGAGGCGTATCTGAAATTCGCGATCGAGCACGAGCAGTACTTCAAGATCACGTTCGGCATCCAGGCCGGTTGTCCCCGTGAACTCGACGACATGCCCGCGCGCGGTGGTTACGACCTGCTGAAGCAGAGCGTGGTCGATGCGATGGAGGCCGGGACGATCCGGCAGGGAGACCCCGACATGGTCGCGCTGTATCTGTGGTCCATCGTGCACGGGCTGGTGACGATTTTCATGGCGTGCGAGTGCGAGTCGCTGCTCGAGGACACGGCGATCCGGGTCCCTGAAGGCGCGGCCCCTGTGGGTCACCTGTTTCAGCAGTTTCGCGCATTCGTAGAAAACGGCCTGCTGCCCACGTAGGGTCGGCAGGGTACAGGGCAAGGGAGACGTACAGTGACGAAACGTGGGATTGGGGGGGCGCGTGTCCGCGCGCGCTGCGCGACGGGACTCGCGCTGCTCATCGGTCTGCTCGGCATTCCGACCGCGGAGGCCCAGGAGGCGCGGGACGGCGCCCCGGACGACCCGAGCTACTCGCTCGAACGCGCCGTCGAGATCGCGCTTCGCAACAACCGTGAGCTCCGCGTGTCGGAGCTCGACCTGGCGACGGCCGAGAAGCAGGTGGGCGAGGCGTACGGCGGCCTGTTCCCCGAGATCGACGCCAACGCCTCCTATCAGCGCAACCTGACCGTGCCCGAGGCGTTCCTGCCCGCCGCCATCTTCGACCCCGACGCGTCGCCCGACGACCTCGTGCCCGTGCGTTTCGGGGCCGACAACCAGTGGCAGGTCGGCATCGACGTCAACCAGCCGCTGTTCGACGCCTCGGTGTTCATCGGCGTCAGCACGGCGGGCAAGTTCCGCGAGTTCAGCCGCGAGGCCCTGCGCGGCGCCGCCCAGCGGATCGCGACCGACGTCCGCGTCGCCTACCTCGACGTGCTGCTGGCCGAGGAGCAGGTGAGGCTGACGGCCAACAGCGTGGCTCGCGTCGAGCAGACGCTCGACGAGGCCCGGGCGATGTATCGGGTCGGCCTGCTCGGCGAATACGACGTGCTGCGGCTCGAAGTCGAGCTGGCGAACATCGAGCCGGAGCTGCGTCGCAGCCGCGATCGGCTGGCCGAGGCACGGCGGAAGCTGGCCATCGAGATGGGCCTGCCCGACGTCGTGCCCGTGACGGCCGAGGGCAGCCTGTCCGCCGTGGATCCGTCGGACCTCGAGGCCAACACTCCGGCGAACCGACAGCTTCTCACGTTCAACGGAGTCGACGATCCCGAGGGACTGGGCGCCACGGCGCTCGTCGAGCGCGCCGCGGCCGCCAGGTCCGACGTCCGGCAGCTCGCCCTGCGACGCGAGCTCGAGGAGGTGCGGGTCGGGGTGGCGAAGTCGGAGCTGTTACCGACGGCGGATGCGTTCTTCAACTACAGCCTGTCGGCCCAGGAGAACGGCGCCCTGAACTTCTTCGGCGAAAACGACATGCAGAGAACCACGTCGTCGGCCGTCGGCCTGCGGGTGACAGTGCCCGTGTTCTCCGGCCTGCAGCGCTACAATCGCGTGGCGCAGCGGCAGATCGAGGTGCGACAGGTCGAGAGCCAGCTCGCCGACCTGCGGCTCCGAGCCGAAAACGACGTGCGGGCTCGAGCGGACCAGGTGGGCGAGGCGGGCGCGCGCGCCGCCGCCCAGCGCCGGGCCGTGGCCGGGGCGCAACGCGGCTTCGAGATCGCGTCGTCGCAGTACCGCGAAGGCACGGGATCGCGCCTCGAGGTGACCGACGCCGAACTGGCGCTCCGGCAATCGGAACTCAACTACGCGCGGGCGGTCTACGATTATCTGACGGCGCGAGCGCGCCTCGACCTGGCGGTCGGCCAGGTGCCGCGTGTCGACGCGGCGCTCGACGAGATGTTCGAGCGGCCGGGCGCGCGGCGCTCGGATGACAGGGAACCCTACAACGAACGACGGGAACTCCGATGAGGTTCTACGGACGACGGAATAGATGGTGGCAGGCGGCGCTGGTGGCGGTGGGACTGGCGATGGCCGGATGCGGCGGGTCGGAAGCCGGCGCGACGGAAGACGCCGACGCGTTCGTGAAGATCGTGAACGTCGAGACGACCAGGGTCGAGCCACGGTCGTTCGCCGCGACGGTGCGCTTGACGGGAGAGGCCGAGCCCGAGATCGACGTGACCGTGAGCGCCCAGGAGTCGGGTGTGATCGATCGGTTCACGGCGGCGCGCGGCCAGCGCGTCGGACGCGGCGCGGCAATCGCCCGCATCGACGACGACGTGCTGGCGGCGCAGGTCGAGGAAGCCCGCGCCACCGCCCAGCTCGCCGAGGACCGGTACGTGCGGCAGCGCCGGCTGTGGGAAGAGGAGCACATCGGCAGCGAGATCGCGTACCTGCAGGCGAAGTCCGAGGCCGAGGCGTCGGCGGCTCGCCTCGACCAGCTTCGCACGCGACTGGCGCGCACGGTCATCCGGGCGCCGGTCCCGGGCACGGTCGACGAGCACCTCGTCGACGCCGGCGAAGTCGTGCAGCCCGGCACCCCCGTGGCGCGCCTCGTCGACGCGACCCGGCTCGAGATCTCGGGTGGCGTACCCGAGCGCTACGCGCCCCGCGTCAGCGCCGGCGACTCGGCGCAGATCACCTTCGACATTTTGCCGGGTCGAGTGTTCGGCGGCGTGATCTCATTCGTCGGCGCGGCCGTCGACCGCGAGAGCCGCACCTTTCCGATCGAGATCGCGATGGACAACCCCGACGGCGAAGTCAAGCCTTACATGATCGCCAACGTGCGGGTCATGATGCGCCGCATCGAGGGCGCAATCGTCGTCCAGCGCGACGTCCTCCTCCGCACCGAGGACGGTGAGCAGGTCATGGTCGTGGTCGAGGGCGAGAACGGTCCGGTGACGGAGGCCCGCGCCGTCTCGCTCGGGGCGACGAGCGAGAACGAGGTGGTCGTGACGGCCGGTCTGGAAGCGGGCGACCTTCTCATCGTCCGGGGTCACCAGATGGTCGACCCGGGCGACCGGGTCCGCATCGTCGGCGGGGAGGACTGATGGCGGCGATTCACAAGGACGGCCGCGAGTACAAGGAGTTCCGGTTCACCTCGTTCGCCATCGATCACCCGACCAGCGTGCTCGTTCTGACCGCCATCGTCCTCATCGCGGGGCTCTATTCGTATCTGACGGTGCCTAAGGAGGCGCAGCCGGACATCGAGATCCCCAACGTGGTCATCAACACGATGTATCCCGGCGTATCGCCGTCGGACATCGAAAACCTGATCACGCGGCCGATCGAGGAAGAGATCAACGAGATCTCCGACGTCAAGACGCTCACCTCGACGTCGGTCGAGGGCTATTCGTCGATCAACGTCGAGTTCGAGGTCGGGATCGACATGACCGAAGCGCTCCAGAAGGTGCGCGAGAAGGTCGACATCGCGAAGCCCGACCTGCCCGACGCGGCCGAAGAGCCGATGATCCTCGAGTTCAGCTTCGAGAACTTTCCGATCCTGCAGGTGAACCTCGCCGGTGACTACAGCCTCGTTCGGCTCAAGAAGCTCGCCGAAGACATGCAGGACCGCATCGAACAGATTCCCTCCGTGCTCGACGTCACCCTGTCGGGCGGCCTCGAGCGCGAAGTGCAGGTCGACGTCGATCTCGCGAAGCTCAAGTTCTACGGCGTGAGCTTCGACGACGTGATCGACGCGATCCGCGACGAGAACGTCACGATCCCGGGCGGCACGATCGACGTGGGCGAAGTGAAGTACCTCGTGCGCGTGCCGGGCGAGTTCGAGACGACCCGGCTGATCGAGGACATCGTGATCAGCGACGCCGGTCGGATCCCGGTCTACGTGCGCGACGTCGCGACGGTCGACTTCGGGTTCGAGGAACGAGACAGCTACGCGCGCCTCGACGGGAAGCCCGTCGTAACGCTGAGCGTCACGAAGCGGAGCGGTCGGAACATCATCGAGACGTCGGAGGCCGTGCGGGACGTCGTGGCCGACATGGAGCCCGCGTTTCCGCCGAGCACCGTCGTGTCGATCACCTCCGACCAGGCGCAGGACGTTCGGATGATCGTAAGCAGTCTCGAGAACAACATCATCTCGGGGCTGTTGCTCGTCGTCGCGGTGCTGCTGTTTGCGCTGGGCGTGCGCAACGCCTCGTTCGTCGGTGTCGCGATCCCCCTGTCGATGTTCCTGTCGTTCAGCGTCATCCAGGTGCTCGGGATGACGATGAACATGATCGTGCTGTTCTCGCTGATCCTCGCGCTCGGGATGCTGGTCGACAACGCCGTCGTCATCGTCGAAAACATCTACCGGTTCCGCGAGGAGGGCTTCGACCAGAAGACGGCGGCGAAGCTCGCCACGGCCGAGGTGGCAATGCCGGTGATCGCCGCCACCGGCACGACACTGGCGGCATTCGCGCCGCTGCTGTTCTGGCCGGGGATGATCGGCGAGTTCATGAGCTATCTGCCGCTTACCCTGATCATCACGCTGAGCTCGTCGCTGTTCGTCGGACTCGTGATCAACCCGACCCTGTGCTCGCTGTTCATGCGAACCCCCGACGAGCCGCGCCTGCAACTGACCCGGCAGTTCCGGTACGTGCTCTGGGGCCTGTTCGCGCTTTTCCTCGTGATGTGGCTGATCTTTCAGCCGCTCACCGCGTTCCTGCTCGGGCTGACCGCCGTTCTGCTCTGGCAGTTCAACCGACGCCTCCTCCAGCCGGCCGGCACCTGGGTACAGGAGGAGGGTCTGCCGCGTGTCCTCGTCCACTACGAAAAGGTGCTGCGCCGGGCGCTCCGCCACCGCTGGAAGATCGTCGGCGGCTCGGTGGTCGCCCTGGTCGGGGCCGTGGCGATCTTCACGATGTTCAATGCCGGGGTCGAGCTGTTCCCCGAAGACATCCCGCCCGAGAACATCTGGGTGCAGGTCGAGACGCCGACCGGTACCCGGGCCGATGCCACGGACCGCTTCACGAGGCGTATCGAGGAGGATCTCGGTCAGTACGAGGGGCGCGGCGACTTCGAGTCGGTGGTCGCGACCACCGGCCAGAAGATCGGCACGTTCGGCAGCGAGCAGGGCGAGCAGTACGCGACGATCGCCGTGAGCATGATCGACTACGAGGATCGCGAGTTCGATGCGTTCCGCACTCTCGAGTGGATGCGCGACAACGTGGGCAACGACCTCGCGGGGGCGACGATCCGCGTCGATCAGCCGAACGAGGGACCGGAAACGGGCTTTCCGGTCACGATCGAGATCGCCGGCGAGGACGTGGAGGAGTTGCGCCGCCTGGGCGAGAGCGCCGTGAGCATTCTGTCCAACGCTCCCGTGGCGGCGCGACTGGTCGGGCTCGACAGCGATCTGTCGGACGGACGGCCCGAACTCCAGGTGGACGTCGACCGCGAGAAGGCGAAGCTGTTCGGGCTCAGCACGTTCAAGATCGCGAACACGGTGCGCAGCGCGATCAACGGCACCGACGCGTCGGAGTTTCGCGACGGAGAGGAGGAGTACGACATCGTCGTCCGCCTCGCCGAGCGCTACCGCGAGGACCTGGGCTCGCTGGAAGACCTGACGGTCGTGACCGAGACGGGCGTGCAGGTGCCGCTTCCGGCGGTCGCGAGCTGGCACGTCGCGGAGGCGCCGAGCGGCATCAACCGCAAGGACCTCGATCGCATGGTCACGGTTTCGGCCGACGTGCGCGCCGGCTACAACGCGAACGCGGTACTGAACGAGGTGCAGGAGACACTGACCGCCGCGGGTTTCGTCGAGGCCCTGCCTACCGAGTACCGGCTCGAGTACGCCGGTCAGCAGGAGGACCAGGCGGAGTCGCAGGCCTTCCTGGTCGGCGCGTTCATCACGGCCCTCCTCCTGATCGGGATGATCCTCGTCTCGCAGTTCGACTCGGTGTTCAAACCGATCATCATCCTGAGCACCGTGGCCCTGTCGACGATCGGCGTCCTGATCGGGCTCGTCGTGTTCCGGATGCCGTTCGGGATCATCATGTCGGGCGTCGGGGTGATCAGCCTCGCCGGAATCGTCGTCAACAACGCGATCGTGCTCATGGACTACATCGCGATCCTGCGCGAGCGGGACGGGATGAGCGAATACGAGTCGCTGGTCGTGGGCGGTCTCACCCGATTCCGGCCCGTCGTGCTGACGGCGATCACGACCATCATGGGGCTCGTGCCGCTGGCGATCGGCCTGAACATCGACTTCGAGGGCCTGTATGCCCGTCTGAACCCCGACGTCTACTGGGGCGGCGTCCAGGCCGCCTGGTGGGGGCCGATGGCGATCGCCGTGATCTGCGGCCTGGCCTTCGCGACCTTCCTGACGCTCGTCCTCGTTCCGGTCATGCACTCGCTCGTCGACGACCTGCGCCACTTCGTGCGCCGCAGCGTGACGCGCGAGGGCCGGCAGGAGGAGGCGGGCCTGGTCGAGAAGCGGAGGGCGGCACGCGAGGAGGGCGCGCACGACGAGGAACTCGTGACGGCGTAGGCGACGAGGGCCCGGTCGCGCTCGGCCAGGTTACGTCAACGCTTCCAGGGCCTCGCGCAGCCGCTTCTACTCGCTTCCGTCTGTCGAGTCGGCAGAGAGACGACGGGCCTCACTTCCGTTCTCATCCATGACCGGGATCATAACCGGCCGGATACCGCGCGGGCGAGGGCCCGCCGCTTGACGCACCGCCGCCTCGCCCGCACGCTCTCGGGCATCGCGCAGGGCCTTCCGACCCCTGACTTTGGGAGCGTGCATGGACGGGCAGCCGATCTTCACCGACCTGTTCGGCGTGATGGCGGTGATCACGATGGTGCCGGTCTTCTTCCTGTGGCTCGAGAAGAAGACGAAGTGGAAGGTGTTCGACTTCCTGCCGGCGATCATCTGGATCTTTCTCACGCCCATCCTCCTCAGCAACCTGTTCATCGTTCCCGGAATCGACTTCGCGATCATCCCGCGCTCGAGCGACGTCTACACGACGTTTCGCGCCTTCGCCGTACCGATGTTCATCGTGTTGATGCTGCTCGACATCGACATCAAACGAACCCTGCAGGTGGCGTGGCGGGGAGCCGGAGTGCTGGTGGTCGGCGCCGTGGGCGTGGCGGTCGGCTGCGTCGTCGCCTTCGTGCTGTTCCGGAGCGGGCTGCCCGACGATGCCTGGTCGGGCTTCGGCGCGCTGGCGGGAAGCTGGATCGGGGGAACCGGGAACCTCGCGGCGGTGGCCGAGAGCCTGCAGACGCCCGAGGAGCTGATCGGGATCGTGGTCGTGGTCGACAACCTCGTCTATCTCGTCTACTTCCCGCTCATCCTCGGCTGCAAGCGCTGGGCGGCCTCGTTCAACCGGTTCACGGGCGTCACGCAGGCCGAGATCGACGCCACCTACGCGGCGAGCGCCGAGGTCGAGAAGAAGCGGCACGAGGTCACGTTCCCCGATCTGCTGATCCTTGTCGCGTTCGCGTTCGCGGCGATTCTCGCGGCGAACTGGCTGGCGCCGTTGATTCCCGAGGTGGGGCGCGTGCTGACCCAGAGCACGTATTCGATCCTGCTCGTCACCACCTTCGGCATCCTGCTGTCGGCCACGCCGCTCAAGGACGTGCCCGGTACGGAGCCGGTCGCCATGGCGCTCGTCTACATCTACATGACGATGATCGGGGCGAGCGCCGACCTGGCCGGCATGGTGGGGGCGCAATGGTTCGTCGTGGCGGGTTTCCTGGCCATCGCCATCCACCTGGTGTTCGTGATCGTCGCGGCGAAGCTGTTCCGGGTGGACGTCAGTATGGCCGCGGTGTCGAGCGTGGCGAGCGTCGGCGGGGCGGCGAGCGCCCCGGTCGCCGCCGCCTATCACCGCGAAGAGCTGGTGCCGATCTCGATCATGCTCGCTCTCATCGGCTACGCGCTAGGCAACTACCTGGGCGTCGCCACGGCGTACCTGGCGAATCTGATCGGCTGAGCGGCGCGGCTTGACGGTCTTGCGCAGTTCCGCCACGCTGAACCGATGTCGAACCGCATGAAGCGCATCCTGCTCGTCGTACTGGGCGCCTCCGCCGTGGTGGGCGCCGCCATGCTCGGCTATGTGGCCGGGCTCCGGCTCGGCGCCGACCCGGCCGTCGGCACGTACGACGAGTCGCTCGTCGTCGAGCGGAGGTCGGAGTGGCTCGAGATCCCGGCCCCGGAGGCCGAGTTCGAGACGCTCGACGGGACGACGGTCCGCCTCGCCGACTACCGGGGTGGCGTGGTCGTACTGAACTTCTGGGGCACGTGGTGCCCGCCGTGCGTGCGGGAGATTCCCGAGCTGGTCGCGCTCCAGCCCGAGCTCGAGGCGCTCGGCGGCACGGTGCTCGGGCCCGCGATCGACTCCGGCTCGCCGGAGAGAGTCGAGGCCTTTCTCGGTGACTTCGGCGTGAACTACCCGATCGTGATCGGGTCGGGCTCGCAGGCGGTCGGCGACTTCGGGGCGATCGGCTATCCGTTCACCCTGCTCATCGACGCCGACGGCGTGATCCGGCGCCGCTACCTCGGGCCGCAGACGGCCGACGGGCTGATGGAGGACGTGCGGGAACTGCTGGATCCTCGTGGGCCGGCCTCTTGAACGAAACCGCCTGACGGCGGATCTTCCGGCATCCTGGAGCGCAGGTGTCCGTTGCCGATCCACGCGAACGAAAGTTGCAGATGCCCGCCGCCGCCATCCTGCACGAGCTCAGCCGGCGCAAGGTGCTGCGCGTGGGAGGCGCGTACCTGGCCCTCGGTCTCGGCACGATCTACGCAGCCGACGTGATCCTCCCGCGCCTCGGGCTGCCCGGCTGGACGGTCACACTGGTGATCGTGCTCGTCGGGCTCGGTCTTCCACTGGCGCTGGGACTCGCCTGGGCCTTCGATCTCACGGAGGGGGGGATCCGACGTACGTCGCATCCGCTCGAGACCGAACTTGCGGAGGCGCGCCTGCCCACCCCGGCGGAGGCGGAGGTGGTTCGGGCCAGCGATCCGGAAGGGCCCCCGGCGATCGTCGTTCTCCCATTCGCCGACATGAGTCCGGGCGGGGATCACGAGTACTTCAGTGACGGGCTTACCGAGGAGATCATCACCGACCTGGCCGGCTTTCGGTCCCTGAGGGTCATCTCACGGACGTCCGCCATGTGCCTGAAGAACACGGAGAAGACCGTGCGCGAGATCGGCCGGACGCTCGGCGTGCGCTACGTCCTCGAGGGGAGTGTCCGCGTGGCCGGCTCGCGTTTGCGGATCACCGCGCAGCTCATCGACGCTCGCACGGACGCTCACCTGTGGGCCGACCGATACGACGGCGCGATCGACGAAGTGTTCGACGTGCAGGAGCGCGTGGCGCGAGAGATCGTGGCTGCCCTTGACCTGAATCTGACGCGGGAAGAGGAGGAGCGGTTGTCGGACCATCCCGTGGCCGACGTGCGGGCGTTCGAGATGTACCTGAAGGCGCGCGAGCAGCTCCGTCGCTTTTCGACCGCGGGGGTGGACGACCTCATCCGGCGCGCGATCGAGATCGAAGGCGAGACCGCCCCGTTACGTGCGCTCGCGGCGTGGAGGAAGGTGACCGAAGTGCGGTCCGGAACGAATCGGGATCCGCGGCTGCTCGAGGAGGCCGAGTCGGAGGCCGCGGAGTTGCTTCGGTCTCCGGCCCACGCGGGGCTCCGTTATTCGCTCCTCGGGTACATCGCCTACGAACGGGGACGGCAGGCGCTGGCGGTCCACAACTTCGAACGGGCGCTCGCGTACGAACCGAATGACGCAGATGCGCTATTCTTCCAGGCCATCGCCTACAACGCCGCCGGTCGGACCTCCGAGGCGACTCGGGTCAGCGCCAGGTTCCTCGAGACCGATCCGCTCAACCCGAACGCGCACATGCTGGAGGGGGTCCGCCACTGGTTCATCGGCCGGGCCGACGAGGCTCCGCCTCATCTGGCCCGGGCGCTCGAGCTCGATCCCACGAACTACCTCGTCCGCTGGTGCGACGGCTACACGAGCGCCCTCCTGGGCGATATCGAAGGGGCCCGAGAACAGGCGGACTGGATGTCCCGGCATCTGCCCGAGGTTCCGTACACCGCGCAACTCGCCGCACTCGTTCACGGCATGGTCGGGGAGCCCGAACAGGCCCTCGTCGTGCTGTCGGGCGTCGACACGACTCACCTCGACGGTCATCACCTGTTCCACCTCGCCGAAAGCCACGCGATGGCCGGCGACCTCGAGCGTGGACTGGAACTCCTCGCGCTCGGCGTCAGGCGCGGATTCTATCCATACGACTTCGTTGCCGAGCACTGTCCGTTCCTCGAGCCGCTGCGCACGCAGCCTGCGTTCGCCGGGATCCGCGACGAGGTACGCCGCCGGCACGAGGCCTTCGACGCGGAGATCGCGGCCGTCGCCGCGAACTGATCTGCA
>DATHRZ010000087.1:0-23809 GCA_035464655.1 Gemmatimonadota bacterium
CCTCGCGCCCGGGCTGGGCCTGACGAACAGCGTGATCGTCGACCAGCATTTCCGCGAGCGTGACCGCATTGGTCGCCTCATGACCGCGGTCGGCTACAACCCGTTCGCGCTCGGACTCGGCCTTGACGAAGATACGGCGGCGTTCATCGGACCCGACGACGTGCTCGAGGTGGCGGGCAGCGGCTCGGTCTCGATTCTCGATCCGTCGGACCTGGTCTATTCGTCGATGGACTCCGCCCATCAGTCGCAGCCCGTTTGCCTGGTCGGGCTTCGCCTGCACGTACTGACCGACGGTTGGCGCTTCGACATCGGCTCCCGCGTGGCGCTCGAGCCGGTGCGCGAGACGGCGGGGGCGACGTGAGGGTCCACCGATGAAGCTGATCGACCGTTCGGTGTACCTCGGTCCCAGCCTGTATGCGCGCTTTCCGGTGATCCGTCTGCGGATGGACATCGGCGTGCTGGAGGAATGGCCCAGCATGCGTCTCGGTCAGGAGTTCATCGAGCGCCTGCTCGACACGCTCCCGGGCCTACGGCAACACGGTTGTTCGTACGGCGAGCCGGGCGGTTTCGTACGTCGGCTGACCGAGGACGAGGGCACGTGGGCCGGCCACATCCTCGAGCACGTCGCGATCGAGCTGCAGGCCGGTGCGGGTGAGGACATCACGTTCGGCAAGACGCGCACCGCCGGCGAACCCGGCGTGTACGACATCGTCTACGAGTACGAGGCCGAGCAGGTAGGGATCGAGGCGGGCCGCCTGGCCGTTCAGCTCCTGCAGTCGCTGTTGCCGGAGGAGCTGCGCACGTCCGGCGCCCTGCCCGCGGAGTTCGACTTCCAGGCGGAGCACGAGGAGTTCATCCGGTTCGCCCAGCGCACGGCGCTCGGCCCGAGCACCGCGTCGCTCGTGCGCGCCGCCGAGGAGCGCGACATCCCGTGGCTGCGGCTCAACGAGTACAGCCTCGTCCAGCTCGGCCACGGGAAGTACCAGCAGCGAATCCAGGCGACGGTCACCAGCCGGACGCCCCACATCGCCGTCGAGATCTCGTCCGACAAGGAGGAGACGAACCGGATACTCGGCGACCTCGGGCTTCCGGTGCCCCGGCAACGCCTCGTATACAGCAGCTCCGAAGCCGTTCGATCGGCCGAGCGCATCGGGTTTCCGGTGGTCGTGAAGCCGTTCAACGCGAACCACGGCCGCGGCGTGTCGCTGAATCTGCTCGACAACGAGCACGTCCGCCTCGCCTTCGAGCGGGCTCGCGAGATCTCTCGCGGGGTGATCGTCGAGAAGTTCATCAGCGGGTTCGATCATCGAATCCTGGTGGTCGACGGCGAGGTCGTGGCCGCGGCGCGTCGCGTGCCCGGCCACGTGGTCGGTGACGGGAAGCAGACGATCGAGGAGCTGGTAGCCGAGGTGAACCGCGACCCGCGGCGCGGCATCGGGCACGAGAAGATCCTTACCCGAATCGAGCTCGATTACCAGGCCGAGCGCCTGATGGAGCTGCTCGGTTACACGAAGGACACGGTGCCCGACGCGGGCGAGATCGTCTATCTGCGCTCGACGGGCAACCTGTCGACGGGCGGAACGGCGGTCGACGTCACCGACCTCATGCACCCCGACAACATTGAGATGGCGGTCAGGGCAGCGGCAGCCGTGGGCCTCGACGTGGCCGGCGTCGACTTCCTGGCCGACGACATTTCCGTGTCGTACGAGGAGTCGGGCGGGGCGATCTGCGAGGTGAACGCCGCCCCGGGCTTCCGGATGCACGCACACCCCAGCGAGGGGCGGCCGCGCGACGTGGCGGGTGCCGTGATGGACATGCTGTTTCCGCCCGGGACGCCATCGCGGGTGCCGATCTATGCCGTCACCGGCACGAACGGCAAGACGACGACCGTCCGCATGCTGGCCCACATCCATAAGCTCGCAGGTGCCTGCGTGGGTCTGACGACGACCGACGGCGTCTACGTCGACGGCCAGCTCACGGTAGCGGGGGACATGACCGGTCCGAGTTCCGCCCGGCTCGTCCTGCGAGATCCGTCGGTCGAAGTGGCGGTGCTCGAAACGGCGCGCGGCGGGATCCTCCGGGCGGGACTCGGCTTCCGCCGGGCCGACGTCAGCGCCTGCCTCAACGTGGCGGCCGACCATCTCGGGCTGCGCGACGTGAACACGCTGGAAGAGCTGGCGGAAGTGAAGCGCGTGGTGGTCGACATCGCGACCGACACCGTCGTACTGAACGCCGACGATCCGCTCGTCCTCCGGATGGCCGACTACGCGAGCGCGGACCACGTCTGCTACGTGACGATGAGCCCCCACCACGCCCTGGTCCGCGAGCACATTCGGGCCGACGGGCGCGCCGTCGTGCTCGAGGAGGGAATCGCGGGCCACATGATCACGCTGTACGACAAGGGCCACCACATCCCGCTCCTGTGGACACACCTCATCCCGGCCACGGTACAGGGCAAGGCGCTTCACAACGTCCAGAACGCCATGTTCGCGGCGGGGATGGCGTACAGCACCGGCGTGAAGCTCGAGGACATCCGGCACGGACTCCGGACGTTCGACACGACGTTCTTCCAGGCGCCGGGACGGCTCAACTTTTACGACGAGCATCCGTTCCGAGTGCTGCTCGACTACGCGCACAACGCCCACGCGATGGAGCAGGTGTGCAAGGTCGTGAAACTGCTCGACGTTCCCGGTCGGCGCATCGCGGTGCTGTCGGCGCCCGGCGATCGCCGCGACGAAGACATCGTGGCGATGGCGGCCGCCACGGCGGGCGTGTTCGACGCCTACATCTGCCGGCGGGACGACAACCCGCGCGGCCGTGGCCCCGACGAGGTGCCGGCGGTGCTCGAGCGCGCGCTGCTCGAGGCAGGCGTGCCGGCGGAGGCGATTCGAAAGGTGTCCGACGAGCCGGCCGCCGTCGACGCCGCGCTACGCGCCGCCGAGCCCGGCGACCTGGTCGTTCTGTTTGCCGACGCCCTCGAACGCACCTGGCAGCAGGTGGTCGAATTTTCGGCGGACGGAGAGGGGGCTCGAGCCGGCTCCGGGGGGACCGCGTCGAGCACGAGCCCGGCGCCGTTCCCGCCGCCCGGGGCCGTGTTGCCCGATCTGCCGGAGCCCGACCTTACCGAGCTCGCGTTGCCCGGTCTCGACCAGGGGGCCGGCGGGCGGCTCATCCGCGACGAGCGCGGCGTGCGGCTCGCCCGCGAATACGAGGACGATTGAGCGGGCCCGGATGGCCCTCCACATGCCCCATGACCATCACTCTCGAGGACTCGCGGCGGCTCACCGGCCCGAACCTCCTCGCCCCCGTCCCCGGGGCCGTGCTCGACGTGAAGGCGGGCGAGGTCGAGACGGCGCGGCTCGTCGAGGCATGGAAGCGGCGCGCCCGCGAGATCCTGGACGTCGTCGGCTGGGCGGGTGAGCAAACGGCGGCGCGGGCGCACCGCGACGGCGTGAGCCTGGCGATCTCCGCCCCGGTCGACGCGCTCTACGCGGCGACCGAAGTGAACGAGTGGGCCCTCGACGCGGCGCTGGCCGACCTCGAAGGACGAGCGGCGGCGCCGCCCGCCCGGGCGGCCGAGCGGCTCGTCGCCCTCATCGAGGCGGAGTCGAATCCGGCGCTGCTGCGACTGCGCGACGCGGCGGCGGCCCGCGAGGTGATGTTCCTGTCCGACGACGATCGGGCGAGTGTCGGCATGGGAGCGGGCTCGTGCACCTGGCCCGTGGGCGACCTTCCCGAACCGGGCGACGTCGACTGGGCTGCGGTCCACGACGTGCCGCTCGTGATGGTCACGGGCACCAACGGCAAGACGACCACCGTACGCTTGCTGGCCGCCATGGCCCGCGCGGCGGGCCGCACCCCCGGCTTCTCGTCCACCGACGGCGTGTTCGCGGGCGACGAGCTGGTCGAGGACGGCGACTACTCGGGGCCCGGCGGCGCCCGGGCCGTTCTGCGCGACCGCCGGGTCGAGGCGGCGATCCTCGAAACGGCCCGCGGCGGCATGCTGCGGCGGGGTCTCGGCGCCCCGCGCGCCGACGGGGTGGCCGTCACGAACGTCGGCGCCGATCACCTGGGCGAATATGGCCTGCACGACGTCGAGGGCGTGGCGGACGCGAAGCTCGTCGTCGCGCGCGCCGTCGAGCGGGGTGGGCGCCTCGTGCTGAACGCCGACGATCCCGTTCTCTCGCGGCGCGGCGCAACCGGATCGGCGGCGCTCGTATGGATCTCGCTCCGGCCGGAGGGCGCCTCGCCCGGCCCGCTCGAACGTCATCGGGCCGCGGGCGGTGAGGCGCTGGTCGTCGAGGACGACGCGTTCGTGCGCCACCGCGGGAAGAGGACCGAGCGGCTGATGGCCGTCGCCGCCGCCCCGCTGACGCTGGGCGGCGCCGCTGCCTACAACGTCGAGAACGCCTTGGCGGCACTCGCCCTCGCACCCGCCCTCGGCGTCTCCGACCGGGCGGCCACCGACGCCCTGCGCGCCTTCCGGCCGACGGCCGACCTCCTGCCGGGGCGCACGAACCTGTTCCGGTTCGGCGAGGCCACGGCGATCGTCGATTTCGCGCACAACCCGCACGGCATGGACGCCCTGGGCGCGACCGTTCGGCGCCTGCCGGCGCGCCGCCGGCTCGTGGTCATCGGGCAGGCGGGCGATCGCGACGACCGCTCGATTCGCGCCCTCGCTCGCTCGGCCCTCGAGATGCAGCCCGACCGCGTGGTCGTGAAGGAGCTCACCCGATATCTGCGCGGGCGCGAGCCGGGCGAGGTGTCGGCGCTGATTCGCGACGAGCTGCGCGCGGCGTCGCCCGGCCTCGACGTCGTGGTCGCCGACGACGAGATCGACGCGGTGCGCTCCGCCCTCGAATGGTGCATCGACGGCGATCTGCTCGTGCTTCCCGTGCACGCACGCCGCGACGAAGTCGTGAGTTGGCTGACGGCGCTCGAACGCGCGGGCTGGCGACCCGGCAGCCCGTTGTCCGAAGCGCCGCCGTCCACGGCCTGACCCGTTGCATCGGTAAGATGCGGCAAAACGGTCCCTCACGCTCTATATTGCTTCTCGACGACGCGGAGAGTGCGGCTGTCCCGCCCTCCCTCCCGGTACCCGGGCGCCGGGACCCCCCTGATGTCCAATGGTTGGAGGTATGGATGAAGAAGTGGCTGATCGCGCTCACGGCGCTGCTGGTGTTGCCGGCATCGGCGCTTGCGCAAGAGATGGAGATGGAGGGCCACGACGAGATGGCCCACGAGCAGCACGAGGCGATGGTCGAAGAGGTCACGGCGGCGGTCGAGGCCGCGTCGGCCGCGTTCGCCGAGGCGTTCAGCGCGGGTGACGCCGAGGCGGCAGCTGCGATGTACACGGAGGACGCCGTCGTCCTGCCTCCGGGCAGTGACGCCGTCGAGGGACGGGCCGCCATCCAGGAAGCGATGGCCGCGGATATGGCCGCGATGGGCGACGTCGTCATGACGTTCGAGACCACCGAGGTGCAGGCCATGCACCGCCAAGCGCTCGAGGTCGGAAGCTACACCGTTGAAGGGGCCGACGGCACCCACCTCGATCACGGCAAGTTCATGGTTGTCTGGACGCACACGGACGACGGCTGGAAAATGACCCGCGACATCTGGAACAGCAGCATGGGCGGCGGCATGTAGCTCCGGGATCGCCCCCGACGCCGTACCGAAGAGCCCGCCCACCCGGAGCGGGCTCTTCGCGTTTCCGGAAGGCTCGTCACGCGTCCGATGAGCTCGTCCGGGTCCGAGCGGCCCCGGTTCAATCCCGTCACGAATCGCCCGTCGCGCACGTTCCCAACTTGCCTGATTATATGTCGCGCAGGATCTTAGGGGATTCTGTGACGAGGAGCGGCGTCTCCGAGCGCCCGGGAACTCTTACTCTGCTGGCAGCCAACCACGGGAGCGGGAATGGAATTCTTCGAGTGGCTCGTCGACATCGGGAACAGGTGGATCGTGAACCTCGGGATCTCGGTCGGCGAGGAGACGATCCCGTTCATGGTGATCATCCTCCTGGGGGCGGGCGTCTACCTCACCCTGCGCCTCGGCTTCATCCAGCTCCGCCGGCTCGGTCACGGTTTCGGGGTCACGAGCGGCAAGTACGACGATCCCGACGAGCCCGGTGACGTTTCCCACTTCCAGGCGCTCACCACCGCGCTGTCGGCCACGGTGGGGATCGGCAACATCGCCGGTGTCGCGCTCGCCATCCACTGGGGCGGTCCCGGCGCGCTGTTCTGGATGTGGGTCACGGCCTTCCTCGGGATGGCGACGAAGTTCACCGAGGTGACCCTGGCCCAGAAGTACCGCAACGTCGAGACGACGACCGGCAAGGCGTGGGAAGGCACCGTGTCGGGCGGTCCGATGTACTACATCGAGCGCGGGCTCGGTCCGAACTGGAAGTGGATGGCGATCCTGTTCGCCGTGTTGCTCGGACTCACGGCTTTCCTCACGGGCAACGCGATCCAGGCCAACACCGTCGCCGACACGATGTTGAACACGTTCCAGATCCCGAAGCCGATCACCGGCATCGCCACCTCGCTCGTGATCGCGGCCGTGATCCTCGGCGGGATCACGCGCATCGGGAAGGTCACGAGCATCCTCGCCCCCGTCATGGCGGCGATCTACGTGTTCGGCGCCCTGGTCATCATCCTGCTCAACGTGGGCGACCTGATCCCGTCGTTCGCCCTGATCTTCAGCCAGGCGTTCAACCCGACGGCCGGCGTGGCCGGCACGGGCGTGGGCGCGTTCCTCGTCACGCTGATGTGGGGCGTGCGGCGTGGCCTGTTCTCGAACGAGGCCGGCCAGGGGTCGGCCCCCATCGCGCACGCGGCCGCCAAGACCGACGAGCCCGTGTCGGAAGGCGTCGTCGCCCTGCTCGAGCCGTTCATCGACACGATCGTCATCTGCACGATGACCGGTCTCGTGATCATCATGACCGGCGTGTGGGACGACCGGATGCCGACCGAGATCACCCTCGGCGGCGGCGACATCACCTATGTGGCCGTGAGCGAGGACGGCGGCAACGAGACGGTCGACGCGCCCCCCGAGCTGCGAATCGTCGACGGCGCTCGCGAGGGCGGCAACGTGAGTGTCGGCTGGCACGACACGGCCCTCGAGGCCCTGTACCTCGACGCCGAGATGACGCAGCCGTTCAATGGAACGATCGACACGCAGGCGGGCGTCGCGACCACCGACGACGGCCAGACCTACGCCTCGCTGTGGGCGATGGCGGCCGAGAGCGGCGCACCCCTCACGCAGGAGGGCTTCCGCCGCGGCCTGTTGCCGATCGGCGACTTCGGCGGCTGGATCGTCGTCGTCGCGGTACTCCTGTTCGCCATCTCGACGGCGATCTCCTGGAGTTACTACGGAGACCGCTGCGCCAACTACCTGTTCGGGGCGAGCGCGGTGCTGCCGTACAAGGTCGCATTCGTGATCATGCACTTCATCGGTGCCGTGCTGCCGCTCACCACGATCTGGGACCTCGGCGACATCTTCCTGGCCATCGTGATCATCCCCAATCTGCTTGCCTTGATCCTGCTCGCGCCGCAGGTGGTCGAGGAGACGAAGAGCTACTTCGAGCGCAAGCCGTGGATCGAGAACGCGGCCGCCCACAAGGCGTGGAAGGAGAAGCAGCGCCGCGGCGAATGAGCGCGGATCCGTGAGCGACCGCCCGCTCGTGCTGGGGTTGGCCGGCGGCAGCGGCGCCGGGAAGTCGACCGTGGTACGGAAGGTGATCGCGGGGATGGGCGACACCCCGGTTCGCCTGCTGCACCACGACTCGTACTATCGCGACTACCCGAACCTGTCGCTCGATGACCGGACGAAGATCAACTACGATCACCCGGACAGCCTCGAGACCCCGCTGCTCGTGGAGCATGTCGGTGCACTGGTGCGGGGAGAGACCATCGAGGTGCCCGAGTACGACTTCGGCCTGCACCGCCGAACCGGCCGCACCCGGCGCACGGAGCCGGCCCCCGTGATCATCGTCGAGGGAATTCTCGTCCTTGCCGATCCCGAGCTCCGGACGCTCATGGACATCCGCGTATTCGTGGAGACCGATGCCGACATGCGGTTCATCCGGCGGCTGCTGCGTGACACGCGGGAGCGGAACCGCACGGTGGAGTCGGTGGTTTCTCAGTATCGGGAGACAGTCCGGCCGATGCACCTCCAGTACGTCGAGCCGAGCCGCCGCCACGCGCACGTGATTGTACCGTTCGGGGGAGAGAACGAGGTGGCGATCGGGATCCTGGTGGCCCGGCTGAAAGAGAAGCTCAGGCCTTCTGCAGATAGAGATAGATCAGGATCAGCATGACGAAGATCACGATGAGCAACGTCTCGTGGCCCGAGGACAGGCGCACGATGTTCCTGGCCACCCGGGCCAGGAAGTTCTGCAGATCGGCTACGAGAGCCTCCTGGGAGACGGCGGCCACGGCCAGCGTGAGTTGCCCAATCATACGGTACGATCATGCAAGAAACGCGCCCGCGAGGAAGGCCTGATTTCGTTGATATCGCCGACTCACGGCGGGAAGCGTACCCGGGGATAATGCAGGAATCGACACCGAATCGCGGCATTGCGCGAGGGCCCGGCCGGCCGTCGCTGCTCGATCGCGCCCTGCGCCCGTTTACCGACGTACGGGCCGGCGAAGCTCCGACGGCCCTGCTGCTCGCCCTGAACGTCTTCCTGCTCCTCATGGCCTACTACTTCATCAAGCCTCTGCGCGAGGCGTTGATCCTCGGCGAGAGCGGCGCCGAGGTGAAGAGCTACGCGTCGGCTGTCCAGGCCATTCTGCTACTCGGCGCCGTGCCACTTTACGGGCGGCTGGCCGAGCGGCTGCCCCGCCGAACTCTGATCAATCGCGTGACGGTGTTCTTCGCCGCGTGCCTCGTGCTGTTCTTCGTTCTGGGCACGGCCGGCGTGCCGCTCGGGATCCCGTTCTACCTGTGGGTCGGGATCTTCAACCTGATGATCGTCGCGCAGTTCTGGGCGTTCGCCAACGACGTGTACACGAACCACGAAGGGGAGCGCCTGTTTCCCCTCGTGCAGTTCGGCGCGTCGGTCGGTGCGGTGTTGGGCAGCGTCGTGGTGGGCCGGCTCATCGAGCCGCTCGGCATCTATCCGCCGATGCTCCTGGCCGCCGCGATCCTGATGCTGAGCCTGGCGCTGACCACGATCGTCGATCGCCGCGAGCGCCGGCGCACCGAGGCGCACCGGGCACCGGGCTTCACGACGCTGACGCATCCGGCGGCCACGGGCGAGTTCCGGCTCGAGACCGGTGAGTACACGAACCTGCGCGAGGGGCTCAAAGAGGCGCTCGCCCGGGCGGAGCGCGGCGAGGAAGACCCGGCCGGCGAGGGTGAGGGGAGGTCGTCCGAAGCCGAAGCCGCGTCGGACGCCGAGCCGAACACCGCCTGGGCGGGGCGGGGCGCCTTCCAGCTCGTGTTCCGGACGCGCTACCTGCTACTCATCGCCATCCTCGTGCTGCTGGTCAACTGGGTGAACACGACGGGCGAGTACATCCTCGGGCGTCTGGTCGAGGAGACCGCGATCTCTCTCGTGGCGGGCGGCGAGACGTCTCTTTCCGAGGGCCAGTACATCGGCCGGTTCTATTCCGACTTCTTCTCGGTGGTGAACGCCGTCAGTTTGCTGGTGCAGCTGTTTCTCGTCTCGCGCATCGTGAAGTACCTGGGCGTGCGCGTCGCGATCATGATCCTCCCGGCGATCGCCCTCGGCGGGTATGCGCTGCTGGCGTTCTTCCCCCTGCTGTCGGTCGTCCGGTGGGCGAAGACGGCCGAGAACTCGACCGACTACTCCTTGCAGAACACGGTGCGGAACATCCTTTTCCTGCCGTTGACCCGTGAGCAGAAGTACAAGGCGAAGCAGGTGACCGACGCATTCTTCTGGCGGGCGGGCGACGTCCTGTCGGCCGCCGTCGTGTTCGTGGGTACGACATGGCTGTCGATGCAGACGTCGCACTTCGCCCTGCTGAACCTCGCGCTGGTGGCCGCATGGCTGGTGATCGCGTGGCGCATCGGCACACGTTATCGGCATCTCGTGCGCACGGGCGGTCCGCCGCTGACGAGTTGAAGCTCGAGTCGAGCAAGGGAGCGATCGTGGTCCAGGAGCAGGTCAGGCACATCGGAGCGGCACTCGGCTTCAGACACCGGCGGCCGCGGCGCGGCAAGCCCGGCTCGGCGCCGGGCACGCTCGTGTTTCACGAGGATGCGGCCCCGACGCGACTGCACGTGATCGCGTACGGCGCCGACGCGTTCGAGGAGCGCGACGTCGAGTCGGTGGCCGAAGCGCGAGCGCTGGCCGAGCGTTTCCCGAACGTGTGGCTCGACGTCATCGGCCTCGGAACGGAAAGCGTGATCCGGTCGCTCGGCACGGAGTTCGACCTGCACGGGCTCGTTCTCGAGGACGTGCTGAACACGCACCAGCGCGCCAAGGCCGAGGCGTATCCAGAGGGTCTGTTCTGCGTGGTGCGCATGCCCGAGGTCGGCCAACCTGGCACCGAGCAGGTCAGCGTCCTGCTCGCGGGCGGCGTGGTGGTGACCGTGCAGGAGCGCCCGGGCGACGTGTTCGAAGCGGTGCGCGAGCGCTTGCGAACCCCGTCACGCCAGATTCGCCAGCGCGGTGGCGACTACCTGTTGTATGCCATCGTCGATGCCGTGATCGACTCATATTTTCCCGTTCTCGACGCCCTGAGCGAACGCCTGGAGCTGCTCGAGGAGGAGGTGATGGGCGACCCGACGGAGGCGACCGTGACCCGCCTGCACGCCGTGCGGCGCGAGCTCGTCGGTCTGCGACGCGTCGCGTGGCCGCACCGGGACATGATGAACACGCTGATCCGTGATTCCGGCGGCGTGGTGACGGAAGCGACCGGCATCTACCTGCGCGACGCCTACGACCACGCGATGCGGATCATCGAGCTCACCGACTCGATGCGCGACCTCTCCGCGGACCTGCTCAGCACCTACATGTCGGTGGTCAGCAACCGGATGAACGAGGTGATGAAGGTCCTGACGATCATCGCGACGATCTTCATCCCGCTGAGCTTCATCGCAGGAGTGTACGGGATGAACTTCGACCCGAACGCCTCGCCGTGGAACATGCCGGAGCTCGGCTGGGCCTACGGATATCCGGCGGTACTCGCTTTCATGCTCGCGTTCGCCGTCGGCCTGATGGTGTTCTTCCGGCGGAAGGGCTGGTTCTGATGGGCAGGACGTCGGCCCCCAGGTTCGTCGTCGTCGGTCTGCTGCTGCTGGCCGGCGTGGGCGCCTGTCGCCTGGAGGCGCCCGAGCGCGAAGAGGCCGGCCGGCGCGCAGAGGAGACCGGCTTTCGCGGACGCGTGATCGAGAATCCCGGCCCGCGTCCCGACTTCGTGCTCAATGACGCGCGCGGCGGCACCTTCGACCTTCGCGAGGAAACGGAGGACCGGCTGGCGCTGCTGTTCTTCGGCTACACGCACTGTCCCGATGTCTGCCCGATCCACATGTCGAGCATCGCCGAGGTGAAGCGCGACCTCGGCCTCGAGTTCGGCCGCAGCACGAGTGTGATCTTCGTGACCGTCGATCCGGCGCGCGACACGCCCGAACGGCTCGTCTCGTGGCTCGGGGGCTTTGACCCGGAGTTCGTCGGGCTGTACGGCGACCCGGCGAAGATCGACAGCATCCAGCTCGCCCTCGGCCTGCCGCCCGCGATGGTGCCGGAGGCGGGGGCCGCGGCGTATGACGTCGGCCACGCGTCTGCGGTCGTGGCGTTCCCGCCGGGCGACAGCATCCGCGTCATGTTCCCGCACGGCACGCGCCAGGAGGACTGGCGCCACGACCTTGCGACGCTGGCGGCGCTCGGCGGGTCGGAGTGAGCCCGAGGTGATCCTCACATGACCTGGTGGTGCTCCGCCCGGGGCACGGCCTGGGACTGGACGTGGCAGGCGTATCCCGGGGTCTGGCTGTTCATCGGCCTGCTGGCCGTCGGCTACCTCGCCCTGGCGCACCGCGCCGCGGCGGCGGGCGATGACCCGGTCGATGGCCGGCGGCGCGCCACGTTCTTCGGCGGTCTGGCGATTCTCTGGCTGGCGCTCGACTGGCCGATCGGCGCGCTCGGGGCCGGCTACCTGGCGTCGGTCCACATGGTCCAGTTCCTGATGATCGCCCTGCTCGCGCCGCCCCTGATGCTGATGGGCCTGCCGCGTGGCGTTTACACGCGCCTCGGCGAGCGGCGCCGGGCCGTGGCGGCGCTGCGCTTCGTGACCCATCCGCTGATCGCGCTCGCCGTGTTCGGCGTCGTCGTCTACTGGACGCACCTGCCCGGCGTGGTCGACGTGCTGATGGTGACGCAGGCCGGCTCGTTCGCGCTCGACCTGGTCTGGCTGCTCGGCGGCTTCGTGTTCTGGTGGCCAGTCGTGGCGCCCGTGCCCGAGCGGCCGGGATTTCCGGCCGGCCTCAAGATGGGCTACCTGTTTCTCGCGACCGTGATCAACACGCTGCCTTACGCGTTCCTGACCTTTGGCGATCTGCCGTTCTACGGGCTGTACGAGCTCGCGCCCCCGGTGTCGGGCATCACGACGCGCCAGGATCAGCAGATCGCGGGACTCCTGATGAAGATGGGCGGCGGGGTGATCCTGTGGACGGCGATCACCATCCTGTTCTTCCGCTGGTTCCAGCAGGAAGACGCCGGTAGCACGGAGGCCGGAAGCACCGCCGGGGGAGCCGGCTGACGTGCTGCGCTTCGTGGCGGCCTTTGCCGCCATCTACCTGATCTGGGGCTCGACCTACCTCGCCATCAAGTTCGCCATCCAGACGATTCCCCCTTTCCTCATGCTGTCGTTCCGCTTCCTGCCGGCCGGGCTGCTGATGTACGCGTTTCTGCGCCTGCGTGGTGTGCCGCCGCCGACCCGCCGCGAATGGTTGGCCGCGGCGGCGGTCGGCACGCTCATGCTGGCCGGCGGAACGGGCGCCGTGGCGTGGGCCGAGCGCACGATTCACAGCGGGCTGGCGGCGCTGCTCGTGGCGGCCGTGCCGATGTGGATGGTCCTGCTCGACTGGCTTGGGCCCGCCCACCGGCGCCCGACGGCGCGCGTGCTCGCGGGCCTGGCGGTCGGTTTTACCGGCGTCGCCCTGATCGTCGGGCCGACGTGGGCCGGGCTCGGCCTGGCGGGGCTGGCGGCGGCGCTCGCCGTGATGTTCGGGACGATCTGCTGGGCCGTCGGGTCCGTGTACTCCCGCTACACGCCGCTGCCGCGCTCGCCGTTCATGGCGTCGGCGGCCGAGATGATCGCGGCGGGCCTCGTGCTGGTCTTCATCGGCGCGGTCGCGGGGGAGACGGCCGGCTTCGACCCGGCAGCGGTCAGCCCCGCGTCGGCCCTCTCGGTGCTCTACCTGATCGTGTTCGGATCGCTGGTCGCGTACGCCGCCTACGTCTGGCTGCTGCACAACACTACGCCGGCCCGGGTATCGAGCTACGCGTTCGTCAACCCGCTCGTGGCGATGCTGCTCGGCGTCTGGTTGGGCGAAGAGTCGTTCGGCGTAACGACGGTGCTGGCCGCGGTGCTCGTGGTGGGGTCGGTGGTGCTGATCACGCTCGAGCGCAAACGACCGCGAGGAACGGCGCCGCGACTTCCGTAGGCCCGCGATGTTGGTTGGTGGCCAGACGGGCGGGCATCGTGTCCGTTCGTGCCCCTCTACCTGTACATGTGTACACTTAGAAGGGCCCGTTGCCATACCGCAGCGTCGGCTCAAGCGAACCCAGGAGGCACTATGCGATACATCAACGGCACGTTCCGTCCCCGTTTCGGCCCGCGCGTCGGGGCCGTCGTCGGCGCGCTGCTTCTCGCCGGCTGCGCCACGAATCCCGCGACCGGCGACCGGATGCTCTCGCTGATCAGCGAGGGGCAGGAAATCGAAATGGGGCAGGAGTACAAACAGCAGATTCCGGCGGTCATGGGCCTGTACGACGATCCGGGCCTCCAGGCGTATGTCGACAGCGTCGGCCGGGCGCTTGCCGCCGTGAGCGAGCGGCCCGACCTGCCGTGGTCGTTCCAGATCGTCGACGACCCGGTGATCAACGCTTTCGCGCTGCCCGGCGGACCCACGTACCTGGCGCGCGGCATTCTGGGCTATTTCAGCTCGGAGGCGGAAATGGCGTCGGTGCTCGGGCATGAGATCGGGCACATCACGGCGCGTCACGCCGTCGAGCAGATGAGCCGCCAGCAGCTCTTCCAGATCGGCTACGTGGCCGGGATGGTGGCCGTGCCGGAGATTCGGCCGTTCGGCGACGTGCTGGCCGGCGGTCTCGGCATCCTGTCGCTGAAGTACGGTCGTGACGACGAGAGCCAGTCCGACATGCTCGGCCACCGGTACATGACGCGCGTCGGCTACGATCCGGCGGCCGCCGTCGAGATGTTCCGGATTCTCGAGCGCCAGCGGGAGGCGTCGGGAACGGCGCTGCCCGAGTGGCAGTCGTCGCATCCGGATCCGGGCAACCGCGTGGCCGACGCGCAGCAGCGGGTGGCCGAGGGGGGCGCGACGGGCGGGATCGTGCGCCGCGACGAGTACTTGCGGCGCATCGAGGGGCTCGTATACGGGCCCGACCCGCGCCAGGGATACTTCGACGGCGACCGGTTCATCCATCCCGACATGCGCTTCCGACTCGATTTTCCCGGCGAATGGCAGCGCCAGAACACGCCGATGTCCGTCGTGGCAATGAGTCCGAACCAGGACGCCATGCTCGAATTGACGCTCGTGCAGGATCGCACGCCGGCCGAAGCCGCACAGGAGTTCTGGAACATGCAGGGTTTGCAGCGCCTGGGCTCGAGCAACCAGACGGTCAACGGGCTCACCGCCGTGGTGGGGCGGTTCCGGGCCGAAACGCAGCAGGGCATGCTCGAGGGACTCGTCATGTTCATCCGGCACCGCGATCTGACCTTCCGGCTGCTGGGTTACACACCGGCCGAACGGTTCGGCCGCTACTCGCCCACCTTCGAAGGGTCGATGAACAGCTTCGCCCCCGAGACGAACAGCCGCCTGCTCAACGTTGAGCCGAAGCGGATCGACATCGTCGAGGTTCCGAGCGCGATGACCGTGGAGACCTTCAACCAGCGCTTTCCCTCGACCGTCGACTTCTCCGACGTCATGCTGCTGAACGGCTGGACGGCCGGTGATCGGCTCGAGGCCGGACGGCTGGTGAAGCGGGTCGTCGGCACAGGCGGCCCCCGCTGAACGGACGCGGAGTACCGGGCGGCAGGCCCGTGGCGCGGATCCTGCACATTCCGCCCAACTGAGACTCCGATGACTGCGCCCCGCGTCCATCCCGGACTGGTTCCGGACGGATTCGGGGCGTAAATCCGCCCCTGTGCGCGCGGGACAGGGGCGGGAACAGCGTCCGCGCAGCCAAGGAGGAAGCGTTGCATAAAGCGAGGAAGACCCGAGTACTTCTCGCCGCACTGCTCGTATTCGGCCTGCCCGCGGGCGCTGTCGCCCAAGTGACGGGCACGGTATCCGTAGACGGCCATGGTGGCTTGTCCTTTCCGGTCGGCACCCTGGGAGACCTGACGTCGACCGGCGGTGCATTCGGTGGTGGCCTCGCCTTCCATTTCCATCCGAACTGGGCCGTCCGCGGCGATGCCGCGTTCATCCTGCTCGACAACAAGTTCAGCGACGACGGCACGACGCTCCTGTCGCCGCCTATCGATCTGCTGTACCTGGGTGGCGGGATCGAGGTGAACTTCACGGCGCCGCTCTACCAGGACCTGCCGCTGACCTTCGCGGCGAACCTGGGCGCGGGTGTGACGAGCTTCGACGTCGACGAGACCTGGCGGTCGACACACCCGGCGAACGGTATCGACGGCAGCTATCTGACCTTCACGGGTGGCGGACAGCTCGGTCTGATCGTGTACCGCGGCAGCTCGCTGGACGTGAACGTCTTCGTCAAGGGGCAGCCGTACTTCATCTTGACCGATTCGGCAGACATGCTGGGGTATACCGCGTCGCTGGCCGCGGTCGGTAAGGAACCGTTCGACTACCTCTGGGTGCTTCCGTTGACCGTTGGCGTACGCCTGACGTTCTGACGGTCGATCGGGCCAGGTGCCCGATCAGGTGCGCTGAAGGATCGACGCGGTCGCCGCGATGCTCGCACCCCGGGCGCGCGGCGGTCGCGTCGTGCGTTGTGGCCGGACACGGCCTACCAGGGTTGTGACCGCAGCCGGTCGATCACCCGGTCGGTGCCGTGCTCGTCGAGATCGAACACGTATCCGGGGCTTTCGGTGTCGCCGCGCTTTCCGGACCCTCGCTCGCGCAGCCAGCGTCCGACGATCAGCGTCAGAGTAAGGGCCTCGACGGGAAACGCCGTCTCGGCGCGCAGCTCGGCAAGGCGGATCCGGTAGCACGTGTCCTCGACCCGTGCCGGCCAGTCGGAAGCGCCCGCATCCACCATCCGCCGGGACAACACCCGCCCACGTGCGATGGGTACGAGCACCCACGTGCCGCTCGCGGCGCCGGGCAGGACGATGAGCCGCGATCGATCGACGGGCAGTCGACGAAGCCCCGGCCGGTACGACTCCAATTCTTCGAACCAGCGCAAGCGGCGACGCAGGCCAAGGAGGGCGGTCGAGCCCGCGCCGGTGAGGTCCTGGCTGGTGGCGTCCGGGCGGCGGCTACGGTGCAGCGGTTCGGCCGCCGTGAGCTGCTGGCGGACGAGTTCTTCGTGGCGCCGCGCCGCCGATTCATCGAGCAGAGCGGCGAGCGCGTGACGGACCTGCGCACGATAGGCGTCGACGTCGACGAGCCCGACGCATGGAGCCGTGCACTGATCGATCCCATGCTGCAGGCACGGCGAGTCGTCGGGGTCGGGCCGAATCGCGCCGGAGCAAGTGCGCAGACGGTAGATCTTCTCGACTAGGGCGACCGCCTCGCCCGGAATGCGTCGCCCTCGATACGGGCCGACATATTCGGCGCGGGCGCGACGCGGTTCGCGCACGACGCGCAGACGGGGAAACGGACGCGACCAGTCGGCCTCGATGTACCAGCCACGCGACCGATTCTTGTGGACGCGATTAAACGCCGGCCGTAGAGCGCCGATTCCGTCGGCTTCTTCGAGCTGAGCCTCGAGATCGCTGCCGCACGGCTGAAACGAAAGCCCCCGGGCCAGGCGAAGCATCTCGCGCTTTCGGTCGTCGCCCGGCCCGCCTCCGTAGAAGTAGCTGCGGACGCGCTGCTTCAGGTTGACGCTCTTGCCGATGTAGATGCTCGTCCCCGCCGGATCGAGGAAGTGGTACACCCCGGGTGCCGCCGGCAGATCGGCGGGAATCCAGTCGGGAACAGGGGAGGTGCGTCGGGCCACGAGTGTCGAAATCGGTTTGATGTTCGGGTCATGTTCGGGTCGGCTGAGAGGTTAGCCCGACAGATCGACTCGTGTCAAGACGGCCGCCGTGGTGTCGTGCCTTCGCCCGCGCGAGATGCGCTCCGCATGTACGATGTCCGGGAGAGCGCCGGTTTCAAGCGCTCGGAACCGAGCCTCGGTAATCAGGATGGCGGGTTCGTCAGCATGCTGGTGGCGGATCCGAACGACCTGGTCGTTGCTGATCACGCCGTTGAGAATCCCCGACCAGTTCCGCCTGGCTTCGCTGGCGCCGACGGTCCGGTTCACCGCGAAGCCGCTCAGATCGTTCCGCCGATCGGCATCGCGCCAGCTTCGTTTCATCCGGCGCAGCACGAAACAGAAGGGGCGTCCGCGATCGACGATGGGCCGGGGAGAGTCGTCGTACCAGTCATGCTTCGCCCGTTCGAGGTGTTTCTTGGCCTCACAGACGCGGGCCCAGCTTCGGTAGACTATCCGTGCCGCTCTTTCTACTTGTACACGTGTACAACTAGAAGAGCGCAAACGAGAGAAGCGGCTCGGTCTCCAGGTCCAGAAGTATTCGTGGTCCATGCGCGATGAGTCGCCGTCCGGCGTCATCCGATCATCAACGGGCCGGTGGAGCACAAGCGCCGGTGCGGCGCGCCGCACTGACCCGACCCAGGCGTCCGTCAGTCGGCGGCGCTCTCCAGCGCTTCGGGCGTCTCTATCAGGCGCATGACGTGTACCCGCTGCACGTCGAGCTCGTCACGGTCGATGATCGCCGCCCGCCCGTCGGCGAAGAAGTGATCGGGCAGGGGCGTGTCCCGGAGTTCGCCGAGCAGGGTGCCGTCGCGGTCGTAGACGTCGATCCGCTCGATCGCTCCGGGCCGCTCCTCCGATACGCCGACCCACAGGCGATCGCGGGTGTCGCGGCGCATCCCGACGATGCGCGGCACCGAGTCGGCGAACGTCGTGGCCTCGGCGCGTTCACGGCGGATCTCGGCCGAGTTGAACTCAGTCTCTTCCTCGGGAGGGGCGAGCAGGGAGTCGAGGTACGTCTGCCGATCGGTCTCCGTCACGAGACGCGGCGGCGGATTCCGCCGCAGGATCCGCTCCGGTTCGCCCGATGCGTCTACGAACCGGATGTCGTAGGCGACCGCCTCGGCGAGCGCGATCGCGCCGTCGTCGAAGCGCTCCCAGTAGAATCCCGGTGCGAAGCGCTGGCTCATCATCATCATGAGCTGGTTCCGGCCCGCCGTGATCGTGACCATGTCGGTCGGCGGGGCGGGGGCCGTCCACAGCGTGTCGCGAATCTCGCCGTCGCGTCCCATGCGGACGATGGGGCGCGGGGGCATGCCGTCGGCCTCACCGGGCGAGAACGAGAAGGTGCTGAGGATGGCGACGACGCCGGCGGAGTCGACGGTCATCGCGCCGCCGAACCCGCGGCTCGACTGGGGCAGGGCCAGGGACGCAGGCTCGCCGCCGTCCACCGGCAGCAGGGTGAGACGCTGGTTGGAGCGGTCGTCGATCCACAGCGTGTCGCCGGGTCCCAGCGCCATCGAGCGGGGGCCGCCGCCGAAACCGCCGCCGAGTTCGCCCGGCCCGCCGCCCTCGCGTCCCCAGCTTCCGAGAAACGAGCCGTCGGGGCCGTAGCCCAGAACGCGGATGCCGTCGGCGTCGAGCACGTACAGGTTGCCGTCGGCGTCGCCGGCCAGGCTGTTGGACGACAGCCCGCCGAACTGGTAGTCGGGGTCGTCGACGCCGAATCCGCCGATCACCGTGGTCGTGTCGAAGCGCCACGGAAGCTGCGCGGCGCGTTCGTCGCCGTAGGTGAGCCGCTCGACGCCCCCCACGGTGTCGACGGCCACCTCGACCTCGGCCGCGCCTCCGGCGGCGTCTGAGGTGCACGCGGTGGCCGGCAGGAATGCGACCAGGGCCAGCAGGGCGAACGCTCTATTCACGGCAGTCTCCATAGCTGCGGTGTCCGGTGCAGGATCGCGTCGTCGCGAGTCAATTCATCGGCTTCGACGCTTGCGCCCGCTACTTCGTTGCCCGGCCGCCCGCGCCGCGCCGCGCCTCACATCTGCAGCCAGTAGCTCATCTTCAGGGCGAGGACGTTGCGGCCCGGGGCGCCGAACACGTCGAGCAGGTCGCCCGGGCGCACGTACGATCCGTCGGCCGCCGACTCCGACAGGTTCTGCTGCCAGACCAGGAACAGCGTGCTGCCGGGGCGGAGCTCCCAGCGCATCACGAGGTTCGAGCGGAACGACAGGCGGTTGAAGTTCCGGTCGGGAAGCGTGAACTCGTCCGGGCCGTCGGTGACCGTGTAGAGTCGCGCGCCCGACTCCGGGTCCGTCGACTCGTCGATCGTCGTCCCGTCCGTGCCGTAGGCCCGCAGGTCGAAGGCCGCCGCCTCGGGCAGCTCGCCGAACTCCGAGAACCGGCCGCTCGCCGCGAACGGCTGGGCCCACAGCTCGAGACTGAGGTCGGGGTGGAAGGCGTAGTTCATCCGAATCGGCAGCGAGATTTCGCTCTGCTCGATGGTCGAGAACACGTAGCGGGTGCCGAAGGTGCGCTCGTCGGAGCGGTCTTCGAAGCCATAGAACTGGCGGCGGTTCGTATCGCGCCGGTACGCGGGCGACAGGCTCACCCGGAGCTGGTCGGTGGGCTCGAAGGTCACGTCGAGGCTGACGTTGTAGTCGTCGCCGTGATTCAGGTTGCCCCAGAAGCCGCCGAGCGTGACCCGAACGCGCGAGGTGTGCGGGTTGCTCACCCGGGCATCGAGGCTCTGAAATGACGCCCGGCCCATGCGCGGCCCGCCGCGCGTCAGGCGGTCGTTCATCGCCTCGAAGTCGTGCGTCACGCGCAGATTGGCCGACCAGTAGCTGGTGAACTGGCCGTTCAGCGTCGCGTTCAGGTTCGTGCCCGTGCGGATGCCCCCGAAGTTCCAGCCCGATTGGCTGCGGACGCTCACGCTATAGTTGCGGAACAGCTCGCCGGGCGTGGTCTCGCGGTACGTGAGGCCGGCCCACGACTGCAGGTCATCCGCCCGGTTCAGTCGCCCGATGTCGTTCAGCTCGAGGTTGGGCGTGTCGCCCCATACGCCCGCGTTCCACAGCCAGTGCTCGCCGCCCGTCTTCTCGACCCGGAGCGCGGCCGTTCCGCCGAGAAGTGACGTGCGCGTCGGATCGAGGCGCACGTGGTCCTGGTCGGGTCGCTGGAAGTAGTGCGCGCTGCTCCGCTGCACGGTCTCGATCGCCTCGGCAGAACCCTCGACGTAGCTCAGACCCGCGTGGCCGCGGACCTCGTACATGCCGCCGTCGAGCCGGAGGTTGAAGTCGCCGCCGCCCGTGAAGGCGTTCGTCGCGAGGATGCCGCGGGTCGGGTCGTCGGCGGAGAAGTGCCGCGTCACCGCAGTCCCCATCAGCCCGAACGTCGACTGGCTCGCCCCCACCTCCTGCTGAAGCCGAACGACCCCGTAGCCCGTCGTCGGCTCGACCCGCACCTTGCCGAACGTGCCGCCACCGGCCGCGTCGTACGTCTTCGCCGTCTCGGGAGCCGTCAGTGCGCCGATCGCGCCGATCGACAGTCCCGAGCCGAGGCGGCCCGTGAGCTTGGCGGCGCCGAGAATCGTCGTCACGTCGGGCACCTCGCGGTAGTCGCCCGCCGCCGCGCCGTGCGGAGCCGTGCCGATGCGCCGCGAGTAGAAGTATCCCGGCAGACTGCCGCCGCTCAGCAGGTTGGCGCCCTCCGTGAAGAAAGGCCGCCGTTCGGGGAAGAAGGTCTCGAAGGCGCTCAGGTTCACGATCGCCGGGTCGGCCTCGACCTGGCCGAAGTCGGGGTTGACGGTGGCGTCGAGGGTGAGGTTCGGGCCGAGCCCGTACTTCAGGTCGGCGCCGACGCGGCCCGTGAACTCCGAGCCCGAGGCGAACGGATCGGCCGCGTTCACGAGCGCGTCGCTCGTCAGGGCCAGATCGCCCGCCACGTACGGCGAGATCTCGAGCCGCCGCCGCGGCTGCACACCCGCCAGCCCGGTCAGGCGCCCCATCTGCGACGACCAGCCCGGCTCCTCGCGCGGCACGACCACCCAGTACAGGTCCTCCTGCCGGCCAGGCAGGTAGCGGTTGATGTTCAGCCCCCACTCGTCGACGCCCTCGTTGAACCGCAGCTGCGAGAACGGGATACGGGCCTCGACCGTCCAGCCCGTCGAGTCGAGCCGGGTCGCGGCCTCCCAGATCGGGTCGAAGGTGTGGTCACGGTCGTACTCGCGGTCGCGCGGATGGTACCAGTCGGAGCGCGAACCGGCGGCCGTGACGGCGAACGTGTAGGCCGTGCGACGATCGTCGTACGTGTCGAACGAGAACAGGACGATGTCGGTGTTGCCGCCCTGGTCGCGCCGCGTCACGAGGTCGAGGATGCGGTGCGGCTCGGTGTCGTGCATCCGGCCGGCGATGTAGAGCGCCTCGTCGTCGTACGCGAACGCGACCTCCGTGCGCTGCGTCGGCGCGGCGCCGATCACCGGGTCCTTCTGGCGGAAGTCGCTGATCCAGCGGGCGGAGCGCCAGACGGCCTCACTCAGGTCACCGTCGACGTCGATGTCGGCGGACGCACCGAGGCGGGAGTGGGCCACCGCGACCTTGGGTCCGGCGTTCAGCGCGCTCTCGGCACTCGTCGCGGATTCCGTCTCCGCCGGACCCGCGCTGGTCGCCCTGTTTGCCTGGGCCGCAGCGGATGCGGCGCACAGCAGCAGCAGGCCGGCGGCGCAGGGCAGCGCGCGCCGGAATTCGAGTCCACACATCCCGACCTCCTCGTCATCATCCCGGGCGACTCCGACGGCCGCCCCCCAAAGGTGATCTGAACCCGCATCCGCCCCCGGAGTTCCGATGGAACGTACGGCGGGCGCGGCCGGTACACACCGGGAAGATGCTCGACGAGGCCCGGGGACCAACGGCGCGTCTCTTGACGGAGAGGAGCCGGGGCGCCTAGCGTATCCGTGCGCCTGTCCCGCGCCCCCCCCGGTAAGCGCAAAACATACGGAGCACATGGACCGCTTCTTCGCCGCGCAAGGCATGCACCTCGCGGCCCCCGAGTCGCACGCGATTCTGTTCGGCCTCGCGTTCGTCGCGGCAACGATCGTCGGATTGTTTCTGACGGCGGGGCTGCGACACGTCGCACCGACCCTCGGACTCACCGAGACGCCCCGCCACCGCCCCGCCCGGAGACCGGTCGCCAAGGTGGGCGGCATCGGCATCTTCCTCACGATCGCGCTCGTCGGCCCCGCCCTGTGGTTCCTGTCCGGCGAGTGGAGCCTTCACATGCTGGAGCGCGGACCGGTGCTCGCCGTGCTGGGCGGTGCCGTCGCGATGGTCGCGCTCGGCATCTGGGATGATCGCGAGGAGCTCAGACCCCGCGTCAAGCTGGCCTTCCAGGTGCTCGCCGCCACGGCCGTCTGGTGGGCCGGCGCCCGGTTCGCCGGCTTCGCCGTGCCGGGCGGTCACGTCGAGCTGTTCGCTCCGACCAGCCTGCTCGTGACCGTGTTCTGGTTCGTCGCGCTCACGAACGCGTTCAACCTCGTCGACGGCGCCGACGGCGTGGCGGGCGGCGCCGCCCTCACCGCGACGCTCGCGATGTTCGTGGTCAGCATGTACCTGGGGCAGACCCTCGTCGCCTTCGTTCTGGCCGTGATCACCGGCGCCGTGATCGGCTTCCTGTTCTACAACTTCCCGCCCGCCACCGTCTACCTGGGCGACGCCGGCAGCCTGTCGCTCGGCTTCCTGCTCGCCGGCGTCGGCCTCGTGACATCGTCGAAGGCGGCCACGCTGCTCGCCGTCGCAATCCCCGTCGTGTCGCTCGGCCTGCCTCTGCTCGACACCGGCCTGGCCATCGTGCGGCGGCTGATCCGCGGCGAGTCCATCGCCGCGCGCGACCTCGGCCACATCCACCACCGCCTGACCAAGCTCGGCCACTCGCCGCGCAAGGTGGCCCTCCTGCTGTTCGGCGTATCGGCCCTGCTCGCCCTCGCCAGCCTGCTGCTGATCACGCCCGACCTGCGCCTGATCGGCATCGCCTACACCGTGCTCGGCATCGTCGCGTTCATCGGCCTGCAGCGCCTGCACGTGCCCGAGCTGCTCGAGCTGCGCCGCGCCATCGCCCGCGGCCTCCGGCGCTCGTCGAACATCGGCCAGAACGTCGCCCTGCGGGAAGCGCTCGACACGATGGCCGGCATGGAGGACGCCCGGGAGGCGCTGGAGGAGCTCGGCCGTGCGTTCGAACGGACTGACTTTTTGGAGGCCGAGATCCGGTTGATCGGCTCCTCCGATGAACGCGAGTCCGACCGGGTGGTGTGGCGGTGGAAGCGGCCACGGGGCGCGGTGATGGGCAACGGAGTGCCGGAGCCCTCGCAGGTGATCGACCTGGCGACGGCGCGGGAGTCGCGGGATGGGCGGGATGAGGGCGGGGGGCGTGGAGATG
>DATHRZ010000088.1:0-33203 GCA_035464655.1 Gemmatimonadota bacterium
TACGACTTCGTTGCCGAGCACTGTCCGTTCCTCGAGCCGCTGCGCACGCAGCCTGCGTTCGCCGGGATCCGCGACGAGGTACGCCGCCGGCACGAGGCCTTCGACGCGGAGATCGCGGCCGTCGCCGCGAACTGATCTGCACCTTCCGCTTCGTTCGCTGCGCCGGCGTAGCCCTCAGATCGCCGCCGGCTCCTCGTCGTCGACCAGCGCCGTCTCCAGCAGCTGCCCGCGATACAGCCGCGCGTACAGTCCGTCGCCGGCGGCGAGCTCGGCGTGCGAACCCGTCTCGAGGATGCGTCCGTCCTCGAGCACGAGCACGCGGTCGGCGCGCTGCACGGTGCGCAGTCGGTGGGCGATGATCAGGGTCGAGCGGCCGCGCATCACGGTCTGAAGGGCCTCTTCGACCAGGCGCTCGCTCTCGGAGTCGAGGTTGCTCGTCGCTTCGTCGAGGATCAGCACCTCGGGCGATTTCAGGAAGATGCGCGCGATGGCGATTCGCTGCCGCTGGCCGCCCGACAGGCGCACCCCGCGTTCGCCGACCAGCGTGTCGTAGCCGGCCGGAAGCTGTTCGATGAACTCGTGCGCATGGGCATGGCGTGCCGCCTGCTCGATCTCGTCCGGGGTCGCTTCGGGCCGGCCGTAGGCGACGTTCGAGGCGATCGTGTCGGCGAACAGCAGGGGCTCCTGCGGAACGATGCCGACGGCCGTGCGGAGCTCGATCAGGGGAATCCGGCGCAGGTCGGCCCCGCGCAGCGTGATGATCCCCTGTGTCGGATCCCAGAAGCGCGGCACCAGCGAGGCGAGGGTCGTCTTGCCGGCCCCGCTCGGACCCACGAGGGCGACGATCTCGCCGGGCCGAATCGCCACGTTGATCCCCCGCAGGATCCACGGCTCCTCCGTCGTGTAGCGGAACCATACGTCGTGGAATACGAGTCCACCGGGGGTGCTCGAAGGCGGCAGCGCCTCGGAATGTCGCGGCTCGCGGATCGCGGGCTGGGTGTCGAGCAGGTCGAACACGCGGTGGGCGGCGCCCATCGCCTCCTGGAACCCCGACCACAGCGAGGCGAGCGCCGTGATCGCCGCCGCCACGGTCACGGCGTAGAGGAGAAACGATACGAGCTGACCGGCCGAAATCTCCTGCGCAATGACCAGGCGGCCGCCCTCCCACAGCACGGCGACCACGCCGCCGAACGCGATGAACGTGACGAGGCCGAACAGCCCGCCGCGGACCAGGGCGCGGCGCACGGCCTCACGGAGCGCTGCCCGGATGCGGACGGCGTAGCGCTCCTCCTCCCATCCCTCGCGCACGAAGCTCTGCACGGTCGGGATCTGGGTCAGCGCCTCTTCGGCCGTCGCGTTCGCCTCGGCCAGGTTGTCCTGCACGCGCGTGCTCTGCTTGCGCAGCAGGCGTCCGAACGCGAACGCGCTCAGCACGACGACGGGGGTTACCATCACGGTCGTCAGCATGAGCTGCGTGTGAAGCAGTGCGAGCAGGGTGAGGCCGCCGAACAGGTAGAGGATCTGCCTCACGAGCTCGGCGAGCTGATGGCTGAGCACCGTACCCAGCGTCGAGCAGTCGGAGGTCAGACGACTCGTGAGCTCGCCGGAGTTTCGTTCGGTGAAGAACCCGGGCGACAGCTTGAGCAGGTGCGAGAACAGCTCCATCCGCAGGCCGGCGACGACGCGCTCGGCCGTCGCGCCCAGCACGTAGACCTGGACGAAGTTCGTGACGGCCTGCACGCCGAACATCCCGACCAGGATCAGGGCGATCGCCGTGAGCGTCTCGGTGTCGCCGCCCTCGAACGCGGCGTCGAGCATGAACTGGACGACGATCGGGAACGCCAGGCCGATCGCGGCGCTGAGAACCAGCGCGACCGTCGCGATGCCGACCGACAGGCGATACGGCCGCAGCCGCGGAAGCAGGCGCTGCAGCGTCGTCCGTGGTCCGGGTCGCTCTTCCCGCCGTTCCTCTGTCATCGCCTGGGTGATCGCCTCGCCGTCTCGCCGCCACGGGCGCCGGGTATGGCCTGCCCGCAGCGTCCGTTCTAGGTTCCGGCCCGGTGCCGGTCGAACGCCGGGAACCTAACCACTGTGCCCTGAACATGGGAGAGCGCCGGTGAACTCGGAGGCGGGAATTCGCAGGATCCTCGGACGCGTGGCCGTGGCCGCGTCGGTCGCCACGTTCGCGCTGATCGTGTTCGGCGGAATCGTGCGGATCACCGGCAGCGGGATGGGCTGCGGAGATCACTGGCCCCTGTGCAACGGCCGGCTGATTCCGCCGATGGACCTGCCGACGATGATCGAGTACGGGCATCGGTTGGCGGCGCTGGTCGTGGCGGCGCTCGTCGTCGCCGTCGCGCTGCTGGCGCGATTGGTTCGGGGGCGGGCCCCCTCCGTGCCCGCGGGCCGGACGGGCGAAGCCTCGCGGCTGTCACGGCTCGGGACGCTGGCCGTCGTGCTTCTCGTCGTGCAGATCCTGCTCGGCGCCGTGACGGTGTGGCTCGAACTGCCCCCGACCTCGGTGATTCTCCACCTCGGCGCGGCGATGCTGCTTCTCGCCACGCTCGTCGTCCTGGCCGCGGAGGCGTATGCGCCCGGCCGAGCCGCGCGCGATGACGGGGCGACCCGCATGGCGTGGTGGACGGCCGGGGCGGGTTTCGTCGTCGTGCTGCTCGGCGGCCTGACGGCCAACCTCGACGCCGGCTTCGCCTGCCAGGGATTCCCGCTGTGCAACGGCGAGTGGATGCCGGCCGGCAACCCGCTCGTCCACACGCACTGGACGCACCGGCTGGCGGCCTACGTACTGGCGGGCTGGTGCCTCGCGCTGCCGCTGATGCTGTCACGGCGCCGGCCCGAGGAAGTACGACTGCGGCGCACCGGAACCCTCGCCGCCGCAATCGTCGTCGCTCAGATCGTCATCGGAGCGGTGATGGTGCTCCGGCAGCTCGAGGGATCGTTGCGCGCCACGCACGTGAGCCTCGGCGCGGCGGTGTTCGTGGCGCTCGTCATGCTCGCCTGGCGAGCGAAGTACCCGATGGCCGCCGAGACGGGCGCGGCATCCGGGACGGGCGCGCCCTCCGGGACCGGCTAACCCACGGATTCGAGCAGCGCGACGCTGCCGAGGCCGCCCGCCGCGCAGATGCTCACCACCCCGCGCGTTCCGGCGGGCATGCCGGCCAGCTCGACGATCGCCTGCGAGAGGATGCGCGCGCCCGTGGCCGCGAACGGGTGCCCGAGAGCGACGCTGCCGCCGTTCGGGTTCACCCGCTCGGCCGGGAAGTCGCCCATCGCGGCCTCCACGCCGGTCCGCTCCCGCACCCAGCCCGCGTCCTCCAGGGCGCGGATCGTCGCCAGCACCTGCGCGGCGAACGCCTCGTGAATCTCCCACAGCCCCACGTCGGCGTAGGCCAACCCGTGTCGCGACAGCAGGCGGGGAATCGCGATCGCGGGGCCGATCAGCAGCGCCTCGGTGCGCGGATCGACGCCCGCCGTCTCCCAGTCGAGCAACCGTACCCGCGGGAGGTCGTCTGGCAGGCGCGACACCCCGTCCTCGCCCGCCACCCAGCAGGCGGCCGCCCCGTCGGTGAGCGGCGACGAGTTGCCCGCCGTCAGCGTCCCGTGCTCGCGGTCGAATGCCGGGCGCAGTCCCGCCAGCGCTTCGACGGACGTATTCGCCCGGGGAATCGTGTCCTCGTCGACCGGGAAGGTGCCCGGCGAGACGAGAAGCGGCCGGAAGAAGCCCGACTCGGTGGCCCTGACGGCCCGATGATGGCTACCGACGGCGTATTCGTCCTGCGCCTCGCGAGTGACGTCCCAGTCGCGCGCCATGATCTCGGTATGTTCGCCCATCGACTTGCCGGTCGTGCGCTCTTCGACGGCGGGCACCGACAGGCCGAGGTCCGACGGGCGGATGCCGAGCAGGGTGCGCGCGACGTCGGCGGGTCCACGGGCCGACCCCGCGCGGCGGATCTTACGGCTCAGGCCGCGCGACAGCCCGACCTGTGTGGACGACATCGACTCCACGCCGCCGCACAGGGCGAGCTGCACGTGCCCCGTGGCCACCTGTCCGGCCGCATGCGTCGCGGCGGCGAGGCTGGTCGCGCACTGCTGAACGATCGTCAGCGACGGAACCCGCGCGTCGAGTCGGGCGTCGAGCCATACCTCGCGCCCCCAGTTGCTGACGGCCAGGGTGGGGATGACGGATCCCCACACCACCAGGTCCACGCGGCCGGAAGCGTCGGGGCCGACGCCGCGCGATCCGACCACGGTCTGCTGGATCACGGGCACGGACAGCTTCAGGCCGTCGAGCTTCTCGAGGCCGCGATCGATCTTCGCGAACGGGCTGCGGAGGCCGGGCAGGACGTACACCGTCGGTCGATCGAGCATGCGGGTATCCCGTTGTTTGCTGGCGCGAGTGCGGTCCGTGGTTGCAAGATGTGGATCCGCCGGGCGCGCCGCCACAGGAACCGTCGGTTCGCCGCATATTGCATAAAGTATCACATGATACAAACAACATAACTATCATAGATTAAATGACATCCAGTCTACCGCGTGTCCGCTTCGCACCGAGTCCGACCGGCTACCTTCATGTGGGCGGCGCCCGCACGGCGCTGTTCAACTTCCTGTTCGCCCGACACGAGGGCGGCGCATTCCTGCTGCGGATAGAAGACACCGACCGCGCCCGTTCGAGTGCCGAGATGACCGATCAGATCCTGTCGGCGCTCGACTGGCTGGGGCTCGAGGTGGACGAGGAGCCCGTGCACCAGGCCGACGGCGTCGAGCGTCACCGGGCCGCCGCCGAGCGGCTGCTCGAGGCCGGAGCCGCCTACCGGAGCTTTCTGACCGAGGACGAGCTCGCGGCGGCGCGCGAGGCGGCGCGCGAGGCAGGTGAACCTGTGCGCCGCGAGCGAATCGGCATGGCCGACGCGGCGGACGAAGCGGAACGGATGGCGGCGGGCGAACCGTATGCCGTGTTCTTTGCGGTGCCCGGAACGGGCGCGACGCAGTGGGACGACGTCGTGCACGAAGAGACGGGCGTCGACAACACGTCGATCGACGACTTCGTGGTGCTTCGCTCAGACGGCACGCCGGTCTACAACCTGGCCGTCGTGGCCGACGATATCGAGATGGGCATCACCCACGTGATCCGCGGTGACGACCATCTGTCGAACACGCCGAAGCAAGTGCTGATCTACGAGGCACTCGGGGCCACGCTGCCGCGGTTCTGCCACGTTCCGATGATCCTCGGCCCCGACGGAAAGCGCCTCTCGAAGCGTCACGGGGCCGCCTCGGTGGAGGCGTTCCGCGAGAGCGGGATCCTCCCCGAGGCGCTCGTCAACTTCCTCGCGCTCATGGGCTGGTCGCCGGGCGACGACCGCGAGGTCATGATGCTCGACGAGCTGATCGAGGCGTTCTCGCTCGACCGCATCCTCAAGAAGGCCTCGGTGTTCGATGCCGAGAAGCTCGAGTGGCTGAACAGCCGCCACATGGATGCGATGCCGGCCGGGCGCCTGGCACCGCTGCTGATCGACCACCTGCCCGAGCCGGAGCGTTCGGCGGCCCGCGACGCGCCCGAGCGCCTGGCGGCGGTCGTCGATCTCGTGCGCCAGCGCACCCGGACGATCGACACGATGGCCGAGCAAGCGCGACCGTTCTTCACCCCGCTCGACGCCTTCGAGTTCGACGAAGCGGCGATGCGGAAGCACTGGAAGGACGTCGAGCTCACGGCCGAGCGGCTGCGCGCCGTGCGCGAACTGCTGGCAGGGGCGACCCGGTTCGAGGCCGAGCCGCTCGAAGCCGACCTGCGTGAGCTGGCCGAACGGCAGGGGATCGGGGCGGGGAAGCTGTTTCAGCCGCTCAGGGTGGCCCTGGTGGGCACCGACCGAAGCCCGGGGATCTTCGACGTGATCCTCTTGCTGGGCCGCGAGCTCGCGGTGGCGCGCCTCGACCGGGCCCTGGCCGAGCTCGCCATCCGGTGCGACCCGACGGCCACGTGACCCCGTCAGAGCCTCCGGCTCCGGCCGCCGATTCGGGGTTCGATGTCGCGTGGATGCGGCGGGCGCTCACGCAGGCCGAACGCGCCGCCGAGGCGGGCGAGGTGCCGGTCGGCGCCATCCTGCTCGCGCCCGACGGCACCGTGTTCGAAGACCACAATCGAACGCAAGGGCTGGCCGACCCGACGGCGCATGCCGAGATGCTCGTGCTGCGGGCCGCCGCCGATCACCTGGGCGACTGGCGGCTCGAGGGGCACACGATGTTCGTGACGCTCGAGCCCTGCGCGATGTGCGCCGGCGCGATCGTCCTCGCGCGCGTTCCGCGGCTCGTGTACGGCGCGCCCGACCCGAAGGCGGGGATGTGCGGGTCGCTTGGGAACCTCGTGCAGGACGACCGGCTCAACCACCGCGTCGAGCTGCGCGGCGAGCTGCTGGCCGAAGACTCGGGGGCCCTGTTGCGCGAGTTCTTCCGCGCCCGCCGCTAGGCCTGCTGCTGACCCTGCCGGGTGAGCCCGGACGCCTCGTCCTCGAACTGCGGCGAGGCCAGGTCGTGCCGGCCGAAGAACCGCAGGACGAGGAACAGTGCGGTACCGCCGAGCAGGTAGCTGAAAACGGGTGACATTCCGTACGCCGTCGGGATGTCGCCGAACACCACGGCGACGACGCCCACGAGCAGCGCGTACGGCAGTTGCGTGCGCACGTGATCGACGTGGTCGCAGGCCGACGCCATCGAGCTCAGCACCGTGGTGTCGGAGATGGGCGAGCAGTGGTCGCCCCAGATCGACCCCGCCAGCACCGAGCTGATCGAGCCGAGCAGGATCGTGTAGTGATCGCCGCCGCCGAAGCCGGCGCCGCCGCCCATCGCCACGGCGAGCGGGATCACGAGCGGAATGAGGATCGCCATCGTCGCCCACGAGGTGCCGGTGGCGAACGCGATCGCGGCGGCCATCACGAACACGATGAACGGCAGGAGCTGCGGCGCGAGGTTGCCGGTCAGCAGGCCGGCCAGGTACTCGGCGGTGCCGAGAACCTCGGTCACTTCGCCGAGCGACCAGGCGAGGATGAGGATGATGAACGCGAGCAGCGTTGCCTTCATGCCGCCGATCGCGGCCTCGATCGCCCCGGTGGTCTTCAGTATGCGCTGCCCGACGGACAGCGTGAACGCGACGAGCAACCCGGCCAGCGATCCCCACAGCAGCGCCGCGTAGGGATCGGCCGCGCCGAACACGTCCGACAGGGAAGCCGACGCACCGGCCTCGGCCCGACCGTTCAGGTAGAGGCCGAGCAGCACTACGACCACGACGGTCAGCACGGGCACGGCCGCGTTGTACCAGCGCTCGGGGGCGCCCTCGACGGGCTGCATGTCGCGGGTTTCGGTGTCGACCAGCAGCGCCGCGCCTTCGCGGAACAGGCCGTCGCCGCGGCTGGCCCGGTTCTCGGCCCGCCACATCGGCCCGAAATCGCGTTGCGTGACGATCACGAGAGCCACCATGATGAGCGCGAGTATCGGGTAGAACAGGTACGGAATCGAGTGGAGGAACACGGCGAACGGGCTGGCCGCCAGCAGTCCGGCCGCGACGTCGGGCGTCGTTCCCGGCATCCCGGCGGCCGCCTGCAGGCCGTCGCCGATCAGTCCGATCTCGTAGCCCACCCACGTGGAGACGAAAACGATCGACGCGACGGGCGCCGCCGTCGAGTCGACGATGTAAGCGAGCTTCTCGCGCGACACCCGCATGCGGTCGGTGATCGGGCGCATCGTGTTGCCGACGATCAGCGTGTTCGCGTAATCGTCGAAGAAGATCGCGAGGCCTCCGAGGTAGGTCGCGAGCTGCGCGCGCCGCGGCGTCGTGGCCAGGGGCTGCAGCGCCTTCACGATGCCGAGCGTCCCGCCGTTGCGGCTCATCACGCCGACCATCCCGAGCAGGAGGGCCGAGAACACGATGATCGCCGCGTGGTCGGGGTCGGCGAGCGCGGGGACGATGAATCGGTCCACCGTGCGCATCGTGGCCGCGACCGGGTTCATCGCCGCCACGAGCAGGGCGCCCGCCCAGATACCGATGAACAGCGAGATCACGACCTCCTTGAAGATCAGCGCCAGGCCGATGGCGATGATCGGGGGCAGCAGGCTCGTCCAGCCGGGAAGTACGAGTCCGTCGATCGCGACGTCCGCCGTGGTCGCCTCCGCCTCCGGCCCGAGTGTCAGCGTGAGCGGCATGTCGCCCGGGCGAATCCTCAGTCCGTCGAGCGCTACGTCCGCGCCCGGAGGGAGCTCGCCGGCCGACAGCTCGCGATCGTCCCGCGTCAGCAGACGAAAGCTGGTGGCGGGCCGGTTCTCGTTCAGGTGGAGGACGAGGTCGTAGCCGACGCCCGTCAACGCGACCTTCGGCGCGTCGACCCGTACCGGGCTCTCCTGGGCGGCGAGGGAAGGGGGGACGGCCCACGCGAACAGGAGCAGCGCGCTTCCGATCAGCCTTGTCGTCATTCGATCGTCCGGTTGGGGTTGTGAATACGGGCCGCGGAATCGGGGCGCCAGGCTAGTGTCCCGTCCCGGAGGTTCGTCGGCATTCGTGCCGCTGAATCCACTGCGGCTTCCGGGACGGGACACTAGGCGACGCGAGTCGCGTTCGGCAAGCGTCGGGGCCCTCGAACGGCCCCCGACGGCCCGTTGATCGCCGCGTGAACCGCCCGTATACTCCGCCAGCCCGACGCCCGAAGATTCGCCTCGCACCGCCAGGAGAAACCGCCCGGATGATCGCCGACAAACAGCCTCGCGACCTGCTGGACGCGGCGGGCGTCGAGCAGGCGCTCGGCCGGCTGGCGGACGACATCATCGCGGCGGGCGCCACGGATGATCTGCTACTGGTGGGGATTCGGCGTCGCGGCGTCGAGCTCGCCGAGCGACTCGCCGAACTCGTGGCCGAGCGCACGGGCGATCCGGTGGACCGCGGCAGCCTCGACATCACGTTGTACCGCGACGACTTCGCGCAGATCGGCTCGCGCCCGCTGATCGGCACGACGAAGATTCCGGGCGACATCACCGGCCGCCGGGTCGTGATCGTCGACGACGTGCTGTACACGGGTCGCACCATCCGCGCCGCGCTCAACGAGATCGCGGACTTCGGGCGGCCCGCCCGGATCGAGCTCTGCGTGCTGGTAGACCGCGGCGGCCGCGAGCTTCCGATTCAGGCCGATTTTGTCGGCATCGGGAGCGACGTGCCGCCCGGCAGCCACGTCGAGGTGCGGGTGCCGTCGGAGGACGACGAACTCGGCGTGCGGATCCGCGCCGGTGCGGAGCAGGCAGGGGCCGGATGACGGCGGACCAGACAACGGCGTCCGATGAGGCTGGGCCGGCCGCGCCGCTCGGCAAGGACCTGGTCGGCCTCGAGGGTTTGTCCGGCGACACGATCCGGATGATTCTCGACACGGCCGAGCCGTTCAAGGAAATCAGCGAGCGACCGATCAAGAAGGTCCCTGTCCTGCGCGGCAAGACGATCGTCAACCTGTTCTTCGAGCCCTCGACCCGCACCCGGATCTCGTTCGAGTTCGCCGAGAAGCGGCTGGGGGCCGACACGGTGAACATCAGTTCGGTCGGCTCCTCGGTCAGCAAGGGCGAGTCGCTGGTCGATACGGCGCGTAACCTCGAGGCGATGCGCATCGACATGGTCGTGATTCGCCACGGGTCTTCGGGCGCCGCGCGCTTCCTGGCCGACCGGATCCCGTCGAACGTGATCAACGCCGGCGACGGTCGGCACGAGCATCCGACCCAGGCGTTGCTCGACATGCTGACGATGCGCGATCGCCTGGGGAAGGTCGAGGGCCTTCGCGTGTGCATCGTCGGCGACATCGTCCACTCACGCGTCGCGCGTTCGAACATCTTCGGCCTGCGCGCTCTAGGTGCCGAGGTCGGCGTGTGCGGTCCGCGCAGCCTGGTTCCGGTCGGCATCGAAGACCTCGGCGTCTCGGTGTTCGGACACGTCGAGGAGGCGATCGAATGGGCCGACGTGCTCAACGTGCTCCGGCTGCAGCTCGAGCGAATGAACGCCGGCTTCATCCCGTCGCTGCGGGAGTACAACCGGGTGTTCGGGGTTACGCGGGCCCGCCTCGAGCGGGCCCCGCGCGAGGTCGTCGTCCTCCATCCGGGCCCGATGAACCGCGGTGTCGAGATCGACTCCGACGTGGCCGACGGGCCGCAGTCGGTCATCCTGCCGCAGGTCACGAACGGCGTCGCCGTGCGGATGGCGGTCCTCTATCTGCTGGCCGGCGGACGGCCCGAGCTGGCCGAAGACGCGAAACGCGGGAGCGGCGGATGAGTGGGCGCATCCCGGGCGACAGGCTGTGGATCCACGGCGGCCGCGTGGTCGATCCATCGCAGGGCCTCGACGGCCCGGCACAGGTGATCGTCGAGGCCGGCCGGATCGCGGCCGTCGGCCCGGAGCTCGAACGGCCCGAAGACGCGCGTCCGATCGACGCCTCCGGGCTGGTGGTCGCCCCGGGATTCATCGACCTGCACGTGCACTTCAGGGAGCCGGGCGGCGAGCACAAGGAAACGATCGCCTCGGGAGCGCGCGCCGCCGTCGCGGGTGGCTTCACCACCGTGTGGACGATGCCGAACACGGACCCGCCGATCGACGACCCGGCCGCCGTCGGCTTCGTGAAGGCGGCGGGCGAGGCGGCCCGGGGCGCCCGGGTGATGCCGATCGGCGCCGCCTCGATCGGCATGGAGGGCGAGCAGATGACCGAGATCGGCGGACTCGTCGCCGCCGGGGCCGTCGCCGTGTCCGACGACGGCGCGCCCGTCGGACACGCGGGGCTCATGCGTCGCCTGCTCGAGTATACGCAGTCGTTCGGCATCCCGGTCATCCAGCACTCCGAGGTCGTCGAGCTGGCGGAGGGCGGCGTGATGAACGAGGGGTCGATCGCGACGGCCCTCGGCCTGCGCGGCATTCCGAATGCCGCCGAGGCGGCGATGATCGCCCGCGACGCGCTGCTATCGGAACTCACGGGCGGGCACTTGCACGTGTGTCACGTGTCGGCCCGCGAGTCGGTCGAGCAGCTGCGGCTGGCGCGCGACAAGGGCCTGCGCGTGACGTCGGAAGTCACGCCACACCACCTGATTCTGACGGACGAGCTGGTTCGGGGCTACAATACGGAGGCGAAGGTGAACCCTCCGCTGCGAACGGAGCGTGACGTCGAGGCTGTACGCCAGGCGCTGGTCGACGGTGTGATCGACGTCATCGCCACGGACCACGCACCGCATCATTATGAAGAGAAGGAACGGGAGTTCGACGATGCGCCGTTCGGCATCAACGGGCTCGAGACGGCGTTCGGGTTGTGCATGAAGGCGCTCGTGGAGCCCGGGCACATGTCGCTCGGCCAGTTGATCGACCGCATGGCCTGCGCGCCGGCCCGGATCATGGGTCTCGACGGCGGGACGCTGCGGCCCGGGGCACCGGCCGACGTCGTGCTCCTGGATCCGAATGAAATCTGGACGGTGGAGCCGCAAGGTTTCGTCTCCCTGAGTCACAATACGCCCGTCGCCGGCTGGAAGCTGCCGGGACGGATCCGCCGGACCCTGGTCGGCGGAGAGACGCGCCACGAAGTGGAAGAGGATCGATGAACGCAGAGAAACTGACCAGTGTCGTCCCCGAGGCCGTGCGCCAGCTTCTCGAGCAGCGCAGCACGTACCGGGAATGGTTGTCGCGCCTCGACGAGGTGGGGGGAAAGTACCGCACCGAGGTCGCCGAGCGCGTTCGGGTCGACTACGAGGCCCGGCTCGACGGGGTAGGCGAGAAGTTGGCCGAGCACCGCCACGACCTTGCCGCCTCGCTCGAGCGACGGCGCGCCCGGCTCGACGAGCTGACGGAGGCATTCGAGCGCCACTCCGCGGAGCTCGAGGAGGCGGAGCTCCGCTTCCAGGTGGGCGAGTTCGACGACGCGACCTGGGAGGAAACGCGCGAGAAGCTGGCCGAGAGCGTCGAAGGCATCGAAGGCGAACTCGACGAGGCGCGTTCCGCCGTCGGCGAGCTCGAACGGGTGCTCGGCGAGTTGGGCGGTGGGAACGGGTCGGGAGGCTCGGCGGCCCCGGACCGTACCCGGGCGATGGCGCCGGCAGCGGCGGCGGAAGCCTCGGACACGTCCGGTGCGGGCGAAGGGGTCGCCGCGGATGCTGCCCCGGACGCCGGGGTGTCGGCACGGGTCGAGGCCCGCGACGAAGCCGCGGAGGCCGACGAATCCACTGGCGCCGACGAAGTCGTCGTAGCCGCGGAGGTCGCGGAGGTCGCGGAGGCGGAAGCGGATGTCACGGCCGACGCGGAAGTGGCCGCCCAGGTCGGGTCGGCCACCGAGCGCACGTCCGACGCCCCGGATGGAGGGTCGGAGGACTACCTGGACGAGCTGGAGTTTCTCGAGTCGCTCAGCCTCGACGATCCGGACTCGTTCGACGCCGTGTCACGGATGCTCGAGGACGAGGAGGATCGCTGAAGGGAGCGAACGGCGGTCGGCGCCGGGAATCGGCGCCGACTTCAGCTTTCGAGGGAGCTGACGTAGCGGGTGAGGCGCGACTTGCGACGGGCCACGGCGTTCGTCGGGAGGATGCCCCGGCGCGCGGCGCGGTCGAGCATCGACGTGGCCTGACGCAACATCTCGTCGGCTTCGTCGTGCGATTCCGTCTGGAGGAGCCGCTTCGTCACGGTGCGGATCGACGACTTGACGTCCTTGTTGTGCTCCCGACGCTTACGGGACTGTTTGAGGCGCTTCTTGGCGCTCTTGATGTTCGGCACTCGTTCTATCCTTCGATCTTCAGGGTTCGCACGGAGAATCCGAAGTTTACCCGGTTTCACGCGCCGAATCAACCCCGGCCGCTGTGTCCGGTCGTGGCGACGCCCGGACCGGGCTCATGATTCTGGCCACCCCGACCGAGCGCACGGCGAACACGCCGCGGGGAAAATCGCCCCTCGAAGGCGTAGAGCCGTTCCTCGTCGAACTCGACCGGTTCCAGGGTCCGCTCGATCTGCTGCTGCATCTGATCCGGGCGCAGGACATCGACATCTTCGACATTCCGATCGCACACATCACCCGCCAGTTTCAGACGGCGATCGCCGAGGGTCTCGACGACATGCCGCTCGAGCGGGCCGGCGAGTTTCTCGAGATGGCCGCGTCGCTCGTGCGGATCAAGGCCCAGCTTCTGCTGCCGCGTCCCGAGAAGCTCGACTGGGAGGAAGATCCCCGGGCCGAGCTCGTGCGCCGGCTGCTCGAGTACGAACACTTCCAGGACGTCGTGCACGTGCTCGAGCGCGCCGAAGCGCAGCGCGGTCGCCATTTCGGCAAGGGGTACGTTCCCGACCGGCCCGCCCCCGAGGGTATGCGCCCCGAGCTCGCCGTCGACCTGGCCGACTTCCTCGAGGCCGCCTCGCGCATCCCCGAGCCGCCGCCCCCGGTGCGTGTGCGCGCGCCGACGAAGAGCGTGACGGTGGCCGAGAAGGTGTCGCTCGTGCGACGGCTGTTCGAGAAGGCTAAGCGCATCGCGTTCGAGCGGCTGTTCGAGCCGTGGGGAACGCGGGCTCATGCGACGGCGGCCTTCCTCGCGGCCCTCGAGCTGGCGAGGCAGCAGGTGCTGCGCATCGAGCAGTCGAAGCCGTTCGCGCCGATCTGGCTGTTCGCCGGCGGATGGATCGCCGCCACCCGCGGATCCGGCGAGGGCCCCGACCACGGTGCCGACGGTTCCGGCGACGCGAACCGGGCCGGGGACATCGAGCCATGAAGCCCGAGCAGATCGTCGAGGCGACGTTGTTCGCCAGCCAGACGCCCCTCACGACGTCGGAGATCGCGCGCGCCGACGACGAGCTTTCGACGGCCGCCGTGTCGGACGCCATCCAGGCGCTGCGCGAGGCGTACGAGGCCGAGGAGCGCGCGTTCCAGATCTACGAGCTCGGCGACGGGTTCCAGATCCTCACCCGGCCGGAGTTCGCCTCGTACCTCGAGCGCTTCGACTCGGTGGCGCGCTCTCCGTATCTGTCGGGCGCGGCCCTCGAGACGCTGGCCATCGTCGCGTACCGGCAGCCGATCGGCCGGATCGAGATCGAGGAGGTGCGCGGCGTCGGGGCGAGCTCGGTCCTGCGTACGCTCACGGACTGGGAACTCGTCGAGGTGGTCGGGCGCGGCGAGGGCCTCGGGCGGCCGCTGCTGTACGGGACGACCCGGCGGTTTCTCGAGCACTTCGGCCTCCGCGACCTCGACGAGTTGCCGTCGCCCGAGGAGCTTCCGGTGGTTCTGGCGGGCCTCGAGGAAGATGCTTCGGATGCCGAGCCGGATGCGGCCGAAGCACCGACCGAAGCCGGGGCCTGAGCATGGGCGAGACCGTGCGCATCAACAAGTTTCTCGCGAGCACCGGCACGTGGTCCCGACGCGGCAGCGAGGAGCTGATCGAGGCCGGTCGCGTACGGATCGACGGCAAGGTCGTTCGCGAACAGGGCGTGCAGGTGGATCCCGACCGGCACGTGGTCGAGGTCGACGGGACGCGTGTCGAACCGTCACCCACGCGCTGGATCGCGCTCCACAAACCGCCGCGCGTCGTGTGCACGCGCTCGGATCCTCGCGGTCGCCCGACCGTATATGAGCATCTGCGTCCGGAGCACCGGGAGCTGTTCCACGTCGGTCGCCTCGACCTGATGAGCGAGGGGCTCTTGTTGCTGACCAACGACGGAGACCTGGCGCAGGGGCTGCTGCACCCCTCGAGCGAAGTCAGACGGCGCTACGAGGTGACGACGCACGGAGAGATTCCGGCGGAACTGGCGAGCTTGCTCGAGGCCGGCGTACGGCTCGACGACGGCCTGGCGCGCGCCGAACGGGTGCGGGTCCGTCCCGGCCCGGGACCGAAGCAGCACGTCGTCGACCTGACCTTGCGCGAGGGTCGCAACCGCGAAGTACGCCGGCTGATGAAGGCGTTGGGCATCAAGCTCGATGCGCTGCGCCGTGTGGCCTTCGGCCCCATCGAGCTCGGTCGGCTGCAGCCCGGTCGTTGGCGGGCGCTGAGTGCCGGCGAGATCCGTTCGCTGCGACAGCTGGTAAGACGAAGAAAGCGGTGAATCGATAAATGGACATTCAGGGCCGGACCATCCTCATGCTCGGGGGCTCGGGCCTCGTCGGCCTCGCGATCGCCCGCGACCTGCTTCCGCATCGACCCCGCCGGGTCGTGATCGGGGCGCTGCGCCGCGACGAGGCGGAGGAGGGCGTGCGCGAGCTGGCCGCCCATCCTGAGGCGGGCGACGTCGAACTCGTGCCCGAGTGGGGCGACGTGTTCCTTCGCCCGGCGCGGCGCGACGAATCGCGACGCAACTTGATGGGCTCCGACGACGGACGGGCCGAGATCCTCGACGACCTGTTCGGCGAGCTTCGCGAGGAGGACTTCCGCCGGTCGCGCCTGTTCGACCTGATCGACGGCTACCGCCCCGAGATCATCATCGACTGCGTCAACACGGCCACCGCGATCGCCTACCAGGACCTGTTCAGCTCCGCCGCGGGGCTGCGTGACCTGATCCGGGGTGGCGGTCAACCGACCGTCGCTGACGTCGAGGCTCACCTGACGACGCTCTACCTGCCGCAGCTCATTCGCCACGTCCAGGGGCTGATGTACGCGATGCGCTCGGCAGGGACGCTGTTCTACCTGAAGATCGGCACTTCGGGCACAGGGGGGATGGGACTCAACATCCCGTTCACGCACTCGGAGGAGCGTCCTTCGCCCACCCTGCTCTCGAAGGCCAGCGTGGCCGGAGCCCATTCGGCGCTGATCTTTCTGATGGGTCGGACGCCGGGCGCGCCGGTCGTGAAGGAAGTGAAGCCGACGGCCGCCGTCGCGTGGAAGAAGATTCGTTTCGGCGAAGTACGGCGGGCGGGCCGGCCGATCCCGCGGTTCGACTGCACCGAACCCCTGCCCGTGGGAGAGGCGTTCGGCGAGGCCGTGGCCGTGAAGGCGAAGGCGACCGGCGAGAACATCGAGTCGGTGTACCTCGACGCGGGTGAGAACGGGCTGTTCAGCCTGGGCGAGTTCGAGACGATCTCGGCGCTCGGCATGATGGAGCTCGTCACGGCCGAAGAGATCGCCGACGCCGTGATCTCCGAGCTGCGCGGCCGACCCACCGGGCACGACGTGGTGGGGGCGCTCGACGCGGCCACGATGGGACCCACCTACCGGGGCGGCGCGATGCGGGAGGCCGCCCTGGCGGCCATGGAGCGCCTCGAGCGCGAGCATGGGGTCAGCTCGGTGGCGTTCGAGATGCTGGGCCCACCGCGGCTCAGCAAGTTGTTGTTCGAGGCCGAGATCCTGCGGCGCCTGCTGCCGGACCTCGACGCCGTCTGCGAGCTCGATCCGGACGACGTCGCGGACCGGGCGGGCGAGCTGCTCGAGGCGGACGCCCGGCTCCGCTCCGACGTCGTGTCGATCGGAATCCCGATCCTGCTCGCCGACGGCGACGGGATCCTGCGCGGCCCGCACGTCAGCGTCGAGCCCGAGGGGGGCGACATCCGGCCTCCCAACTGGGCGGATGCCGGGTGGGTCGACCTGCGGCCGTCGTCATGGAGGGCCTGGAAGCGGCGCTGCACGGATTTCCGCGCGCGGGTCGTCGAAGCGCCGGGCGCCGAGCACGGCTCTTCGATCGACCTCGACGTGCGTTCGAGAAGCGGCGCGATCCGACCCGGAGCGCTCGCCGCCTTCGTGTTCCGTTACGAGGATGCCGGAGAGCGAATCAAGCGATGATGGAGCGAGCGATGAGCGAGCCGGTCGAGCCGACGGAGCCAGTGGAAACGGAACGCACGGAGGCCGAGCTGGAGGAGCACGCGGAGCGACTGCGGGAGGCGGGCGCGTTCATCGACGACGTGCGCGCGGCGGTGGGGCGGCGCGTGGTGGGCCAGGAGCTGATGGTGAACCGGTTGATCATCGGCCTGCTGGCCGGTGGCCACGTCCTGCTCGAAGGAGTGCCCGGGCTCGCGAAGACGCTCGCCGTCCGCAGCCTGGCCGACGCGTTCCACACGACCTTCCGGCGAATCCAGTTCACGCCCGACCTCCTGCCGGCCGACCTCATCGGCACGCTGATCTGGGAGGAGACGACGCGACAGTTCGTGCCGAAGAAGGGCCCGATCTTCGCGAACCTCATACTGGCCGACGAGATCAACCGCGCGCCCGCAAAGGTCCAGTCCGCCCTGCTCGAAGCGATGCAGGAGCGCCAGGTGACGATCGGCGACGAGAGCCACCCGGTGCCGACGCCGTTCCTCGTGCTGGCCACGCAGAACCCGATCGAGCACGAGGGTACGTATCCGCTGCCCGAGGCGCAGGTCGACCGGTTCATGCTGAAGGTTCGCGTCGACTATCCGGAGCGCGAGGAAGAGCGCCAGATCCTCCGGCGGATCGTCGTCGAAGAGATCGAGTCGCTCACGCCCGTCGCCACACCCGAGGATATCCTCGCGGCCCGCGCCCTGCTGCCCGAGATTCGCGTCGACCCGCGGGTCGAGAACTATATTCTCGACCTCGTACGCGCGACGCGACACCCCGGCGAGCACGACCGGGAACTCGAGGAGTGGATCGAGGTCGGCGCCTCGCCGCGCGCGACGATCTTTCTCGCCCGCGCCGCCCGCGCCCAGGCCTTCCTCGAGGGACGGCCGTTCGTACTTCCCGAGGACGTGCACGCCCTCGCGCTCGACGTACTGCGCCACCGCGTGCTGATGACGTTCGAGGCCGAGGCCGAGGAGGTCACGCCGGAACAGGCCGTCCAGCGCCTCCTCGAGGTCGTCCCGGTACCCTGATGGCCTTCGGCCTCCTCCGGGGCCGCCGGAGCCGCCCGCCCGAGACCCCTCCCGCCGCCGAGGTGAGCGAGCTCGTCCGTCGGCTCGAGATCCAGGCACGGAAGCTGATGGAGAACCGCGCCCTCGGCGCGTACGACGCCGTGTTCCGTGGTCACGGCATCGAGTTCGCAGAGGTGCGAGCCTACGAGCCGGGCGATCCGTTCAACGCGATCGACTGGAAGGTGACGGCGCGTGTGGGGCGCCCGTACGTCAAGCGGTTCGTCGAGGAACGGGAGCTCGGCGTGCTGCTCGTCGTCGACGTATCGGGTTCGTCGGGCTTCGGAACGCGGCGCCGCACGAAGCGCGACCTCGCCACCGATATCGCCGCGCTCCTCGGCCTGGCCGCCACCCGCAACAACGACAGGGTCGGACTGATGCTGTTCAGCGACGAGGTGGACGTGTACCGGAGGCCGCAGCGCGGTCGCCAGCGGCTTCGGCGCCTGCTGCACGAGCTCGTGAGCACGCGGTCGGAAGGGCGGGGAACCGACCTCGGGCTCGCGCTCCGCACGGCGGGGCGCGTGCTCAAGACCCGTTCGCTCGTGTTCATCCTGTCCGACTTCCGTGACAGCGGCTTCGGTCGCGACCTGGCCGCCCTGTCTCGACGCCACGACGTGGTCGGCTTCCGCTTGAGCGACCCCGCCGAGCTCTCGCTGCCGAAGGCCGGGTTGATCGAGGTGCGCGATCCCGAGACGGGCCAGGTCGGGTTGCTGGATCTCGGCGATGCCGATGTCCGCGCCGCGATCGTCGAACGCGCCGGCGCGCGCGAGGCGGCCGCGGTGCACGTGCTGCGCCGGGCCAGCGTCGATCAGCTCGCCCTGTCGACCGATCGGCCGTATGCCGGAGAACTCGCCGCATTCTTCGCGCGGCGGGCGAGGGCGCGGCTCAAGTGACGCGCGCGCTGCTCACCCTGGGGGCGCTGCTCGCGCCGACGTTCGGGAGCGCGGGGCCGGCCGCCGCGCAGGAGGCCCCGCGCGTCGCCGTCCGGCTGTCGGCGGACACCGTACGGGTGGGCGATCCGTTCACCGTGGGAATCGTGGTCGTCGGAGCACACGACGTGCGCCTTCCGCCCCTGCTCGACGTGGCCGAGAGCTGGGAACAGCTCGAGGTCGCCCGCATCGAATCAGAAGACGACGGGGTCCGCGCGTACTATCGCCTCGTGGCGTGGCAGGCGGGTGCGCTCGAGCTGCCGAACCTCGTCATGTCCACCGACGGGAACCTGGCGCGCCAGTTCCGCATCGAGCTTCAGGGCCCGGTCGTTCGATCGGTGCTCCCGGCCGGGGCGGGGGACGAAGTCGAGCTGCGGGGCCCGCGCCCGCCGCTCGATCGCGGTTTCCCGTGGCTGCTGGCGCTGGCGCTGCTTCTCGTGGCGCTGGTCTTCGCCTGGTGGTTGTGGCGCCGCCGCGCGAGCGCGCGGACGGCTACGGAGGAATCGGCGGGCGACCCGGGCGCCGCCGAATTGGCCCGCGCGGCGCTGGTCGCGCTCCACGCCAGGGTCGAGGCCGGCGAACTGGGCGGAGCGGCGGTCTACGATCGGCTGGAGGAGATCCTGCGCGAGTATCTGGCGGGCACGCGGGAATGGCCGCCCGGCCGCCCGGTCCGGGCGTCGAGCTGGACGGCCCGCGGCGCGATGCGCGAGCTGCACCGGCACGCCGTCCTGTCGCGCTTCGCCGGCGTCGAGGCGGCGGCCACGCGTCTGCTGACCGACGTGGAGACCTCGCTGGACTGGCTGACGAAGGACGCCGCGTGATGGACGCCCTGACCCTGCCCGCCTGGCCGTGGCTCGCCCTGCTGCTGCTCGTGCCGGCCGGGCTGTGGTTCGCGCACCGCCGCCGGCGACGGCTCGTCTACCCGGGCCTGTCCGACGGGCTGCCCGTCAGGCGGCACACCCTGTGGTCGCTGTGGCCCGACGTGCTTCGCGCCGTCGCCCTCGCCCTCGTCGCCATCGCCCTCGCCGGGCCCCTGCGGTCGGTGGAACGGGTGGTCCAGCGCGCCGAGGGCGTGACGATCCAGCTTGCTTTCGACATCTCGAGTTCGATGCTCGCCGAGGACTTCCGGCCCGACAACCGCATCGCCGTGGCCCGGCGCGAGGTCGCCCGGTTCGTCGAGAACCGCGAGGCGGACCGCATCGGTCTCGTCGCGTTCGCGGGCGAGGCGCTGACGGTCGTTCCGGGTACGCTCGACCACGACGTGGTGCTGCGGGCGGTCGAGAATCTCAACGTTGGCCAGCTCACCGACGGAACGGCGATCGGGACGGCCCTGGCGACGGCCGTGAATCGACTGCGCGAAAGCGGCGAAGGATCTCGTGTCGTCGTGCTGCTCACCGACGGCGACAACAACCGCGGGGTCATCGACCCGGTCAGCGCGGCGTCGGCCGCCGCGGCGCTCGGAATCAGGGTGTACACGATCGGAATCGGGCGTGACGGTGTCGTTCCCGTCCCGATCGGCCGGACGCGCTTCGGCTACCAGTACGCCAACATGGAGGTCACCGTGAACGACAAGTTGCTCACGCGGGTGGCCGAGCAGACCGGCGGCGTGTACTTCCGGGCAACGGATCCCGAGGCGTTGCAGCGGATTTACGAGCGCATCGACGAGCTCGAGACGTCACCGCTGCGCGAGGAGCGATTCACGGAAACGGCGGCCGTGCGGCGCGAACTCGTGTTCGTCGCCCTGCTGGCCCTTCTTCTCGAGCTGGTCGGAGCGGCCGGACGCGCCCGGAGGTCGCTGGCGTGAGCATTCTTCCCCCGATCGATCCGTTCCATGCCGGAATCGTGGCGGCCGTCGCCGTCGTGCTTCTGCGCGGATTGGCCCTCTACCGGGCCGCCGCCGACCGCTCGGCGATCGGCGACCCCGAGCTGCTGGCGCGTATGGCGCCGCCGTCCGGCATCTTCGCGCAGATACTCGGCATGCTGCTCGTCGCCGGTGGGACCGGGCTACTGGCTGCCGCGTTCGCGGCCGGCGGTTTCGGCGGCGACGTCTCGTTCGACGACGCAACGGGTTACGAGACGGTTGTCGTCCTGGACGCGTCGAACTCGATGCTGGCCGAGGACGTCCGGCCGAGCCGCCTGCGGCTCGAGCAGGCGCTGGCCCGACGCATCGTCGGACGCCTGGCGGGCCGCATCGGGGTCGTCTATTTCGCGGGCTCCGGCTACGTGCTGTCCCCGTTGACCGAGGATCGCGCGGCCACGCTGATGTTCACCGAGGCGGTTCATCCGACCCACGTGGGGCAGGGAGGCACCTCGATGGTCGACGGGCTCGAGCAGGCCCTGGTCGTGCTGGCGGGCGGGCGGTCGGGCGCCATTCGCTCCATCGTCCTGTTCAGCGACGGCGAGAGCACGGTGGACGAAACGGCGCTCGACGTGGTGCTCGAGCGGGCGCGGCGCGGGGGCGTGACGATCTACGCCGTGGGCGTGGGAACAGGCGAGGGCGGCCGAATTCCGATGCCGCCCGAGAACGGGGCCGAGACTGACCCCTCCGGCGAGCCGACCTGGCTGCGTGATCGGCAGGGGCGAATCGTCGTCAGCCGTCTCGACGAAGGCTCCCTGCGCGAGATCGCTCGCGCCACGGGAGGACTGTATGCGGCCGGACCCCGCGCCGCCGATGCCCTGCTCGAGCGCATGCCGGCCGGCGGGATGAGGTCGCCCGTGTCGTCGGCCGCCGTGAGCGGCCTGCTACTCGCGGCGTTTCTGTTCCTCGCGGCCGACGCCTACCTGGTGAGGCGGGCGTGACGAGGCGGGTGGTGTTCTCGTACCTGATCGTGGCGGCCGGGGCGACGGCGGTCGCGGCTCCGTCTGCCGTCGTCCAGGAAGAACGAAGCCTCGTGTTCACCGACTCTGCGCGCGTCGACTCGCTGCGCGAGCGGGTCTCGCCCGATCGAGTCGAAGAGTATCGCCGTCGAGCGGCGGGCGAGGACAATCCGCGACGCTGGTACGATCTCGGCGCGATACTATTGCTCGCGGGCGACTGGGAGGGGGCCATCGAGCCGCTCGAACGTGTCGTCACGGGCCCGGAGTCGGACGTCGACGAGTCGGCCTCGTACAACCTCGGTGTCGCGCACGGCGTCGGGGGGCGCCCGCCGGCGTCGTCCCGGCCGGCGGCCGAGGCGACGGCCGCGGCCCGCCGTGACGGCCTGCTTCGCGCGCGCGAGGCGTTCCGGCGGGTGTTGCGCGATGATCCCGGCGCCGAGGATGCGCGCTGGAACCTCGAGGTCGTCGATCACTGGCTCGAGCAGCTCGGCGGCGCTGGTGGTGGGGGCGGCGGCAACGGCGGCGATGGCGGCGATGGCGGCGATGCGCGGCGCGAGATGACGCCGGAAGAAGTCCAGCGCCTGCTCGACGCGGCGGCGTCGGAGGAGCGACGGGTGCAGGAGGAGCGCTTCCAGCGGAGCCGTTCTCGCGACCCCGTCGCGGAGCGCAACTGGTAGGCCGTAGGTTCCGGGCATGAATACACCCGCGTCCGAGCGGGTCCGCCTCACCCAGTATTCGCACGGCGCCGGCTGAGCCTGCAAACTGGGTCCGGAGGACCTGAAATCCATACTCAGCGTGCTGCCGCCGGTCGGCGACGAGAACCTGCTGGTCGGGCTCGAGTCACCGGACGATGCGGCCGTCTACGCTCTCGATTCGAATCGGGCGCTCGTCGCGACTGTCGACTTCTTCACGCCCATCGTCGACGACCCGGAGGACTTCGGGGCGATCGCCGCCGCCAACGCGCTGAGCGATCTGTATGCGATGGGAGCGCGTCCGGCCCTGGCGCTAAGCGTGCTCGCGGTGCCGGCCACGGGGTTCCCGCACGAGGTCACGGCCGGCATCCTGCGCGGCGCGTCGGGCACCTGCACCGAGGCAGGCGTCGTGATCGCCGGCGGGCACTCGATAGATGACGCGGAGCCGAAGTTCGGACTCGTGGCGCTCGGATTCGCGCACCCGAGGGAACTGTGGCGAAAGTCCGGCGCGCAGCCGGGCGACACGCTCGTGCTCGGCAAGGCGCTCGGCACCGGCGTGATTTCGACGGCCATCAAGCGCGGGGCGGCGGACGCGCCCGCCATCCGGGCTGCCGTGCGCTCGATGCGGCAACTCAACGCCGAAGCGGCCGCCATTGCGGTTGGGCACGAAATCCATGCCATGACAGATGTTACTGGATTCGGTCTCATCGGTCACTTGAGGGAGATGTGCGATGCCTCCGAGGTGTCCGCTCGCATCCTCGCCGGGGCGCCCCGGCTGCTGCCCGACGCCGAGGCGTTGGCCGGCGAAGGCCTGGTCCCGGGCGGTACGCAGCGCAACCGTGATTCGGTAGCGCTCATCGTCGACTGGGGCGAGGGCGTCTCCCCGGTGCTGCGCGACCTGTTGTGTGACGCCCAGACCTCCGGCGGCTTGCTGGCCGCCCTGCCGGCGAACGATGCCTCGGCACTCGTCGCCGAATGGGAGGCGGCCGGCTACGCGGCGAGCGTCATCGGACAGGTTGAACCGCGCGACACGGCGACGATCGTCGTGGAGCCCTGAAGTGAACGAAAGGCGCCTGATGACCTCGACCGAGAAGCGCAACGACGACCTGCGGATCACGCGTCACCCGCTGATCGAGCACAAGATCTCGCTCCTCCGCTCGGTGGAGACGCCGAAGAAGGTGTTCAAGGAGCTGGTGGACGAGATCGCGCAGCTGCTCGCCTACGAAGTGACGGCGGACCTCGTCACCGAACCCCGCACGATCGTCACACCGCTCGAGACGATGGAGGGGGCGAAGGTCGACGGCTCGCGCATCGTGATCGTTCCGGTGCTGCGAGCCGGCCTCGGCATGGTGGAAGGCATTCTCCGGCTGATACCCACGGCGCGGGTGGGCCACGTCGGCCTGCAGCGTGACCACGACACGCTCGAGCCCGCCGACTACTACTTCAAGATCCCGCCCCGGGTGGAAGACAGCCTGTACATCGTCACCGACCCGATGCTCGCGACCGGCGGATCGGCGAGCGCGGCCGTCGCATCGCTGAAGAGCAAGGGCGCCGCCTCGATCCGGCTCATGGTGATCGTGGCGGCGCCCGAAGGTGTCCGGCGGATGGCGGAGGACCACCCCGACGTTCCGGTCTACGCGGCGGCCCTCGACCGGGAGCTGAACGACCGGGGCTACATTCTTCCCGGCCTGGGCGACGCCGGCGATCGGCTGTTCGGCACCGATTGAGGCGGAGCTCTAGAAGGGGCGCTTCCCGTCGCGTACCGCCCGGCTCAGGTACATGCCGCCGTTCAGAACCTGCCGGATGGCGCCGGGAAGCTCGCGCGGGTTTCCCTTCACGAGGTATCCCTTTGCGCCGGCCTCGAGGGCGCGCTCGACGTAGAACGTCTCCTCGTGGCCGGAATACATGAGACAGAGGATGTCCGGCCGCCGGTCGAGCAGACGTCGCACCAGCTCGATGCCGTTCATGTCGGGCAGCGAAGTGTCGACCAGCACGAGCTCGACGTCCAGCCCCTCGAGCTCCGCGAAGGCCGCGTCGGCCGTGGCCGCGGCGCCCACGACCGTCAGCCCGGCGCGGCTCTCGAGGAACTCTCCGATCATCTCGCGCATGACGTCGTGGTCCTCGACGAGGTAGACCCTCGCCTCCGGCGATCCGGTCACGAAGGTCCCTCCTCGTCCGCCGCCCCCGCCCCGCCGGCGTACGACTGCCTCGGCTCGATCGGCGCATGGAGGCTGGCGCGGGTTCCGGAGCCAGGGGTCGACTCGATTTCCAGCCGGCCCCCGAACAGCCTGAGACGCTCGCCGAGGCTGAGCAGCCCGACGCTGCTGTCGTCCACGCTGCGCCCCGCGATGCTGGAGACGTCGAAGCCGCGTCCCTCGTCGACGACCCGGATCACGATCTCGTCCTCGCGCTCGGAGAGCTCGACCGTCGCCCGGTTCGTTCCCGCGTGCTTTACCACGTTGAACAGCAACTCGCGCACGGCCTGGAACAGGAGCATCCGCCAGTCCTCGTCCGGCAGATCGAACGGGCCATCGGCGACGATCTCGACCTCGATGTCGTGCAGCTCCAGCATGTGGGTGCGAAGCCAGGCGAGGGCGTCCGTGAGCCCCTCCCTGTCGAGCACCGGCGGGCTGAGCTCCACCGTGAGCTGCCGGGTCGTGGCGAGGGCCCGGTCGAGCCACTCTTCGGACTCGCTCAGATGCACACCGGCGGGGGCGGCGCCGGTGTCGTCGAGGGCCTCTCGCACGAGTGCCAGCTTCAGCTGGATGCTGTAGAGCATCTGCTGCAGGTCACTGTGCAGGATCCGGGCGATTCGTGTGCGCTCGTGCTGCTCCGCCATCGTCAGGCTGGAAGCGAGCTCGCGCACCTCGTTGGTCCGCTGCTCGACCCGCTGCTCGAGGGAATCCGTAAGCTCCTTCAGCTCTTCCTCTGCCCGCTTCCGTTCGGTGTGGTCGCCCATCCCCTTCGCGAAGCCGCGCAGGTCTCCATCGGGCAGGTGAAGCGCCGTCATCATGCCCGAGCCCCAGAAGCGCGAGCCGTCCTTGCGAACGTACCAGCGCTCGTCGCTCACCGATTCGTGCTCCGCGGCTGCGGCCAGATTCTCCTCAGGCGCCCCTGCCTCGCGGTCTTCCGCGGTGTAGATGATCGCGCCGGGTTGGCCGAGCGCTTCGCTCTCGTCATATCCGAAGAGCCGCTCGGCGCCGACGTTCCAGGTCGCGATCCGGCCCTCGGCATCCAGCAGGACGATCGCGTATTCCTCGATGCTCTCGACGAGGATCCGATACCGCTCCTCCGCCTTGCGCCGGGCCTGCTCCTCTTCCAGTCGCCGGGTAATGTCGACGAAGGTGACGACGACGCCGTCGATCTGGTCCCTCATGGTCCGGTAGGGGCGCATCCGCATGAGGAACCACGCCCCGCGGCGGCCGCGAACCTCACGCTCGAGCGGCACGAGGTTGTCGAGCACGAGCTCGGCGTCTTCGACCAGATGCTCGTACTCGAGGTCGTGGGTGAGATGGGTGATCGACCTCCCCACGTCGTCGACGATGACGTTGAACAGCTCGGTGATGTGGGGCGTGTAACGCTGGATGCGCAGGTCACGGTCGAGGAAGAGCGTCCCGACCTCCGTCGCGGCCATCAAGTTCTGAAGATCGCTGTTCGCCTGGGCGAGCTCCTCGACTTTATCCTCGAGCTCCAGGTTGACGGTCGTCAGCTCCTCGTTGACCGACTGGAGCTCCTCCTTCGACGTCTCGAGCTCTTCCGCCGTCGACTTGTACTCCTCGTTCATCGACTGGAGCTCTTCGTTGGCGGCCTTCATTTCCTCCTTCGAGGACTCGTGCTGTTCGATCGTGGCGTGCAGACGATCGCGCAAGCGCCGCGTCTCCTCCTCGAGCCGGTGGACGAGAAGGCCCCGCTCGGTCTCCGTCGGCCCTTCGGCGTCCCCGCCGTGGCCGATGTCCGTGGCCTCGACCTCGGCGAACAGCACGAGCGCCCGGTCGTCGGTGTCCGTGTCGCCGTGGCCGGGCTGCACGATGATGTGAACCCACGACGCGTCGCCGTTGAAACGCACCTTGATCGGCCGGGTGCTCGTGCTCCGCCCGGCGTCGAACGCTTCGCTGAGGGCCATCTGCAGATCGAGCCGCAGCTCCGAGCGTATCTCGCGAAGGATGTCGCTGGAGGGACGGCCACCGGGGCGTTCGAGAAACCGTCCGGCCGACTCGGAAAGATGGAGGATCGTGTGGTCGGCCGTCACGACGATGCTCGGAGGGGCGTGATTCTCCAGGAGCTCCTGGTGTCGCTCCAGCTCGTTGGACGGCAGCGTGCCGCGCTGTCCGATCGCTCGCGCCGACCCGATCCTGCGTTTGTCGACGAAGCGAGTGTCGAAGGCCAAATCGGGCAGCCGGACCGGCTCACCCGTATCCTCCCGGCGATAGATCCGGTGCTTCTTGTCGGCGGACTGAAACGCACCGGTGCCACCGTCGACGGACTCGGCGCTGCCGAGGAACAGATAGCCCCCCGGGCGCAGCGCGTACTCGAAGATCTGGAAGACCTTTCGCTGCAGCGGTCGGTCGAGGTAGATGAGCAGATTCCGGCAGGTGACGAGGTGGAGCCTCGAGAACGGCGGGTCCTTGAGAAGATTGTGAGAGGCGAACAGCACGCGCCCCCTGAGCTCTTCGTTCACCCGGTAGTGGTGTCCCTCCCTGGAGAAGAACCGCTGTAGCCGTTCCTCGGACACGTCCGCTTCGATCGCCTCTGGATACACACCCCTGCGGGCGAAGGCCAGGGCCTCCTCGTCGAGGTCGGAGGCGAAGATCTGAAAGTCGGGTGCCTGAGCCACGTCGGCGGCGCGCTCCGCGAGGAGCATCCCGATCGAATAGGCCTCTTCGCCCGTGGCGCAGCCGGGGACCCAGACCCGCACGCTCTCCTCGAGATCTCCCTCGAGCAGCTCCGGAATGATCTTCTCCGCCAGGGCGTCCCACGAAGCCCCGTCCCGGAAGAACTGCGTCACGGTGATCAGTAAGCTCTTCAGAAGCGCCTGCGCCTCAAGATGATGAGTCCGGAGGAACTCGAGGTACTTTCGGAGGCTCTCGACGTGATGCACCTGCATCCGCCGCTCGATGCGGCGCAGGACGGTCGAGTCCTTGTAGTCGCTGAAGTCGTGACCGGTGCGATCCCGCAGGAGACCGAGGATATCATCGAGGGCCCCCAGCTCGTCTTCCGGAAGCCTGGTCCGTTGCTCGGGAACCTGAATCGCTCCCCAGGATCGCCTGAATTCCGCGACCTTCACCGCGAGCTCCCGCGCCGGCAGAACGAAGTCGACCAGCCCGGTCGCGATGACGCTGAGCGGCATCGAGTCGTGAGCGGCCTCATGCGGATCCTGCACCATGACCAGCCCGCCGGCCTCCTCGACCGCCTTCAGGCCGACGGCGCCGTCGCTCCCGCCTCCCGACATGGCGATGCCGATGCCGCCTCCGGGAGAGTCGGCGAGGGAGCGGAAGAACAGGTCGATCGGCGCCCGCCGTCCGTGCGGCTGTGCGAACGCCTCCACCGAGATATGGCCGTCGACGACGGACAGGCTCTTGTTGGGAGGGATCACGTAGACGGTGCCGGCTTCGACCTTCTGACGCTCCGTCAACTGTCGGACCGTCATGGACGTGCGGTGCTGGAGCACTTCGGCCAGGCTGCTCTCCCGCTCGGGGTCGAGGTGCATGACGATCACGAACGCGACGCCCTCGAGGTCCTCGGGGAGGCCCTCGAAGAAGCTCTGGATCGCCTCGATACCACCGGCGGAAGCTCCGATGCCGACGATCAGGACGTCGTCGGGCGAGGGCAGCGCTTCGCGGCCGGCCGGCGGTCGGTTCGTCGAGTCCATGTAGTTCCTTGTACGAGGACGCAGTGGCACACGAGCCTGGACGCCTGGGCCTGCGGTCCGCGATCACCGGTGGCACGCGCAGGGCTCGTGGGCGATGATTACAGACGATGAACATAATGCGTTCACGCGGCTCCGGCGCACACCCCGGCCGACGCGCGTCATGAGCTCCCCCGGCTCTCGGGCGCGTCCGTCTCCCTGGCGGACGCCCGAGGCGACGCGTACCTACGTCTCCGGCTTCCTGTGGGCGGCCGGGTTGCTCCTCGTGCTTTTGGGCGATGCGCCCGATCACGGGGGCTGGCTGCGTATCCGCCTCGACGCGCCCGGCCTCGTGTTCCTCGCGGGCGCCCTGGTCGGCGGGTGGAACTTCTTCCCGAAGGGAGTCCGCGCCGCCGCCACCCTGAAGCTCGACATGAATTTCCTGATGACGGCGGCAATCCTGGGGGCCGTCCTCATCGGAGAGCCGCTCGAGGCGGCGGCGATCGCCTTCCTGTTCTCGCTCGCCGAGCTGCTCGAGCGCCACGCCGTCGTCCGGGCCCGGAACTCGGTCGACGAACTCCTGCGACTCGCGCCCGAGCAGGCCATGCTGGTCGGCGACGACGGACGCGAGCGTTCCGTGCCGGCGTCCGAGCTGCGGACGGGGCAGCGCGTGCGCGTTCGACCCGGGGAGAAGATCCCGATCGACGGCCGTGTCGTGGCCGGCCAATCCGCCGTCGACGAGGCCAACGTGACGGGGGAGTCGGTTCCCGTCGGGAGGGGCCCGGGAGACCCCGTCTACGCCGGGACCATGAATACCGAAGGCTTCCTGGAGATAGAGGCGACGACCGACGCGGGCGACACCACCCTCGATCGAATCGCCCGGCTCGTACGCGAAGCGCAGGCTCGCCGCTCGCCCACCGAGCTGTTCGTGAAGCGCTTCGCCCGCTGGTACACGCCCGCCGTCACGGCGCTCGCCGTGATCGTGATGGTCGTGCCGCCCGCGCTCGGCTTCGGCACCGGGCTGACGTGGTTCGTCCGCGGCCTGACATTGCTCGTGATCGCGTGTCCCTGCGCCCTCGTCATCGCCACGCCGGTCACGATCGTCAGCGCGCTGACCTCGGCGGCGCGCCACGGCGTGCTCATCAAGGGCGGCGAGTACGTCGAAGCCCTCGGTTCGACCCGCGCGATGGCGTTCGACAAGACGGGTACGCTCACGGGCGGGCGGCTCGGGGTCACCGACGTCGAGCCGCTCGGCGAGGCTTCGTCCGACGAGCTGCTGGTGCTCGCGGCGTCCGTCGAGGAGCGTTCGGAGCATCCGATCGGGCGCGCGCTCGCCAGGCGCCACCCGGAACGCGCGGCCGTGTCTGAGTTTCGGGCCCATCCGGGCCGTGGGGTGACGGCGATCGTCGACGGCCGGAAGGTCGCGATCGGAACGGCGGACTTTCTGCGGGATATCGGGCTCGCTCCCGAGGCCCTGGCCGAGGCTGTTCGGCGAATGGAGCCGCTCGAGCGCGGCGGACGCACCGTCGTGATGGTCGCCCGGGAAGGGCGGGTCATCGGGTTGATCGGGCTGTCCGATCGCCCGCGCCCGCAGGCGGCCTCCGTGCTGCGGCGCCTGCGCGAGGACGGCGTCCGCCACCAGGTCCTGCTGACCGGCGACCAGCCGTTCGCGGCCGCCGACGTGGGCGCGGAGATGGGCGTCGACGAGGTGCGCGACTCGCTGCGTCCCGAGGACAAGGTGGACGCCGTGCGCGAGCTCGGCGAGCGGTACGGGACAGTGGCGATGGTCGGGGACGGGGTGAACGACGCCCCGGCGCTCGCCGCCGCCCACGTGGGCATCGCGATGGGTGGGGCGGGCTCGCCCGCCACGATCGAAACGGCCGACGTCGTCTTGATGGGGGACGACCTCGGGATGCTGCCCTATGCTCGCCGGCTTACGCGTATGGCAAGGCGGCTGGTCCGCGTCAACATCGGGCTCGCGCTCGGCCTCAAGACCCTGCTTGCCCTGGGCGCCGTGACGGGACACGTGAGCCTGATCGTGGCCGTGCTGGTCGGCGACATGGGCGCGACGATCGCCGTCGTCCTCAACGCGATGCGCCTGGCGCGCGTCACGCCGTGAGTCGCCGCGCGGCGATCAATACGGTCTTGCCGATCAGTCGCGCGGGCTCACGATCCTCGTAGCCGTTGAACGTGCGGATGTCTTCGAGGCCCGCCTCGCGCAGCAGGCGTTCGGTCTCGGGCGGCGTGACCATCGCCATCTCGTGCGTCTTCATCAACTCGTGGTCCGCCCCTGTAGCGTCCGTCCAGCGAAACGTGTCGACGTGAGTGAACCGACCAGCATGCACGTCGATCTCGTGCCTGGCGGTGCGCGTGACGGCGATGCCGTCAACCGTCACCGTCCGCCGCGGCGGTTCGCGGTAGTTCTTGAGAATCCACCAGAAGTTGGAGAAATGGAGAAACAGCACGCCGCCCGGCCGCAGGGCTCGCGTCGCACGCCCGACGGCGTCTCGCCTCGCTTCGAAGGTCGTCAGATAGCTGTAGGGACCGTTCACGGCCGCGACGAGGTCATAGGCCGAAGACTCGTCGATGTCGTCAAAGCCGCCCCGTCGCACGCGCACGGCCTCCACGCCAGCGGCTGACCGGACGGCGGCTTCCGCGTAATCGGGGTCGGGCTCGAGTCCCGTCACCGTCCAGCCGAGAGCGGTGAGCGGTGCGAGCAGGCGGCCGGGGCCACAGCCCACGTCGAGCACGTGCAACCGCCCGGACAGGCTGTACACGTCGGTGAGATAGCGGAGGAACGCGACGACCCGCGCCGGATCGGATTCGTACAGGGAGTACAACTGCGCCTGGTTCACGCCGTGACCCTTCGCCAGACGATCAGGTAGACGACCAGGTTGATAGCCACCACGATCGCGGCCAGCGCGATCTGGACGTCGCGTGTCAGCCCGCCGGGGTAGATGACCGGCAGCAGGTAGTGCTCGATGAACCCACCCGAGTATCCCGCCTCGCCGGCGGAGCGCCGCAGGGAGTGCTCGATCGGCGTGAGCGGGCAGACCCAGCCGAACAGCTCGATGAGGATTCCCCAGGCGGCGGCCGGCAGATGAACGAGTGCCGCGCGCGGCCAGCGCAGGGCGAGGAGCCCGCCCAGCACCACGAACCCGATGAACCCGAAATGGACCACGAGAACGAGGTCGGCCAGGGCGGAGTGGATCATCGCTCGCGCCGCATGTCGTGCAGCACCGTGCGGGCCGCGTGCCAGCCGGCCATGCCGTGAACACCGCCGCCCGGAGGCGTCGACGAGGAGCACATGTAGAGGCCCGGCGAGTCGTCGTTTCCAGCGCGCGACAGCCGGTATGGCCGGGGGCTGACGAGCGGCCGCGCCAGCATCTGCGCGAGGTCCTGGGCGCCGCCGTTGATGTCGCCTCCGACGAGGTTGGCGTTCTGACGCTCGAGCTCGGCGGGCGGCGAGACGAAGCGCTCGAGAATGCACTGCCGGAAGCCGGGCGCGAAGCGCTCGATCTGCGCCTCGATCCGGTCGGTCATGTCGACGGTCGAACCGTTCGGCACGTGGCAATAGGCCCACACCGTGTGGCCGCCGTCCGGGGCGCGCGCCGGATCGAACAGGGAATGCTGGGCGAGCAGCACGAACGGGGCCTCGGGGGTTCCGCCGTCCGCGACGGTTCGCTCGCCGGCGGCGATCTCCTCCAGCGTTCCGCCCACATGGACGGTGCCGGCCAGGCCACACGCCGGGTTCGCCCAGGGGATCGGCCCGTCCAGCGCCCAGTCGACCTTGAAGGCGGCCGCGCCGTAGCGGAAGCGGAGCAATGCCTGGCGAGGGCGGCGCGGCAGCGCCTCGCCGCCGATCCGCAGAACCTGGCGCGGCGTCAGGTCGAACACGACGTTTCGGGCCGATGGCAAAGCGTCCATCGACTCCACGCGTCGGTACGTCTCGATCTCGCCCCCGATCGACTGAAGGTAGCTGGCCAACGCGGCCGTGATCCGGCCGGCGCCGCCGCGCGGACAGGGCCAGCCCACACGGTGCGCGAGCGTGCCGAGCACGAGCCCGAACGAGGCCGAGGCGGCCTGGTCGAGCGCGAGCAGCGAGTGCGCGGCGTGGCCGGCGAACAGCGCCCGCGCCTCGGTCGTCTCGAAGCGCGCTCGGGCCAGTCCCTCGGCGGAGCGCAGGGCCGGCAGCCCGAAGCGCGCCAGGGCGACCGGATGCTTCGGCCAGTGGAGAAGCGGTCGCAGGATCTCCTTCTCGAGCCTGGGCCAGCTTTCCACCAGCGGCCCGAACAGGTCGATCCACGCCCCGGCATCCGGACCGAGTCCGCCGGCGGTCTCTTCCAGCGAACGGTGGTGCATCACGGCCCGACCCCCGTCGAGCGGATGCGCGAGCGGCAGGTCGGGCTGCACCCATTCGAGCCCGTGGGCCCCAAGCGGAAGCTGGCGGAAGAAGGGGGAGGCCGCGGCGAGGGGATGCGTCGTCGAGCCCAGGTCGTGCACAAAACCGTCGCGCGTGAGTTCGGCGGAACGGGCCGCCCCCCCGACGTCGCCGTTGGCTTCGAGCACACGGACCCGCCGGCCAGCTTCGGCCAGGACGATCGCCGCCGCCAGCCCATTCGGGCCGGCGCCCACGATGACGGCATCCAGCGGCTGAGTGCCCACGAGGGGAGCATAGGGCGGAGAGCATGGCGGCCGCCACCGCGTGAGCGTCGTCGCATTGTGGCGAAGCACGTCGCGGGGATATCGTCCCGCATACGAAGCGCGGGCCCGTAGCTCAGCTGGTCAGAGCAGGGGACTCATAATCCCAAGGTCGCAGGTTCGAGTCCTGCCGGGCCCATTTGGGGAAGGCCATGTAGTAGGGTCTGTTTGCCGCGCCGTCTATGTGGCGCAGGCCGGCAGGTGTGCAAGAAACTTCGTAATAATCATCACTTTGCCGATTCCCTGAGCTCGGCTGCGCGCCGACGCGGAGACGACCTTGAAAATAGTGCTCGAGCCCGGTCGCCTTGCCGGGCCGCAGTCCGGGCCGCACACTGCTGGTCCATTCCTACTTTCTCGATTCATGGGGGACCCTCATGCGCCGTACCGCTCCAGCTCT
>DATHRZ010000089.1:0-4283 GCA_035464655.1 Gemmatimonadota bacterium
GGGCGCGTGGGTGCTGCACACGCTGCGCGGGCTGATCGGCGATGACGCCTTTTTCGCGGCGCTCCGCCGGATGGCCTACCCGGACTCGACGCGGCTGCGCGCGACCGACGGCGAGCAGGTGCGCTTCGTGACGACCGACGACTTCCTGCGCATCGCCGAGGACGAATCGGGGTGCGACCTCGACTGGCTCTTCGAGGTCTACCTGCGGCAGCCGGCGTTGCCGGAGCTGCACGCCGAGCGCGGGCGCGGTGCCGCGGCGGACGGCGATGTCATCCGGATCTCGTGGAACGCGCCCGCTGGGCTCCCGTTCCCGATGCCGGTCGAGGTCGACATCGACGGTGAAGTGCGAGTTGTCGAGGTGGGAGCGGACGGCACCGCGGAGATAGAGGTGCCGGCGGGCGCCAGGACCGAGCTCGATCCGCAGGGCTGGATCCTGCGTGCGAACCAGGGGGCGGTCAGACCGTAGGGATCGCCGCGGCGTCAGGACGTTTCAGCTGAAACGTTCGTCGCCCGCTCGCTCGCCGCCCTGGTTTTCCCGTCGCGCCCAGCCGCTCCGCCCAGCCGCTCTGCCAGCCAGGGCAGTACCTCGCCCACGCGACCCTCGACCCTCACCTCGGCGTGCTCGTCGGCCCGGGTGGGCCCGACATTCACGACGGCTACGGGGCGTCCGTCGCGCACGGCGCGATCGACGAACCGGCGGCCGGAGTAGACGGTCAGGGAAGATCCGACGACGAGGACGGCGTCTGCCTCCGCGTACAGGTCCCATGCCGCTTCGACCACGCTCGCCGGCACGTTCTCGCCGAAGAACACGACGTCGGGTTTGAGCACGCCGCCGCACGCCCGGCATCGCGGAACCTCGAAGCCGCGGGTCAGCTCGTCGGGTACGGCGGCATCGCCGTCGGGCGTGGCGGGCATCTCGCGGTCCGCCCCCGAGGCGCCGTCCATCCGGCGGACATGCTCCGCCCATGCCGGGTTCATCTCGAGCAGCCGGTCCTGCATGGCTTTCCGCGACTCGCGAGCGCCGCAGTCCAGGCAGCGGACTTCCGCGAGGCAGCCGTGCAGCTCGACCACCCGGCGGCTCCCGGCCCGCGCGTGCAGGCCGTCGACGTTCTGCGTGATCACGCCGGTCAGCGCGCCCACCGTCTCGAGGGCGGCCAGCGCGTGATGCGCCGGGTTCGGGCGGGCGTCGGCCACGCGCCGCCAGCCGACGGCGCTCCGCGCCCAGTAGCGGGCACGCGTCTCGGCCGAGCGGACGAACTCCTGGTACATGATCGGGCGTACCGGCGTGCGGTCGCTGCCGGGACCCCGGTAGTCGGGGATCCCGGACTCGGTGCTGCACCCGGCGCCCACCAGCGCGACGAAGGGCCGGCCGGCGAGCAGCCGGGTGAGCGCGTCGGGGGTGGCGCCGGGAGCAATCACGTCAGGGCAGGTACTCCGCCGGAATCGGCCCCGCCCCGTTCTCTTCGTCCCAGGCCGTCGACGCGATCCACCAGCGCTCGCCGTCGAACACGAGCGTGAACGCGTTGATGCCGCGGCCGAGGACGTCGTCGGAATCGTACAGGCGCTTGTGGTAGGTGCTCATCACCTGGACGACGTCGCCATAGCGGTTCGTCACGGAGTGGATGCCCTCCTCGACGAAGCCCTGGTCGTTCTCGCCCCCGATCGGAGCGTTTTCCGCGTACCAGGCGTCGACCCAGTCGTTGAACTCCTCCACCGTGTGCACGGTGAACTCACCGCCCGACTGCTCGGTGTTCGGGATCATCAGCGCCCCCGGCACGTACAGCGAGCGGAAGCGATCCCAGTCGAAGCGCTCGCCGGGCGCCCGACTGATCGCTTCGTAAGCCGCGGCGATGATCGCCTCGGGGCTCGCGACGTCTTCCGGACGCGCGTCGGGGGTCTGGGCGGGCAGTGCGGGGGCGAAGACCAGCGCCATCGCCGGCATCGCCACCATCATCTTCGTCTTCATCATCTTCATCGTCCGCATCATCGTACCTCCTTCTCGATCCCTGGTTGATTCGAACATCCTACGCCAACGTAAAGGTGGAGTGCCAGTTTCAGGGGACGACGATCTCGCCCGTCATGTAGGTGACGGCGGTCCCCTCGATGTGCACGCGCTCGCCCGCAACCACCAGATCGAGTCGCCCGCCGCGCTCCGACACCTGGTGCGCCGACAGCTGCTCGCGGTCCAGGCGCCCGGCCCAGTAGGGCGCCAGCGCGCAGTGAATCGAGCCGGTGACCGGATCTTCGGGTATCCCGTATCCGGGCACGAAGTAGCGGGACACGAAATCGATGTCGGGCACACCGTTCGCTCCCGCCCCACCCGGCCCGGTCGCGGCGACGCCGTGCGGATGCACCCGCTCGATCAGCCGGAAGTCGGGCCGGAGCCCGGTCACGGTATCGGCGTCGGCGAACACGGCGATGTAGTTCCAGTCGTCGTCGGTGAACCGCACCTCGTCGGGTTCGGCGCCGAGCCCTTCGATCAGAACCGCCGGGACGTCGTCCGGTGCGACACGCGCGCTGCCAATGGCGGGAAAGTCCATCGAGAGCCGGTCGCCCTCGCGCCTCACGCTCAGCCGGCCGCTCATCGTCTCGAAGCTCACCCGCTCGCGGCCCGGCTCGAGAAACTCGAACAGCACGAATGCCGAGGCTAGCGTCGCGTGGCCGCACAGCTTCACCTCGAGACGGGGCGTGAACCAGCGCAGCGGCACGGGATCGCGGCCCGGAACGAGGAACGCCGTCTCCGACAGGTTGTTCTCCGCCGCAATCGCCTGGAGCGTCTCGTCGGGCAACCATTCGTCGAGCGGACAGACGGCGGCCGGGTTGCCGCCGAACACGGCGCCCGTGAACGCGTCGACCTGGTAGATGGGGATTCGGTGCATGCGGTGCCTTCCTCGAGCTGACTCGTCAGGCGGAATTCACAGTTCGAACCCGTGCAGGGCCGTGGCCTTGATCTGTACCCAGATCTCGGCGTCCCGGGTCAGCTCGAGCTCGCTCGCGGCGGCTCGGGTGACGATCGCCACGAGCTCGTTCGGCCCGGCGAGGCGGATGCGGACGAGAGAGCCCAGCGAGCGCACCTCGGTGACGCGCGCCCGAAACCGGTTGCGCGCGCTTCCCCCCTCGGGCGCCCGGCGCGACAGGTAGAGGTCTTCGGGCCGGTAGGCGAGCTTGATCGTGTCGCCGGGGGCGGCGTCGCCGACGGCCAGTAGCTCCTCGCCGCCCACCTGCACCGTCAGTAGCTCGCCGTCGGCCGCCGTCACGACGCCCCGCATCGAGAGCTCGGCGCCCGTGATGCCGGCGATGAACGAGTCGGTGGGGTTCTCGAACAGCTCGGCCGGCGTGCCTGCCTGCACGAGTCGGCCGCCGCGCAGCACGGCGATCGAATCGGCAAGGTAGAACGCGTCGGGCCGCTCGTGCGTGGCGAGGACGATCGCACCGGCCCTGGCGCGCGCGACCCGGTCGAGGTCTTCGCGCAGGGCGGCGTGCGCCTCGGCGTCGAGGTTCGAGCTGGGCTCGTCGAGAAACAGGACCTCCGGATCGAGCACGAGAGCCCGCGCCAGCGCCACGCGCTGCACTTCGCCGCCCGACAGCTCGCCGGCGTTGCGGCCGAGCACGGCGCCGAGGCCGAGTTGCGCGGCGATCGCGTCGACCCGCCGGTCGACCTCGGCGTCGTCGAGCCCGCGAAACCGCAGCCCGAGCTCGAGGTTCCTGCGGACGGTGCCGGTCCACAGGTAGGGCGCCTGGAACACGAACGCCGAGCGGCGCCGCAGCGCCTCGGCGGCGGCTTCGCCGTTCACGGGCTGGCCGTCGGCGGGGCGAAACTCGAGGGCTCCCGCCGTGGGCACGCGCAGTCCGGCGAGGATCCGCATCAGTGTGCTCTTGCCTGCCCCGTTCGGGCCGAGGACGGCGAGCATCGTCCCCGCGGGCACTTCGAACGTCGGGATGTCGAGAATCACCCGGCCACCGGCCTCGTGGCGCAGGCCACGGATCGCGAGAACGGGAGGCGCCGCGAGAGTCGCGGGAGGCGACGCGAGATCCGCGGCGTCGATCACGACAGCACCGGCCGCCGCGCCCGCGTGCCGAGGCCGGCGAGCACCACGTTCACGAGCAGCGCCACGGCCAGCAGCACGGCCCCGAGGGCGATTGCCACGCCGAAGTTTCCGCGCCGCGTCTCGAGCACGATCGTCGTGGTCATCACGCGCGTTTGTCCGAGGATGTTGCCGCCGACCAGCATCGCCGCGCCGACTTCGCTGATGATCGCGCCGAACCCGGCGGCCACGGCCGCC
>DATHRZ010000090.1:0-6811 GCA_035464655.1 Gemmatimonadota bacterium
CGGTCGCCGAGCGATTCGAGCAGATCGCCCGGGAGGTGTGCGAGACGCGCGAGGCGGCGGGCGAATGGCTCGGCCTGCCTGCCCTGTGGGAGACGAGCCGCGAGAGCATCGTCGACGCCGTCCGGGCTTACGTCGAATGGGAGCTGGGGTTCCTGCACGACAAGGGCGAGTACCCGATGCTGGTCGAGCACCAGTTCGGCTACGATCCCGAGGTGCTCGTGCTCGAAGGGCGCGACGTCGACGGCCGGCCGGCTCGGCTCAAACTGCGCGGCAAGATCGACCGGGTAGACCGCACAGGAGCGCCCGACGACCCCGTCCTGCACGTGCTCGACTTCAAGAGCGGCAGCACGCCGGGAGCGAACGACTACGAGGACGGGACCGTCCTACAGGGCGCGCTCTACCTCGAAGCCCTCGCGTCGCAGGGGCACCGCGTGAAGCGCGGCCGCTACCGGTCGATCAAGAAACCCGGAAGTCCGCAGAACGGCGGCCTGATCGAGCACGGCTCCGAGATGTATGACAGCGCGCTGGCAGTCGCGTTCAGTATTCCTCTGCGCGTGTGCGCCGGACGGTTCGAGGCCGTCGCCTCGCGCAAGGGCGGCTGGAAGGACTGGGACGTGCCGGTCGAGATCCGCCGCTCGTCGGCCACGATTCCGGAAGGTCACAGGTTCGGAGACGTGGGGCGGGCCGATGAGTGAGATTCGCTGGACGCCCCAGCAGACGGCCGCCATCCGGTCGGAGGACGACACGCTGCTCGTCGCCAACGCCGGAACCGGAAAGACGACGACCGTGGTCGGCAAGATCATGTGGCTGCTCGGGCTGCCGTACGGTGTCGATTCGGAGACGGGGGAGCCGCCGGCTCCGCCCGAGCGTCCATGCGAGTTGCACGAGATCGCGGCGATCACGTTCACCGAGAAGGCGGCCTACGACCTGAAGCGCCAGCTACGCGCCGCGATCGAGCAGTCGGATCGCGCCGACGAGTTGCGCTGGGAGATCGACCGGGCGTCGGTCGGGACGATCCACTCGTTCTGCGGCGAGCTGCTGCGCGAGAACGCCCTGCGGCTCGGCATCGACCCGACCTTCGTGGTGTTGGATGGCGACGAGGCCTGGGCGGAGCAGGACCGGCTGATCAAGGAGCTCGTGCTCGAGCGCCTCGAAGCCGGCGACCCGGCCGCCCGCCTTCTGCTGCAGCGCATGAAGCTGACGGGGTGGACGCACACGAAGGGCGTGATCGACCACGTGCGCGACGGACTGCGCGAGCTGCGCTGGCACGGCGAGCGCTGCGACGTTCGCGCCCTGGTGGCCGATGCCGACGCCCTCGACCCCGCCGACGCCGGCATCCTCGAGATCTGCGACGCGATTCTCGGACTCGCCCGCGAGGCGAGGCGCCGCTGGGACGACTACCTCGAGGCGGAGAACCGGCGCGACTTCGACAGCCTGATTCTCGGGGCCCGCGAGCTCCTCGTGGGCGGCGGCGAGGGCAGCGCACCTGAGGTGGCGCGCCGCGCCGCCGGCCCGGGGATGCCGCCGGAGGCCACGCTCGCGCCGCGCTCCGAGACCGGCGCCGGGGCCGCGCTGCGCGCCATCCGCGCGCGCTACCGCATCCTGGTCGTCGACGAGTTCCAGGACACCGACTTCGCGCAGCGCGACATCGCGTTCGCGATCGGGCGTGGCCACGAGCGGCCGCAACTCTTCCTGGTCGGCGATCCGAAGCAGAGCATCTACCGGTTCCGCGGCGCCGACATCGCCGTATGGAACGAGGTCGAAACAGCGTTTCGCGAACAGGGCGGGGAGATCCTCGAGCTGTCGCAGACGTTCCGCAACGCCCCGCCGATCGTAGAGTTCGTGAATCATGCGGCGCGCCGGGCGATCGAGGAGACGGGGGAGGCGCTCGACGAGCGCGGCCTGGCCGGCGGGATCCACTACGCCGAGCTGATCCCGGCTGTCGACGCATCAGAGGCGTCGGGCGTCGAGTGGCAGGTGGCCGAGGGGAAAAACTCGGCCGAGCGCCGCGAATCGGAGGCGAAGCACGTCGCGACGTGGATCCGCGAACACGTGGGCCGGCTCGAGATCCGCGACCCCGACGTGCGCGATCCCGACGCGCCCGGGGCACGACGCAAGCTGGCATTTCGCGACTGCGCCGTGCTGTACCGGGCGCGCAGCGGGCTCGAGCATTTCGAGCAGGCGCTCACGCGCTACGACGTTCCGTACTACGTGGCGGGCGCGTCGTATCTTAACGAGCGGCAGGAGATCGTCGACGTGCTGAACGCCCTGCACGTGCTGCAGGCGCCGCGCGACGATCTGCGCGCGTTCGGCTTCCTGCGCTCGCCCTTCGTCGGGCTGCGCGACGAGACGATCGCCCGCATCCGCCTGCTGTCGGAGAGCGGGGCGCCGCTCCTCGTACAGGCGCGGCGCGCCCTGGCGGGGGAGTGGCCCGAGGCGCCCGACCATCCCGAGCTCGCGACCATCGAGCGCGACGCCCTCGGGCGCGGGCTCGATCTGCTCGAGGACCTGCGGGCCCTGTGCCCACGGCTGCCGCTCGACGAGCTGATCGACGAGCTGCTCGATCGCTCGGGATATCGGTTGCACGTGCTGCTCATGGATCGTCCCGAGGAGGTGCTCGCCAACCTGCAGAGCCTCGTCCACTTCGCGGAGGCGTATCGTCATCTCGACTTGAGCGGGTTCTTCGAGGTGTGGGAGCGCTCGGCATCGCAGGAGATCGGCATCCCGCAGGCGCCGCTCTACTCGAAAGACGACGACGTCGTCACTCTCTCGACGATTCACGCCGCCAAGGGACTCGAGTGGCCGGTCGTGTTCGTGGTCGGCGTCGACAAGGCGATCGTGCGGCACCGGAGCAACGAGTTCTGGACGGATCGCGAGCTCGGCCCGGTGTTCTGCCTCAAGAAGGACGACCGGGGCCCGCGGGCCGACGAGATCGCCGAACGCGAGCAGCTCGAGGCCGCCGCCGAGGAGGCGCGCCTGCTCTACGTGGCGGCCACCCGGGCCCGCGACCGCCTGCAGATCGTCGGCGAGCGCGGCGGCGCGAAGGGCTACGATCAGTGGCTCGAGGCGGGAGCGGAGGAGGTGGATGCGGCAGGCCGCGGGCTCGTCGCCGTCCGCACGCAGCCCGCCGATATCGATCCGCCGGCGCCGCCGCGCCCTCCGGCTCTCGCGTGGCTCGATGCCTGCGAGCTCACCGATCCGCCGGCGCTCATCGGGCCGTTGCCCGAGCCACCGTACCGCTGGATTCACTCGGCCACCGAGCTCATGCTCGAGCGCCGCGACCCCGAGGCCTGGGAGCGCCGTTATCGCCATGGCGTGCAGGCGTCGTGGGAGTTCGCGCCGGAGGCTGGAGCTGCCGCAAGCGAGGCTCCCGCGCTGCCGGCAACCCTGCGCGGGACGATCATCCACGGCGTGCTCGAGCAGCTCGAGAACGAGGCCGAGCTGTCGCGCATTCTCGACGAGACGATCGGGTCGCTGGACGAGCCCGAGTTCGAGACCATGCTGCGGCCGGGCGCCCGCTACCGCGAGGCGCTCGAAGCGGAGATCCGCCGCGTGGTCGAGAGCCGCGAGTGGGCCTGGTACACGGCCGGCGTCCTCGGCAGTGACTACTGGAAGGAGCTCACCTTCACCCACCTGCTCGGTCCGCGCGACTGGCGCTACGGAGCGTTCGATCTTTTCCGGCGGCCGGACGGTGGCGCGGACGGTGGCGCGGCCGGCGACGGTGCTCGCGGGCTGATCGTCGATTTCAAGACGCATCCCGTGTCGGCCGAGCGCGCGGCGCGCATCGCGCGCGATTACCAGATCCAGGCCGACGTCTACCGCGCGGCCGGCCGGATCGCCGCCGCCGATGTCGACATGCGGCTCCATTTCACGGGGCCGAACGCCGTCGTAGAGATGCCCGAGAGCGAGGCGGACGGCGCGGTGGAGGACGAGGCCTCGTCCTCGTGATTCATACTGCGCGGGCCCCTCTATGCGTACAACGTGTATCGGTGATCGCCCGGCCGACAATCTTCGCCGACACGCGCACCGAGACCGTGAAAGCGAAGAAGGCTCCGAAGTCACGGGTGGCCGGCATGCTCGTGATGAAGAGCCCCGGTGAGGTGGTCTGGAGCCGCTCGTCGAGGAGCGGGGCACCGCCGTCGGTCTCTATGTGCGAGAGAACGTCCCCGGCAGCCAGATAAGGAAGGCGCTCGATCGCCACGCGGTAGCCCGTGGCGAGGATGACGTGATCCACCGTCAACTCCTCCGCGCCGTCGAGCCCGACCTTCAGCCCTCCCCCGGCCGCCGGCTCGCAGGCCACCACCGAGCGCTCCGGCCACAGCGAGACCCGATCCGCGTGCACGCGGGGTCCCAGCCAGGGCTCGAGCTTGAGGCGGCCCTCCTCCCAGAATCGCCGGTCCATCGCCTCCCGGTCCTCCTCGGTGAGGTTCCTGAACCAACCGGGCTCCTCCCCCATGCGTACGATCAGCGGATCGACCCACGTCCAGTCCGATGCCTCGAAGCGGGGCGTCGGGTGCCGGTGGACGACGTGGACCCAGGCAGCCCCGGCCTCCCGCAGGAGCGCCGCCCACTCGAAAGCGCTTTGCCGTCCCCCGACGATGAGCACGCGCTTGCCCCGGAGAGGTGCCAGGTCGACCCGCTCACAGGTATGCTCGTAGCGGCCCCGGGGGAGAATCTGCGCGAGCTCGGGCGGCACGTGGGCGAAGTGACGGAATCCGGGCGCCAGCAGCACGTTCCGAGCTTCGATCGTCCCCCCGTCTTCGAGGTGCGCCCGATAGCCGCCCGTCGGCCCGTCGAGGTCGAGGCGCTCCACGAAGCGAGGGACCGACTCGATCTCCTTCGCTTGCTGGAACCAGCGTGCGTACCCGAGATAGAAGTCGAGGGAGAGCGGTTCCACAGCGTCCGGCGTCCGACCGTTCTCCTTCAGGTAGCGTTCGATCGTGTGCTCTTCCGCGGGGTCGAGGTGCCAGTCGCATGCCGAGCGAAGCAGCATGCCGCGCGGCATGTTCTCTTCCCAGAAGTCCATCGCCCGCCCGAGCATGACGTGCTCGACGCCGAGATGACGGGCCCAGGCGGACATCGCGAGCCCGAACGGTCCTGCACCGACGATGAGGAGAGGGGTTCGGTGAGTCACCGGGGCGCCTCCGTCGTGAAACCGCGACCGGCGCCGCTCAAGCCGCCGTCCAGGCCTCCGGATCCGCCGCGAATTTCGCGCGGCAGCCGTCGCAGCAGAAATACCAGGTCCGGCCGTCCCACTCGTGGGTATGGAGCGCGCCCTCGACCTTCACTTCCATCCGGCAGATGGGGTCGATCGCGACGGCCGGTCCGGCAGCGCGCGTCTTCGCGGAGACGCCTCCGCCGGCATCCGAGTCGCCGGCTGCCGCTTCCGCGCCATCCTCCCACGTCAGCGCTTCGAGCCCCTGCCGCACCTGGATGATCTCCGCCATGATCGACAGGGCGATTTCGTCGCCGCGCCGAGCGCCGATGTCGAGGCCGGCCGGGAACTTCATCCGCGCGAGGTCCTTCTCGCTCACGCCGGCCGCCGCGAGCGACGTCCGCACCGACGAGCCGCGCTTCGGGCTCGCGACCAGGCCGATGTAGGGAACGTCCGTCGCGAACGCGGCCCTGAGCGCCGGTTCGTCGTATTCGCCGTGTGTCGCGACGACGAAGAAGCTGAGTGGCGTGACGCGCTCGGCCAGCGTGCCGAGAGCCTCGGGCCCCGCCCCTTCGAGCAACTCGTCGACCCCTGTCGGCACTTTGCTCGTCTCGCCCGCCGGATCCACCATGCACACGTGGTAGTTCATCGCCTTGCCGAGATGCGCCAGGGCGCGGGCGACGGGTAGCGTTCCCACGATCAGCAGCCGCGGGCGCGGGTGTTGGGGCTCGATGAAGATGTCCAGCGTTCCTCCGCTGAAGCAGGTCATGGGGGCCGTGACGACGCCGTCGAGGCGCGCGGAATCGAGCGGGAACGCACCGCCGGCCTCCGTGCCGACCTCGTCCTCGGACGACAGCCGCACGAGGCGGCTTCGGTCCTCCGCCAGCGCCGCAAGCGCCTCGCGGATAACGGTCGGCTGCGCGCAGCTTCCGCCGATCCAACCGTGCATCACGCCGTCGAGCGTGACGATCGCGCGGTCGCCCGGCTTGCCCGACGTCGGCTTCTCGGCCCGTACCACCACGGCGGTGGCGAACGGCCGTCCGGCGCGTGTCAGCTCGCTCGCCGTCTCGAAGAAATCATCGAACATGGTCAGCCTCCTGCGCGACGCGGCGGCTCCCACTGCCCATCGTGCTCGTCCCTTCTAGTTGTACACATGTACGACTAGAGGGGCGCGGACATCATACGGTCGTTGCGCGGCCCTGGCCTCACTCGTTCACCCCCGCCTCGCGCAGCGCCTTCCAGATGCGCTCGGGGGTCATCGGGATTTCGACGTGGCGCACGCCGAGGTGCCACATGGCGTCGACCACGGCGTTGACAATGGCGGGCGGGGCGCCGACGGTCGGCGACTCGCCCACGCCCTTGGCGCCGAGCGGATGGTGCGGCGACGGGGTGATCGTGTGGCCGGTCTCCCACTTCGGGCTCTCCATGGCCGTCGGCACGAGGTAGTCGGCGAACGTGCCTGTGAGGTTCTGGCCGTTCTCGTCGTACACGATCTCCTCGAACAGCGCGGGCGCCAGCCCCTGCGTGAGGCCGCCGTGCACCTGGCCCTCGACGATCATCGGGTTGATGATGTTGCCGAAATCGTCGATGGCAGTGAACTTGGCGATAGTCGCAACGCCGGTATCGGGATCGATTTCGATCTCGCAGACATGGACG
>DATHRZ010000091.1:0-2576 GCA_035464655.1 Gemmatimonadota bacterium
CGACACCCTCCCGTACTCGACCATCACCCGCGTCTACGTGCAGGTCGCCCGCCGGTTCTGGGAGGACGAGGGCCTCAACGGCGCCGCCTACTCCGACGGCGCCGTGCCGCGCGTCCTCACCCAGCCGATGGGGCGCCGCACGCAACGCGCCGTGCTCGAGGCGCACACCGGCAAAGCGACGGGCACGCGCCTCGCCGCCCTCGGCGAAGACGAGCGACTGGCCTTCGCCCTCGAGGAGCTCGAGAACATCCACCCGGGCGTCCGCGAACACGCCGAAGGCGGAACCTCGTACGCCTGGACGGAGGATCCGTGGGCGCGCGGCGGCTACGCCTCGTTCGCGCCGGGGCAGATCTTCGAGTTCCTGCCCGTGATCGCGCGACCCGAGGGGCGGATCCACTTCGCCGGCGAGCACACGTCGCGGCTCTCGACCTCGATGGATGGCGCGCTCGAGTCGGGCGCGCGGGCGGCGCAGGAGATCGAAGCGGCGGCGACGGTGGGCGGGGGCGCGGGCGGCTGAAGCGCGGCGCGGGCGTCGGCGGCCAGGGAGCGGAATGATCGCGGCGTCGTCATGCTTCCTCCTCGAGTCGTTTGCACCGGCACGCGGCGAGCCGGCATGAGCTGGACGTTGACCCGAATGCGGTCGCCCACCTGGTCGACGGCCCCCTCGATGATGTACCGCACGCCGAGCTGTCCGGCGATGTCGCGGATGTCGAGGTTCGTGTCCCTGAACTGCTCGACCGAGGTGCGGGAAGTGACGCGCAGGTCGCCGATCCGGGAAAGCTGGGTGAGAAGGTCGTCGTGCATGCCGTCGGCGAAGATCACGACGGGGTCGGCTTCCGCGCCGGCGCCGACGACGGCCGGCGATCCATGGCCGTCAAGATCGGACTTCGTGGCGGGCGTCGGCAAGCGGGGGGGAACTGGCACCCGGGAACAGTGCCCCGACCCAAGCACGACCGCCGCTCCCGGGGAGGGAACGGCGGCCGTGTAGAGCCAGAGCCCCATCTTGACCATTGTCCGCTTGCTTCGCTCGTACTGCCCTGCTGCTTCGCTCGCTACTGAGTGGCGCGAGCTTCCACTTGAGGGATTGCAAATCTGGATCCCTTCACGGGACAGCATAAGTCCGGCACGCCGAGGCGTACGATGACGAGTAACTTGTTTCAGAAGTGGTATCGATGAACGATCAGGCAGTGGATCGGGCGGTTGCGACCCCGAAGTAAGAGAGGCCCGCATGAAAATCTGGATCGACGCTGACGCCGCGCCCCGCCCTGTCCGCGACGTCGTGTACCGCGCCGCGAAACGCCTCAGCATTGATACGGTGCTCGTGGCCAACCAGTCGCTCGAGGTTCCGGCCGCCTACTCGATGGTGTCGGTGGTCGTCGTCCCCGGCGGGCCCGACGTGGCGGACGACCACATCGCCGAGCACGCGGAGCCCGGCGACCTGGTCGTGACGCAGGACATCCCGCTCGCGGCCCGGCTCGTGCCGAATGACGTGGTCGTGCTCGACGTGCGCGGGGAGGAGCACACTTCCGAGACGATCGGGTCTCGCCTGTCGGTACGAGACTTCATGGAGTCACTGCGCTCCACCGGCGTCACGACAGGCGGTCCGCCCCCGTTCGACGCGCGCGGCAAGCGGGAATTCGCATCCGGGCTCGACCGCGCGCTGACGCGCATGAGGCGCGAGGGCTCTACCTGAAGGAAGCCTGTCTCCACGGGTGGTCCTCGCTATATTCGTCGGCAGCCTCGACCGATTTCCCCGACTCGGGAGCCTCCCAGCCAATGTTCCAGCAGCGGCACCCAGTTCCCCGGCAGCCAGTAGCGATTAGAAGCCGGCCGGCGAACCCATGAGAGGCTACCAGCAGTTCTTCGCCGAACTGAAGCGCCGCCACGTGTTCAAAGTGGCGGCGATCTACGGGGCGGTCGCGTTCGGCGTCCTGCAGGTGGCCGAGCCGCTTGGGACGGCCCTGGGTCTTTCCGACTCCTTCCTGTCCCTCGTCGTCGGACTCCTGCTGCTTGGCTTTCCCGTCGCTCTCGTGCTCGCGTGGGCCTTCGAGGTGACCCCGGACGGAGTCCAGAAGGCAGAGCCCGCCGCTCCGGGCGAGATCGAGGCGATCGTGGCGCAACCCGCCTCCAGCCGCTGGCCGGCCGGATTGCTGGCGCTGGCCGGCGCGGCGCTCCTGTTCGGGGGCTGGTGGATGGGGCGCAGCACGGCAGCAGACGCCGGCCGTGATGCCGCAGCCGAACCCCCTGCTTCCGAGGCGCGCCTCGCCTTTCCGGACCTCGCGGACGACACGCGTCCGTCGACAGCGGTCCTGCCCATCACGGACAAGAGCCCGGAAAGTGACCAGGAGCACGTCAGCGACGGGATGACCGAGGAGATCATCAACGTCCTCGCCAGGACCGGTCAATTCGGGGTGCGGGGACGGACGTCGGCGTTCGCGTATAAAGGGGAGAACCGGGACCTCCGGGAGATCGGAAGCGAGCTGAACGTCGCCTACCTGATCGAGGGCAGCGTGCGCAAGGAGGGCGACCGGCTCCGGATCACGGCGCAGTTGATCGATGCCGCCGATGACTCGCAT
>DATHRZ010000092.1:0-19773 GCA_035464655.1 Gemmatimonadota bacterium
CTGATCCGTCGCGGACGGGCACCCCTTGACGCCCGGGCACAGGGGCCCCACACTTTTCCCTCAGCTGATGTGCGTTGTCCCGCACCGGCCGCTCACAACGGAGGTTGTGTGATGATTCGACGTGCGATCGTAGCGTCGACGACGGTGCTGTTTATGGCACTGGCCCTTCCCCTCACGGCACACGCTCAGAGCGTCTTCGTTCTGGGGGGTCTTTCGGCCCCCACCGGTGACTACGGCGATGTCGCCGACACCGGCTGGCTGGGAGCGGTTGGCGTGACGTTCCCGGTTGGTGAAGCTGGCCTGTGGGCCGGAGCCGAGGGTCTGTATGGGCAGAACAGCTTCTCGTCGGATGCGGTAGATGAGAATTACAAGCTCTTCAGCGCCATGGGGATCCTGGGCTACGACATCCAGACGCAGTCGTCGGTGTCGCCGTACGTGTTCGGCGGGCTCGGCTTGATGAGCCTTTCGTCATCCATTGAGGGCAGCGATTCGGAGTCCGGCTTCGGCTGGCAGCTCGGAGGCGGGGTCGGCTTCGAGACGGGTGGGAACATCAGCCCGTTCGTCGAGGCCCGCTACCAGAGTGCCAGCATCGGCGACGAAGCCGATCTGACAGATCTGACAGTGAGTGTCTTCGGCATCGAGGCGGGCGTGTCGATCGGTCTGGGCGACTGACGCGCGTCAGGTATCGTTGAGATGGACGGGCCCCGATTCGTCGGGGCCCGTTCTGTTTCACCTCAACTCACCAGGGGAGGTTCGGACCGATGACGTCCGTCACCGGACTCCACCACGTCACGGCGATCGCGGCTGACCCGCGCGAGAACCTCCAGTTCTACACCGGGGTTCTCGGCCTGCGGATGGTCAAGCGATCCGTGAACCAGGACGCGCCCGACACCTACCACCTGTTCTACGCCGACGGGGAAGGCCGCCCCGGCACCGACATCACCTTCTTTCCGTGGCCGCGGATGGGGCCTGCGCGGCCCGGTGTCGGACTCGCCGTGGAGGTCGGCTTCTCGGTCGCACCCGGCAGCCTCGACTGGTGGGCCGAGCGGCTCGCGGCGTCCGGCGTCGAGGCCGCGCCGCCAGAGGAGCGGTTCGGCGAGCCAGCGCTCGCGTTTTGCGATCCACACGGTCTCGGGCTGTCGCTGATCGAGACCCCCGACCCGCTCGATACGGCGCCGTGGAAGCACAGCACGGTCCCCGAGCGCCATCAGATCGCGGGCTTCCACGTCGTCCGCCTGTGGGAGCGTGACCTGGGTTCCACCACCGGCTTTCTGACGGAGGGGCTCGGATTCCACGCGGCCGGCACCGACGATGAGTGGCATCGCTACGAGGTCGCGGGCGGCGGAGCGTCACGCAGGATCGAAGTGCGCGAGCTGGCGGACACCCGACGCGGTGCCTGGGGAACGGGCGCCGTCCATCACGTGGCTTTTCGCGCCCCCGACGACGACGCCCAGGCCGAGATTCGCCGGCGGGTGATCGCGGCGGACGGCAATCCCACCGACTTCATCGACCGGTTCTGGTTCCGCTCCATCTACTTCAAGGAACCGGGTGGCGTACTGTTCGAGGTCGCCACCGACGGCCCGGGCTTCACGGTGGACGAGGACGCCGAGACGCTCGGCGAGGAGCTGATCCTGCCGCCGTGGCTCGAACCGCGGCGCGCGGAGATCGAGGCCGAGCTGCCGCCGATCGGCGACGCCGTGACCGAAGGCTGACCGCCGACGCGGTGTCGGGCTACACGTCCGGTCAATTGTTTCGGTGTGTCGCAAGGCCTAAGATCAAGGATACTCATACCTCGTCCCAAGGAGGCGTTATGCGACGGCCTCGACTACCGAACGAGATTGGCGTCTGTGCCTTTCTCTGCGGTCTATTCGCGCTTCCCCCCCAGGTACTCGCCCAGACACTCCCCCCGCTCGACTCTCTTCCGCCCGGCGTCACGATGGAGATGGTGGAGCAGGGCCGGACGCTCTTTAACGGCGACGCCCTGTGTGCGGACTGCCACGGGGCGGATGCAGTGGGCGACATCGGACCGGACCTCAGCGACGGCGAGTGGCTCCAGGAGAAGGGCAGCTATCTGTCGATTGTCGAGGTGATCCTCGACGGGGTTCCGGAAGCCCGTTCCACGACGGGTACGGCCATGCCGCCGCGCGGCGATACGGAGATCGACGATCTCGACGTACAGTCGGTGGCTGCCTACGTGTGGAAGATGAGCCACCCGGAGGCGGGCGATTCGTTGCCGGAGGCGGTGACCACCGGCATGGTTCAGCGTGGCGAGCAGGTGTTTCTGGGCGAAGGCGGGTGCGCCCTGTGCCATGGTACGGAGGCCACCGGTCTTCTCGGCCCCGACCTGACCGACGACGAGTGGCTCGACGCCAAGGGCAGCTACCTGACGATCGGACGCATCATCGCCCGGGGCGTGCCGCTTGCGGAGTCCACCCGCGGTGTCGAGATGCCACCCCGTGGCGGGTCGGACATCTCGGCTGCCGACCTCGAGCACGTCGCGGCATACGTGTGGTACATCAGCCACCGGAAGTAAGAAATCGCCCAATAGCAGGGGATCGGACATGAATGCGCTCGGAAGCTCATGGCCGGCCTTGTGTCTGCTCGGCCTGTGGTTGGGAGCCGCGGAGCCGGCGGCCGCGCAGGACAGTGCTCCCGCCCGGGACGCCCGCCCCGGCCCCGGCTCGGTCATGGCCGCGATCGTCGACTCGGTATCGGCCGGGCGGATCGAGGCCGACGTCCGCCGACTCGCCGGCTTCGGCACCCGGAACACCATGTCCGACACAACGTCCGATACGCGCGGGATCGGGGCGGCGCGCCGCTGGATCAAGGCGGAGTTCGACCGCATATCAGAGGCGTGCGGGGACTGCCTCGATGTATCGTACCAGACGTCGATCGTGACCGGGGCGCGGCGGATGCCCGACTCGACGGCCGTCGTCAACGTGATCGCCATCCAGCGTGGCACAACCGACCCCGCCCGCTACGTGATCATGACGGGCGACATCGACTCGCGCGCCTCCGACGGCTCCGACGCGGTGACCGACGCGCCGGGCGCCAACGACAACGCTTCGGGAATGGCGGGAGCGCTCGAGGCGGCCCGCGTCCTGTCGAAGTACGAGTTCCCGGCGACTATCGTCTACGCCGGGTTGTCGGGCGAGGAACAGGGCCTGTTCGGGGGCCGGAAGATGGCGACCGACGCGCTCGAGGCCGGCTGGCGAATCGAGGCCGTGCTCAACAACGATATGATCGGCAACATCCAGGGCCAGAACGGCGTGGTCGACAACACGGTGGCCCGCGTGTTCTCCGAGGGAATCCGCGCCGACGAGACCGAGCGGATGGCGACGATCCGGCGGTTCACCGGTGGGGAAGTGGACTCGCCCTCGCGCAACCTGGCGCGCTACGTCGATCGGATGGCCGACCTCTACATCCCGAACCTCGACATCATGATGATCTACCGGCTCGACCGGTTCGGCCGCGGCGGGCATCACCGGCCGTTCAACGACGTCGGTTACCCGGCCGTGCGGATCATGGAGACCAACGAGGACTACCGGCGCCAGCACCAGGACATCCGGGTGGAAGACGGCGTCGAATACGGCGATGTGGTCGAGGAGGTCGAGTTCGATTTTGCCGCGAAGCTGACCGCGCTGAACGCGGTGACGCTGGCGTCGCTCGCGTGGGCGCCACGGCCGCCAACAGGCGTCGAGATCGAAGGAGCCGTTCGGCCCAGCACGACGTTGCGCTGGGACGCCGTCGACTCCGCGTCGGCGCCCGACCTGGCCGGCTACCGTGTCTACTGGCGGCCAACGGACCGGCCGCAGTGGCAGTGGAGCGAGCTCACCACCGACACCGAGCACACGCTCGAGAACGTGGTGATCGACAACTACATATTCGGCGTCGCCAGCGTGGCGGAGGGTGGGTTCGAGAGCCCGGTCGTCTTCCCGGGCCCGGTGGGAGCCTTTGCCCCGGCGGCCTGGACGACCCGGCCCGCCGGGGACGAATGAGTCGGAACCGGAACACCGACGGCTCGTCTTGGTGGCCGTAGCCGCGAGGCGCTATCGTCAATACGGCATCGCTCCGACAACCGCTATCCAGAGGCAGGTACCCATGTCTTCCATGTCGCGTGCCCTGACGGGTCGACACCTGACGTTCGATCTCGGCGACCAGATCGCGGAGCTTCGCGGCGACGAGAGCTACGCGAAGACGGGCCGGATCGGCCGCACGCTGGTCAAGGAAGGCGCTCTACGGCTCACTCTTACGGTACTCGCAGAGGGTACCGAAGTCGGCACGCACCAAGCCGTTGCGCCGATGACCATGCAAGTGCTCGAGGGCCGTCTCCGCTACCGGGTGGACGGCGAGGAGTTCGGGCTCGGCGCCGGCGAGTTCCTGTTCTTCGGCCCCGGCCACGCCGAGGACATCCAGGCGCTCGAGGACACGGCGCTCCTCCTGACGATCACCGGCGGCGAAGGGGACTGAGAAACCGTCAGGCGCTCGCGCTGAACTCCCGGGCGTGGCGGACGGCCTCGGTGTCCGGATCGCCGCTCTCGGTGAGCTCGAGCAACTCGGCGTAGCGGGCGGCGGCAGTGGCCGTGTCGCCGGCCAGCTCGGCCGCGCGCCCGGAGCCATACAGGCTGCGTAGCCGGCGCGGGCTTCGCTCGAGGGCGGTCGCGAAGGCCTCGCCCGCCTCCTCGTAGCGTTCGAGTTCGAGGAGCATCTCTCCCAGCAGCTCGGGGGCCGGGACGATCTCTCCCGGCGTCACCGGATGCTTCTCGGTCGTCGCCTCGAGCTCGGCGGCCTCGCGCATCAGCCGCAGTCCCTCGTCTTCGCTCCCGGCGGCATGCGCGGCCCATGCCTCGACGGCGAGCCGCTGCACCTCGACCTGGGTGGCCCAGTAATCCGACGTACGGCCGGCGGCGTCTCGCAACTCGGCAAGTCGGGCTGCCGACACCCGGGCCGCCTCGGGATCACCGCTGCGTGCGGCGCCGATGCCTCGCGCGAAGTGCGTAATCGCCTCGACGGCTGGGAAGTCGTCCCACGGGTAGTTGGCCGGCACGCGGGCGGGAAGTGCGGCGGCGGTAGCCCACGCCCCGGTCTCGAGCGCGACGCGCGCGGGCACGGCGGCGAGCGTATATGGTATCGCAATCTCGACCATGAGCTGGCCGTCCACCGCCCGAAGCGTGTCGAGGACGGCCCGTGCCTGCTCCCACTCGGCGCGCTGCAGGTGGGCATACGCCACGTAGTCGAGCGCGTGGAAGAAGTGCAGCGAGATCGCGCCGTTCACCGGGTTTTCGCGCGCGGCGCGGGCGGACCGGTCGTTCAACTCGATCGACGAATCCCACATGCCGAGGCGCGTGAAGATATGCGTCGGCATGTGAAGAGCGTGGGGCACCGACGGAGCGATCTCGGCATACGAGCGAGCTACCGGCACGGCCTGCTCGGCCAGCGGCGGGTAGTCGTAGGCGTGGATCGTGTAGTGGTGCCCACCGGGATGACCCGGATGCTCCGCGAGCACCGACTCGGCCAGCGACCCGGCCCGGCGCTGCACTTCGTACGATTTGTCCCCCGGGTACGCGATCCCGAGCAGCGAGAGGGCATGGAAAGCCGTGATCTCGGGATCGTCGGGGTAGCTTTCGTGCGCGGCTTCCCAACCGGCCGCGAACGCCTCGAGGTTGGGCCGCTCGACGTCCTGTTTCCCAGCGTCGTAGTAGGCGCCGACGGCTTCGACATAGGCCCGCTCACGGTCCGTCATGTCGTCCAGTTCACGCGCCTGCGCCACGAGGGTCGTACCACGTTCGAACTTCTCGGGCCCCGGCGGATCCGACCACAGTGGATGGATGTAGGTCATCGCCTGGCCCCAGTACCCGAGCGCGCAGCCCGAATCCGCCGTGACGGCCTCGGCGAAGGCGGCCTCGGCCGGCTCGTAGGTCATGTGGTGCAGCAACGCGAGACCGCGCTCGAGGGCGCTGTCCGCCGCGGGGCCACACGAGGCTGCGAGCTCGACGTCGCCAAGCTCGTCCGAGGCCGCTTCGGCGGCATCGTCGGGGGCCTCATCCGGCGCAGGGGCACAGGAAAGGGCCAGGGCGGCGACAAAGGCGGGAGCGTGACGAAACGAGACGAAAGTGACTCTCATGGCCAACCTCCCGGGAGGGGAACCGAGGCTTCCAACTCCCTGAAACTTTACGGCTGTCGTGGCCAGCGGCAAGAAACTCGGCGGGTCAGGGCCTCGGGCACCCAGTTTCGGAGTACGACCGTTCGATCTCCTGGACCTGCGAGTACAGGGCCTGGTCACGCGACGCGCGGTCGGGATCGAGGGGAGCGGTGAGCTGGGCGGTGCCCGATGTGCTGTAGTCGAACCACGCGTCCTGCACCCCGACGAACACGGCCTGGATATCGACACACACGCCCGTCGCCGGATCGAACACCTCGGCGACGACTTCGTAGTCGCGGATCGCCGACGCCGTTTCGCTCGCCAGGCGATCGAGGTTTTCGAGCGCTTCCGGATCGGGTCCGGGCGCGACCGGGCGAGCGGGGGCCGGCGCGGTCTCGGTTGCCTGCGCGGCAGACGCTGACGTCCCCAGCGCCGACTCTTCGGTCGGTGCATCGGTGCGCAGCCCGCGCAGCGAGTCGAGCGCGCCGTCGAAGGCGGGGCCGGCGAACCGGGCCCCGAATCCGATACCCGCGAGCACGATCACGAACATCCCGATGTTGATCGCCACGCGCCCACCCTGGCGCAGGCGCTCCTTGCGTTCCTCCATCTTCCGCGCCTTCGCGGCGGCGTTTTCGGCCTCCCGGCGCTCCTTCTCGGCAGCGGCCTTCTTCGCATCGGCCTCGGCCTTGCGCCGCGCCGCGGCCTCTTCGGCCTCCTTGCGGGCGACTTCCAGCGCGGCCTGTCGCGCGGCCTCCGAGGCATTGCGTCGCGCCTGCTCTTCGGCCTGCTGAACGGCGACCGCCTGCTTCTCGGCGGCGCGCGCGGCTTCGCGCTCCGCAGCTGCCTTGGCGCGCTCGAGCTCGACGAGCTTCTTCGCGGCGCCCTCTTCGACGGCCTTCCGTTCGACCCGTTCGTTGCGCAAACGCTCGGCTTCCATCCGCGCGACTTCCGCGGCGTTGCGAGCCTTCGTCTCCATCCGCGCCGCCTCTTCCTCGGCGGCTTTGCGGGCCGCCTCGAGCTCGGCCATGCGGGTTGCTGCCGCGGCTTCCGACTGCTCGCGCCGGCGCGTTTCGAGCCGCGCGGCCTCGCGGGCCGCCTTCGCCTCGGCGGCCATCTGCGACGCTTTCTCTTCTGCGGCCGTGCGGGCTTCCTCGAGCTCTGCGACCCGACGGCTGACCTCGCGCTCTACGACCTGTAGTGCGCGCTCGTCGTCCGCCGACTGCTGGGCGGCTTCCTGCTCGATGGCCTCCTGGGCGGCGCGCTTCTCGCTCGCCTTGGCCAGGGCCTCTTCGGCCGCCTTGCGGGCGCCCTGGAGCTCTTCGGCGCGGCGTTCGGCCTCCTGCTCGGCGGCGGCGCGGCGTTCGGCCTCCTCCGCAGCGGCCTTGCGGGCCTCCTCGGCCTCCTCCGCGGCCTTCGCGGCGAGCGCTTCGGCTTCCTTGCGAGCGGCCTCGAGCTGCTCGGCCGAACGCGCTGCCTCTTCCTCGGCCCGGCGGCGAGCGTCTTCCGCCTCGCGCCGACGCTGGGCTTCCGCCTCGGCGGCATGGAGCGCCTTCTCGGAGCGCTTCGACGCCTCTTCTTCGGTCGACTCCTTCGCCTTCGCGAGCTCCTCGGCGGCCCTCGCGGCGGCGGCCTCGGCCCGGGCCCGCGCTTTCTCCTCGACGGCGCGGCGCTCGGCTTCGAGCTGAGCAGCCTTGCGAGCGAGCTCCGCCTCCTGGGCGTGCTGCTCGGCTTCTTCGAGCGCGGCCTTGCGGGCGGCTTCCAGCTCTTCGGCCTTCCTGGACGCGTCCTGCTCGGCCATGCGGTGCCTGGCTTCGATTTCCTGGCGCGCACTGGCTTCCGCCTCGGCGGCCTGCCGGGCCTCTTCGGCCTCCGCAGCCCGCTGTTCCCACTGCTCCGCTGCCTTGCGCGCCGTTTCGAGCTCGGCGTTCCGGCGGGCGGCCTCGGCCTCGGCGTTGCGGCGCGCGGCGTCGAGGGCGGCGCGCGTCTCTTCGAGTTCCCGGGCGCGCTCGGTGGCTTCCTGCTCGGCGGCCTTGCGGGCTGACTCGGCTTCGGCGGCCCAGCGAGCGGCCTCTTCCTCGGCGGCCTTGCGAGCCGCCTCGAGCTCGGCGTTCCGTCGGGCCGCCTCTTCTTCGGCCTTGATCCGCGCTGCCTCTTCCGCCTTGCGGCGTTCGGCCTCGGTCTCGGCGGCCTTGCGCGCCTCCTCGGCTTCCGCCGAACGGCGGGTGGCTTCTTCAAGGGCGGCCTTGCGAGCGGCTTCGACCTCGGCCGTCAGGCGTTCGGCCTCTTCTTCGGCCTGCCGGCGTGCCGCTTCCAGCTCCTCGGTGCGACGCTTCGCCTCTTCCTCGGCCTTCCGTCGCGCCTCTTCTTCGGCCTTCCGTCGCTTCGCCTCTTCGGTTGCCGCTTTTCGGACTTCCTCGAGCTCGGCCGTGCGCCGCCTGGCTTCTTCGGTCGCTGCGAGCCGTGCGGCTTCGAGCTCCTCGGCCCGCTTCGCGGCTTCCTCCTCGGCGATCTTCCGCGCGGCCTCGAGCTCCTCGGCCCGCTGGGCGGCCCGCGTCTCGGCCGAGATACGCTCGGCTTCTTCCTGCTTACGGAGGGCGGCCTCCTCCTCGGCGGCGAGGCGCGCCGCCTCGGCCTCTTCCGCCCTGCGTTCCGACTCCTCGGCAGCCCGGCGGGCGGCCTCGAGTTCGGCGATACTGCGCCGGACGCGCTCCTCGGCCTCCTGGCGGGCGACTTCGGCTTCCTGCTGCGTCGCCTCGAGCTCACTCGCTTTGCGCAGGGCCTCTTCCTCGGCGGCCAGGCGAGCTTCCTCTTCGGCGAGTCGGCGCTGGGTCTCCGCCCGCGCCGCCTGGCGCGCCTCTTCCACCTCGGCCTTGCTGCGTTGCACCTCTTCCTCGGCGGCCTTGCGCGCGGCCTCCTGTTCGGCCATGCGCTCCGCCATCTCGGCCTCGTTGGCCTTGAGCGCCGCTTCCAGTTCGGCGGCCCGTTGCTCCGCCGTTCGTGCCGCGTCCTGGAGGGCTGCGAGCTCGGCGGCACGCTCGGCCGCTTCTTCGTCGGCCTGGCGCAGGGCTTCGGCCGCCTCGCGGGCCAGGGCATTGGCCCTTTCCTGGGCTTCGCGCGCCTGGTGCTCGGCCTCCTCGCGGTCGTCCTGCTCGGCCTCGGCTTCGGCCTCTTCCTGGGCTCGTCGGGCCGCCTCTTCGGCGGCCTTCTGTGCGGCCTGCAGCTCCTCGGCCTTGCGCGCGGCAGCCTCGTCGGCCTTGCGCGCCAGCTCTTCGGCCTCGCGACGTCGTACGTCGAGATCGGCGGCGGTGCGGGAGGCCGCTGCGGCGATGGCGCGGCGCGCGGCTTCCTGGACGATCGGGCCGGCGGGTCCCGAGGCATCGGCCTCCTTGCCCCTTCCGGGTTTGCCGGAGGACCGGCGCCCGGAGCGGCCCGCCGCGGGCGCGCCGGCTTCACGCCAGCTCGGATCGCGGTTGACCTCGACCTCGGCGTCGATATTCGCCCAGTCGAGCACGGAGCGCCGATTGCCGCCCGTGAGGGACTCGGTAGTGACTACCTCGTGAAACGGCAGCGGCACCGCGGAGAATCCGCGGGCGGTGCGACGAAAGAAGCCGCCCGCCGGGTTGTCCGGCTCCGTACCGACGACGAGTACGCTGTGCCACGGCTCGTTGAAGTATCGGGCATGCGTCTCGCGTTCGGTCTCGGAGAGCTTCAGGCCGCCCTCGGGATGCCGCAGGTACCAGCCGACCAGACTGCCCTGGATGCGCTGTTCCTCGAGATCCTTGTTGAGCGTCTCCCAGGCTTCGGGCAGGATGATCGCGTTTTCGGCCAGGGACACCCGGCTCCGGCAGGCGGCGCTGATCAGCACGTAACGCGTGCCGTCGTCGGGGTCCTCGCAGATGTCCCCGGCCAGCAGTCCGAACGGAGTGTCTCCCTCCGCGGCGCTCCAGACGTGATCGAGCAGGTTTTCGAGGGCACCCTGCATGATGAACACGTCATACGCGCCCTCCAGCTCCGGCGGTGACACGGAAGGAACCGGGTCCCACCTGATGCTGCGAAGAAGGGGCCGAGCGGACCACATGTGGAAGCGCTCGGCGCCCTTGTCGCTGTCCGGACTGTGTTGCTCTTGTCTGGTCTGTTCAGACATTGCACGCCACTGTTTGAATCGTGAGTCGGAACCTGTCCGACTGTCGCGACAGCCGGCCGAACCCCGGCTTCGATCGGCGACGCGAGGCGGGGCGATGCTGAATGAGAGCAAGGGACGTTCCACTCCGGGGGAGGGAGCTATCCAGCGGGTTGGCAAGCGATCGAAGGGCTTAGTTCCGCGACGTTTCCCGCCGGGTCGGCGTCAGGTCGGCCAACAGTTCGCGGCAGATCGCCGGAAGCCGCCGAATAATGCGAAGCCGCCGGCCGTCGGTAAATGCCCGTCCTTCGGGCAGCACTCGGCGTCCCGGAATCCAGCGCTGGAGGCGTGTGAGTGGGGCGGAGGTCAGGCCCCGGAGCGCGCATCAGCGGCGCCGTCCAGCCGGTGCCAGCGCGCGGAGGGGCCTGACCTCCGCACGGCCCAGGCGAGCCAGGCTTCGTCATGTGACAGGGACAACTCTACCGGGAGCAGTTCGCCGTCGCGGTGGGCGCGCGGCGCCGAGCGGGCGGACCCGTCGATCTCGATCAGCCCGGGCCGCACGTCCAGCAGCCGGCCGACCTCGCGCGCCGCCAGGCGGCGTACTTCGGCGGAGGCGTCGGCGGGGGACTGCGCTCGCGCGGTTCCGGTATGGGCGACCGCTTTCGAGCCGTCGGTGCCGCTACCCGGCGCGCCGATTGTTACGGCGTGCGCGCGCGCCGGCGTCACGTCGAGCGCCACGCCGAGCTCGGTGCCGTGATGGGTGACGCGGCCAAGCGTCGACGAGTCGAGGTGGACGGCGAATTCGCGCGGGTGAAAGGGCAATCCGGGCTCGGTCTGCCGCAAGTACTTGAAGGCCGACTCCTTGGCGGCCCACATCGTCCAGCGGAGCCGGTGGCGGGTTTCGGTGTCGGATGCGGCCGCCAGCAGGGCACGTTCCTCATCGGCCAATACACGCCGATCGAAGCGCGGGTGGAGCGCGGCGGGCTGATTGTGGGGAACCCGCAAGTCGACTACGTCATTTCCTACGGGCAAAGTACTTTTCTTCCATCCCCGCCAGGCGCTCGCCGATCTGGCGGGCGAAGTCACGCGACCTGCGGATGCCCGAGCTGTCGGAGGTCGGCTCGAACATGTCGATGTCGACGTAGAACGAATCCCCCACCACCGGAAGCATCGACCACGACTGCTGCCTGTCGCCGCGCAGGTAGACACACAGGGCCTTGCAGCCAGCCACCGACGCCGCGATTCGGCCCATTCCGTGTGCCACGCTGTCGGGTTCGACCCGGCCGGTACGGCTGCGCCCACCCTCCGCGAAGATCAACGCGGTCTCGCCCCGCGACAGCAAATGCTCCACGCGGCGCAGGGCGCTCGAGACCTCTTCGCGCCGACCGCCCCGGCGGATAGGAATGCACTTGGTGAGCCACGTGGCGAGCTGCGCGAGGCCACCCGACGCGAAGTTCGTGACTTCGGGCAGGTTCCACGGCACCCAGCGAAAGTTGAACACCGACCACCAGGTGCCGCCGAGGGCCCACGCGACCAGGGCCGAATCGACCATCGTGAGATGATTCGCGCAGATCAGCACGGGGCCGTCGGATTCGCGGATCAGGGAACGGAACCGTTTGCGCAGGCGGGAGGCGTTTCGAATGCGATATCCGAGCAGGAACCGCATCGTGAAGGCGGAAGCGGGGATCCAGAAGAATGACGTAACCCGGCTCACCGCGCGCTGCATAGACAGCGCGAAGCGTTCCCGCCGGCTCAGGTCATGCGCGTCCGTCACCTCGCCCTCAGGAGACCTTCGCCTCGATGAGCTCGACGGCGTCGCCGATCGTGTTGACCGCATCGGCGTCCTCGTCCTCCACCTCGATGTCGAACTCGTCCTCGAACTCGAGGATCACGTCGACGAGGCGAGCGGAATTCACCTTGAGGTCTTCGAGGATATTGGTTTCCATGGTCGCCTGATCGAGGGCTTCCTTGTCCTTGGCGAACGGACGCACGATGTCGACTACCTTCGCAAATATTTCCTCTCGGGACACCCGATCTTCTCCTGGTTGGTCGTTCGGTGGTGTGCTTCGACTCGAATGCGTCTCAATCTACACGTTACTAACCGCATCGGCCCATTTCCGAAAGACGAGGCAGGCGTTCACGTCGCCGAAACCGAAGCCCGATTTGATGATCGTCGAAAGCTCGGGCATATCTCGTGCCTCGTGCGGAATCGAACCGGCGAACGGCTCGATCTCGGGGTGGACGTCTTCGCAGTTGATGCTCGGATGCACGTACCCGCCCCGCAGCATCAGCAGGCAGGCGACGGATTCGAGCGCTCCTGCCGCCCCGAGGCCGTGACCGATCATCGACTTCGTCGAGTTGATCAGCGGGAACTCGTCCGGGTCGCGTTCGAGCGCGACCGACCAGTTCTCGACCTCGCGCGGGTCGGCGCCGGTGGCCGTGAGGTGCCCGTTCACGAGGTCGATCTCTGCCGCAGCGACGCCGGCGTCGCCGATCGCTTCGCGGATACAGCGCCGCACGCCGGCCGGATTCGGCGCCGTCATGCTGCCTCCGCTCCGGTGACCGCCGCAGTTGACGGCCCCGCCGAGCACCTCGGCGTAGATCCGGGCCCCGCGTCCGACGGCGCTCTCGAGGCTCTCGAGCAACAGGAGGGCCGCACCGGCCCCCGGGATGAAGCCACCCGCCGTGGCGCTCATCGGGCGCGACGCCTCGGCCGGACGGTCGTTATGTGTTCGGCAGAGGACCCGCATCGAGTCGAAGCCCGACCAGATGTAGTGGCTGGCGCCTTCGGTGCCGCCGCACAACATGCGCTCGGCCAGGCCGGAGCGGATGCGGTGCATGCCCTCGAAGATCGCTTCGCTGCCCGTGCTGCAGGCGCTCGAATTCGCCGTGACCTGGTTGCCGAGCGCGAGCAGCCCCGACACGCGGGCCGACACGCCGCTCGCCATCACCTGTTCGACCAGGGTGCTGCCGAGGCGCCGCACGCGGCCCGCGTCGACCAGCGGCACGAGCCTGTCGCCCACCGTGTCGAGACCGCCGATGCCGGTGCCGATGACAGCGCCGGCGTCCCAGTTCACGTGGTCGTCGTCCTGCGGCGGCACCTCGAATCCCGCGTCTGTCCAGGCGTCGACGGCGGCGATGCAGCCGAACCGGTGGCTCGAGTTCATCGCCATGAGCTGTTCTTCGTCGAAGTAGCGCTCGGCCACTTCGTCGGCGCCCTGGGGCACGCCCGCGACCGTGCAGGCGAACTTGCTCTTCTCCATCGCCTCGTTGTGGCGCAGCCCCGACTCGCCGGCCCGAAGCGCGCGGTCGTAGGCGTCGAGGCCGATGCCGTTCGGCGCGACGACCCCCATTCCCGTGATCACCACCCGCCGATTCACAGCGTCACCCCCATTCCCGAGATCGTGGCGGAGCAGACCACCGTGCCGTCGTCGAGGCGCATCTCGGCCTCGGAGCGCAGCTTGCCCCGCCGGTAGAATACCTTCTTCGCGTCGATGTTGACCTGTTCGCCCGGCCGGACCAGGCCTGTGAAGTCGACCTGGGCGTCGGAGAACAGGGCGATGCGCTTGCGCACCTCGTCTTCTCCTCCCTCGAGCGCCAGCAGGTAGATGCCGAGCGCCACGACCCCGACCTGTGCGACCGACTCGAGCAGGATGACGCCGGGCGTCACCGGATTGCCGGGAAAATGGCCCCGGTAGAAGTCGGCGTCGGGCCGAAAGCGGTAGCGGGCGCTGATCGAATCCTCGTCGACCGACACGATCTCGTCCACGAAACGGAACGGCTCCTGCTGCGGAAGCAGCTCGAGCACGCGCTCCGGCGACAGCCGGACCCCGGTCGTCCCGCTCACTCGGCCAATCTCCCGCCGCGGCTGTTTTCAGACGGCCACGGATAGTCGGGATAGTCGATATCCCGAAACACGCCGACTTTTGCCCGTCGGATCGTATAGATTTCCGAGCCGTCGACCAGCACGCGGCCGTCGCCGATCGCCACGGCTGAGGTGGCGAGTTCCTGGTAGCGCGCGATGTCGATTTCGTAACGCACCACGGCGTCGTGCGGCCGGATCTGGCCGGCGAACTCGACTTCCTGGCAACCGAGAGCGCGACCCGTGCCGAGGGCGCCGCGCCAGGCACAGTAGAAGCCGACGAGCTGCCAGACGGCGTCGACCCCGAGACAGCCGGGCTGCACCGGGTCGCCGAGAAAGTGGCAGTGGAAGAACCATGCGTCGAGCTCGACGTCCTGCTCGGCGACGATGCGCCCCCGCCGTCCGTCGGCGGAGATCTCTTCGATCCGGTCGACCATCATCATCGGCGGAGTCGGCAGGCGCGCGCTGAATTCGGGTGGCGCGTCGCTGACGAGCCGGCCATAAGCCATCGCGAGGAGCTCTTCCTTGCTGAACCGGGCGCGCGCCTGGAACTCCTCGTAGGTGAGCAGGCCGCTCAAGCCGCCTCCCCGAATCGCATGATGTAGCCCGACCAGGTGAGTCCGCTGCCCACGCCGACGATTGCGAGGTCGTCGGCGGCTGTCCACTCGTTCCAGCGCATCGAGACGACGCTTGGCGAGCCGGCCGCCCCGGTGTTTCCGTATTCGATCACGTTGAAGTGATGGCGCTCGTCGTCGATGTCGCACTGCCGGCAGACCGTCTCCAGCATGCGCAGGTTCGCCTGGTGCCCGATGAAGTGGAAATTCCGGTCGTCGCGGCCGTACGCCTTCCGGAGCTGCCGCAGCACCCGAATCGTCTTCTTGATGGCGAACATCTGCACGGTCCGGCCCTCCTGGGCGAAGTGGCCGAAGTGCGGAACCACCACCTTGTCGGCGCCGGCGGGACTCGACTGGACGACGTTGCCGATAATCTCGATGTGAGACGGCACCTTCGTCGACACCACGGCGGCGGTCGTGCCGTCGCCCCACAGGACGGCGGCCGAGCGGTCGGAGTAGTCGACGGTCGTCGTCAGACTCTCCGGCGTGACGACGAGCACGTGCTCCGGCACGACTTCGGGGCGCATGCTCTGGAGCATGTAGAGGGCAACGTGAAAGCTCGTGCAGGCCGAGTTCATGTCGAACGCCGGGGCCTCGATCCCGAGGCGCTCGGCGATCATGCAGGCGTCGGCGGGAGACATGTGGTCGGGACAGCTCGAACCCGCGATCACCATGCCGATGTCCTCGGCCGACACGCCGGCTCGCTCGAGCGCCATGGTCGCCGCGAGGTACCCGGTGTCGGCGTGACTGTACTCGGCGGCCTCGATGGCGCCGGCGAGATCCCTGTTCCGGGTCTCACGGATGTAGTCGAGCGGCATCACCGTGCGGCGCGAATCGATGCCCACCCGCTCGTCGATCCATTCGGCGTTGGTGCCGATGTCGAGGTCAGTGAGGAACTGGTTGGTGATCTCGTTCTCGGGGTGGAAGTGCCCGAGTCCATGCAAGTAGAGGCTCATCGCGACAATCCCGAGATGTGCTCGCCGCCGTCGACCCGAACGACGGCGCCGTTGATCCAGGCGGCCTCGGGCAGGGAGAGCAGGTAGATGGCGTCGGCGACGTCCTCGGGCGTCGTCAGCCGCCCAAACGGATTCCGGGTGCGGGCCTGCGCCTTGAGGTTCGTGCTGCCGGGGATCGCTCGGAGGGCCGGCGTGTCGGTAACGCCGGCCTGGACGATGTTGGAACGGATGCCCTCGTGCGCCATCTCGACGGCGATGGCGCGCGAGATCGATTCGAGGGCGACCTTGGCGGCGGCGACGGCCGCGTAGCCCTTCCACGCGACCTCGTTGCCCTCGCTCGTCATCCCGAGCACGCGTGCGTCCGAGGCGAACATCCCGCGGTCGCGCAGGTCGCGCGTCCAGGACAGCAGGCTCGTGCCCATCGCGTAAATGGTCCGGGCCACGTCGGGGTCCTCGAGGAAGCGGTCCTGCGCGTAGGCCGGCGCCGTGGCGATCCCCTGTACGCCGTCGACTCCTTCTTCGAACAACTCGTCGGCCGCGTTCCGCACCTGCTCGGTCTCGAGGCCGAGTCGCTTCGCCAGGCGTTCGGTGGCCTCGTCGGATGGGGGAGCCTCGGGCGCGATCAGCTTGAGGTTGCCGAACGCGATCGAATGCAGCAGAAGTCGGACGCGGCCTTTCTCGCCCAGCTCCTCGGCCAGGCCGTCGAGAATCTTAGCACGCTTCTCATCGTTCAAAGCGTCGTCGTTGAACGACACGAACGACACGCCCCGCGCGCGAATCTCGTCGAACTCGGGTTCGATCCGCCGCATGGCGCCGCGTCGGTCGCGGTGCACCACGCAGACGTTGAGGCCGTGCCGCGACAGCTTGTGCGCCGTCGCCAGCCCGAACCCGCTCGAGCCGCCGAGGATGAGCGCCCATTCGTGGGTATCGTAGGGACTGTCGGACATCTATGCGTCTCCCGCGTGATTCATTCGTTCTGGAACCTGTAACGATACGCAGGGCGCGGGGCGTTGAACAGGAACCGCCGCGTCGCGTCTTCGGTGCGCCGTCGCTGTCGGCGGTGCGCTTGCGAGAACGCGGCGTGAGCGGCAACCTCGGGCATGACCCTTCGCCTGATTGAAGTTTCCGTCGAAGCTGACCGGGTTCCCGATCTGCGGGAACTCCTGGCGGAGCGCGAGGTCGACATCCACTCCGAGACGGAAGCGCCCGACGAGCGCCACATCGTGAGGCTCGTCGTGTCCGTCGAGCAGACCGAGCCGCTCACCGACGCGCTCACCGACGCCTTCGGCGCGAGTGAGGCCTATCGCGTGCTGATCCTCGACATCGCCGCCGTACTTCCCGCGTCCGAAAACAATGAGGACGAGGACGACGAAGGCGAGGGCGAGGAGCCGCCGCCGGCCCGCGTGAGCCGCGAAGAGCTGTACCAGGACGTCTCGTCGGCGTCACGCCTCACACCGGTGTTCCTCGCGACGGTCGCGCTGTCGACCATCGTGGCCGCCGCGGGGCTGGTACGGGGCGATGTCGCCGTGATCATCGGGGCCATGGTCATCGCGCCGTTGCTCGGTCCGACCGTCGCCTTCGCCCTCGGGCTCACCCTGGGCGACCCACCCCTCGGCCGGCTCGCCGCGAAGTCGTCGGCCGCGGGCATCGCCGTAGCGTTCGGGCTGTCGGTACTGATCGGCATACTCGTGCCGGTGGACCCGACCGTGACCGAACTCGCCAACCGCACGCAAGTCGGCCTGTCCGACATCGCTATCGCGCTGGCGGCCGGAAGCGCCGGGTCGCTGGCCTACACGACTGGGCTGCCGACCGCCATCATCGGCGTGATGGTCGCCGTGGCACTGCTGCCGCCGCTCGTCGGCGCCGGCCTCTTGTTCGGCGCGGGCTACGCGGGCCTCGCCATCGGGAGCACGGTGCTCGTACTCGTAAACTTCACCTGCGTGAGCCTCGCCGCCGTGGGGACGTTCTTCGCCCGACGGGTCAGGCCGCGGACGTGGTGGGAGAGCGAGAAGGCAAAGAAGGCTACCCGGCTGGCGGTGATCTCCTGGCTGATCATGCTGGGCGTGCTGGTGGGGCTCATCCTGCTGATCAACCGGGAGGAAGGTCGCCTGGCCGAGATCGTCCGTCCGCCGGCCGAGGAGGCCGCGTCGAATTGACGCGCTCTACCGTGTCGGGCTAGCGTGGCCCGTCACCTCCACCACTCCTTGAGCGGGGACTGAGCTTCTGACACCGGATCGAGAGGGTGAAGCCCGGACGGCGGGCGGCTCATACGTCGACCACGCGCAGGGCGAACGGCACGCGGCAGGCGAGCAGCCGACGGGAAAGTACCTGGCGGTGCTGTCGCTGGCCGCGCTCGGCGTGGTGTACGGGGACATCGGCACGAGCCCGATCTACGCGCTGCGCGAATCGCTGCACGGCGGTTACGGCATCGAGACAACCGCCGCCTCAGTACTGGGCGTGCTGTCGCTGATTTTCTGGTCGCTGATCCTGGTGATCTCCATCAAGTACCTGGGCTTCGTGCTGATGGCCGACAACCGGGGCGAGGGCGGGATCATCGCGCTGACGGCGCTGGTCATCCCGCGCGGCGGATTGCCCGAGGGAGCGCGGTCGTTCCTCGTGCTCGCCGGCCTGTTCGGAGCCGCGCTGCTGTATGGCGACAGTATGATCACGCCGGCGATTTCCGTGCTCAGCGCGATCGAGGGCCTCGAGTTCGTCACGCCCGTGTTCGAGCCCTACGTGATTCCCATCACCGTGGGCATTCTCGTGGCGCTGTTCTCGCTGCAGAATCGGGGTACCGCGAAGGTGGGGGCGCTGTTCGGGCCGGTGGTGCTCGTCTGGTTCCTGACCCTGGGTGTCCTCGGCATCAGCCAGATCGTCCACAATCCGTCGGTGTTCGCGGCCATCAACCCCATGTATGCCGTCAGCTTCTTCGCCGAGAACGGCGTCGGGGGATTCCTCGTGCTGGGCAGCGTATTCCTGGTCGTGACGGGGGGCGAAGCGCTCTACGCCGACATGGGACACTTCGGCACGCGGCCGATTCGGCTGGCCTGGTTCACGGTTGTCCTGCCAGGCCTGCTGCTGAACTATTTCGGCCAGGGCGCGATGGTGATCGCCGACCCCTCGACGATCGAACACCCGTTCTACCTCATGGCGCCCGACTGGGCGATCATCCCGCTCGTGGCGCTGACGACCTGCGCGACGGTCATCGCCTCGCAGGCTGTGATCTCGGGCGCGTTCTCGCTCACCCGCCAGGCCGTGCAGCTCGGCTACCTGCCCCGCGTGCACATCGACCACACGTCGGAGCGCGAGATCGGGCAGATCTACATCGCCGGGATCAACTGGTTGCTCATGCTCGCCGCAATCGGCCTCGTGCTAGGGTTCCGCAGCTCGAGCCGGCTGGCCCACGCGTACGGGGTGGCCGTCACGACCGACATGGTGTTCACGACGATCCTGTTCGCCTTCGTCGCCTACAAGCATCTCGGTTGGCCCCGCTGGGCGGCGGCGGGGGTCATCGTCGCCTTCCTCGGCATCGACCTGGCGTTCTGGGGCGCCAACCTGCCGAAGATCCCGACCGGCGGCTGGTTCCCCCTCGTGGTGGCGGCCGGCCTGTTCGCCGTGATGACCACGTGGCGGAAGGGGCGAGGGGTCCTCTGGGGTTTGATGAACGACAAGACGCTGCCGATCGAGCTCTTCCTCGAGAGCATTCAGCGGAACTCGCCGACCCGCGTGCCGGGGCTGGCGGTGTTCATGCACGGCGATCCCGAGGTCGCTCCGCCGGCCCTCATGCACAACCTGAAGCACAACAAGGTGCTTCACGAACAGGTACTGCTGCTGAGCGTCCGGGTGAGCGACATCCCGCACGTCCCCCGCGAGGAACGAATCACGGTCGAGGATCTCGCCGCCGGGGTGAAGCGCGCCGAGGTGCGCTACGGCTTTGCCCAGGATCCGCACATTCCGGCGGCGCTCGCGCAGGCCGACGCGAAGGGCGAGATCGAGTTCAAGCCGATGGAGACCACGTACTTCCTCGGGCGTGAGCGGCTGATCGCCCGCAAGAAGCCTCCGATGCGACGCTGGCGCGC
>DATHRZ010000093.1:0-9447 GCA_035464655.1 Gemmatimonadota bacterium
GGTTTTCGTACGTGCTGAGGGTCATCCCGGCCGGTTCGAGCACGAGGCGGCGGAGCAGTGCCGGAAACTGTTCTCCCGTCACGTCGGTCATGGCGAGCTGTGTGATCGTCGTGCCGCCGCCGGAATAGCGCACCCGGGAGCCCGGCAGGAGATCGACCCGGACGGGCGCCGTGTTCGCGGGCGGCGCTCCGTCGAGCACCTGCGGCACCGTCGGCACTTCCTCCCACGGCGCGTAGCCCGGAAAGCCGTGCACCGTCGTCCCCGCCGTATGGCTCATCAATCGGCGAATCGTCACCGGTTCCTGCCGCGTGAGATCGTTCTCGGGAAGCCGCCAGCTCGTCAGGTACGTGTTTACCGGCTCGTCCAGCGCCAGCTTCTCCTCCTCGACCAGCCGGAGCGCGCCGGCAGCCGCCACCGGCTTCGAGATCGACCCCGCCTGGAACAGCGTCTCGGTCGTCGCCGGGGTGCCCTGCTCCCGATCCGCGAGCCCCCAGGCGCGGGCCCAGCGGATCTCACCGTCCCGGATCACCGCGACGCTCACACCTTCGGCGTTCCAGCGCTCCATCCGCTCGGCCAGCGTCCAGCCGCTCTCGCCCTCGACCGACGTCGGCGGCAGGAGTCCGGACTCGATGCGCGCAATCTCGGCGGCGATGTCGGGTGGTGTCGCCGGAGATTCGGCGTCGGCGGCGCAGCCGGCCACGGCGCCGACAGCGAATATGAGCAGTGCGGTAGCAATGGCGGGAGAGGCCACCAGGCCCGTTCGGCTGGAAACTCCGGGCATGGTATCCTCGTCGGCTGGAGCTGGAGGTCGGTCGGCACAGGTGCCGGTGCGTGCCAGACGGTACGCGCGCCAGCCGCGCAGAGATTCACACGAGTTTCATTGGCTTCGATTGATCCCGTGCACGATTATGGACACATGCTCCTGCTACCCCTGTCCACCCGCTCAGCCGTGTCGTGAGGCCCAATGCCCCGTCTCCTCCTCCTGGTCGCCCTCGCGGTCGTCGCCGGCACCGCGTTTCTCGTCTCGCAGGAACTATCCGGCCCCGTGGTCCGGGTGCTCGACGGAGACACGATCGAGGTCGAGCTCGGGGGAGAGCGCGAGCGGGTGCGCTACATCGGGATCGACACGCCGGAGATGAGCGACGAGCGGCCGGCGATCCGGGCGCTGGCGTTCGAGGCACGACGGGCGAACGCGCGGCTGGTCGAGGGGCGACGGGTCCGGCTCGAGCTCGACGTCGACAAGCGCGATCGGTACGGGCGGTTGCTCGGCTACGTCTGGGTCGGCGACACGATGGTCAACGAGGCGCTGGTGCGCGCCGGGCACGCGGCACCCTACACCTTCCCGCCGAACGTCCGCTACGTCGAGCGCTTCGTCGAGGCGGCGCGCCTGGCCCGCGCCGAGGCCGACGCGGGAGACGACGCGGCGGCAGCCGTGCCCGAGTTCCCGGCCGGGGCGATCCGGGCGGTCGAGGCGTCGGCCCGGCTCGGCGACACCGCTACCGTGTGCGGCCTAGTCGCCGGCGCGACGCACCTGCGGAGCGGGCGGCAGCCCACCTTTCTCAACCTCGGCCGTCCGTTTCCCGACCAGGATCTCACGGTGCTGATCTGGGGCGCCGACCGGGCGCGCTTCGCCGCGCCGCCCGAGGACGAGTACCGGAATGCGTGGATCTGCGTGACGGGCGAGATCGCGACATACCGGGGACGACCACAGATTATCGTGCGTACGCCGGAGGCGATCCGGCGAACTGCAGAGATCTCACCGAGCTCCAGATAGGACTCGAGACAGGAGGCTCCTCATGGATCCGGCCTCCCTGTTCTCCGCCGACAGCATGGCGACGGCGCTCGATCAATTCGACCCCGAGGGCCGTTACCTCGGACGCCGTGTCGTGAGCGCTCCGATCCAGGGGGTGTACCCCGGACCGATCATCCGGGGCGAGCACCTGTACGCGGTAACGCGCGACGAGCTCGGCGTGCAGTACGTGCTGCGGGCTCCGCTCGGCGGCCCCGAGGAGGCGGAGACACTGGAGATGGGGGAGACGGAGACGTCTTCCGACTAACCGCCCGGAGGGTGCTCCGGCAAGACGACTTCGATATCCGCAAACCGGTCGAAGTCGCGATCTCTCGTAAGCAGTCGCGAAGCGCCGTGCTCCCGGCACACGGCTACGATCTGGGCATCGAAGGCGAGATTGCCGCGCGCATCTCCGGCACGGGCCGCTTCCTCGAACAACCCGGGCCACCGCGGGCCGGGGGACAGCACCCGAACCGTCGGACTCGCGAGAAGCGCACGCACGGCGGCGAACGCTTGATCGATGGTCGACGGCGGATCCATGACTCGTGGATGCGTCACCACCCGCACGAACTCGCCGAGGCAGAATACGGGCACGGCCCACGGCACGGGACCCTCCGCGAGTTGTCGCAGCCAGGCGGCGGACGATTCGTGGTGCGATGATCCGGCTCGATGCGCATAGACGAGGATGTTCGTGTCGACGGCGATCATCGGATGCGCCTGCGCGCGAAATTCATTCCGGCGCCTCCATTCGGCGCACCAGGGCATCGCGATCGTCGAGGTCGACACCCGGCTGTACGCCGCCCTCCACCACCGGCCACTCGAGCCGGAATGGATTCCCGGAAGTCTGATCCTCGCGCCGAAGAAGTTCGCGCAAGGCCGACTCCACCAGGGCCGTCAGGGTTCGGCCCGTTTCGGCGGCACGGCGTTTCGCCGCGCGCATGAGCGCGTCATCGAGGTCGAGCGTCGTTCGCATACACATAACTGTATTCTGTCTACATATTTCTGTCAACGACACGTCAACCGCTCCGATCCCGCCCCCGAGCGCGGCCGGACCGAGCGACGTCTCGAGCGCAGCATGCGCGTCAGCGACGGAACCCTGTGAAAATCGATTTACACATGGTCCCGCGGGGATGCCCTCGTCCCGGCGGGGGGCGCCGTCACACGATCGTGAGTGCCCCGCCGGCCGTCGTGACGATCACCAGGCAGCAGACCAGGTAGAGCGTATCGTAGTACCAACCCTGACCTTCGTCGCCCCAGAAGCCCGTCTTCCACACGAATATCTTCTTCTGGATGGCGCCCAGCATCACCCCGATCAGCACGATTGCCCCGAGCTGCGCGTAGACGCCGAGTGCGATCGACGCCGCGCCGAGCACTTCGAGAACCCCGAGGACGAGCGTGAAGCCGGGCGACAGGCCGATGCTTTCCGCGCGTTGTCTCGGCTTCGTCATGTGCGACCAGCCGCTCGTGCCGAAGATCGCGGCGATCATCAGGCGAAGAAGGAGGAGCGCCAAATCGGTCAAGGCGGCAAGTTCGGGAGAGATCACGGTACACCTCGCGCCAAGAGGAGCGTCGAAGCGAGCGCGCACCGAGAGCAAGCAGCCGGGTACCGACTCGCCGGGGTGCCGGAAGCTCGAGACGGCGGGGGTACCCCGCAAGGCGAACCGTTCGTGCCCTCATGGCTCAGGAACAACTCCGGGGCGATGACGTTTCTGGTACTGGGAGATCGGAACCGTGAACACACGCAGAATCGAACTGATTTTCTTCGACGGATGCCCCAACGCCGAGCAGGCGCGTGAAAACCTCCGCGCCATACCCGGGGTCGTGTCCTGGGTGGAGTGGAACCTGTCCTCACCGGACACGCCCGACCGCTTCCGCCGCTACGGCTCGCCGACGGTGCTCGTCGACGGCCGCGACGTGACGGGCGAGGCGGCACCGGGCGACGAAGGCGAGGCGATGTCGTGTCGAACCGACGGGGCACCCTCCACCGCCGTCATCCGGCGGGCGCTGGAAAGGACGGCCGGATGATCGGACGCGACTCGGCCTGGACGATTCCGCTCAGTGTCGGCGTCGCGATCCACTTCTGATCCGACCGCGCCGATCTAGTGGCTGTGGCCGGCTTCCGTCCCGTGCGTCCCACCCACGTTGTGGGCGCACGAGACATCCGGGTTGCGCGTCGTGAACATGCCCACGCGGCCCCGTCCCCTACGACATCCGGTCCATCAGCACGCGCACGTCGGCCGCCGACACGCCCAGGGCACCACCCACACGGTAGATGAAGCTCGCCTCCGATTCCTCGAACTCCGAATCGGCGCTGACCACCCAGAACGCCGTCTTGAGGATCAACTCCTTGCCCTTGTCACTCATCCCCTTCGAGAGGTCCGACAGGAATTCCGCCAGCTCGTCGATGCTGTCGGAGGACACCTTGCCGGCCTCCTCGCGAATCGCGTCGCCATCCAGCTCGTGGCCCGTCACCTGCTTGTACATTTCCTTGATGGCCGCCACCTCTTCGTCGTCGATCCTGCCGTCGACCGCCATCATCTGGACGGCCACGCGGCGGATCCCCTTCAGGTAGTCGGCATCGGCCGACGAGTCGGCGACCTGGAGCACCGCCGGCACCGCGGTCGAGCCGCAGGTCCGGCACTCGACGTATCGGCCCCTGTCGCCGTCGCCGAAGATCCGCGACAGCCACGCCGGAGCTTGCGGGCGCGATGTCTTCAGGTCGTACGACCTCCGGCTCTTGCAGGTGGAGCAGTAAAACTCCCCGCTCTCGAGGATGGTCGGCTGTCCTTCGTCGCGTGGTTCCTGCGGCGTCATGCTCGGCCTCCGGGCTGGTCTGGTCCTGGGGTCTGTCGGCGAATCGATGAGTGTGAGTCGCCGCCAAAGTAACGATGGGTGGGCGTTCTGGCGCGGGGGGGGAAGCTGACACCTCGTCGGCCGGCCGGCGGTCTTCACCAGGGCCGCGGCAGCTCTCTCGCCCGTGCGCGGATCTTGCAGGTTCATCTCCCCTGCCGCCGGACGCCCGCGAGCCGGCATCGATCCGTCACCCGAAACGGAGGAACGCACGAGATGTTGAGAACAGCAACGAAGGACGCCGACACGGCCGAGGCCGCCGAGGACACACAGAGGGGCTTCGGCCGCGGCCAGGGATCCGGCCCCGCCGCAGGATCCCGCTCACAGACAGTCTCGGTGCTCGGCGGCGGGATGACCGTGACCGGCGACGTCACCGGCGAGGGCGAGCTGCGTATCGAGGGCCGGGTCGAGGGCTCAGTGAAGACGAACGGCCGGGTGATCATCGAGCCCAGCGGCCAGGTAGAGGGCGGCGTCGAAGCGGGCGAAGTCGTGGCAAGCGGCAAGGTTTCCGGCAAAATTTCCGCAAAGAGTGCCGTCCGCCTCAAAAAGGGTTGTAAGATTGAGGCCGACCTACAGGCTCCCGTGGTCGAGCTCGAAGAGGGCGGCATCCTGAACGGCCGGATAGAGATGAAGTCGGCCGGCTGACGGCACGGACCGCTACCTCATGGCCGGCCTGTGGGACATGCACGCGCATTTGCGCCACCGACCGGAATCATGCCGCAGCTCATCGCGCACGGCGTGACCGGCGTCCGCGAGATGGCCAGGGGGCCCGAGGAGAAGGAGGAGGCCGGCGGACGGTTTCATGGCGCTGCTCCGTGAGAGAGTGGTTGACGGGCTCCACTCTGTCATACGCAAACTCAGCGCGCGAGCGGACAAACGCGGCGGGCTCGGGCTCGGCTACTCGTCCTCAGTCGCCGTCGCACTCCACGCGGAACTCGACCTCGACCCGCTCCCCCGCGGCGACATTCACGTCGAGTTTGTCGTCATCCTTGACTTCGCAGTCCTTGTCGACGTCGCGCAACTGCACGCGATAGGACCCCGGAGCGAGATCCGGTACAGTGAGATCGACCTCCCGGCCGACGTCCATGCGCAGGGTTACGCCGTCTCCCTCGACCTCGAGGCGATAACCGTCGGGGTCCTGCTCGTCGCCCGTCGTCGTGACGCGCACCCCGATCTCGCTCAGCCTGCGCGAACAGACGACGTCGAACAGCGTAACCGTCTGCCGGCCCGACTCGACGGCCACCACCCGAGGATTCTCGCCTTCCGCATTGCAGTTGCTCGGCACGTCGCCCAACTGCAATAGATGATCGCCCGGCTCGAGATCAGACCAGGAGACGCTGCCGGAGGAGGACACGCGCTCCGGATCTCCGCCGTCGAGGCTCACCGACACCGAGTCCGGCACGTCGTCGCCGCTCGGCGACACACCCGCCATGATCGACCCGACAGCCGGAGGCGGATTCGGGGAAGGAGCCGGGGCTTCCGGCCCCTCGTTCGAGCCCTCCGCCTCGGGACCGGTTGGCGCTCCGGGAACGCATCCGAGCAGGCCAGGTCCGGCCGTAGCAAACGCCAGCAACAGTACGCCGCCGTGATATCGTCGCCGCATGATGTCCTCCTGTATCTCACCGTCCACCGCGGACGTCCGCGTCGCGCGCGGGTCCGAGGCTCAGATGCAATATAGGGGATCAGCGGCTGGCGGCGCCGCGCGACGAGGACCACGGCGGAGTAGGGATCCGGCGGTCTGCTGACCCCGGGGCCTCATCCGTTACCGCGTCCAGTCGACCTCCACCCAGCGTTCTTCCTTCGACGTCGATCCGATGATGAGTCCGACCAGCGCGCCGGTACCGGCGCCGAGTATTGCGCCGCCCGCCGCGCATGCACCGGGACCGGGGTCTACCCAGCCATCATCGTCGCAGCTGGCCGCTCCCACGATCGCGAGACCCACGCCACCGATCAGGGCTCCGAGACCGGCGCCCCGGCCCGCCTTGCTCTTCGTTCCCCGGCTGATCTCCAGGCGGGCCGTCGGGCTCAGCTGGATGGGGAGCAACGCTTCACGTTCCGTCTCGAGCGTCACCCTATTGCCCTCCAGGCTCCGCAGGATTCCCTCGTGTGGGTGCCCGGCGTAGAGCTCGACGCGAGCCCGCTCCCCGATGATCCCCTCCGGACCGATCGGCTCCGGGGTGTGAGCGCACCCGGTGAGGATCAGGAAAAGGAGAAAGACGCACACTGCGCCCTGTCGGCGAGCAGGGGACGGACACTTCCCGTTCGTGTTCATCATCGACCTCCGTAGAAGAGCGAATCTGGCGATCCTCATGCGTTCGGAGGTTGGGGCAGGCGGGACAAGTGAGAATCAAGCGCGTCCGGAAGCACTGGACATCGAAGAGATCGAACCGGTGGTGAGATGGGCGCCGTAGTCCGGCAATATCTGGCCTCTGTTGTCAGATAGTTGATTCGTCTCCATAGGCTACTCCCCTCGGTCGCACGCCAGCGAAATTGCCGCTTCCCACCTGGCGTCATACATTGTCATACATGAAGAGTTCAGCCTTGACTATCCGGCTCGACCCCGACCTGGAGCGCCAGATCGACCGCGCGGCAAAGCGCAGCGGGCGCACCCGCAGCGAGTTCGTACGTGAGGCGATACGGCGACAGCTCGCCCTCGACTCCCTCGACGAGATCCGGCGGCGCGCGATGCCCTTCGCCGAGGCGGCGGGCTACCTGACGGACGAGGACGTCTTCCGCGACGTCTCGTGAGGATCTCCCTCGACAGCAACGTCCTCGTCAGCGCGGTCGCGACACGAGGGCTCTCCTACGACGTCCTTCGGCTCGTCCTGGCGCGCCACGAGCTCGTGCTCGGCGAAGCGGTGCTGGCGGAGGTCGAGCGCGTGCTGCGCGAGAAGCTGGGGGTGGCGCCGGAGATCGTCAGTGAGTTCGAACAGATGCTTCGACGCGAGGCGGTCGTCATCGTGGCGCAGGCGCCGAGCCTCGACATCGCACTGCGTGACCCCAACGACGTCGTTGTCCTCGAACAGGCCGTGGCGGGCAAGGCCGCCTTACTGGTGACGGGCGACCGCGATCTGCTCGACGCGGCCGACGTGGCTCCGCTCCGTATCCTCACTCCGCGGAAACTGTGGGAGATGCTGCGAACGAGCTAGCAACCTCGCAGCCTGGTGGGAGGCACCGTCACCCTCTAGGACGCGAGCGACGTGTTGATGGGCTTCGCGTCCAGCGGCTCCCCGTCCACTTGTCGTCGACCCGCAGCGGCGGTAGATAAGGCCGGCGAGTTCGTGCGGGTCCCGCCGTATCCCTCCACCGAGGAGAGCAGCATGAAGGCGGCCGTTATGGAGGCGTTCGGCGAACCGATGCAGATCCATCGCGACTGGCCCGACCCGGAGTGCGGGCCGCGGGACGTCGTCCTCGAAATCAAGGGCTGCGGGGTCTGCCGGTCTGACTACACGCTCTGGCAGGGCGGTATCCCGTGGATGGGGATCGTGCCTCCCCTTCCGTCGGTGATCGGACACGAGTACTGCGGCGTCGTCGCCGAGGCGGGAAGCGAGGTGAAGGGGGTCGAAGTGGGGGACCGCGTCGTCAGCCCGTTCTGCCACGGCTGCGGCTCGTGCGATTACTGCGACGCCGGCCACGAGAACGTGTGCGACAACCTGACCCTTCCGGGAATGCACTACACGGGCGGCTTCGCCAGCCACGCGAAGGTGGCGAACGCCGACGTGAACGTGGTGCGACTGCCGGACACGATCTCCTTCGAGGCGGCAGCCGGGCTCGGATGCCGCTTCATCACGTCCTATCACGGGATCGTCGACCAGGCGGCCGTGAAACCGGGTGAGTGGGTGGCGGTGTTCGCGTGCGGCGGGGTCGGCCTGTCGGCGGTCGACATCGCCTCCGCGCTCGGCGCCCGCGTGATCGCGGTGTCGCGGAGCGCGGAGAAGCTGGCCCTGGCGGAGGCCCTCGGCGCCGAGCACACGGTCACGGCCGGGCCCGACGCCGCCGCCGAGATCGTCGAGCTCACCGGGGGCGGAGCCGACGTGTCGGTCGATGCACTCGGATCCGCCGCGACCACGATCCCGGCCATCCTCAGCCTGCGGACCCGCGGGCGCCACCTGCGGCTGGGGGCCTCGAACCACCAGGACGACGGGCAGATCTCGATCCCGGTCGACATGTTCACGTTCCGCGAGCTGTCCTTCGTGGGCTCGTTCGGGATGCAAGCCGCTCGCTACCCGGAGATGTTCGACCTGATCGCATCCGGCAAAGTGAGCCCCGACCGCCTCGTGGGGGACACGGTCGCCCTCGAGGACACGAGCGACGTGCTCGCCTCGATGGCCTCCTACGACACCCTGGCGATGCCGGTGATCACCCGGTTCTGAGCCGAGGAGCGATGTCGAACACACCGGGAAGAAACGATCCGTGCCCGTGCGGCAGCGGGAAGAAGTACAAGCAGTGCTGCCAGGGCAAGGGCTCCGTGGCGCCGACGTCCACCTCGAGGACGGCACTGATCGCCGTCGGGGTCATCCTCCTCGCGGGACTCGTCCTCGTCGGGATCTCGATATTCGGCGGCGGAGATTCGATCTGCCCGCCCGGCACCGCGTGGTCCGCGGCACACCAGCACTGCCACTGACGGGCGCCCGGGCCCTGGGCGCTGCGGAAGTACGGACGACTGGAGGAGTAGCCTACCCGCGCTCGCGGATGATCTCCTCGAGCCGCGCCCGCGCCGCCGCGACCCGCGGCTGCAGCTCCGGGTCGGCGTCCTCCCACATTTCCACGAACCGGGCGTAGTAGAGGGCAGCGTTCTCGAGATCGCC
>DATHRZ010000094.1:0-1737 GCA_035464655.1 Gemmatimonadota bacterium
TCGGGATGCGGTCGCTCACCTACAAGGACGAGACGATGGGCGCCGACTACATCGTCGGCGAGATCCCGGCCGACATGATGGCCGAGGTCCAGGTCTACCGCGAGAAGCTCATCGAGAAGGTGAGCGAGGCCGACGACAAGCTGCTCGAGAAGTACCTGGGCGGCGAGACCATCTCGGCCGACGAGATCCGGGCCGCACTCCGGAAGCGCGTCATCGAGTCGGTCCGCAAGGAGGACGCGCCCTTCGTACCCGTCATCTGCGGGTCGGCGTTCAAGAACAAGGGCGTCCAGCCGATGCTCGACGCGGTGGTCGAGTTCCTGCCGTCGCCCACGGACATCCCGCCGGTCACCGGCACGGACCCGAACGCGAAGGACGAGGACGCGGTCGTCGAGCGCAAGGCGGACGACAAGGAGCCGTTCGCGGCGCTGGCGTTCAAGATCATGACCGACCCGTACGTCGGGCGGCTGACCTATCTGCGGGTGTACTCGGGCACGCTGAAGGCGGGCTCGCACGTGCTGAACGCGACGCAGGACACGAAGGAGCGCGTTTCGCGTCTGCTCCAGATGCACGCGAACAAGCGGGAAGAGGTCGACGACATGCGGGCGGGAGACATCGGCGCGGCGATCGGGCTGAAGTCGACGAAGACGGGCGACACGCTCGCCGATTCCGACCGGCCGATCATCCTCGAATCGATGAGCTTTCCCGAGCCAGTCATCCGGGTCGCGATCGAGCCGAAGACGAAGGTCGACCAGGACAAGCTGTCCGAAGCGCTGGCGAAGCTGGCCGAAGAGGACCCGACCTTCCGGGTCGCGGGCGACGAGGAGACGGGCCAGACGCTGATCAGCGGGATGGGCGAGCTTCATCTCGAGATCATCGTCGACCGGCTGCAGCGTGAATTCAAGGTGAACGCGAACGTCGGCCGGCCGCAGGTGGCGTACCGGGAGACGATCCGGAAGGGGGCCGAGAAGGTCGAGGGCAAGTTCGTGCGCCAGTCGGGTGGCCGCGGCCAGTACGGTCACGTCGTCGTCAACGTCGAGCCGGCCGAGAAGGGCGCCGGCTTCGTGTTCGAGGACGCGATCGTCGGGGGAGCGATTCCGCGCGAGTTCATCAACCCGGTCGCACAGGGGATGAAGGAGGCGATGGAAGGCGGCGTGATCGCCGGCTATCCGCTCATCGACATCAAGGCGACCCTGATCGACGGGTCGTACCACGACGTCGACTCGAACGAGATGGCGTTCAAGATCGCCGGGTCGATGGCGCTGAAGGAGGCCGTCCGCCGCGGTGATCCGACGCTGCTCGAGCCGATCATGGACGTCGAGGTCGTGACGCCCGAGGAGTACCTGGGCGACGTGATGGGCGACCTCGGCAGCCGTCGGGGGAAGATCGGCGGCATGACGCAGCGGGCTGGCGCCCAGGTGATCGGCGCGTCGGTGCCGTTGTCGGAGATGTTCGGGTATTCGACCACCCTGCGCTCGCTGAGCCAGGGCCGGGCGGTGTACTCGATGCAGTTCTCGAATTACTCGGCAGTACCGAAATCGAAGGCGGACGAAATCGTCGAGGGGCGCAAGTAGGCTCCCTCTCGGGTTGAAGTGAACAAGGAGCGACGTCGAGATGGCGAAGCAGAAGTTCGAACGTACGAAGCCGCACGTGAACGTGGGAACGATCGGTCACGTGGACCATGGGAAGACGACGCTGACGGCGGCGATCACGGAAGTACAGGCGGCGAAGGGGCTGGCC
>DATHRZ010000095.1:0-6194 GCA_035464655.1 Gemmatimonadota bacterium
TCCTCGAGCGACGGCGCGACGACGTGCAGCAAGCCTTTCACCGCCGAGAGCAGCATCAGGACGAGCGTGATCATTATCCCGCCGAGCAGGCTCGTCAGGGCGATAATCCCATAGTAGATCCCCTCGGCATACTTGAGCACCACGTCGTCCGACTGTTCGACCGGGATGCTCAGGAATACGAGCAGCAGGATCGCGGCGGAAATCGCCACGGTCGCCATGTAGGCGATCTGCTGGATGCGGTGATAGTGGACGTGCTCGAGCTCGGTTTCGACGGAGTGGCTCAGCCCGAGCAGGGTCACCATCAGGGCGAGAATCGTCACTCCGCCCGTCGCGACCGTGGAGCTCAGGAAGCGGACGCTGGGCAGGGTGGCGTCGAGAAGCTGCAGCGCCGAATAGCCGCTCACGCTCCCCACGATGTATACCACGACCAAAATCATCGCCGTCGCAATACCGCCGCCGATCAGGGCCCAAAGCGAATCGACGAGCCCGATTCGATCGAGGCGGTCGCGCAGCCAGGAGACGATCACTCCGCCTTCCGCGTACGGATCGCCGGCCTAGTAGGCCGCCAGCTCCATGATCGCCGCCGCGATGTCGTCGAGTTGCGGGAGGATCGCGGACTCGAGCGACGGGGCGTAGCCGACGAAGGTGTCGGTGGAGGCGAGGCGGCGCACCGGTGCGTCGAGCCACTCGAACAGCTCGTCGGCGATGCGGGCGGAGATCTCGGCCCCGAAGCCCCACGACTTCGCGTCCTCGTAGGCCACGAGCACCCGGTTCGTCTTCTTCAGCGAGCGGCCGATCGTCTCCATGTCGAGAGGGTTCAGCGTCCGCAGGTCGATGAGTTCGGCGTCGATCTCGTGGCCGTCCTTCGCGAGCTGGCGCAGCGCCTTGCGCGTGCGCTCGACGAGGGCCCCGTAGGTGACGATCGTCAGGTCATCTCCCTGTTCGACCACGTTCGCCCGCCCGAACGGGATCATGTAGTCGGGGCCCGGATAGCGTCCCTTGTTGTAGGTCTGCCGGTACAGGTGCTTGTGCTCGAGGAACATGACCGGGTCGTCGCAGCGGATCGCGGTGCGAAGCAGGCCGGCCGCATCCTCGGCGTTCGAGGGGCAGACGACATGCATGCCGGGCGTATGGGTGAACAGCGTGGCGCCCGTCTGCGAGTGGTACATCGCGCCGCCGGCCAGGTATCCGCCATACGTGGTTCGGACGACGAGCGGGCACTTGAATGCGCCGCCCGAGCGCCAGCGCATCGTCGTGACCTCGTTGCGGAGCTGATGGAAGGCGGGCCAGATGTAGTCGAAGAACTGGACTTCGACCACCGGCTTCAGGCCGCGCGTCGCCATCCCGACGGCGCGCCCGACGATGTTCGCCTCGGCCAGTGGCGAGTTGAACACGCGCTCGGATCCGAACTCGCGCTGCAGACCGGCCGTCACCTTGAACACGCCGCCCTTCCCCTTCACCGCGTCCAGGTACTCCTCACGGCTGCAGTCGGCCACGTCCTCGCCGAACACGACGATGCTCGGGTCGCGCTTCATCTCGTCGCGCATGCAGGAATTCAACAGGTCGACCACGGTCGTCGGGTCACCCTCGAACTCGGGCTCGGTGGAGAAGTCGTCGGACGTCACATCGACGTCGGGCGAGTAGACGTGCAGATAGACCGTCTCGGCACCGGGCTGCGGCTGTTCGGCGGCGCGCTCGGCGTCGTTCGCGATCAATTCGTCGACCTCGGCGCGGATCCGCTCGAGCTCTTCCTCGGTCGCGACGCCTTCCTCGATCAGCCGCGCCGGGAACGTCGTGAGCGGGTCGCGTTCGGCCTCGGCTTCGCGCTCGGCGTCGGGGCGGTACATCTTCTCGTCGTCCGACATCGAGTGGCTGTAAGGCCGGATCACGTGGGCGTGGACGAGGGCCGGACCCTTGCGGGCGCGGCAGTGCGCGACCGCTTCCTGCATCGCCCCGTAGCTCGCCACCGGGTCCGTTCCGTCGACTTCACGGATCAGGAAGTCGGGAAACGACGAGACGAGCTTCGACACGCTGCCACCGGCCGTGTTGACCTCGACGGGCACCGAGATCGCGTAGCCGTTGTCCTCGACCAGGTAGACGACGGGCAGCTTCAGGTTGCTGGCCGTGTTCAGCGACTCCCAGAACTCGCCCTCCGATGTCGTCCCGTCGCCGGTCGTGACGAGGACGACCTCGTCGCTCTCGAACGCGACCGCATCATCGAGTCCCAGCTTCTCGGCGCGCACGCCGGCCTCGGCGCATCCTACGGCCTGGAGAAACTGGGTGCCCGTCGGGCTCGAAGCGGAGACGAGGTTGTAGTCGACATGTCCCCAGTGCGACGGCATCTGGCGCCCGGCGCTGGCCGGATCGGCGGCGGCGCCGACCGCCTGGAGGAACATCTCGTACGGCGTCACGCCGAGTTCGAGGCAGAGCGCCCGGTCGCGGTAATACGTGTAGAACCAGTCGTAGCCGGGCTTCAGGGCCCGGCCCGCGGCGGCGAGTACGGCTTCGTGACCGGCGCCGCTGATCTGGAAGAAGATCTTCTGCTGCCGCTTCATCAGCAGCTCGCGGTCGTCCATCCGCCGTGACAGGTAGATCGTCCGGTAGAGCGACAGGAGATCCTCCGGCTCGAGGCCGAAGCGTTCCTCCGCCTGCGACTCCAACGTCTGCGTTGATGTGGCCATGCACGGTCTTCCGGGCTGTTTCGATCGGGCGCGCGGGCCGCTCGGGCGCACGCGGCGTACCGGCCAAGAATAGCGTCGGGGCGAAGTTCCAGCCAATCCGCGCTTGACACGATGGACGGTGGACCGCATCCTTCTGCGAGAAATTTAGTGTAGACTAAATCTTCAACGCTGCAGGGGAAGCCTTGAAACTGTCGTACGAAATCACCCGATGCCGACGACATGCATGGCTGCTCGCCGTCGCCGCGCTGACCGGCTGCGGCGACCTGTTCACGGAGGCGCCGCGCGATGCCGACCTGTTCGACGCCCCGCTCGACGGACTGAGCCGCGAGGAGCAGGCCGCTTTCCTCGAAGGCGACGAGCAGTTCGGCGTACAGTTCCGGGTGGCCGACGGTCTCGGCCCGATCTTCAACGACGTCTCCTGCGCCGCCTGCCACAGCGGCGACGGACGCGGCCGGCCCGAGAACGCGCTCATCCGGATCAGCCGCGGAACCGATCCGGCGCTCGACGTCGGTGGCCCGCAGATCCAGGACCGTGCGATCCCGGGCGCCGTGCCCGAGACGGTTCCGTCGGACGTCGACGCCTCGCTTCGCCTGCCGCCGCCGGTGTTCGGCGTCGGCTTGATCGAGGCGATTCCCGTGGAGGACATTCTGGCCAACGCCGATCCCGACGACGCGGACGGTGACGGAATCTCGGGTCGCCCGAACATGGTCACCCCGCCCGACTTCGTGCCGGCGAACGAGCCGGGCGCCGGCCCCGGCCCGCAACTCGGACGGTTCGCGCGCAAAGCGCAGGTCAGCTCCCTTCTTCAGCAGGTGGTCGACGCCTACCACCAGGACATCGGGATCACGACCGATTTCCGCGTCGACGAAAACCTGAACCCGCAGGCCAGCCGCGCGACCGAAGTGGCCGACCGGGTGCCCGACCCGGAGCTCGGCGCGCCCGCCGTGCTCGCCACGCTCGACTACCTTCGCATGCTGGCGCCACCCGCACCCGGCGAACCGACACCGCGCCGCGAGCGTGGAGAGGCCGTGTTCGGCGACATCGGCTGCGCCGCCTGTCACGTGCCCGAATTCACCAGCGGCCCGAGCCCGATTCCCGGGGTGTCCGGACGCCGTGTCGTCCTGTACTCCGATCTGCTCCTGCACGACATGGGGCCGGGACTGGCGGACGACCGGCCCGACGGCGACGCGTCGGGCTCGGAGTGGCGCACCGCGCCGCTGTGGGGCCTGCGCGTGATGCGCGACTTCCTCGACGGCGAGGCCTTCCTGCTGCACGACGGGAGCGCATCCACGGTGGAGGAGGCGATCCGGCTGCATGGCGGCGAGGCGGAGGCGGCCCGGGTGGCCTTCGAGGCGCTGCCCGACGACGATCGCGAGGCCGTGCTCGATTTCGTGGAGACCCGATGAGGGGGCCCGACGGCGGACCCATCGACCGGCGGCGCTTCGTCGAGTTGGGGGCGTGCGGCGCGGCCGGCGCCGCCCTGCTGCCGCTGGCCGGCTGCGCCTCGCTCGCCGCGGTGCGCCTGACGCCGGAGGACGGGACGCTCCGGCTGGCCGTGCGCAACCATCCGTCGCTCGACCGGGCGGGCGGACACCTGAAGGTGGCGGCCGACGGCGTCGCGCGCCCGATCTACGTGATCGCGCAGGAGGACGGCTCGTACCTCGCGCTGTCGTCGGAGTGCACGCACTTGAAGTGCACCGTCGACTTCGAGGGCGCCCACATCGTCTGCCCGTGCCACGGCTCCACGTTCGACCGCTCCGGCGACGTCCTCGCGGGACCGGCGGAGCGCCCGCTGAATCGCTACCCGGCGCATCTGCGGGACGACGGCGTGCTGGAGATCTTTCTGTGAGGGGCCGGGGCCGGGCCGGCCCGGGAATCTGTCCTGGAGCCGGCGGCTTTGCGGCAGCGCTCCTCGCCTGCCTCGTCGCCGCGCCCGCCGTCGCACAGGAGGCCGACACCGCCCGCGCCGCCGTCGAGCGCCCGTTCGTCGAGGGCGGGCAGGACGACAAACCCCACCTGTTCGACCTCGCCGGCCGGCTGGCGGTGGGCGGATACGCCGAAGGCCACTTCCGGTTCATCCGGGCCGACGGAATCACCGAAGAGCAAACGTTCCTCGCGAAGCGGTTCAACGTGTTCTTCAACTCGCAGGTCAGCAATTTCGTGCGGTTCGGCGCCGAGCTCGAGATCGAGGAGGGCGGCGAGGAGATCCTGCTCGAGTTCATGACCATCGACCTGGCCGTACACCGGGCGCTCAACCTGCGAGGCGGAATGATCCTCGTGCCGCTCGGACGGTTCAACCTCGCGCACGACAGCCCGCGCAACCCGTTCACCGACCGGCCGCTCGTGTCGACCGACCTCGTGGGCGTGGCGCTGTCGGAGCCCGGGTTCGGGCTGTTCGGGCTGCTTCCACTCGGTGGGCCGGCCCGCCTCACGTACGAGCTGTACGCGGTGAACGGGTTCGACGAGGGCGTGCTCGAGGGAGATCCGGCCGGGACCCGGATTCCCGCCGGGAGCGAGAACTTCGAGGACAACAACAACAGCCTGTCGGGCGTCGGCCGCCTGGCCTGGAGCCCGCGCCACGGGATCGAGCTCGGCGCCTCGGCCCACACGGGCGCCTACAACGTCTACTCGGCCGACGGACTCGACGTAGACGAGCGCCGCAACCTGACGATCTGGGCGCTCGACGCCGAGGCGACGGTCGGGGGGCTCGAGCTGACCGGCGAGGCGGCGTTTGCCACGATCGACGTACCTGCCGGCCTCGGCCCGCTGTTCGCTAGCAGCCAGCGCGGCCTGTACGCCGACGCCGTGCTTCCGTTCTGGAACGGACGGATCGCCACGATGCCGGGCTCGTTCTTCGCCGCGAAGGTACGGCTCGACTACGTCGACTTCGATACCGACCTGCGCGGCGACGACGAACTGCGGGTGAGCGCCGGGCTGAACTTCCACCCGACGCGCGACACGGCGTTCAAGCTCGACCTGTTCCGGGCGCGCACGCACGACCGGTTCAACAGCCCGGCCGACGAATTCGGCGTGCTGTTCTCGGCGGCCACTTACTTCTGACGGTCTCGACACGCACACCGGTCCAGGCCGATATTCGGGACCATGCTCGAGACCGACGACCGTGAGCCCGGCGCGACAGGCGACCGCCCTGACGCCGGGGCGCTCCGCGTGGCCGCCATCGACCTGGGGACGAACTCCGTCCGGCTGATCGTGGCCGGGGTCGACGGGCCCGACAGCTACACGGTACTCGACGAAGAGCGCGAACAGACCCGCCTCGGCCACCGGCTGCACGAGACCGGCCGCATCGACCCCGAAACCGGCGAAAAAACGCTCGAGGCCCTCGAACGCATGAAGGCGGTCGCCGAGAGCTTCGGGGTGGCGGAGCTTCGGGCCGTGGGCACGGCGGCTTTGCGCGCGGCGAGCAATGGTCCCGAGTTCGTCGAGTCGGCGCGCGAGCGATTCGGGCTCGCTCTCGAGGTCATCGACGCGGAGGAGGAGGCGGAGCTCGCCCTG
>DATHRZ010000096.1:0-13096 GCA_035464655.1 Gemmatimonadota bacterium
CCAGGAACGCTTCGACCCCTTCGTTCTTGTCTTCGGTCGAGAACAGCAGCCCGAACCAGGCGCGTTCGAACTCGAGGCCGGCATCCAGCGGCATCCGCCGCGCCGCCAGCACCGATTCCTTCGCCGCCTGGAGCGCTATCGGCGAGCGCGAAGCGATCTTGCGGGCGATGGCCAGCGTTTCCTCGCGCAGGGCGTCCGGCTCGAATACCTGTTCGATCAACCCGATCCGCTCGGCTTCCTCGGCGGTGATCAGGTCGCCCGTCATGATCAGCCGCATCGCGTGCCCTTCGCCCACCAGGCGGGGCAGGCGCTGCGTGCCGCCGCCGCCAGGGATGATCCCGAGGTTCACTTCGGGCTGACCCAGGCGGGCCCGTGACGAGGCGACGCGGAAGTCGCAGGCCATCGAGAGCTCGCAGCCGCCGCCGAGGCAGTAGCCGTTGATCATCGCGATCACCGGCTTGGGAAACGCCTCGAGGGCAGAGTAGATGTTGCCTTCCTGCATCGAACGGTACTGCTCGACGGCGCCGGCGTCCTTGAATTCGCCGATGTCGGCCCCGGCGATGAACGCCTTGTCTCCGGCGCCCGTGAGGACGACGACGCGCACGTCGTCGTCGTGCCGCAGTTCGTCGAGAGCCGCGACGAGCGCCCGGCGCACCTCGGCGTTCAGCGCGTTCATCTTCTCGGGACGGTTGAACGTCAACAGCGCCACCCGCCCGTCCAGCTTCTCGGTCAACAGAACGTCACTCATGTATCAACTCCATCTTAGGGGTCGTTCAGTCGTTCAGTCGGTCCACTCGTAGAATCCCTGGCCCGTCTTCCGGCCGAGCCGTCCTTCCTCGACCATGCGCTCGAGCAGCTCGGGAGGCCGGAAGCGGTCGCCGCCGAGCTCACGGTGCAGATAGCGGGCGATCTCGAGCCGGACGTCGAGGCCCACGAGGTCGGTGAGCCTCAGCGGGCCCATCGGATGCCGGTAGCCGAGTTCCATCGCCCGGTCGATGTCGCGCGGGGACGCGACCCCGTCCTCGACCATGCGGATCGCCTCGAGGCCGAGCGCCACGCCGAGGCGCGACGAGGCGAAGCCGGGCGAGTCCTGGACGACGATGGGCTCTTTGCCGAGCCGTCCGGCGAACTCGAGCGCCTGCTCGACGACGCGATCCGTCGTCCGGTCCCCCCGCACGACCTCGACGAGCGCCATGATGTGGACCGGATTGAAGAAATGCATTCCCAGGACGCGCTCGGGACCCTCGACCCCGGCGGCGATCTGGGAAATCGACAGCGATGAGGTGTTGGACGCGAGCACGGCGTCGGGCGCGACGTGCCGGGCGGCGCCCGACAGCACCTCGCGTTTCAGGGCGAGTCGTTCGGGAACGGCCTCGATGACGATATCCGCGTCCGTCACGGCGGTGGCGAAATCGACGGTGGTGTGGAGCCGCCCGACGGCGGCATCCCGATCTTCGACCTTCACCTTCTCGAGCTCGACACCCCGATCGAGGTTGCCGCGAATCGATTCGAGCGCGTGGGCCAGGGCGCCCGCGTCGACGTCGTGCAGACGCGTCTCGTAGCCGCCGAGTGCCGCGACGTGCGCGATGCCACGGCCCATCGTGCCGGCTCCGAGCACCGCGACCGGGCCGGTGAGCGGAGGACCCGATTCGCACGACACGGTCAGCCGTCCCGCTCGTCGAACGGCGTACGGCCCGGCGGGAGGTTCCACTCCACGGGCCTGCGGCGCACGATCTCGATCGCCTGAAATCCGAACTCCTCGGCGAGTTCGTTCGGTCCCGGATCGAACGCGCTCGTGTACAGCCGCACCTCGGTGAGCTCGAGCTCGCGCGCCCACAGGTAGGCGGCGGCGAGCAGGCGCTTGAGGTGGCCGCGCCCGCGCGCTTCTGGTCGCACGAAGGGCGTCTGGATGCGGCCGTACTTCGGCGGCATGAAGTAGGGCGTGTTGGCCTCCGCGAAACAGGTGATCATCGCGTCGAGCCCGCCATCGGGCCGCGCAGCGACGAACACGCACGACTCCGGGCCCGCCAGGTGCTGCGCGAACAGGCTCCGCCGCTTCGCCAGGCCGTCGCCTTTGCAGATCTGATAGGCCGGATTGTTCCGGTGCACCCTGATGTAGTGGCTCCACAGGGCGAGCATCTCGTCGAGGTCGGCTTCCGTGGCCTTCCGTATCTTCACGTTGTCTGTCATTCGTCCGTCTCGGGTTCGGTGTTCCGGGTCCCCGGCCGACCGAACCGAGGGCTGCGCTTCTCGGTGAACGCGCGAATGCCTTCCTCGGCGTCGGGCGAGCGGAAGCAGCGGTCCTGCGCGTCGGCCTCGAACGCCAGCATCTCCTCCAGGGTCGAGGTCCAGGTTCGGCGCAGGGCCTGCTTGGCGAGGGCCATCGGCAGGGCGGGCTTCGCGGCGAGCCGCTCGGCCCACTCCGCCGTGACGCGCTCGAGCTCGTCGTGCGGGACGACGCGGTTCACGAGGCCCATCGCGTACGCATCTTCGGCCGGAATCATCTCGGCGAACAGAAACAGCTCGGCTGCCTTCGCGGCTCCTACCAGCCGCGGCACGATCCAGGTGCCACCCCAGTCGGGATGCAGGCCGATGCGGTTGAACGTCTGGCCGATCGAGGCCCGATCCGAGGCGAGCCTGAGGTCGCAGCACAGGGCGAGGTTGGCGCCGCCGCCCGCCGCGGGCCCGTTGAGCGCGGCGATCACGGGCTTCGGCATCGAGGTCACGGCCTCGACGACGCGCCGGCCAGCCTCGACGAGGGCGTTCGCCTCGTGGTAGTTTTCCGCCTCGAGCAGATCGGCCATGTAGCCGACGTCGGCTCCGGCGCAGAACGCGCGGCCGCGGCCGGTGACGACCACGACGCGGACCGTCTCGTCGGCTCCGAGCGCCTCTAGACCGTCGGCGATCTGGTCCCGCATGCTTCCGAAGAACGCGTTCAGCTTCTCCGGCCGGTTGAGCACGAGGCGGCCGACGGGGCCGTCGCGCTCGATGAGGACATGGGCGTCGTCGGAGGTCGCCGTTCGGGCCGGGGCCTCGTGCGCTTCGGCGCTCATCGGCCGGACTCCGGCTCGCGGTGGATCAGCGCCGCGATCCCCTGGCCGACCCCGATGCACATCGACACGAGACCGGTACGCGCGTCGCGCCGCCGCATCTCGTGGACGAGCGTCGTCGCGAGCTTCGCGCCCGTGCCGCCCAGCGGGTGACCGAGCGCGATGGCGCCGCCGTTCACGTTGACGATGGCGGGGTCGAGGCCGAGCTCGCGCATGCAGGGGATCGCCTGGGCGGCGAACGCCTCGTTGAGCTCGACGAGGTCGAGGTCGCCGACCTCGAGGTCGGCGCGCTCGAGCGCCTTACGGACGGCCGGGATCGGGCCGATGCCCATGCAGTCGGGTTCGACGCCGGCCACCGCGGCGACTCCCACGCGGGCGAGCGGCGACAGGCCGAGTTCGCGGGCGGCGGCCCGGCTGGCGAGCAGCAGGACGGCGGCCCCGTCGTTGATACCCGACGCGTTGCCCGCCGTGACCGAGCCGCCCTCGCGGAATACCGGCCAGAGGCGCGCCAGGCCGTCGGCCGTGACGCCGGGCCGCGGGTGCTCGTCGCGGTCGACGACCACGGGCGGGCCCTTCCGCTGTGGGACGCTGACCGGGACGATCTCCTCGGCGAACCGCCCCTCGCTCAGCGCCGCCCCGGCGCGCCGCTGGCTCTCCGCCGCGAACGCGTCCTGCTCCTCGCGCGACACGCCGTACCTCTCGGCCACGACCTCGGCCGTCTCGCCCAGGCCGATCGTCCAGCGCTCGGGCATCGCGGGGTTCGTGAACCGCCAGCCGATGGTCGTGTCGGAGGAAACGGGATCGTGCCGCGGGTAAGCGGTGTCGGGCTTCAGCGTGACCCACGGGGCGCGCGACATGCTCTCGACCCCGCCGGCAAGCATCACGTCGCCCTCGCCGGCGCGGATCGCGTGCGCCGCCGTGATCACGGCCTGGAGGCCGGAGCCGCACAGCCGGTTCACGGTCTGGCCGGCCACCTCGACCGGCAGGCCCGCGAGCAGGGCGGCCATCCGAGCGACGTTGCGGTTGTCCTCGCCCGCCTGGTTCGTGCAGCCCATCACGACGTCTTCGATGCGCTCCGGCGGCACGCCGCTCCGCTCGACCACGGCCGCGATCACCCCGGCGAGCAGGTCGTCGGGTCGCACGCCGGCCAGCGCGCCGCCGTGCCGGCCGACCGGCGTGCGCAGGGCGGCGCAGATCAGCACGTCGCGGTCCGAGGGGGGCGGCTCCGGTGCGGGGACGCTCGGTACGTTCACGTCCATCAGTCGAGGGCCACCCAGACGCTCTTGGTCTGCGTGTACTCCCGGAGCGCCACCTCGCCGAGGTCGCGTCCGAAGCCCGACTGCTTGAAGCCGCCGAACGGGGAAGCGGGGTCGTAGCGGTTGTACGTGTTCACCCACACGGTGCCGGCCTGTACCTCGCGCGCGAACCGGTGCGCCTTGCCGACGTCACGCGTCCATACGCCGGCCGCGAGGCCGTAGATCGTGCGGTTCGCGATGTCGATCGCGTCGTCGAGATCGTCGAACGCGAGCGTCGCGAGCACGGGACCGAAGATCTCCTCGCGCGCGATCCGCATGTCGGAGTCGACCTCGTCGAACACGGTCGCCTCGACGAAGTAGCCCTTGCCGCCGACGTCGGCTCGTCCGCCGCCGGTCACGAGGCGCGCGCCGTCCTCGCGGCCGTAGTCGATGTAGCGCAGCACCTTGTCGCGCTGCTCGGCGGAGACGAGCGCGCCGATGCGGGTTTTCGAATCGGTCGGGTCGCCGACGGTCATCCAGGCGGCGCGCTCGGCCAGCTTCTCGACGAACGCCCCGTGCACCGAACGCTCGACGAGCAGCCGCGAGCCCGCGGCGCACACTTCACCCTTACCGTAGAAGATGCCCGTGATGGCCCCCTTCACGGCGGCATCGAGGTCGGCATCGGCGAACACGACGTTCGGCGATTTGCCGCCCAGCTCGAGCGAGATCTTCTTCGGCCCGGCGGCCGCCGTCTCCATGACCTTGCGGCCCGTTTCGGTGGAGCCGGTGAAGCAGATCTTGTCGACGCCGGGATGCGCGACCAGGGCCTGGCCGGTCACCGGTCCGCGGCCGGGAATCACGTTGAGGATGCCGGGCGGAAAGCCGGCCTCGAGCGCGAGCTCGCCGAGCAGCAGCGCGGTGAGCGGCGTCTGCTCGGCCGGCTTGAGGATGACGGCGTTCCCGCAGGCGAGCGCCGGTGCGAGCTTCCACGAGGCGATGTTGAGCGGAAAATTCCACGGCACGATCGCGCCCACGACACCGATCGGTTCGCGCAGCGTATAGTTCAGAAAGCCGCCCGACACGGGGATCACGTCGCCCGTCAGCTTGTCGGCCCACCCCGCGAAGTAGCGCAGGTTCGCGACGACGAACGGGATGTCGACTTTCGCCGATTCGAACAGCGGCTTGCCGTTGTCGCGCGTCTCGGTCTCGGCGATGAACGCCGCGTTCTGCTCGACGAGGTCGGCGAGCCTCCAGAGCAGGGCGGAGCGGCGGTGCGGGTCCATGTGCCGCCACTTCGGGTTCTCGAACGCCTCGCGGGCCGAGCGCACGGCGGCGTCTACCTCGGCCTCGCCAGCCTCTTCGACCTCGGCGATCGTCTCCTCGGTGGCCGGATTGACGGTGGCGAAGCGGTCGGAACCGTCCGTCCACTCGCCACCGATCAGCAGCCGGGTGCGGAGTTCCATTCGTCCGCCTCCCGCTCAGCTTCCGGTGAATTCGGGCGAGCGCTTCTCGATGTAGGCTGCGAGTCCTTCGCGCGCGTCGTCGCCCTGGAACAGGAGCTGCTGAAGCTCGCGCTCGATGGCCAGTCCCTCCGAGAATGGAACCTCGACCCCGCTGCACACGGCGCGCTTGATGCGGCCCACGGCGCGCGACGCGGCCTTGGGGGGAACGAAGTTGGCGGCGTACTCGAGCACGGCGTCGAGGAAGCCGTCGGCCTCGAAGATCTTGTTGATGAGCCCCATTTCGAGGGCCTCGTCGAACCCGAAGGTGCGGCCCTCGGCCATCAATTCGATCGCCTTCGACTTGCCGAGCATCCGGCCGAGCCGCTGCGTGCCGCCGGTACCCGGCAGTACGCCCAGGCTGACCTCCGGGAGGCCGATCTTGCTGTTGCCGAGCTTCGCGATGCGAAGATCGCACGCCATGGCGATCTCGAGGCCACCGCCCACCGTATGTCCGTTGAGCGCGCCGATCACCAGCTTCGGCGTCTGCTCGAGACGGTTCAACGTCTCGTTGGCGTGCAGGCAGAAGTAGTACTTGAAGTACGGATCGGACTGCTTGAGCATGTTGATGTTGGCGCCGGCCGAGAAGAACTTCTCGCCCGCCCCCGTCAACACGATCACGTGCACCTTCTCGTCGAACCGCGCCCTGACGACCGCTTCGTCCATCTCGACCATCATCTCGTGCGTGTAGGTATTGGCGGGCGGATCGACCATCGTGATGATCGCGACCCCGTCCTTCACTTCGTATTCGATCAGCTTGTCGGCCATCGGAAATCCTCTCTGTGCTCTGCGAGTGCTCGTTCGGTTCGTCCGTCCGGTGCATTTCGACTACCCGGTTCATCCCGGATCAGCGCGCGCAGCGGCGCGGACGTCCGGCTGGTGCCGAACCTCACAAACTATGAAGCTCCGCGTCGTTGCGACATGGCGCCGGCGGGAGCATAGCGTTTCGGAAAGAGTGCTCGCCCGGACCCTGTGAAAATCGATTTTCACAGGGTGCTGGCAACATACCATCGGCGTCGATCGCAGCGGCCGGACAGACGGGCTGAAGTGTCGCGCTGGCGCCGGCTGGAACCCGCCACCAACTTGGGGCCATGTCGAATCCTCGGTTGGCCCGATCGATCTACCTGTGCGCCGTCGGGATCGGCGCCTCGATTCTCGCTGCCGCCATCGTCGCACCGACCGCCGCCTCGCATCCCCAGCAGCGCACGGTCGTCCGGGTACCGGTCACCGGAACCATCGAGCTCGGCCTGGCGCCGTTCATCGCGCGTGCGATCGGCGAGGCCGAAGAAGCGAGCGCCGCCGCCGTAGTTCTCGACATCGACACGCCGGGCGGGCGGGTTGACGCCGCCTGGGAGATCATCGACGACGTGCGCGAGACCGACGTGGCCGTGTACGCGTACGTGAACCGGCGGGCCCTGTCGGCCGGCGCGATGGTCGCGCTGGCGACCGACGGCCTGTACATGCGACCGGGCTCTACGATCGGGGCGGCGACGCCGGTCGACGGGGAAGGGACACGGGCGTCGGAGAAGATGGTCAGCGCCATGCGCTCGGAGTTCCGGGCCCTGGCCGAGGAGCGCGGGTTCGATCCGCAGATCGCGGCCGCGATGGTCGACGAGAACATCGAAGTGCCGGGCGTCGTCGCGGCCGGTGAGCTCCTGACCCTGACGACCGGCGAAGCGCTCGAGCTGGGCGTGGCGACGGCCGAAGTGGCCCACTACGAAGAGTTGCTCGCCGTGATCGGGCTCGCGGGCAGCGCGACCGTCGACACGCGGCCGAACTGGGCCGAGGGCGTCGTGCGCTTCCTGTCGAATCCGCTCGTCGCGCCCTTCCTGCTCAGCTTCGGCTTCCTCGGGCTGATGATCGAGATCAAGACACCCACCTTCGGGCTCGCCGGCGGCATCGGACTGCTGTCGCTCGCCGCGTTCTTCGGGGCGCGCTACATCGTGAACCTGGCGGGGATGGAGGAGCTCCTGCTCCTGGGTGCGGGCCTCGTGCTGATCGCCGCGGAGGTGTTCGTGATCCCCGGCCTCGGCCTCGCGGGCGTAGCGGGAACGCTGGCCGTACTGGCAAGTGCAACACTCAGCATGGTAGGGAGTTATCCCAGTATGTCTGAAGTGATATCTTCATTCGGATTCATCGCGGTGGCGATCCTGTTCGTGGCCGTGTTCGCGTTCGCGCTCGTCCGGCATCTGCCCTACAGCCGGTCGCTCAAGGGCATCCTGTTGAGCGACGATACGAGTCGCGAGGCGGGGTACCTGTCGGCGCCCGATCGACAGGATCTGATCGGGGCGGTGGGCCGGACGATCACCGACCTGCGGCCGTCGGGAACGGCGGAGTTCGGCGACGAGCGGGTGGACGTCGTCACCGAGGGGCCATTCCTCGACGCGGGCGTCGCGGTGAAGATTATGCGAGCCGAAGGGTACAGACACGTGGTACGGGCGGTGGCGCCGACAGCTGGCGACGCCCGTCCGGAGGGTGACAGCAGCCAACAAGAGCCCGGGAGTGACGCAACGTGAATGAACTGACGGCCGTATGGGCGATGTTCCTCGTGTTCGCCGGCGTGATCCTGATCGCCATCCTGTCGTGGGCGGTCCCGCTTCGCCTGTGGCTGGAGGCGTTCGCCTCGGGCGTGCACGTCGGGCTCGGAAACCTGATCGGTATGCGGCTGCGGAAGGTCAGTCCGCCAGAGATCATCCGTCCGCTCATCGCGGCCAGCAAGGCGGGGATCAAGCTGAGCACCGATCTGCTCGAAGCGCACTACCTGGCGGGCGGTGACGTACGCCGGGTCGTCAACGCGCTGATCTCGGCCGACAAGGCGAGCATCGACCTTCCGTTCCAGCAGGCCGCCGCCATCGACCTGGCGGGCCGCGACGTGCTCGAGGCCGTGCAGGTGTCGGTGAATCCGAAAGTGATCAACACGCCGAAGGTGGCGGCGATGGCGAAGGACGGCATCCAACTCATCGCGATCGCGCGCGTCACCGTGCGGGCGAATATCAACCGGCTGGTCGGGGGCGCCGGCGAGGACACGATCCTCGCGCGGGTGGGTGAAGGCATCGTCAGCACGATCGGCAGCGCCGATTCGCACAAGGCCGTGCTCGAGAACCCCGACAACATCTCGAAGACCGTGCTCGCCAAGGGCCTCGACAGTGGCACCGCGTTCGAGATCCTGTCGATCGACATCGCCGACGTCGACGTCGGGAAGAATATCGGAGCCGAGCTCCAGACCGATCAGGCCGAGGCCGACAAGCGGATCGCGCAGGCGAAGGCCGAGGAGCGGCGAGCCCTGGCCGTCGCGACGGAGCAGGAGAACCGGGCGCAGGTCGAAAAGGCCCGGGCAAATGTGGTCGAGGCCGAGGCGCAGATCCCGATGGCGATCGCAGAGGCGTTCCGCAACGGTCAGCTCGGGATCATGGACTACATGAAATTCCGCAACATCGAGGCGGACACCAGCATGCGGCAGTCGATCGGCAAGCCCGAGCACCGGGCCCCCGAGGGCGACGTCGAGTAGACGATGGACTTCGGCTGGATCGTGCTTCTCGTGGTCGTCTGGGTGCTGTCGGCGATCGGGGAAATGAGAAAGAAGCAGGGCGGCAAGCCGCGGCCGCGACCGCGGAGTCGGGCGAAGCCGAAGCCCGACGAGCACGACGTCGCGCTCGGGCCGGTCGCCGGTCGCCGCGACCTCGCTCGCGATATCGCCGAGGGGGCGCGGCGGGCAGAAGACGCGTTACGGGGCTGGGAAGCCCGGCAGGCGGCCGAGACGTGGCGTCCGCCCGAAGCGCCCGCCGAAGTGCACACCGAGCCGGCGGCGTCCGTCCGACGCCCGGTGCATCGCGCGTCGCAGATTCACGGGCCGAGCCTGCTCACGAAGGGCGGCACGCTTCAGACGGCGCGCCGTCCGGTCGCTGCCCTAAGGGAACCGCCCGTCCGCACCACCGACACCGGCCTAGCACGCATCGAGCGACTCGCTCCGCTTCAGCGCGCCGTCGTCTGGAGCGAGCTGCTCGGGCCGCCGGTCGGCCTGCGGGAGGACACGTAGGCGACCGTACCGATCAGGGCCACGCCCGCGAACGCGAACCACTGCACGGCGTACGCCAGGTGCGGGCCGTTGCCTGTATCCGGTAACGCCACCGCCACGGGTCCGTCGGTCGCCGACGCCCCGTCGTCCTCGGGCAGGAGCTGGACGAAGTACGGGGCGTAGTCGACCGTGTCCGGTGCGTCCGCCTCGATCGCCGCAACGTCGATCGCCGCGAAGCTGGGCCGGGCGTCCGCTCCCTCACCGGCCGGCAGCACGGGAAGCCCCGCGCCCTCGCGGCTCGGTCGGATGACGCCGACGAGCGAAGCGTCGCGTCGGGTCGGCGTATCCGCTTCCGGCACCGACCCCGGATTCATCGCGTCGGGCGCCGGCAGCCAGCCGCGCAGCACGAGCACGGTGGTCTCGCCGCCGGCCGTCCCCGTGTGGAACGGGGTCACGACGTGGACGCCCGGGCGGCCGTTGTGCATCCGGTTGCGGATCAGCACTTCCCCCGCGTAGTCCCAGCGTCCGGCGAGCTGCACGCGGCGCCATTCGAAGGCTTCGTCGGAACCCGCACGGGCAAATAGGGCACCCAGGGGAACGGGGGGCTCGGCCAGTTGCTCCTGGCGAGCGGCGTTGCGCTCCCGCGCCTCCGCGTGCCGGTCGAGCTGCCAGAAGCCGAGGCGCACGAACACGAAGGCGGCCATCACGGCGATCAGGATGAAGGCCATTCGGCCCCGGCTCATCGAAGTATTCATGGTCAGGCGTTAAACTATCCGGGAGCGAGCCCACCAACGAGGGAGGACAGATGTCCAGACGTCACGAGTACGTAGACAGGATGAAGGCGCAACTCGACGAGATGAACGCGAAAATCGACGAATTGCAGGCAAAGAGAGGCCAGGCCGAAGTCAAGGCGAAGGAAGAGTACCAGGAGAAGGTGGCGACCTTCCGTGAACGCGCCGACGCGGCGCGCGCGAAGCTGCGCGAGATTCGTGAGTCGCCCGAAGAGTCGTGGGAGGAGCTGAAGGTGGAGATGGAGAAGATCCGCGAGGCGCTCGTGCACTCGTACCGCTATTTCAAGTCACAGTTGTAGAAACGCGGTGCGGTACCGTCGTGGCGAGTCCCGCATTTAGCCGCTATTTTCAGCCACGACGAGAACGTTCTCTGCCGGAGGTATGCGCGCATGAACGGAATCCGTGTGACGGTAGCGATCGTCGCTGCGGCCCTCTCCCTGGTCGGCTGCGCACCGCAGGATGGTGCCGAGACGGCGCAGGAGACGGAGGTGGCGGCGTTCAACGAGCTCCTGGCCGACCTCGTCGGTCCCCAGGCGGAGCAACTCTCGGATGGGCAGCGCTGGCGCCTGGTGGCCTCGACGGGCACCGGACTGCCGCCGTCGAGCTATCGCCTCGCGGACCTGCCTGAACCGGGCGCCCGGGGGGCGGCTCTCCAGCAGGTCTATTGCGTACAGTGCCACGGCCTCGCCAGCCCGCGGATGCACACGGCGGCGGAGTGGCCGATTCTGCTTCGACGCATGTTCATGCGGGCGCGCACTCTCCAGGACCGCCTCGGCGGCAGCCGGATCGAGGGCACCGTCAGCGAGATGCTGATTGCCGGCCTGCAGTCCGCGAACATCCCGACCCGGGAAGACGAGGACTCGCTCGTCGCTTACTTCATCCGTCACGGTCTCCCGGCCGCGGAGCCCGGCGAGATCGGAGATGGACCCGAGGCCCGGCTCTACACGAAAGTCTGTTCGCGCTGCCACGAGGTTCCGTCGCCGACGGCGCACGGACCCGAGGGAGCGGAGGCGCTCGTCGCCCGAATGATCGGGATGATGGACATGCTCGGCATGGAATTGCCGGACGAGTCGCAGCGGGAACAGATCGTCGACTACCTGCGGGAGGCCGGCAGGTAGGAAGGGAACCAGGTACCATCCGCCCTCGCCGAAAGGAACATGATGTCCTCCCAGTGGTCCGAGTGGCTGACGGCCGAACCGTCGGCGATGGTCATGGTCATGGTCTCGACAATCGCCGTATATGCAGCGGTCATTGCGTATACTCGGTTCTTCGGGCTGCGAACCTTCTCGAAAATGTCAGCCTTCGACTTCGCGATGACGATCGCCCTCGGTTCGCTGTTCGCCAGCGCGATCTCCTCGCCCTCTCCTTCCATTCTGCTGTCGCTGTTCGCGTTTTTGCTGCTGTTCTCCGGACAGAAGCTGATCGCGATCGCCCGTCGCTCGACTTCGCTGAGGCACCTGATCGACAACGACCCGATCCTGCTGATGGTCGACGGACGTATCCTCGAAGAAAACCTGCGACGCACGAACGTGACCGAAGGCGATCTGCTGGCGAAGTTGCGGGAGGCGAATGTCCTGGACTTCCTGCAGGTGAAGGCGGTCGTGTTCGAGACGACGGGCGACGTGTCGGTGCTGCACGGCCAGCCCGACGAGGAGCTGAACCCCGCCTTGCTGGGGGGCGTGCACAGGGGCGCTGCGGAGACTTGATCGTCGACGGCACGAGCCGCCACGTCCCCGGTGCGTGCGGCGTTGCCTACGGCACGATCTGATTCCCTTTCACATACCGAACCGCCCGCCGTCGACCGTCCACGCCACGTCGTGGACCTCGGCGCCCTCGGGTATGCCGAGGGGCGTGGTCTCGCCGTCATCGACCCGGACCAGCCGCGGCGCGAGGCCGCCATGGCGCCCGTGGATCGTGTTGAGCACGGGATTGACCCGCAGGCCGGCCAGCTTGTGCATGGGTCCGCCCAGTTCGGCCAGGGACGGATAGAGCACCGGGTCCGCGAGCAGGAGGACCTCGCCCGGTGGGTTGGTCCACACTCGCGGGAGCTGCGGCGCGTGCAGCACCTCCATGACGTCCGCGGGCGGCTGCTGCCATCCGGTGGTCTCCTGGCTCGCGACGCCCGTGGCGAGAGTCGTCAGCATCAAGGAGGCCAGGGCGAGCGTGGTCAGGTGGCGGGACATGGTCGTCCTCCTCGTGATCGGCCGGATGTTCGTCGCGGTTGACTTCCGGGATGGGGCCAGGCACCGTAAGGGCGAAGCTAACGGTCCGGGGGACGGGTGGCGATGTTTATCGGGCCGCTTCCTCGACGCGGTCGAGGACTCGCGCCAGCCTCGAGCGGACTTCTTCCGCCAGTTCCTCGAGGCCAGCACTTTCTGCCACGCTCAGCTGGATCACCGGATCCAACGCCTCCACGATCGTCTCGCCGTCTCCAGACTCCTGGACCACCACGTTGCACGGCAGCAGCAACCCGATGTCGGCATCCGCCTGCAACGCCTGGTGCGCG
>DATHRZ010000097.1:0-7304 GCA_035464655.1 Gemmatimonadota bacterium
GCTCGTCACGATTCACGACGACACCGTCGACCGGACCACCGACGGCACGGGCCCCGTCGAGAACATGACCCTGGACGAGATCCGCCGGCTCGACGCGGGACACCACTTCACTCCCGATCGCGGACGGTCGTTTCCGTATCGCGGGGCCGGGGTTCGCGTTCCGACCCTGGATGAAGCCGTCGCGGCAGCCGGTCGGCTTCCGATGATCATCGAGGTCAAGTCGCGCGCCGCTGGCGAGGCTCTTGGAGACTGGCTCCGAGCGCGCCGCGCGGAGCACGCCGATGTCGATCGGTTCATCGTGGCCGGCTTCGAGCGAGACATGGTGGCGCCCGCGGCAAACGCCGCGGACTGGCGCAGCGCCACGCGAGCCGACCTGATCGCGTTCGTGCTCCTCGGAAAGCTCGGGATCGACGGACCGCTCCCGCCGCACGTCGACGCGATCATGGTGCCCATCCGCAAAGGACCGCTCAGGCTCGTGACCCGGGCGTTCGTGCGGCGAGCGCACGAACGAGGAGTAGGCGTCTTCGTGTGGACCGTGAACCGGCCCTCCGTCATGCGCGAGCTGCTCGACATCGGCGTCGACGGACTGATCAGCGACGTCCCGGCCCGCCTGAATCGAATCGCCGCCGAACTCGTTGCCGTACGCCCCCATTTGCGCTAACGTCGCAGAGTCGGACATTTTGCGGCCGTCTACCGCACCATCTCTTCTTTGCGAGGGAGTCGTCATGATCGCTCTCCGTCCGTTCTGCCCCCGATCGTTCATCAGGATCCCTGTCTCACTGCTGCTCCTGCTCGGCTTCGGGCTTGCAGCGAGCACCGATCTGCACGCGCAGGCACAGGCAACGACCGGGATTATCCGCGGCACGGTCACCGACCCGTCGGGTGAACCTGTCGTCAATGCTTCCGTACTCCTGGAGCAGCGCGAGACGGGCTTCCGGGCGGAGGTCGCCACCTCCTCTTCGGGCACCTTCGTACGAACCCTGCTGCCGCTCGGCACCTACGACGTGACGGCCGAGCTCCTGGGTGAGTACCCGAACGAGGTAGTGCGGGGGATCAACCTGCGCGTCGGTGAGACGGTCAACCTCAGCATCCAGTTCCAGCCCGTCGAGCTCGAGGGGCTCGTCGTGGATGCCGATCAGGATCCCCTGGTCGACCCCCAAGACCCGACGCAGTCGCAACGCCTGTCGGAGGAAGTGGTCGACGGGCTGCCGAACAACGGGCGCAATTATCTCGACTACACGCTCCTGACACCGGGCGTCCAGATCGGGCAGGGGCCCGATGGCGACGTGCTGAACATCAGTGGCCAGCGCGGCATCTTCAACAACGTCATGGTCGACGGCGCCGACTTCAACAACCCGTTTTTCGGTGAGCAGCGTGGGGGACAGCGGCCGGCCTTCACCTTCAACCAGGACGCCGTCGACGAGATGGTGGTCGTCGGCCAGGGTGCACCGGCCGAGTTCGGCCGCTCGGCCGGCGGGTTCGTCACCGTGATCACGAAGTCCGGCACGAACGAGTTCGAAGGGTCCGCCCATTATTTCGGGCAATTCGACGGCCTTTCCGCTGAGTTCCCGTCGGCGCGTGGTGGTGGTAAGCCGGAGTTCGACCGGCACCAGTTCGGCTTCACCCTCGGCGGGCCGATCGTGCGAGACAAGGCGTTCTTCTTCCTGGCCTACGACCAGCAAGTCGGTGACGAGACGAAGCAGCAGAACCGCACGGGCGCCTTCTCCCAGGCCGAGCTCACGAAGCTCGATAACTTCCTGCAGTCGGAGTATCCGGGCCGGTTCGACAACGAGTTCGGTCCGATCGCCCGTACGGACGACAACCGCGCGATCATCGCGAAGCTCGACTTCAACCTGGCGGACAACCACCGGGCGTCGCTGAAGTACAACCACACGTTCTCAGAACAAGTGAACGGCACGTTCGACGTGGACGCGTGGGGGCTGAGCGCCAACGGCATCGAGAAGGACTTTTCGAACGCGATCAACGGGGCACTGAACTCCCAGCTCTCCAATACGGTGTCCAACGAGTTCCGCTTCCAGTGGGCCCGCGAGGACCGGCCCCGCAACTACGACGGCCCCGAGTTCCCGGGTGGCGACGTGCCGCAGCAGCCGGCCTACGAGGGCGTCAAACCGTTCCCGGACACGGGAATGGGCTTCACCGACGGGTTCCGGATCGGGCTGCCCTTCTTCCTGCCGATCGATCCGGGCTACGACACGCGGTTTCAGTTGGTCGACAACGTGTCCTACCTGACTGGGAATCACCTGTTCAAAGTGGGGGCGGAGTACAATCGGACGCGGGTCGAGCAGCAGTTCGTCGGGTTCTCAAACGGTCGATACATCTTCGACTCCGTTGATAGCTTCATCGACTTCGTGGAGAACGGAAACAGCGACGGCGTGGTGCTATTCCTCCAGTCGGCCACGGTGCCTCCGGTCTCGCAGTCCGAGCTCGGGCTCCAAGACTTCACGGTGAACGAAGTCGGCCTGTTCATCCAGGACACCTGGACTCCGACGGAGAAGCTCACGCTCAACCTGGGAGTCCGCTGGGAAGGCACATGGCACCCGGACGTTTTCATCGAGCCCGGGGATACGTACTTCGCACCGTACATCGCCGATTCCTCGTTCGACTTCCCGTCGGACGGTACGATCCCGAACGACCTGAACAACTGGCAGCCGCGCTTCGGCCTCACGTACGACGTGAACGGGGACGGAAACATGATCGTCCGCGCGAACGCCGGCTCGTATTTCTCGCGCATCCCGATGCTCGTGTTCGCGCAGCACCGGACGACCAACGGAGCCTTCCAGCAGATCCTCGCGGGCAGCGGCGCGGACTACGACAACTTCGGGACGATCCCTGCCTACGGGGACCTCCTGCTACCCACCGGCGATCCGTTCCTGCCCGACATCCAGGTGGCCTCTGACCAACTCCAGTTGCCGCGGACCTGGTCCTTCGGCGCGGGATTCGAGCGGCGGCTCACGGAAGACCTGGCGATCGAGCTCTCCGGCCGGCACGCCCGGACCGACAATCTGTTCCGGTTCACGAACGCCAACGCGGCGGAGCTCGGAACGCCCTACGCCATCGGTACGCACCCCGGCGGCGGCGGCATCGGGACGCTTACGGTCACCGAGAGCACCGCGCGCTCGCGCTACTTCTCGGGGACCATCGGCTTGAAGGGCCGGCAGGCGTTCGACGGGTTGCTGACCTTCGAGGCTAATTACACGCTGGCGTCCGACAAGTCGGACGACGACAACGAGCGCGATCCGTTCACGATTCGTATCGCCGACCACACGATGCTGGACGCCGAATACAACTGGTCGGATCGCGACCGGCGGCACTCCGTGAACGCGTACATGCTGTTCCACCTGCCGGAGGACATCCAATTCAACAACATCATCCGTTACGCATCGGCATCGCCCGTCTCTGAGAGCTGCGGACCCCGACCGGGCAATCCCTTCGCACCGCCCGCCGGCGACCGGGCGCTGGCGCCGGGCGACCGAATCTGCACGGACGGTTCGGTAATCGAGCGCAACACGCTGCGGCGCGACAACGAGATCTTCACCTGGAACATCCGGATCTCCAAGGCGTTCCCGATCGGCGACACGGGCAACGCGGTCGAGCCGATCTTCGAGGTGTTCAACGTGACGAACGCCGACAACTTCCTCGACGCGTCGCAGGGCGGTCTGCTGTTCAATTTCGACGGGACGATCCGCGACGGACGCGGCGACACCCGACGCGCACAACTCGGTTTGCGCTACACGTTCTGACCGTGGCGGGGCCGTCAGGCCTCGACCACCGTGCCACGATGCGAGGCCCGCCGGGTTGGCGGGCCTCCGTCGTTTCGGCTAACCTTCGGTCATGCCCGAGACACCCACCATCCTGCATGTCGACATGGACGCGTTCTTCGCGGCTGTCGAGGTGCGCGAGAACCCGGCGCTTCGAGGACGGCCCGTGGTCGTCGGCGCCGACCCGCAGGGCGGCGAGGGGCGTGGCGTCGTCTCGACGGCCAACTACGAAGCACGGAAGTACGGCATCCACTCCGCGCAGCCGATCTCGCAGGCGTGGCGGCGCTGTCCGCACGCCGTGTTTCTCAAGCCGCGCGGGCGACTGTACGCCGACGCGTCGCGGAAGGTGTTCGACGTTTTCGCGACGTACACCGACCTGGTCGAACCGCTCGGCATCGACGAGGCGTTTCTCGACGTCACGGCCAGCCGGCGGCTGTTCGGCGAGGGCCCGGCGCTCGCCCGGCGGCTCAAAGACGACGTGCGCGACGCGACCGGACTGACCGCGTCGGTCGGGGTCGCGGCGGTCAAGTTCGTGGCGAAGATCGCCAGCGACCTGCGAAAGCCCGACGGCCTCGTCGTCGTCGAGCCGGGCACCGAGGCCGACTTTCTCGCGCCGCTGCCCGTGCGCCGGCTGTGGGGCGCGGGCCCGAAGACGCTCGAGAAACTCAGGGCGCTCGGCTGCACGACGATCGGCGACGTCGCGGCGCTGGCGCCCGAAGTGCTCGAACGCCGGTTCGGCGAATCGCTGGGCGGTCGCTTCCACCGCCTGGCCAACGGAATCGACACGCGCCGGGTGCACTCCGGTCGCGAACGGAAGTCGCTCGGCAAGGAGACCACGTTCGACGAGGACCTGACCGACCGCGCCGCCGTCGAGCGCACGCTGCTCGGCCTGTGCGAGGGCGTCGCCGCCGCCTGCCGGCGCAAGGGACTCGCCGGCACCACCGTTACGGTCAAGCTGCGGTTCACGGGCTTCGACACGGTGACCCGCCAGACGGGCGTGCCGACGCCGGCCGACACGGTGGAGGCGATCTGGCCCGTGGCGCGCGAGCTGTTCCGGAAGGCCGACCGGCGCGGCGCGGGGATCCGGCTCGTGGGCGTCACCCTGTCGGGGTTCGACGGCGAGCCGGCCACCCAGCTCGGCATGTTCGAGCCGACCGGCCCGCCGTCCGACCGCGTCGTGGCCGAAGCCGTCGACCGCCTGCGCGAGCGCTTCGGACGGGATAGCGTACGGCGCGCGGCGCTGCTCGAAACCGACGACGCCTGACGAAGCACGCCGCCCGGCGAAGACCGACGACAACCGACGGGAGGGGACGACATGGCGGAGACGCCGACGCGCGACGAGGCCCTGGCGCTGATGCACGAATACACCGAGAGCGGGAACCTGCGGCGGCACATGTACGCCGTCGAGGCGGCGATGCGCGACTACGCCGGCGAGTTCGGCGAGGACGAGGAGGTGTGGGGCGTGACGGGGTTGATCCACGACTTCGACTACGAGCGCTGGCCGAACGACGACCACGCGCCCGACGCCGAGCATCCGACGCAGGGGGTGTCGATCCTGCGCGAGCGCGGCTGGCCGGACGACATCCTGCACGCCGTGATGGCGCACGCCGACTACACCGGCGTCGAGCCCGAGACGCAAATGGCCCGCGCGCTCAGGGCCGTCGACGAGCTGACCGGCTTCATCATGGCGTGCGCCCTCATCCGTCCGACCGGGATTTCCGACCTCAAGCCCAAGTCCGTCAAGAAGAAGCTGAAAGACAAGCGGTTCGCCGCCGCCGTCAGCCGCGAGCACATGCGGCGCGACTGGGACGCGCTCGGCGTCGATCACACCGAGCACATCGAGCGCGTGATCGAGGCGATGCGCGGGATCGCGGAGCGGCTGGGGTTCGGCGCGGACGGGAGGCCCGTCGATGCCTGACGGCCCGATGCGCAGTCCGCGCAAGATCTCGACGATCATCGAGCCGTTCCGCATCAAGAGCGTCGAGCCGATCCGGCTGACGACGCCCGACGAGCGCGACGAGTTGATCCGCGAGGCCGGCTACAACGTGTTTCTGCTAGAGGCGCGCTACGTGCTGCTCGACTTCCTCACCGACAGCGGCACGGGCGCGATGAGCGCCGCGCAGTGGGCGGGGATCATGCGGGGAGACGAATCTTACGCGGGCAGCGACAGCTTTCTCCGGTTCCGCGACGCCGTGCGCGACATCACCGGGCTCGAGCACGTGATTCCGACCCACCAGGGGCGCGCCGCCGAGCGCATCCTGTTCACCACCGTGTGCGAGCCCGGCGACGTGGTGCCGAACAACACGCACTTCGACACGACGCGCGCCAACATCGAGTACGTGGGCGCGACGGCGCTCGACCTGCCGTGCGCCGAGGGGAAGAGCCTGTCGACGCCGGGCCCGTTCAAGGGGAACATCGACCTCGAAGCACTGGAGCGCGTGCTGGACGATCCGGACACGAACGTCCCGCTCGCGATGATCACGGTGACCAACAACTCGGGCGGTGGACAGCCCGTGTCGCTCGCCAACATCCGGGCGGCATCCACGCTCTGCCGCACCCGCGGCGTTCCGTTCTACCTCGACGCCTGTCGGTTCGCCGAGAACGCCTACTTCATCCAGCAGCGCGAGGAGGGGTACGCCGACACGCCGCTGATCGACATCGCGCGCGAAATGTTCGCCTGCGCCGACGGCGCGACGATGTCGGCCAAGAAGGACGGGATGGCGAACATCGGCGGGTTCCTCGCCACGAACGACGAGGCGCTCGCGCAGCAGGAGAAGGATCTGCTGATCCTCACCGAGGGCTTCCCGACCTACGGCGGGCTCGCCGGGCGCGACCTCGAGGCCGTGGCGATCGGCCTGTACGAGGCACTCGACCCCGACTACCAGAAGTATCGCATCGCCTCGACCGCCTACCTCGGCAACCACGTGGCGGCGGGCGGCGTGCCGATCGTGCAGCCGCCCGGCGGACACGCCGTGTACATCGACGCGGCGGCGTTCTGTCCGCACCTCGAGCCGCTCGACTATCCCGGCATCTCGCTGTGCGTCGAGCTATACCGCGAGGCGGGGATCCGGGCCGTCGAAATCGGCAGCGTGATGTTCGGGGCCGACGATCCGGACACCGGTGAGCGGAAGCCCGCCCGCAACGAGCTGGTGCGCCTCGCGATCCCGCGGCGGGTCTACACCCAGAGCCACATCGACTACGCCGTCGAGGCGATTCTCAACGTGTACGACCGGCGCGGCGAGATGGGCGGGTACGCGATCACGTACGAGCCGGCATTCCTGCGGCACTTCACCTGCCGGTTCGCTCCGAAGGGGGGCTGAGGACGCTTGGGGCCTAAGCTGCCCCGACCGCCCCCACCACCCGCCGGTACCGCGTGCGGAGCCCCATCCACAGCAGCGCCGCGACCGAGAACACGAGCAGTCCGAACAGGGTGGTCGTGAGCGCCACCTTGATGCCGCCCCAGATGAGGGACGCGCTCGCGGCGCCACCGACCATCTCGAGCGCGCCCGCCGCCTGGTAGATCCC
>DATHRZ010000098.1:0-39932 GCA_035464655.1 Gemmatimonadota bacterium
CGTTCACCGGACAGGGCATCTACCGCGCCCTCGTGTGCAACGGCTGGTCGACGTCGTCGTGAATCGGCCGGCTCCCGTAAACCCGACGGGTCGCCTGATGGAACGGCGGCCGGGGCTGTTCTCGCGGCTGCTCGACGTGACGGGAGATCGGGTTCCACCGGGGCTGCGGCCGGGCGCCGTGGCCGCGGCCTGGCGGAGAGGCCGGTCGCGTTGATGGGCTCCGTGCGGGAGGCGGAGCCGGGGCCTCCGTCCTTGCCACCGTAGCCGACGAAGGCCCACTTTTCCGCATGATCCGCTACGGGATGGTCGGGGGCGGCCCCGGCGCGTTCATCGGGGGCGTGCATCGGATGGCGGCGCGGCTCGACGGACGCTTCCGGCTGGGCGCCGGCGCGTTCTCGTCCGATCCCGAGAAATCGGAGCGAGCCGGGGCAGAGCTTCGGCTACACCCCGCGCGGGTATACGGAAACTTCGAGGAAATGGCCGAGGCGGAAGCGGCGCTGCCGCCCGACCAGCGCATCGAGGCGGTGACGATCGTCACCCCGAATCACCTGCATCATCCGGTCGCAATGGCGTTCCTCGAGCGGGGCATCCATGTAGTCTGCGACAAGCCGCTGACGACGACCCTCGACGACGCCGAGGAACTGTGTCGCGAGTCCGCCGAGCGGGACCTCGTGTTCTGCGTGACGCACAACTATTCCGGCTATCCGATGGTGAAGGAGGCGCGCGAACGCGTCCGCGGCGGCGAAATCGGCGAGGTCCGCAAGATCGTAGTGGAGTACTCGCAGGGCTGGCTGTCGACGTTGCTCGAGGCCGAAGATCACAAGCAGGCGTCGTGGCGCGCCGATCCCGAGCGGGCTGGTGTGTCGTCGGCGCTGGGTGACATCGGATCGCACGCCGAGCACCTGGCGCGGTACGTAACGGGCCTCGAGACCGAAGCGCTGTTTGCGGACCTGGGAACGCTCGTCGCGGGCCGTGTGCTCGAAGACGACGCCACGGTGCTGATGCGTTATGCCGGCGGGGCGCGCGGCGTTCTGATCGCGTCGCAGATCTCGGCCGGCGAGCGCAATCACCTGAGGTTGCGGGTCTACGGGAGCGAGGGCGGGCTCGACTGGACGCAGGAGCGGCCCGATCGGCTGCGCATCGCCCGGCCCGACGGCACCGAGCTCGTCGTGCACGACGGGGCCGACGGCCTGTCGGCGCGCGCGGCCACCCACACGCGGCTGCCGGCCGGGCATCCGGAGGGGTTCATCGAGGCGTTCGCCAACCTGTACCGCAACGTCGCCGCCACGCTCGACGCGCGCGCGGGCCGCGCCGAGCCCGGCCCGTTCGACGACGACTTCCCGACGGTCCGGGACGGTGCCCGCGGCGTGTTTTTCATCGAACGCGCCGTCGAGTCCGCGAAGGCCGGGACCTGGCTGGCCGCTGGCTACGACCCGCCCGAGAGCTGAGGAGCGCGAGAACGCAGATGCCGAGACCCGTCACGCTGTTCACCGGCCAGTGGGCCGACCTTCCGCTCGAAGAGCTCGCCGCGAAGGCCGCCGACTGGGGCTACGACGGCCTCGAGCTCGCCTGCTGGGGCGATCACCTGGACGTGCGCCGGGCCGCCGAAGACGGCGGCTACTGCGCCGAGCGGCGCGAGATACTCGGCGCGCACGGCCTCGATCTGTTCGCGATCAGCAATCACCTGGTCGGGCAGGCCGTGTGCGATCCGATCGACCGGAGGCACCGGGCCATCCTGCCGGAGCACGTATGGGGCGACGGCGAGCCCGAGGGCGTACGAGCGCGGGCCGCCGAAGAGATGCGGCTGACCGCCCGCGCGGCGGCCAACCTCGGCGTCGACGTCGTCAACGGGTTCACCGGAAGCCCGATCTGGCACCTGCTGTATGCGTTCCCGCCGACGCCGGTCGACATGATCGACGAAGGGTTCGCCGATTTCGCCGGCCGCTGGAGGCCGATCCTCGACGCCTTCGCCGACGCGGGCGTCAGGTTCGCGCTCGAAGTACACCCCACCGAGATCGCGTTCGACATCGTGACGGCGCACCGTACCCTCGACGCGCTGGGTGGCCACCCAGCGTTCGGCTTCAACTATGATCCCAGCCATCTCGCCTACCAGGGCGTCGACTGCGTGGCGTTCATCCGCGAGTTCGCGGGCCGTATCCATCACGTCCACATGAAGGACGTATGGTGGTCCGACGAACCGCGTCGCTCGGGCGTGTTCGGCGGGCACCTCGAGTTCGGCCACGCCGAGCGCTACTGGGAATTTCGGTCGCTCGGGCGCGGCCGGGTGCCGTTCGAGGACGTGATCCGGGCACTCAACCAAATCGGCTATGAGGGTCCGCTGTCCGTCGAGTGGGAGGATGCGGGGATGGACCGCGAGTTCGGCGCCCGCGAGGCGTGCGACTTCGTCCGGGCGCTCGACTTCCCGCCGTCGGATGCGGCGTTCGACGCCGCCTTCGCGCGGGACTGATGCGGGGGGCGGGACCGCAGGCCTGGGATCGAACTGTGAGTACCGGTAGACCGGTAAGCTCGGCCTCGAGGCCGTGGAGGGTCGAAACGGCGCACCCCGGCGAGACTGAGTTGAAAGCGACGGGCGCTTCGAGTGCGAGGTCCGAATCCGGCCGGAAAGTGGAACCAGGGTTCGCGATACTCGGGCTGCGAGGATAGATCGATGGTCGGAGTGTGATGCGGGCAGCAATCAGGACGAGGGGCAACATGTATGCGGGGACGATGACAGGAGGGCGCGCGTGTGTGCGGCGGTGGACGCGCTCGGCGGTTGCCCTGGCAGGAATCACGTTCGCCGTGCCGGGCCTCGCCGTTCCCGCCGCCGCGCAGGAGCCCATGCCGCTTCCCCGCCTCACCGGGCCGATCGAAATCGACGGGAACCTGTCGGACGCCGCGTGGCAGGCGGTCGCGCCCCTCGAACTGACGGTGCACGCGCCGCGCTTCGGCGTGCCGCCCACCGAGCAGACCACGATCCGCGTCGCCTACGACAACGACGCGATCTACCTGGGCGCGTGGATGTACGATTCCGATCCGGACGCGATCAAAGTGCATTCGGTTGCGCGGGACGTCGACAACGGTGGCGACTTCCTGAACCTCGTGATCGACGCGTACAACGACAATCAGAACGCCGTCGTGTTCGCGACCACGCCGTCGGGGAACCGCCTCGACTTCCAGCTCCAGAACGACGCGGAGGGGCCGAACGCCGGTTCGCCCTCGTGGGACGCGTTCTGGGACGTGGCGGTGAGCCGCGACGACCGGGGCTGGTTCGCCGAGATGCGGGTACCGTTTTCGAGCCTGCGGTTCGAGCAGGACGGCGACCGGGTCGTGATGGGCTTGAGCGTCAACCGGCTGATCGGGCGCAAGAACGAACGCCAGACCTTCCCGGCCATCGCCCCCGACTGGGCCCTGGCGCCGTTCAAGCCGTCGCAGGCGCGCGACGTGTCCTTCGATGGCATCCGGCCGCAGCGTCCGATCTTCATCACGCCCTACGCGGCGGCCCGCCACTCGACGAACACGGCGCTCGACGCGGATCTCACGGGCTACGAACGCAACGACGACCTGGACGTCGACGCCGGCGGCGACCTGAAGTACGCGCTCACGAACAACCTGAATCTCGACCTGACCGTCAACACCGATTTCGCGGAAGTCGAGGTCGACGACGCGCGCGTCAACCTGACGCGATTCTCGCTGTTCTTTCCCGAGCGGCGGCAGTTCTTCCTGGAGCGGGAGGGAATCTTCGATTTCGGCGTGGCCGACCTGGACCGCCCGTTCTACAGCCGGCGGATCGGGCTCACGCCCGAGGGCGAGCCGGTTCCGATCCTCGCCGGCGGGCGGATCAACGGCCGCGTAGCCGGCCTCGACCTCGGCCTGCTCAGCATGCAGACCAACGACGCTTCCGGGCAGCCGGCGGAGAACACGGGCGTGATGCGCCTGCGCACGAACCTCGGGAGCCGGGATTCCTACCTCGGCATGCTCGGGACGTCGCGCGTCGGCGGCGGTGAGCACAACGTCCTGCTCGGCGGCGACGTCGAGCTGAACGTCGGCGGCGGCAACGACTACCTGACCGGTGAGATCCTCCAGACCTTCGACTCACGCCCCGATTCCGCCGAGGGCGTGCTCCCCCGCGGGCGCGGACGGCTCCGGCTGGAGCGGCGCAGCCGACGCGGCCTCGGCTTCGGGGTCGGCGGCGGCGTGACGGGAGCGGCGTACCGTCCCGCGCTCGGCTTCGTCCTGCGGACCGGCGTGTGGGACGCCTCGGCCGAGGCCGCGTACGGCATTCTCACGGATCGCGCCGGATTGCGGCAGATCAGCCCGTCGCTGTCGGGGTCGGTGATCGGTACGAACGGGGCACGCAACGTCGAGACGTGGGACGTCACCGCCGGCGTCGAGCTCGACTTCGACTCGGGCGCCCTGCTGACGGCCGACGTCACGACCACCCACGAGGACCTCGCGACGGGGTTCTTCCTGGACGACGAGGTGGAAGTACCGGCGGGCGACTACCGATTCACGCGCGCCGTGCTGGCCCTGACGGCGGCGCAGAGCTGGAGCAGCGGCACCGGCTTTCGCGCCGAAATCGGCGAGTTCTTCGACGGACGGATCACGTCGTTCGAGGTGAGCCCGTTCTGGGGCATCTCGCCGTACGTGAGGATCACGGGCGCCTACCGAATCGATCGACTCACGTTCGACGATCGCGCGCAGACGTTCACGGCCCACGTGTTCCGCCTGCGCCCGGCGATTTCCCTCGACGCGAAGCTGTCGTCGGTGTTCACCATCCAGTACAACTCGGCGGCCGACGTCGCGACCCTCAACGCGAGGTTGCGTTACAACTTCGCGGAAGGCAACGATCTGTGGGTCGTGTACGGACACGTCGCCAACACCGACATCAACGCCGTGAGCCCCGTGCTGCCGCGGACCGACGCGACCGCCCTGACCGTCAAGTTCACCTACACGTTTCGCGAATGAGGGACGAGATGAGACGCTTCGCCGTCGCGCGACCCCGACCCTGCCGGGCATGGCTGCCGTCCTGGGGCTGCTGGCCGCGGCGGGCGCCGCCTGCACGAACCGTCCATCCATCGCAAGGGACCGAAGCCGCTGCACGCACAGGAGGAGCCGTCCATGGCGACGACGTACGAATCCAGCTTCGAGATCACGAGCTGGGAGGAGACCGACCTCGTCGAGGGAGACGTCCGGGTCTACCGGACGGACGTCGAAAAGCGCTTCACGGGGGACATCGAACCGGCGAGCTCGCCGGCCTCGAGGGGACGGCGCAGATCGATCGCCACGAGGACGGCTCGCACACGTTCACGCTGAACGTCGAGTAGGCGCGGCGAGCACCGTCAGAGTCCTGGTGGCGAAGCCGGGATTCGCGTGACGTGGCTCACGACGAGCTTCCACTCACCGTCGACCCTGATCAGCGTGTCCGTGAACCGGGCCTCGAGCTTCCGGAGCCGGGACCGACTTCTGGTGGGCGCTGCGATGCTCGGCCGGACGCCGACGGGCATGGCGTCAGGGCCCTCGCTCACGACCCGGCCGTGAACTCGAAGCCGATCTCGATGGCCCCGCCGGCTGTGACGGTGGTTTCCTGCTCGAGAATTCCGAGGAATGGATGCCAGGCGCCGACGGTGTAGGTGCCGGGCGGGACGTCCGGTATGCTGAACTTCCCCTCGGCGTCCACGACGGCGGTGTAGGGGTTCTCGGCCGCGAAGATCCAGCTCAGCATGAAGTCGTGCGCGTCGCACTCGATGCCCACCCGACGGCTTCGCCGGGTCCGCAGGGGATGAGTGATCACACCGGTCTCCGGCTGTGCGAGGTTGAACAGGGTGCGCCGTCGGCGGTCGTCGCTCAACTCGTAGCCGTGGATGTTGTGGAGGATCGGATCGCTGTTGATGATCCGGAGCTCGGTACCTCGCGGCACCACCTGAATATACGGCTCGAAGTAACAGTCCTGCTGATCAAGCACGTATCCGTCCGGTGCCTCCGGCCACGGTTTCCCGCTCTCGATACCCACGATGAATATGACGACGGTACGAAGGCCCCCGGTCTCGCTGACGTCGACCTCCTGGCGCTCGCGGAAGCCCAGACCGCAGATTTCGAAGTCACGCGTGATCAGCAACTCCGCGGGTTCGGGCTTGGGACCATCGAACGTGACCCGGCCGTTCAGCGTCGCGCCGTCGGGCACCGCGATTACCTCGTAGGCGCCGGCGCCGGGGGCTACCTGGACGGCGGCGAGCCGGAAGGGCGACAGCAGGACGAGCAACGTGACACCGACGGCGAGGCGCGAACCGGGCGCATGGACGGGAACATGCATTTCAATGCGTCCGTGCCGCCGTGCCGAGACCCGAGGCGTAGTCCTCGACCTCGATGATCTTCACGATTTCCTGGCTCGAGGTATCGATGACCACGACGGTGCCGACGCGGGCGTTGTCGCCGAGGTCGTACCTGGGCCGGTACACGTGTGACGCCTTGGTATGACCCTCGGGCATCTTGAGGTTGCGGCTCGCGATGTAGACGTACCGCCCGTCCGGTGAGACCGCGCTGCCGTGAGGCTGGGCGATCCCTTCTCCCTCGATGACCTCCGCCACCTGCCGCCTCTCCATGTCGACCACGGTCACGGTATTGTCCCAGTTGTTGCCGAAGTACACCCATCTGCCGTCAGGGGTATAAACCGGATGCCAGGGCGCCATGCCCACGTCGATCGCGTCGACGGGAGTCATGTCGGGCACGCGCTCGAGGTCGAACACGAACAGCTTCGAGGTGATCTCGGTGGTGCCCACCATCCATCGACCGTCGGGGGAGATCGCGAACTGGATGACGACGTGGGGTCGCTCGCCCTCGAGGGTGGTAAGCTCGAGCGACTGCTCGACGGGGTCGACGACCGCGACCTGGTTCACAGCCAGGCTGGCGGTGAATACATGTTTTCCACCAGGGCCGACGACGAGCGCGTGCGGCCGCGGGATGAACACGTCCATTTCCTCGAGGCTCATGTCGCTGCGTCGAATGACTCCCAGCCGATGTGGCGGGTTGACGCTGGCCATCGACCGGGCCGCGTACAGCCGGTCACTGTTCGGGTCGAGGGCCAGCAGGCCCGGCCACTCGATCTCGACCTGTCCCACGAGCCGGTTCTCGCGGTCGAATTTGAGTACCGCGTTGCCGGCGATCAGCGAGACGTACCAGTGTGACCCGTCCGGTTCCACGGCGATGTGATGGGGCAGGGCGTGCCTCGGAAACCCGAGGGCCGTCAGGTCCACGGTGCGCACGACCATGTTGGTCTCCATGTCGATCACCGAGACCATGGCCTCGCCCTGGTCCGCCACGTACAGCAGGTGCTCGGCGTCGTCGAACGGGATCTGTCCGGAATCACCGGGCGCGCCCTCCCCGATCCACGTGCGCAGCACGGCCACCTGGTCCTCTTCGAGCGGCTCCGCCCCGAGCTCGGCCGGGTGGGGACCACCCACCAGCTTCGTAACGAGTTCGAACAGCAGGCTGTTTTCCGGGTCGTAGGCGATGACGGCCTCTCCGTGCGCCGAGCCCGCGACGACGGAGTCCCAGGAGTCGAGCCGAAGACCTCGCGCGGCCTCCGGCCCGGAATGACAGCTCGTGCACCTGGCGTCGAAGATGCGCTGAACGTCGGCGTAAGGGACGGTCGCGGCCGTGCGCGCGGCGGCGGCCACGCCGCCGACGAGGAGGAGGGGAACACCGACGACTAACAGCAGGACGCCGACCAGCAGGCTCCGGGTCTTTCTCACTTCGACTCTCCACTTGGCACGGGAACGCTCAACCGCTACGGGTGACAAGATACAGGATGTCGCCTGAAGGGGGACCCATCTCTACCCCGGTGGTCGACCGTGGGTTCTGCAAGTTCGTGGACCGCATCGAGCCCGGGGTTGAATTCCGGCTCTCCGCAGCCGACTCTCGTTCCTGGGACCAGAGTGGCGGGACGACCCGGCGAGGTACGGGGAGGATGGACTATGAGGAAGGTCAGGCCGACGGCCGGGAGCCTCGCGCTCATGCTGGCGCTCGGCGCCTGCGGAACCGGCGCGGGCGACGAGACGACCCCCGATCGCGGGCCGGACCAGACGCCGGCCACGCCGGCCCTGCAAGATGACCGTGACGGCGACTACGTGACGATCGAGGTCATGGACGGTGGGACCGTTCGGGGTGTCGTCCGGTTCAACGGTGACGTTCCCCCGCCGCGCAGCGTGCCGGTTACGACGGACACGACGATTTGCGGCTCCACTCGCTGGCTACAGCCGGTCGTCGTGGGTCCACATGGCGGCCTGGCCGACGCCGTGGTCTCACTGGCCGATATCAGGCGGGGGGCGGCGTTCGCCCCGGAATCGCCGGCCGCGCTCGACCAGCGCGGCTGCCGGTTCGCGCCGCACGTCCTCCTGGCCCGCGCCACCGGCACCGTGCAGGTGCTGAACAGCGATCCGCTGACCCACAACGTCCACGTCGCCGCGTTCGACAACCGGTCGGTGAACCGTACCCAGCCGGCCGGCGCCGAGGCGATCGAGCTGAGATTCGACGTGCCGGAGAAGGTGAGGGTGAAATGCGATCTGCATCCATGGATGAGCGCCTGGATCGTGGTATCTAAACACCCGTACCATGCGATAACGGATGAAACGGGGTCGTTCGTGCTCGGCGACATCCCGCCGGGCACCTACGCCGTCGAGGTCTGGCACGAGACGCTGGGTGCGCGCAGGCGGACGGTGACGGTTGCGCCTGGGGACGCCGTGGATCTGACCCTAGAGATCACGGCGGACGATTGAGCGGCCCGATGCGCGAGACGTCGCCGGGCCGCCACGCCCGGTATCTCCGTCTCGGCGTCGCATGCGGCATCGCGGCCGCCCTGGGCCTGTGGTTCGCTCCGGACGCCCTCCTGGCCCAACAGGTTGCCCCGGCCGACGCTGGGGAGGGCGTCCGCACGTTCTTCGGCATCAGCCCGCGGCGGGTGATCTGGGTCGTGGCGCAGCTCCACCTGTTGTTCGCCGCCTTCGTCGTCGGGGTTCCATGGTTCACGGTCGTCGTGGAGATCATCGGGTGGCGCAACAGCGATCCGAAGTACGATCGCCTGGCCCGGGAGTTCACGCGGCTGTTCGCGGCCGCCTTTGCCACGACGGCCGCGCTCGGCGGCCTGCTGACCTTCACCCTCATCGGCCTTTACCCGCGATTTTCCGAGTTCTTCTTCGGGATCTTCGCGCCGGTGATGTACGTGTATGGCGGCATATTCCTCGTCGAGACCGCCGCGCTCTATCTCTATTACAGCAGCTGGGATCGCCTGAAACAACGCAAGCCGCTTCACATCGGCCTGGGTCTCGTGCTGGTCGCCGTGGGTACGGTGATCGTGTTCATCGGCAGCTCGATGTCTTCCTACATGATGTCGCCCACGGGCGTGGACGAGACCGGGAGGTTCGTCGGCACGACCTGGGAGGCCCTCGCCAACCCCCTGTGGATCCCGGTCGTGATCCACCGGCTGCTGGGCAACATTACGTTCGGCGGCTTCGTGGTGGCCGCCTACGCGGCGGTGATGTTCCTCACCGCCCGTACGGAGCCCGCCCGGGCCCACTACGACTGGATGGGTTACGTGGGCAACTTCGTGGGCCTGATGGCGCTCATCCCGCTCCCGTTCGCCGGCTACTACCTGGGGCGGGAGGTGTACAGCGTAAGCCCGGTGATGGGCAACAACATGATGGGCGGCGATTTTTCCTGGGCGTTCATCATCCAGGCTATGCTCGTCGGTCTGCTGTTCATCATCGGCAACTACTACCTGTGGGCCGGGATGCGGCGGATTCCCGGGGCCGAGCGCTATCAGAAGTACATCAAGTACTACATCGTCGTCCTGGTCGTCTGCGTCGCCGTCTGGCTCACGCCCCGCAACCTTCCGTTGAGTCCCACCGAGCAACTCGCCCTGGGAAGTCAGGTGCATCCGCTTCTCGGCGCGCTCGGACTGATGTCGACGAAGAACGCCGTCATCAACCTGATCATCCTGACGACCTTCCTGAGCTTCCTGCTGTACCGGCGAGCGAACAAGATCGAGGCAGTACCGCTTTCGGGACGGGGCCTGGCCCCGAAGGTCTGGGTGGTGGCGGCCGGCGCTCTGTGCCTCGCGATCCTCGGCTGGTACGCCGGCGTCCTGTATCGGCTCGACCCGGCGTCGCTCGATCTCGCCCCCGGGAAAGTGTCGCACTTCCGGTTCACGGGCGCGCTGATCGTCGGGGCCATGGTCGCCGTGGGGGCAAGTGTCGTGCTGGCGCTGCGCGATCGGGGGCACCTGGCGCAGGGCTTCTACCTGGCGGTCGTGGCCGTCGAGTCGGTGGGGATCCTCGGGGTGTACGGCTACATCGTGACTACGGCAGCGAATCCTTTCTTGCGCCAGCTCGCCGCGGCTCAGTGGCTGATCCTCATGACGGCGCTCATCCTGGTGAGCGCGATCGACGTGGCGATTTACCGTGGAGCACGCTCGTACGGCGGCATCCGCTGGGGCGAGGTGCCCGCCAGGTCACAGTACGCGCTCGTCTCGCTATGCGTGATCATCATTATGACGATGGGGATGATGGCCTACGTCCGCTCGGGACTGCGCGAAAACTGGCACATCTACGGCGTGATGGAGGACACTTCGCGCTGGGCCTACACGCCCGGTATCGGAGTGATGGCCGAGATGGTCGGAGGCATCACGATCGTGTTCCTCCTGGCGATCTCGTTTCTGTTCTGGCTCGCGAGCCTGACGGCGGAAGGATCCGATGAACAATCCGTGGGTTAGGGTCGCCCTATTCGTCGTCGTCCTCGTCGCGGCGTTCGTGTGGGCCGGTGGGGTCCTGAGCCGGGCGTCGGGTGAGACCCGCCGTGCCGCGCCGGGCGAAGGCGTCTCCGCCGAGAACGGCGAGCTGATCTTCTGGGGGTCGGGAAAGTGCCACACGTGCCATGCCGTCGGAACGCGCGGTCGGTCGGTCCGCGGTCCCGATCTCGGCGTCGCCTCCGACGGTGAGGCCATGATGACCCGGGCGGCGCGCCGAGCGGCCGAGCGGTCGGCCGCTCGCGGGCGCGAGATGTCGGCGACCGACTACCTGGTCGAGGCTCTCGTCGATCCCGGCGCCTACGTCGTCGAGGGGTTCAAGGACGAGATGCCGGCCATCCACGAGCCACCCATTCAGCTCGATCCCGACGAGCTTCGCTCCGTCGTCCTCTACCTGCAGACGCTGGGCGACGCCCCCGATCCCGCGGCGATCGAACTGCCGTCCGAGGTGCTCCGAGCGAGTCGAGCCGCGCCGGTGGTGACTCCGTGGCAGCCTTACCTGGAAGGGGAACCCGAGCGGGGCCGGGCCCTGTTCTTCGATCCCGACGGCCCGGCGCGCTGCGCGGGCTGTCATCGAGTAGGCGACGAAGGCGGCGACATCGGACCGGAGCTCACTGCGGTGGCGGGGACCCGTACGCTCCCGTCGATCGTCGAGTCGCTGCTCCAGCCCGCCGCGTCGATTCCCGCCGGCTACGAGTCGGAGCTCATCGAGACGACCGGCGGTCGTATTTTCGATGGCCTCGTCGTGCGGGAGACGGCCGATTCGCTGTGGCTCGTGACCGCGCTCGAGGAGGAATATGCGGTGGCGCTGGAAGAGGTGGCGCGCCGCCGCACCCAGGACACGTCGCTCATGCCGGACGACCTTGCCCGGCGCCTGTCCGTGCGCCAGTTCCACGATCTGGTGGCCTACCTGCGGACACTCGAGTAGGGGATACCATGGACTCGAGGTACAGGTCGTCGGTCTTCTGGTGGACCGTCGTGATGCTGGCCATCACGTATCTCGGCCTCCGGTTCGTTCTCCCGTGGGTCGCCGTGTGGCTCGGGCGGAGCCAGGTGCCGGCCCCGATCCCTGCGTTCGCCCTGACCGCCTACATGGTGTGCGCTGTCGTCGGAGCGCTCGTCTACGTGAGTAGCGACGAGCGACGCTGGCGGGCGTTCCTCACGCCGGTGGTGTGCCTGTTCGTCGCGTCGGGTCCGGGACGGCGCGCGCGCCTCGTCGCTCTGGCACTCGTGCCGCTGCTCGCTGGTGGACTGGCGTGGCAACGGGTGTCACCCTCCACCGACGTCGGCGCGGCGATCCGCCTACAACACCCGACGCAACCCGCCCGCTATGCGGAGCTGGAGAACTCCGGTTCGACGTCCTCGACGGAGGAGGTACAGGCCGGTACGGTGCTCTACCAGAAGAACTGCCGGCCCTGTCACGGTGCGGCGGCGAACGGTGCGGGACCACTCGCCCGCGGGCTCCGACTGCGGCCCGTGGACTTCACGGACGGCGGCACGATCGGCTCGTTGATCGAGTCCTATCCCTTCTGGCGGATCCGCGAGGGACACGCGGGACTGCCGGACATCGCCACTCCGTGGAACTCGGCGATGCCGGCCTGGCAGGACGAGCTGACGGACGAGGAAATCTGGCGCATCGTCGACACCGAGTACCGCCTGTCCGGCACCGAGCCCCGCCGACCCGAGGGGGGGCGAGAATGAGGCAGAGCGTCGTCCTCGGCCTCCTGTTGTTGGTGCCGTCGACCGCGGTGGGGCAGTGGACGGAGCTGAACGTTCCGGCCCGACCGGTGGGCGGCGCCTCATCGGTCGAGGCCGGCCGCGAGATCTACGACAGGCACTGCTGGTACTGTCACGGCGAGAACGGGGACGGGCTCGGGCCCATCGCCGAGTACCTGTGGCCCCGGCCGCGCGACTTCCAGATTGCGAGCTTCAAGCTGCGCACGACGCCGAGCGGGGAGCTGCCGACCGACGAAGACCTGTTCCGCACCATCACTCTCGGGGCGCGCGGCACTGCCATGCCCGCATGGGAATCGGTGCTGACGGTGGAGGAACGCTGGCAGGTCATCGCCTACGTCAAAGCGTTCGGAGACGGGATCTTCGAAGACCCGGCGTTCGATCCTTACGAGCTGGTGATCGCCGCCGATCGTCCACCCCGGGAGAGCGAGAGGGACCTCGTGGAGGCCGGCCGTGCGGTGTACGAGGCCTCGGACTGCTGGGAGTGCCACGGCGCCGCAGGACGCGGCGACGGCCCGAAGGCGGATCAGCTCACGGACGACTGGGGACTCCCCATCCGGGCGACGGACCTGGAGCTGGCCTGGAAGTTCCGCGGCGGCCGGACGCCGCGCGATGTGTACGTACGGCTCAGCACTGGTCTCGACGGCACGCCCATGCCGTCCTACACCCATACGCTCAGTGAGGACGAGCGCTGGCAGGTGGCGTATTACGTCGCCTCCCTCGCGGTGGACACGGACGGCGCCGGACGTGTCGTGATTCCGGCCATGCGGGTCGACGGTGCGCTGCCGGAAGATCTCACGGCCGGGGCGTGGGATTCGGCCGCGACCGTGTGGATCCCCCTGACGGGGCAGGCGACGTACCCGCCCCGCTGGCAGGTTCCGAGCGTGACCGACCTCGCCGTCCAGGCGCTGTACGATGCCGACGAGATCGCTATCCGGGTCGAGTGGAACGACCCGATGGCGGACTCTGCCCAGGAAACTGACGGGCGGGCCGAGGCAGAGGGGCGAAGCGCGGACGACAGCTATCCGGTCGTGTTTCCTGGCGGCGAACGTCGACGGGGGCGATATGGCGACGAGCTGGAGGTGCTGTTCCCGGCGGCGGACCTCGGCCCCGTCCTGCCCCACTTCGTGTACGGAGATTCCCGCCGCCCGGTCCGGCTGTGGCGCTGGACGTCGGTCGGAACGGCCGTACCGGAACCGGGGACCGTCGAGGAGTTGCGGGCGGCCGGGCCGGAGAAGGCGCCCGAGCCGCTCTCCGCCGACCAGCAGCGCGTGACGGCCCGCGGCAGCTGGGTCGACGGCCGCTGGACGGTCGTTCTCCGACGGCCTCTTGCCGGCGACGGACCCTTCAGACCGGGCGCGCTGGTACCCGTCGCCTTCCATGTGCGCGACGGAGGCCACGGCGAGACGGGCCTGCGGATGTCGCTGTCGTCGTGGTATTTCCTCCACGTTCGGGAGCCGACGGGCCCTCGCGAGGTTCTGCTGGTGCTGCTCGTCGTGCTGCTGACCGCTGGTGCAGAGTGCTCCGCCGTGCTGTACATGCGGCGCCTCGCCGCCGCGGGCCGGCTGAGTGCGTTCGGGATCAGCCCCCGGTGAGAACGCGTCGGACGAGGTCGGCCGCCAGCTCCTCGAGCCGGTCTTTCGTCCGTCCCTCGAAGCGCCGCGCGCACACCGCATCGTAGCCTTCGCACAGCGAACGACAGCTGGGGCCCCGCACCATCTGGTCGGCCATGTTGAACAGCACATTGTCCTCCTTGAGGATGTGGCCCCGGATCAGCGCCACCCAGTCGCGCCCCGCGCCGTGAAGCCGTTCGAGCGCCGCGCCGTCGCCGTCGCCGGCCCGGGCGAGCTCCAGGGCGTCCCGCATGCGACGGGCAAGTTCCCGGCCCTGTCGGTGCTCCTCCAGCATGACCCCGATCGGACCGGCGTCCCGCGGCAGCCCCTGCCTCTCGAGCGCCGGAAACAAGAGATCCTCCTCCTTGCCGTGGTGGCAGGCGTCGGTGAACAGGCGGATGAACGTGCCGCAGTCCGAGAAGGCGTCGAAATCCGTCTCCCCGGCGACCTCCGACCGCTCGACCAACCGCTCGAGCACGTCGGCTATTCGCAGGATCAGGGCGTGCTCCTCGCGGAGCCGGGCGGTTGCCGTCTCGTTCTCGGGTATTTGCACCGGTCCTCCCTGTGGCTTGACATTGTTTGAACATGAGTTCAAATTTCTAATTATGGGTAAAACGGTAGATGCGCAAGCCCGGAACTCCTCCGTCGGGGCCCTCTCCCCCGGCGCCTCGGAGCACGTGCGCGAGAAACGGCGGCGCAGGAAGCAAGAGATCCTCCACGCCGCGCTCCGCGCGTTCCGCGATGGCGGCTATCACGGCACCACGCTCGCCGACATCGCCGACCGGCTCGGCGTGCGGAAAACCGCGCTCTATCACTATTTCCCGGACAAGGAATCCATCCTCTACGCCTGCCACCGGGAGTCGCTCGTGGAGCTCGACCGGCTGATCCGCGAAGCGCGCCGGCTGAAGACGGCCCGCGAGCAGCTCGAGTCGGCGATTCGCGAACACGTGCGGGTGATGACGGACACGCTGGAGGGCTCGCCGCTCGCCTTCGAGGTGACGGCGCTCTCGCCCCAGCGCCAGGCCGAGGTGATTGCGGCGCGCGACCGCTACGAGCGTGCCCTGCGCAGGATGATCGACCAGGGGATCGAGCGCGGCGAGTTCCGCCCCGTCGACTCGAAGATCGCCGTGTTCGCGATCCTCGGGGCTATCAACTGGATCGCGCGCTGGTACCGGCCCGAAGGCTCCGTCCAGGCTCCCGAGCTGGGCGCGCAGTTCGCCGACCAGCTGATCGGCGGCCTCATGTGCGGCGATGGGAACACGGAGAGCGAGGCATGAAGGCGCTCCGATTCCACGGGATCGGCCGGCCCCTCGCGATCGAGGACGTCCCGCTCGCCGCGCCGGGCGAAGACGAGGTCGTGGTGCGTGTCGCGGGGTGCGGCGTCTGCCACACCGACATCGGCTTCTGGCGAGACGGTGTTCCAACCCGCAAGGAGCCGCCGCTCACCCTGGGACACGAAATCAGCGGCACGGTCGAGGACGCGGGAGTGGCGTTTCGGCATCTGGAGAAACGAACCGTGATCGTCCCGGCGGTCATTCCGTGCGGCACGTGCGATCTGTGCCGTACCGGCCGGAGCAACGTGTGCCGCGAGCAGATCATGCCGGGGAACGACATCGACGGCGGCTTCGCCGAACGGGTCGTCGTCCCGGGCCGCGGGCTGTGCGAAGTGACGGACACCGGCGGCTATGAGCTCGCCGACCTCAGTGTGATCGCCGACGCCGTAACGACGCCGTACCAGGCCGTCGTACGCAGTGGACTGGCGGCGGGCGACCTCGCCGTCGTGGTCGGAGTCGGTGGGGTCGGGGGCTATTGCGTGCAGATTGCGGCGTCGCGCGGGGCACGGGTGATCGCAATCGATATCGACGCAGGGCGGCTGGAGGCGATCGCCGATCATGGCGCCGCCGCGACGATCGACGCGTCGCGTCTCGAGTTCAGGGCTCTGCGTGACGAGGTAAGGGAACGCGCCAGGGAGTGGGGTTGCCGGCCGTACGGCTGGAAGCTGTTCGAGTGCTCCGGCAGTGCGGGCGGCCAGGAAACGGCATGGGGACTCCTTGGGCCCGCGGCGACGCTGATGGTCGTGGGGTTCACGCTCGAGAAGATCGAGCTCCGGCTGAGCAACCTGATGGCCTACGACGCGACGGCGCAGGGGACGTGGGGCTGCCGGCCGGAGCTCTATCCCGAGGCCCTCGATCTCGTCACCTCCGGCCGGGTCACGCTGCGTTCGTTCATCGAGCGCTTTCCGCTGGAGCAGGGCCCCGAGGTGCTGCGCAGAGTCGCGGATCACGAGATCGACCGCCGGGCCATCCTCGTGCCCGACGGGAGCTGAGAGAGAGACAGCCGATCATGGCGATCATGGAGAGTCACATGTTGAGGAGCCACACCCTGGTGGAGACTCCCGAGTTCGAGGAGATCCTCTACGAACTGCGTCCGGTGCTCGACCCCGACGGCGCGCCCGTCGACGGCCTGTTCAACGCCTGGATATCGCTCGACAACCCGGAACAACTCAACAGCTACACGACGGGTGCCGTGAAGGAGCTCATCCTCGCCTTCCGCGCCGCCAGCATGGACCGGCGAGTCGTGTGCGTGGTGTTCACGGCCGTGGGGGACCGGGCCTTCTGTACGGGCGGCAATACGAAGGAGTATGCCGAGTACTACGCCGGGAATCCCCAGGAATACAAGCAGTACATGCGCCTATTCAACGACATGATCGACGCGATCCTGCGCTGCGACAGACCGGTGGTCAACCGGGTGAACGGGATGCGGATCGCGGGAGGCCAGGAGATCGGGATGGCCTGTGATTTCAGCATCGCGGCGGACACGGCCCGGTTCGGCCAGGCAGGTCCGAAGCACGGTTCGGCGCCCGACGGCGGCTCGACCGACTTTCTTCCGCTGTACGTCGGGTTCTCGCATGCCGTGGACAGCGGCGTGCTCTGCGAAATGTGGAGCGCCCACAAGGCCCTGCGCCTCGGCCTGCTCAACGAAATCGTTCCCGTGCTCCGTGTCGACGGCGAGTGGATTCCCAACCCGATGGTGATCACCGATCGCTATCTGGGCGAGACGGGCAACATCGTCTACGGCGAGCCGAAAACCGGGTCCGAGCGCGAGGCGGCGAAGGAGGTCCTGGCGCGGGCCGAAACGGACTTCTCCCGGCTCGACGCGGCGGTCGAGGCGCTGTGCACGAAAATCCTGATGCTCATGCCCGAGTGCGTGGCCAAGACGTTGAGCAGCCTGCGCAAGCACAAGCAGTGGCACTGGGACAACACCAGCGTCACGAACCGCGAGTGGCTCGCGCTGAACATGATGACGGAAGCCCGGGCGGGCTTCCGGGCGTTCAACGAGGGCCCGAAGGGCCGGCGCGAGGTCGACTTCATCCGCCTTCGCCAGATGCTTGCCGAGGGGCATCCGTGGAACGACGAGCTGTTGCGCGCGATCTCGCCCCAGTTCGCGGACACGGGCGTCGGAGACGGGTGAGCGATGGACCTCGGGTTGAGTGGACGCGGGGCGCTCGTCACCGGCGGACGTTCGGGGATCGGCGCCGCCGTGGTCGCAACTCTGGCCCGCGAGGGTTGCGACGTGGCGATCGTAGACCTCGCGCACGACGAGGAAGGCGAGCGTGCCCTCGCCTCCGTCGACGAGGCCGGCCGCCGTGCCCTGATGATCGAGGCCGACGTGCGCGACTTCGAGGCGGCACGCCGCGCGGTGGCGGAGACGGAGGAGGCGTTCGGAGAGCTGACGATCCTGGTGTGCTGCGCGGGGATCTCCCGCGATGCGATGAGCTGGAAGATGACGGTGGATCAATGGGACGAGGTGATCGGGGTCAACCTCACCGGAACCTTCAACTACAACCGGGCTGCCGCCGAGCGGCTCCGGAACGGCTCGTGGGGGCGGATCGTGAACGTCGCCTCGATCAATGGTCTGCGCGGCAAGCTCGGCCTGGCCAACTACTCGGCCTCGAAGGGAGGGGTGATCGCCCTCACGCGCACGATGGCCCGGGAGCTAGGTCGCTACGGCGTCACGGCCAACTCGATCGCCCCCGGGTTCGTGCGGACGCCGCTCACGGCCGATCTGCCCGCCGAGGTCCTCGCGAAGGCGGAGCGGGAGACCACCGTCGGCCGGCTCGGGGAACCCGAAGACTGCGCCGATCTCGTGGCCTTTCTCTGCTCTGAGCGTGCGCGACACGTGACGGGCGAGGTGATTCGAATCGATGGCGGACAGTGTGCCTGACGCGGAGGCGGAGATGAGCGTTCGGACGGCGGTGGCGGATGGGATCGGGACCCTGATCCTCGACCGGCCTCCCCTCAACATCCTGACCCGGGCGGTGCTCGCCGACTTTCGGGCCCGGCTGGCGGAAATGGCGGCCGATGGAGAACGCGGTGAGCTCCGCGTCCTGCTGCTCACCGCGGCCGGAGAACACTTCTCGGCAGGCGCCGACGTGGGCGAGCACCTGCCGCCCGAGTTCGAGGAAATGATCCCCGAGTTCCTCGAAACGATCGAGGCGATCGCCGCGTTTCCCCTTCCCGTCGTTGCCGCCGTTCGGGGGCGCTGCCTGGGCGGTGGGTTCGAACTCGTGCAGGCCGCCGATGTCGTGGTCGGCGGCGCGAGTGCCGTGTTCGGGCAGCCCGAGATCGTTCTCGGAGTTTCACCCCCGGCCGCCTGCGCCCTGCTTCCGCTGCTATGCCCCCCGATGCTGGCGGCCGAGATCGTGCTGACCGGCGACCCGATCACGGCCGAGCGGGCGCGGGAGGCGGGGCTTCTCGGGCGCGTCGTCCCGGACGACCGGGTAGAGGAGGAGGCTCGGGCGCTGGCCGGTCGCATGGCGCGTCACAGCGCCGCCGCGCTCCGGCTCACGAAGCGGGCGCTTCTCGCCGGAACGGCGGCCGCGCGATCGTCGGCGTTGCACGAGGCACGGCGCATCTACATCGAGGAGCTCATGCAGACGACCGACGCGACGGAGGGCCTGCAGGCATTCCTCGAAAAGCGTACACCGGAGTGGACGGGACGATGAAGAAAGTCCGGGTGTTTCCCGAGTGGATGGGGCAGTCGTTGGAAGACGTGCTGTACGAGTGTCGGGAGCTCGTCGAAGACACCGACTTTCCGACCGTGCAACGCTGGCGTGCGGCCGGCGGGAAGGTGATCGGACACTTCCAGGTCTACTTCCCGGAAGAGATCGCCCACGCGGCTGGTGCCCTCCCGTTCAAGGTGCGGGGCGCGCCGATCGAGCCGACGAAAGCCGACTCGCGGTTCGGGTCCTATCTGTGCTCGATCGTCAAGACGTCGCTCGAGCTCGCTCTCAGCGGTCGGGTCGAGATGGAGATGTTCGTCACGCATCCCATTTGTGACGCGGCTCGCAACCTCGCCGGCATCTACGGGCGCAACTTCGACTACCCGTGCCGCATCCTCTACCTGCCCCAGAACGCCAACTCGGGCCACGCCGCCACCTGGCTGCGCGAAGAATACGAGCGGCTCGCGCGTGACATCGAGCAGGTGACGGGCGGAAGCGTGACCGAGGACGGCCTGCGCCGGTCGCTCGCGCTGTTCAACGAGAACCGGCGCCTGATGCGGGAGCTCTATGCGCTGCGCCGCGAGGAGCCGTGGAAAGTCACGGCCGACGAGGCCTACGTGCTCGTCGCGGTGGGCGGGCTGATTCCGCGCGAAGAGCACAACGAATTGCTGAGCACCGTTCTTCCGCTCCTCCGGGAGCGCGAGACCCGGCGTCTCGACCGCATACGGATCGTCTATGAGGGCGGGTTCTGCGAACAGCCGCCACTCGACCTGATCCGGGCGATCGGGCGGTCCTGCTACGTGGTCGACGACGACTTCCTGATCGGCCTGCGCTGGCTGGTCGAAGACGTGCCGATCGACGGCGACCCGCTGGGCACGCTGGCCGAGGCCTACCTGGAGCGCTCCTCCTACAGCCCCGTTCAGCACGACCTTCGGAAGCCTAAGGAAGAGATGCTGCTCGAGCGGATCCGCAAGGCCGACGCGAAAGCCGCGATCGTGACGGCGGCCAAGATGTGCGAGCCGGGTCTCGAGGAGCAGGTCGCCTACACGCACGCGCTCGACCGGGCGGGTGTGCCGTACTTCGTGAGCGAGTTCGAGGAGAACATGACGAGCTTCGATCAGCTGGAGATTCAGCTCGAGACGTTCGTCGAGAACCTCCTGTTCGACTGAGGGAGAGTAAGAGGAGACAGACCCGTGGTGGAAACCGAGCAGGACATCGTTGGACGAGGCAACAGTGAAGGGTCGCGGCTGTTCCGCGAGTGGTACGCCGATCTCACGCAAGCGGCCGAGGAGGACCGCGGCGGGGCCTACGTGTTCGTAATGGGCAGCCTGTCGGAGCTGCTGCGCGCCTTCGACTTCCCGATCGTGTTCCCCGAGATCAACTCGCTGCAGACGGCCGTACGCCACGTGGCGCACGAGTATTTGAACCAGGCCGAGGACTTCGGCTACTCGCCGGACATCTGCGGTTACGTGAAGGCGGACGTGGCCACCCAGCTGCGCGGCGGAACGCTGCCGATGGGCAGGATCCCGAAGCCCGCCATCGCCGTCTACACGAACGCCTGTAACACCTATATCAAGTGGGCGGAGATCTGGGAACGGATGTACGGCATCCCGACGTTCACGCTCGACGTTCCGGGCACGCGGGCCGACGGGGCCCAGACATGGCCCGGGGATCCCGACTTCGAAAGCGATCGACGCTATGTGGCCGCACAGCTCCGCGAGCTCATCCCGCTGCTCGAGCAGGTTTCGGGGAAGAAGTTCGACATCGACCGTCTTCGGGAGCACATGGAGGCGGCCAACGAGATGAGTCGGGGGTGGCAGCGTGTGCTCGAGATCAATCGCAGCCGTCCGGCCACGTTCAACGCCCTGTCCGACGGAACGATCTATCTCGGGGTCGCCAACGGGTTCCGGGGCACGACGGAGGGTGCTCGCTACTTCACCCGGCTCGTCGAGGAAATGGAGCACAAGAGCGCTCACGGGATCGGAACGCTTACGCCGGAGGACTACCGCCTGATCTTCGTGGGCGTTCCCTGCTACCCGATCTTCCGGCGCTTCACGGAGCTGTTCACCGAGCTGGGCGGCGTGTTCGTGCACTCCACATATCTGTGGTTCGCTTCGGGCGGTTCGAACCTCGGCTGGCAGTACGATCTGACCGATCCGATCGAGAGTCTCGCCGAAGGGATCCTGGTCGGCGTGCGCGATGCGATGGACAGCATGTTTTTCCAGAACACGGCGCTGGAGAACATGATCGACGAGTTCGGGGCGGACGGCGTCGTCTATCATCCGATCAAGAGCTGCCGCACGGTCTCGACCGGGCTCGCCGACAACCGACGCGCCCTGATGGAGGCCACCGATATCGCGAGCCTGTTCATCGAGTCCGACATGATGGACCAGCGGGTGGTCTCGGAGGCGCAGCTCAAGAACCGGATCGACGCGTTCTTCGAAGGTCTCGCCACGCGGCGTCAGCAAGCCGTGCTCGGCGAACAGTAGCGCGAAACGGAGGAAGAGCGGACATGGCATACGCGGCGGGAGTGGACGTCGGATCGACGCAGACGAAAGCGGTGATCGTCGACGAGGAACGGAGGATCGTCAGCCGAGCGCTGACCGATACGGGCGCCAACGTGATGCGCGCCGCGGAGAGCGCGTTCCACGAGGCCCTCGCCTCGGGCGACTTGCGTGAAGAGGAAGTCGAATACGTGGTCGGCACCGGGTACGGGCGCTACAAGGTCACGTTCGGCAATACCCAGGTGACCGAGATCAGCTGCCACGGACGCGGGGCGGTCCAGATGTTCCCGGACACGCGCACAGTGGTGGACATGGGCGGCCAGGACACCAAGGCGATCCGTGTGTCGGAGAATGGTGAGATCCTCGATTTCTGCATGAACGACAAGTGCGCCGCCGGGACCGGCCGCTTTCTCGGCGCCGCTTCGAGCGCGCTCGACATTCCGCTGGAAGAGCTCGGACCGACGGCATTGCGCGGCGAGCGCGCCGTGAAGATCTCGACCACCTGCACCGTGTTCGCGGAGTCCGAGGTGCTGTCGTGGCTGGGCAAGGGCAAGAAGATCGAGGACATCCTGCTCGGCGTTCACCAGTCGATCGCGCGCCGCTCGTGCGGACTGCTCCGGCGTGTGGGCGTCGAATCGGAGGTCACGTTCACGGGCGGCGTGGCCCGTAACACCGCGATGATCGACGCGCTCAACCGGGGCCTGGAGCTCGAGGTGAACGTGAGCGACGACTCGCACTACATGGGCGCGCTCGGCGCCGCCCTATTCGCGCTCGACCACATCCGCGCGAGCCGCGCTCCGGCACACGCGCCGGCTCAGGAGGAAGGAAGGGCGTCATGACGGCGGGGAGGAAGTCATGAACACCGAAACCGGGACGACGTACACGAGCGGTGTGGATGTCGGGTCGACCTACACGAAAGCGATCGTCCTGGACGAGGAGCACCGCATCGTGGGACGCGCAATGCTGCCCACGGGATTCCAACTTGCCGAAGTCGCGGAACGGGTATATCGGGTGGCGCTGGATGATGCGGGGCTGACCGGCGACGACGTCAGTTATGTCGTGGCGACGGGATTCGGCCGCCACCAGGTAGACATCGGCGATCTCACCGTCACGGACCTGACGGCCGCGGCGCGGGGCGCGAAGTTCCTGTTTCCCGGCACGCAGACGATTCTCGATGTGGGCGGGCAGACGATGAAGGCCACGCGGCTGGAAGACGGGGCGAAGGTCAAGTCCTTCCGACTCAACGACAAGTGCGCCGCGGGCACCGGAGCCTTCCTCGAGAAGACGGCCCGCTACATGGGCTACTCCACCGAGGAGATCGGACCGCTGGTGTCCACCTCGAAGGAGCCGATCTCGATCTCCGGCGTGTGCGCCGTGTTCGCGGAATCGGAGGTGATCAACCACCTCTCCCAGGGCGCGGCCCCGGCCGACATCATGCACGGTGCCATCGTGTCGTTCGTCGGCCGCTCGGTGCAGTTGATGAAACGGGTCCGCATGGAGCCCGAGTACACGCTGATCGGCGGCATCCTGCGCTACGACACGATGGTCCGCGTGATCCGGGAGACTCTCGAATCCGACGTGAACGTGCCCGACGACGGGCTCGTCCAGTTCGTCCCCGCGCTCGGCGCGGCGATCCTCGGGAAGCTGCGACTCGCGGCCCTGGCGGCGGCATGACGGACCCCGCTCCGGTTCGCGGGCTCGGAGCGATCGTGGAGGGCGAGGCCCGGCGCATGCTGTCGGAGGCCCATCTGCATCCCGATCCGGCGCGCGTGGCCGACGGTTGGGAGCGGCGTTTCGTGACCGATGCGAAGCGGGCGGCGGAGGCCGTCGAGCTGTACGAGAGCCTCGGGTTCGAGGTCGTCGCCGACCCCGTGCGGCCCGAGGAGATGGGCGAGCAGTGCGACACCTGCCGGCTGCTGGTGCTGCTGAAGTTCCGAACGATCTACACGCGCCGCGTGCCTGAGGCCGCACCGGGTGAAATGGGTGGTCGGGCTGAGGACGATCCGTGAACCCTCGTGAGCCTGTTCGGGACGTTCTTCACCGTACAGCAGATGCGTGAACAGAGCGCGAGCTGCTCCACCTGGGGACCGATCCCGTTCATGCGCGAATACCTCCGCCAAAGAACGATCCACCCGCCCGATAGCTGTCGACTGCCGCTAGCCGACCCAACAGCTTAGATTCTCGAGCCATGCGACTCCCCTCGATCGACGAGCTGCTGCGGCACGCGTCGGACGCGTTCCGGCGATTCCCGTACACGATCAGCGCCGGACTGCTTTCGGCGCTCATCGTGATCGCCACCGTCGAGGATGTCGACGACGTGTTCGGCTTCCTCACGCGGTCGGGCGACGGGAGCGACCTGCTCGTCGCGACGACGCTCGCGCTGCCGCTGTTCTTCGCGCTTCGGCTGGCCGAAGAGCGGGGCCTGCTGTCGGGGCTCGCGGCGGGGGTCGCGCGGGTTCTCGGCGTCGCCGGGCTCGTCGCCGTCGTCTGGCAGTGGCCCGAGTGGTCCGAGAAGCTGCGCTTTCTTCACTACGTGCAGCTCAGTGTGGGGCTCCACGCGCTGGCGGCCTTCGTGCCGTTCGTCCGCGCCGGCGAGCTCAACGGATTCTGGCAGTACAACCGCGCGCTGTTCCTGCGCTTTCTGATCGGGGCGCTCTATTCGGTCGTGCTCTTCGGCGGGCTCGCCGTCGCCCTCGTGGCGATCGACAACCTGTTCGGGCTCGACGTGGCCGAGGAGCTGTACGGCGACCTGTTCGCCGTCATCGCGTTCGGGTTCCACACCTGGTTCTTCACGGCCGGCGTACCGCGCGACCTCGAAGGACTCGACACCGTCGAAGAGTATCCACGCGGCCTCAAGCTGTTCTCGCAGTACGTGCTGATTCCGCTCGTCACCGTCTACCTGGCGATTCTGCTCGCCTACCTGGCCAAGGTGCTGATCACCACCGAGTGGCCGAGCGGCTGGATCGGCTGGCTGGTGTCGTGTGTCTCGGTGGCGGGCATCCTGTCGATCCTGCTCACCCACCCGATCCGGCACCGGCAGGAGAACGCCTGGATCGTCACGTACGGCCGCTGGTTCTGGCTCGCGATGATCCCCGCAGTCGGCATGCTGCTTGGCGCGGTGTGGAAGCGGATCGACCAGTACGGGATCACCGAGCCGCGCTACTTCCTGCTCCTGCTCACGCTGTGGCTCGCGGGGATGGCGGTCGTGTACGGCATCGTGCGCTCGCAGAACATCAAGTGGCTGCCGGCGACGCTGTGCGTGCTCGCGTTCGTGACCCTCGTCGGCCCGTGGAGCGCCTATGCCGTGTCGCGTTCGAGCCAGCTTTCGCGGCTCGAGGGACTTCTCGCGCGGAACGGGATGCTGGTCGACGGTCGTGCGGTGACGGAAGCGCAGGCCGGCGCGACCCCGGGCGACACGCTTCCCACCGAGGACCGGCGCGAGATCGGGGCGACCCTCGTCTACCTGTTCGGCAACCACGGGTCGGAGCCGCTTGCCCCGCTGCTCGGTCCCGAACTCGCCGTGACCGACTCGCTGGGCGGCACGGATCCCGTGCGCGAACGGGTCGCGCGCGACCGGGCGAGGGAAGTGATGGCGGCGCTCGGCACGGCGTACGTGGAGCCCTATCCGCGCGGGCTGACGCCAGGTCAGGTCTACCTGCGCGCCGATCCCGCCGAGGCCGCCGAGACCGAGGGCTACCGGTACGTGTTCGACGGGAGCCGCAACAGCGAGGTGCGTGTCGCCGGCCACCTCCTCGTGGTGCATATCGTGGGAACCGCGGTCGAATTCCGTTCCGGCGACGCGGTTCTGCTGACCGTACCGCTCGACGATCTCGTGGAGCGCGCGACCGAGGCCGCCGGCACGGCATGGACGGGCCCCGACGATTTCGTCCCGCGGGACATCATGCGTGTCGAGGCGTCGTCGCCGGCCATCGAGGCTGTCTTCCTGCCCACCTTTGTGAGCGGAACGCGACGCGGCGGCGAACTGACGATCGACGCCGCCAACGGTCTGTGGTTGATGAACCTGAACGAGCCGGCGATCGAGGCGGCGGTGGATACGGTGGCGGCCGACACCGCCGTGGTCAGCGAGTGAGGTGCGAGTCCGCGACTGTCCCCAGCGGACGTTCGGCGTCCTCTTAACGGCGTAGCGAGCCGGCCGCGGCGGCGGGCAGGGAACGGTGGCGGAGGACTGGCTGGATGTCGCCGATCGTCGGCGCGAACGGAGGGATATGTGGCGGCGAACTTTGCCGCCGTCATCTGAACCGGTGGCGGGTACGGGCTCCGGCGGTGTATGTTCTCGCCCCAGCGGACGTCGCGGGACGCTTTCATCGGGGCGTGGCGCAGTCCGGTAGCGCGCCTGAATGGGGTTCAGGAGGTCCCGGGTTCGAATCCCGGCGCCCCGATTGGTTTAGCTGAAGCGGCTACAAGGAGTTAGCGGGATCCCGCTAACTCCGCCGTATTGACACTCCCTGGAAAACTCCCTGAACATCTTCAGTTCGATCGGATCTTGGTTGAGATCCACCATGCAGTACACCCAAGTGCTGAATCTGGGCGGCCTCGGCGTCCACTCGCCGGCGGACACCCTGTTCCACACCCTGCAGCCCCGCACGGCGACTAGGTGTACCGCACGACGCCACGAACCGTGATAGGCTGATAGTATAGTCGTCATTCAGAGGCCGAATGTATTAGCTTGCTGCTCCCGCTTCGGGTGGATCCTGCGGTGAGTCCCGATTCGCTACCCGCCAGGTAGCGTCACTGCCCTTTCGGGCGTGAAGCGCGTCGGAGCCGGCATGGACTTAGCAGCAACGCTCAACGCTGCCCTCGCCGATCGGTATGTTCTTCGGCGGGAAATCGGTCGTGGAGGTATGGCGACCGTTTTCAAGGCAGAGGACCTGCGCCATCAGCGAGCGGTGGCGATCAAGGTCCTTCGTCCTGAGCTAACCGCCTCTATAACCGCCGAGCGATTCATCCGTGAAATTCGCATCACGGCCCAGCTCGACCATCCTCACGTACTCGGGCTTATAGACTCTGGGGAAGCGGACGGCCTGCTTTACTACGTCATGCCGTATGTGAAGGGTGAGAGCCTGCGCGAACGCCTTCGCCAGATAGGGCCCCTTCCCGTCGATGAGGCTGTGTCGTTAGTGCTCGAAGTGGCCGACGGGTTGGCGTGTGCCCACCGCAACGGCGTCATTCATCGCGACATCAAACCGGGGAACATCCTTCTTGCCGATGGGCACGCCAGAGTCGTTGACTTCGGCATAGCCCGTGCTCTGGAACTTTCGGGGGATCTCGAGTTGACGAGGACCGGGTTGTCCCTCGGTACGGCCGCCTACATGAGCCCTGAGCAGGGCTTCGGTGAGGAAGCGTCAGAGTGCAGCGACATATACAGCCTTGCCTGTGTCCTGTATGAAGCGATCGCAGGTGAGCCCCCTTTCTCCGCCTCTACACATCAAGCCTTGCTGGCGCAGCATGCGTTCGAGCCCGTTCGGCCACTGTCGTCCATACGGCCCGAAATCTCCCCCACACTCGAAGCAACGATTGCGAGAGCGCTGGCGAAATCCCCGTCCGATCGCTTTCGAAACGTAGCGGAGTTTGCTGTCGCCCTCACCGACGCGGCGGCACCGGCAGTTGGGTCCGATTTTGTCGGGGGCCGGGCTCCAACTTTTTCGAGACGGCCTTTCTTGAACAGTCCGGGGCTGCGGAAAGTGGCAACCATTGGAGTGTTCCTCACTTTGATGGTGCTCGGCTCCTTCGCGCTCTCTCCCATACGGAGCCTGTTCAGATCTCTCTCGTCCCCGGAGAGCGTCCTCGATAGCAGTGTGTTTCTAGTGCTGCCGTTTGCCGCATCGGGAGTCGACGCCTCTGCCGGCATCGACGGCTATGAAGCGCGGAGATTCATGCTCGAATCGCTGTCGCGCTGGCGAGACTTGAAAGACGCCGATCCGGTGCGTGTGAGGGAGATCTTGGACGAGTGGCGTGAGCGAGAGCATGACATCTCTCAGCGTTCGGCAACGGCGACAGCAGCTCGACTCGGGGCCGGCCGGCTCGTACGTGGTGTCATTTCCAACCGGGGCGACACGATCGAAGTCCAAGCCACTCTCTATGACGTCACGGCGGGTGGGGCGAGAATCAGCACTGCCACAGGTAGGTATGGGGATTCGAGTGACGCCAGCGAGGTGTTTCAGGCCCTGATCGATTCGCTCCTGATCGGCGAACTTGACCCTCATGCTGCCGAGGCCGGACCGCGTGCGACGAGGTCGTTCAGTGCGTTAGCTGCATACGGACGGGCCCGCGTTGCGCTCGACTCATTCGATATTCTGTCAGCGACCGACCAGCTCGAGCAGGCACTGAGCTATGACTCTCTGTTCACCGCGGCGGCGTTCTGGAAGGCGCAACTTATGGCATGGGTTGCGGACACATCCCCGACCTTGCTGACGTTGGCAGCTCGTGCCGACTCTCGGCCCGACTCCGCGTCGCCCCCCGCGAACCGTAATGCTACCGCCCTGCACGCTCTGGCGGAGCGTCGATTCACCGACGCCTGCGGCCTATATCGCGACCGAGTCGCTGCCGACTCGCTTGACTACCTTGCGTGGATCGGGCTCGGCGCCTGCCAGTCGTGGGACCACGCCGTTGTGGCCGACGGGTCCAGCCCGTCCGGGTGGCGCTTTCGGCAAAGTCCACACTCTGCTGTAGAAGCGTATCGACGTGCGCTGAATATCGAGCCGGAGCTGCACCGCCTCTTCCGGCACATCGACTACCAACATTGGATCGACCCCCTGATCATCGAGCCGCATCGCCTGCGACCCGGCCATCCGGAGGACTCCGATTCCATCGCCTTTCTGGCTTATCCGGCCATCATTGCGGATACGCTAGCGTTCGTTCCGCATTCTCTCACAGAGGTAGTTACCGGTGCGCCCGCCACGGTACCGAGCAGCCATCAAGCGGCGCTCAACCGCAATTTGGATGTGCTTCGAGAACTCGTGGTCCAATGGACCAGGTATGACGATTTTAGTCCGCATGCCCACGAGAGTCTGGCCCTTCTCCTCGAGCGACGGGGGGATCTGGCAGAGGCTACTGCAACCGGGCTGTCCGCCATCGCGTCGATTCGTCGCGCGCGTCAACTCGCCACGGATTCGGTACACCAGCTCCGCGCCGCGATCGGCGAAGTGCGACTCAACATCAAGTTGAGTCGATATGCCGCTGCCAAGATACTTGCAGATACGCTCCTCCGCGTTTGGGCGCGACCGAGCGACGAGGAGGCTGAGAATCTGGCGAGTCTCGCGGCGCTTACCGGTCACGTCCACCTCACCGCGCACCTTCTAGCGCGGGGCGCCCCGGGGGATCATCGAACCCCTGATCAAAAGGTAGCGGGGCTCGCGACCGCGCCGAGGTCGGTAGCCAGGATGTCTCGCAGACTCCTTGCCTACGCGTCCTTCGGGGTCCCGGTCGACTCGATCCGAACTCTCAAAGATCGGGTCGAACGGCTTATCGAAACCTGGGTCGAGCCTGGGCAGCGACTCGCGGCAAGGCAGCGGCTGCTTGATCGGGCGATGGAGCTTGCCTTTCCCACGTTGGGTCTGACGGATCTTCACCGACCTGACGCCGGCGGTCGATACCTCCTGTCTCTGCAATGGGCCCTCCTGTCGGGAGACACGGCTACGGTCGAAACGGGTCTGGCGCGGCTGGCCGAGAAACGGACGCTACTTCGGACAGCCTGGGTCACACCGGAAAACGTTCTTCACGAGAGCCGCTTGGCTCTCGCCATCGGAGATACGCTGGCGGCGACGCGCCGCCTCGGCCAGTTGCTAGAGGGACTGCCGGCGCTGAGGTCGGACTTCATGGATGAACCGGCAAGGGTAGCCGGTTTGATCTACTGTATGGCATTGCGCGCAGAGCTCGCGCGAGCCGCCGGAGCGAGCGAGACGGCAATTAGATGGGCCTCTGCTGGTCTCGCTCTATGGGGCGATGCCGACGCTGAGCTCGAACCGCTCCTGAGGCACCTGGAAGTATCGATGGGGGGGAGGGAATCGGACGCGGGGCAAACCCGCCTGCAAAGGGAGGACTGATGGATCAAGGTCACGTGGCCCGACACCTGGCGCTCCTGACTTGCGCCACTCTCACGACGTTCTGTGCTCCAAGGGTGGCTCGCGAGTGGCAACCGGATCCGACTCCGCCGCCGGAAGTTGCTGGAGATCTGAATCACGCGTCTCTAGTCGCCTACGGTAGGAGTCTGCGTTTCGAAACGGAAATCTATGCCACCGATCAACAGGACTTGACGATTGGATCCCGCCGCGAGCGCGCCCTCGCCGGCTGGGGACGCATCGAGCCGCAGGTGGGAGCTCACCTCCTGACGCTGGAGCAATTGGCTGAGGGTCGGATAGTAGCTCGAATCATCTACCACGGAGACGGAACGTACGAAAAGTTAGGCGTCCGCCCGGGCACGAATTGGGTTTACATCCGATGGAAGGGACAACCGGATAGGCCGATTCGCTGGCACTGGGACGATTTCGACAGTGACTCAGCTCGCGCGGGCGATTGGGAGGCCCTCATTGTGAACGAGAGAGACTCACAAATGGTCGTCAAGGAAATGAAGCCCGGATACAAGTCATTCAGGGATCCGGCTCGGCAGCGGGGAGTGGGTGATCGGGAGAATCCATGGCCGCTCCCACGAGCCCGATTCGTAGACGATCCCGATGACGCCAAAGCGTGGATCGCATGCCAGACATTCGGCTGCTGCTGTATCGGAGGCGGCAGCTGCCATCATGAATAGTGGGTGGTCGGGCCAGCTCGCGCATCGCATCATTATGACGTCCTCGGGCATGTCGCGCTCTCGCGCGGCCAGCGGGTCCCGGCGGTCGTGGGGTCGGGATCGGCGCCGGCCTCCTCGTTCCGCGGGACCAGCGCCTCGACCGGCTCCTCCGGCACGCTCCAGCCCCCGCGCCCACTGGGGTCGCGTCTCGAGCCGCTCAAACGCCCAAGCGAGCACGATCGCAATGGGGAGTCCGATGAGCAGGAGGAGCGCTACAAACCGATAGGTCCAGTCCGGTAACAGGAGGGCCGCACTAGAAGGTCTGGAGACCCCATTCGCTCTCATACTGGCGTGGCTCTTGACACGATACGGGGAATTAGACAGACTGGTCTGTATGATAATCGATGAAGTCTGCCGGAGAGGCACGCTATGAGTGTGCGGGAAGCCCTACTCGACGCCGCCTTTGACGAGATGTACCTGCACGGATTCCGTGCGGCGGGGATTGAGGCCATTCTGGCTTCCAGTGGAGTTTCGAAGGGAGCTCTCTACCATAACTTCGGCAGCAAGCAGGGCCTCGGATACGCCGTAGTCGAGGAGCGAGTGAGACCTCTCGTTCGGGAGCGGTATCTGAAGCCGTTCCTCGACGCCGGGAATCCGCTGGAAGGACTCCGACGGATGGGGCGGAGAATGGAGGACGAGTTGCTGCAGAAGGGTATGCTCCAGCGTGGATGCCCCGTCAACAACCTGGTTCAGGAAATGTCGGGCGTGGACGATGGGTTCCGGGAGCGGCTGGCGGTCATCCTCGAGGAATGGAGAAACACGATCTCGGACGGGCTCAGCCAAGGTCAGAAAGCCGGGACGGTCAGTGATGCGATCGACCCCACGGAAGCAGCAACCTTCGTCGTGGCGGTACTCATGGGTGCGGTCGGTTTCGCCAAGAACGCCGGTGACGTAATGCCGTTCGATCTCTGCCGTAGAGTGCTGGACACGTACATCGACACCCTGCGGCCAGGCGCCGCGGTTGCGACGAGCTGATCGGGGGCCTTTGAATGGGTCGCCTATTTTTTTTAGCCCGTGGTAAACAGACCGGTCTGTTTACTGTTCTCTCGCATGAAAGGAGTCGGACCATGTCGGCAGAAGCGAACAAAGCCATCCTCCTGGAGGGAGCACGTGCATTCAATGATCAGAAGGATCGATCCGGTTGGATCGGCATCCACGATCCGAATGTCGTGGCGCATGGCCTGACCCCGGAAACGCTGGATCGGGATGGCTTGGAGCAGTTCTACCAGGTGCTGTGGAAGGCATTTCCGGATCTGCGCATCGCCGTGGACGACCTGATCGGTGAGGGGGATCGAGTCGCATGGCGTCTCACCGTTCAGGGTACCCACGAAGCGGAGTTCAGGGGCGTACCACCCACGGGACGCCAGGTCGTCTTTGCCGCGCAGTACATCTTCCGTTTCCGCGACGGACGGGTGGTCGAACGTTGGACGAACTTCGATCGCCTCGGGGTGCTCATTCAGATTGGCGCCGTACCGTCGCCAGTTTGATGCAACAGAAGGAACCCGTTGAAGGAGCCGAATCATGACGGAATCACAGAAGGCAAGAGTCGTACGCCCCGTGTTGATCGCAGTCGGACTGGTCTTCGTATTCGGCATCCCTCTGTTAATGCGGATCTGGCCATCTGGCTGGCAGTGGCAGCCCAACCAGCACGAGTACGAGCAGATGTTCCAGGGTGTCTACGCGACCCTCGGGATCTTCCTGATCCTTGCTTCCCGCGCCCCACGCCAGCATCGAAGTCTCATCCTATTCACCGCTTGGTCGAGCATCGTGCACGCGGGGATCATGGCAGTTCAGGCGGTAATCGACGTAGCCGAGCGGGGACACCTGGTCGGTGACGTGCCGGCGCTCGCCATCGTCGGAGTCGCCCTACTGGTTCTGGCGCCGAAGGCGGCCGAGCAAGCCGCTCCCGGGAGCAAGCCGTTGTAGGATCCACCTGGGAGGCGCACAGAATGGCTGTTTTCCCCGTGGAATCCCGGCGCCCCGATTGCCAGAAACGTTGAATTGACGGGACTTCTCAGGGGTCCGGGGCCTACGCGGCTTCGGGCCCCCTGCTACTTTTGGCTGCTACATTCGGTGGCGGCACTCGCCATCTCTCGGCCCAACCTTTCCGGCCTTCAAGCTATCTTACCACCTAGTCGCAGCGTCCGTCGACCGGACTATCCTTCACCGCCGAGGATTTGTTCGAACCAGACCGACACCACAGAGAGTTCGAAAAGGGGGGCCGTGTTGCGCCGATCATGTTGTGTACGAGCTCTCACGGTCTCGTTGACTGCGTCCCTGGCGTTCCCCGGTGGAAGCCCGTTGGTTGCCCAGGACACGATGGATTCTGGGTGGGTGGAAAGATGGACCGAGGATCTGGCGTTCGCCCACCAGGTGCTGCGAGAACAGCACCCCGGTCCATTCGATGCGCTGTCGCCGGAGGAGCTGCAGGCAGAATTCGATCAGTTGGTGGAACGTCTTCCCGGCCTCGACCATCACCAGGTGATCGTCGACCTGGCCCGCATCGTCGCGCGGCTCGAGGATGGGCACACGAGACTCACGCTGCCGCTGGCGGGGGGTGTCGAGTTCATGCAAGGTCACAGCACGACAGTGAGTCCCACCCTGCCCGAAATGCTATTTCACCAGTATCCCTTGCGATTCGGTATCGACACTCGGGGAATCTGGGTGCAAAGTGTGGCGACGGGCCTCGAGCGACTCCTGGGAGGACGCCTTGTCGCCATAGACGGCCGATCGGCCGAAGAGGTGGTGGAGCGGATCAGGCCAACGATCCACGCCGACAACGAGATGCAAGTAAATCATCATCTGCCGATGCACCTCGTCCTGCCCGAGCTCCTGCATGCACGGGGTGTGGCCCGGAGCGTGGATCGCGCTTCGTTTGAGATAGAAAGCCGGCACGGTTCGGTCGAGACGGTACTGCTGTCACCAGTGGCGGAAAGCGCGACGGTCAGCTGGGTGACTTTGGCTTCCGGGCCAACCGGCGGCCCTCCCGAGCTGCTGGCTCGGCAATACAACGATGAGAATTTCTGGTTCAGGCACGTCGCGTCGCGGCGTCTCATCTACCTGCAGTTCAACACCGTCTACGACACCGAGGGCGAGACCATCCGGCAGTTCTCGCAAAGGCTGTCAGGCATTCTGAGACAAGCTCCCGATGCGGCCCTGGTGATCGATCTACGACGGAATCGGGGCGGCAGCCAGTCCCTTTCCCTACCCTTGCTGCACGCAGTGATCAGAAGCAGTCAGAACCGAGCGGGGCGACTGTTCACGATCGTCGGTCGCACGACCTTCTCCGCCGCCATGACCTTTGCGCTGCAGATGGAAGAACACACGCAGACGCTGTTCGTAGGCGAACCCACCGGGTCTAAGCCGAATCACTACGGCGATTCGCGCAAGTTCGTGCTTCCCAACTCCAACGTCACTCTGCGAATCTCCAGCCTTTACTGGCAGGCCGATCCGCGTGACACGAGACCATGGATCGAGCCGCATATCGATGCGCCCCCGACCCTCGAGGCCGAACTGGCTGGCATCGATCCAGCCTTGGAGGCGATCGAGTCGCTGATCGTAGGTCATAGCGCCCCGGCCAAGTTCCTCGGCGCGTGGCAGGGGAATCTGCTGCCGGCCAGCTACGGCCGGGACTCGACCCTGCGATTCCACAACTCTTCTGGTACTCTCGTTGCCAGTGTCAACATTCCTCAGCTCGAAATGGAGGGCGTCGCGCCCGAAAGCGTGTCCCTCAAACCAGGGGCCGTCTCGTTTCAGATCGCCATCGGCGACGAGAACATCACCTACCGGCTGAACATCCGCGGCCCGTGGATCATCGGCGAAGCCGACGTTGGGAGCGTCCGTTTCCCGGTGCTGCTGCAACGGTTGGAATGAGCCGCCTCGATCCTCTCCGGCCACGAACGATACGCTACGTGTTCTGGTGCGGGTCAGGACTCCGAGGGCGTGTCAGGGCCTTCTCTTCGGTCACCGCTCTCAATCTGCGCGGCCACGATGGCCGACGCGTCTAACGCAGTAAAAGAGATCAGTTGGCGTTGGCCTGGCGCGCGACCCCAGGCCGATCTGACTAGTCCGACTGCCCCATAACCCGAGCCATATTCTCCGCGACCTCCTTGAACTCCTTCTCGGGACTGAAGTCGATGAACACCGAGTCCTCCTCAACCCACCCGGTGTGACCGCCAGGCCAGTAGAACACTTCGCCTGCGCCCGTTACTTCCACCGTACCGTCGAGGTACCGAACGTGGACGGCCCCCTCGAGAACGTATCCCCAATGCGGGCAGTGACACGCATCGTTAGGCAGCCCCTCGAAGAGCGGTGTGAAATCAGTCCCTGCCGGCACTTCGATGTAGCCGACGACCATACCGCCCCACTCTGCGTTGTGAATCCGCAGTCCGGGGGCTTCGTTCGTTACCGGCAGGTCCGTGGTGAGCTGGCGCATCTCTCTCCTCGCGTCGTGTTGGGCGGTTAAGGCGGTACAGCGGTTGACTGCTTCAGCTGCACGGCCACGATGGCCGTCGCGTCTAGCGCACCCAATGTAGTTCGACTGAGCGGCTGGTGCCTATTGGGTTCGAACCTCCGTCTTCCGGCTGGTCGCGCCAACCTGCAGGTGAGGATTATATTCGGGCCGCTAGCGGGGATGACTCCTACTGCCGAGCGACGCCATGTGCAAATCTCGGGACGGACTCCCCGAGCAGACGCCCGGGTTGGGAGGTGCTTCTTGAGCATCGCGCCACCCGAGTCTTCGTCGTCGAATCCTGAGCTGCTCGCAAAGGTCTCCCGGTACGAGGCGCTCTTCGAGCTGGCCGACGTGATTAACGCGGCCAGCGACGTGGAGGCCGTGGGGCAGGTACTCGCGCACCGGCTCAAGTACGTTGCCGACGTGTACGCCTGGCGCTATGTCTGCCTCGACCAGGACTCCGAGACCGGGCCCGAACCGGATACGACGGCGATCATCGTCGATGGATACCGGGGGAACGCGCACGTCGAGCTCGCGACCCAGGCGGCGCTCTCCAGCTTCCAGCGAGAACTCTGGCGGGAACGGAAGACCCGGATTCTCTGCGGTTTGGCCTTGGAGGAGGTGTTGCCGGAACTCCCCCCGCATCTGCAGCGGGACGATCTTGAGCAGATATCGATCAACACCCTCGTCGAGCATGGAAGGACACAGGCGCTCTTCCTGTTCTTCAGGCGCCGTCATCCGTTCACGGAGCTCGACCTGAAGTGCCTGTCGATGGTGTGCGGCTTCTTCCACAACAAGGTGCATACGTTGTGGGAACATCAGAAGCTCAGAGAGCTCGAGAAGGCGTACCTTCATCAGGAAGTCATGCTGCGACAGAGCGAGAAGCTTGCCACGCTCGGTCGGCTCAGCGCTGGCATGGCGCACGAGCTGAACAATCCGACTGCCGTGGCGCGGCATGGGGCGGAGCAGCTGAAAGCGTCGATCGCGCGTTTACAGCGTGCGCAGTACGCACTCGGAGCAGCCGATCTCTCCGGGGAGCAGCAGCAGCTTGTCCGCGACCTCGAAGAAGAGGCCCGGGAAAGGGCCAAGATAGCGAACCCCCTGGATCCCCTCGAGAGGAGTGATCTGGAGCAGGAAGTGGAGGACTGGCTCGCAGACCACGATGTCGAAGACGGCTGGGAGTACGCCTCGACCCTCGTCTCCATGGGTCTGTGCGCAAGGGAGATCGAGGACTTACTGAACAACTTCGATCGCCACCAGGCGCCGATCGTGATCGACTACTTTGCGACCCAATTCACCGCGTATGCGCTGCTGGAGGAGATCGGTCACGGGGCGGGACGGATCGCCGAGATCGTCAAAGCCCTGAAGGGTTACTCCTACATGGACCAGGCCCCGCTCCAGTCCGTCGATGTACGTGAGGGTCTTAACGACACGCTCGTGATGCTGAACAGCAGGCTGCGGGAGGGCGTCGACGTCCATCTCGACTACGCCGAAGACCTACCGCTCATCCAGGGGTACGGTAGCGAGCTCAACCAGGTCTGGACCAACCTGATCGACAACGCCGTCGACGCGATGGACGGCGACGGATCGCTGACGCTGAAGGCTTATGCCGAGGATAACCGGGTCGTCGTGGAGATAAGCGACAGCGGACCCGGTATCCCCACCGACGTGCAGGCGAAGATCTTCGATCCCTTCTTCACGACCAAGCCCCCCGGCCATGGGACGGGTCTCGGCCTGAACATCAGCCACGGGATCGTCGTCGAGAAGCATGGCGGCCGCATCTCCGTGGAATCGACTCCGGGATCGACCCGCTTCACGGTGAGACTCCCCATCGCCCGCGCCGACTGATGTCCAAACCCATCATCCTGACCGTCGACGACGAGGAGCATGTACGCAACGCCGTCGAGCGGGACCTCAGGCGCCACTTCGGCCAGGGGTACCGGATCCTGAAGGCGGCGTCGGGCGATGAGGCGCTGGAGACCACCCGCCGTCTCAAACAGCGCAACGACACGGTGGCGCTGTTCCTGGTCGACCAGCGAATGCCCGGAATGAGCGGTACGGACTTCCTGGCGGAGTCCCTCGGCATCTACCCGGAGGCTCGCAAGGTATTGCTCACGGCTTACGCGGACACCGAAGCCGCGATCGCCGCCATCAACAGGGTCGGCCTCGATCACTACTTGATGAAGCCGTGGACGCCGGCGGAGGAGAACCTCTATCCCGTCCTGGACGATCTCATCGGGGATTGGGAGGCTACGGCCACCATCCCCTACGACGGCATCCGCGTAGCTGGTGCGCTCTGGTCCGCCGGCTCGCACGGGATCAAGGACTTCCTCGCGCGGAGTCAGATTCCGTATCAGTTCCTGGACATCGAACGTGACCCGGAGGCGCGGGCCCTGGTGGAACATGCGAACGGGGGTGAGGGTCGCCTGCCGGTCGTGTTCTTTCCCGACGGTGACGTGTTGATCGACCCGAGCCTGGCGGCGGTGGCGCAGAAGGCCGGGTTCCGGACCGAGGCGAAGCGACCGTTCTACGATCTCATCGTCGTGGGGGCGGGTCCCGCGGGACTGGCGGCCGCCGTGTACGGAGCTTCGGAAGGTCTCGACACGCTGCTCGTCGAGCGAGAGACACCAGGAGGACAGGCCGGCACGAGCGCGAGGATCGAGAACTATCTCGGATTCCCCAAGGGATTGAGCGGCGCAGACCTCGCGAGGCGAGCCATGGCGCAAGCGCTCCGATTCGGAACCGAGATCTTGTCGGCTACGGAAGTCGTGGGTGTGGCCCGTCGTGACCCCTACCGGGTCGTGACGCTTGCTGATGGATCCGAACTGGCCTGCAAGGCGCTGGTGATGGCCACGGGAGTATCCGTACGAACGCTGGACGTACCCGGAGTCGATGGATTGACCGGCGCCGGCATCTTCTACGGTGCCGCCAAGACGGAAGCGGCCTACTTCGAAGGTCAACACGTATATGTCGTTGGGGGTGCAAACTCCGCCGGCCAGGGCGCCGTCTTCCTAGCGCGCCACGCAGGCCAGGTCACCATGCTCGTCCGTAGCTCGCTGGCCAAGAGCATGTCCAGTTACCTGATCAAGCAGATCGAGGACTGCGAGAACATCGACGTGCGACCGCAGGAGGAAATCGCCGAGGTGCATGGTTCACGGCGACTGGAAGAGATCAGCATCCGCCACCTAGACACGGGATCCTTGCGTCGGGAAGCCGCACAGGCGGTGTTCGTATTCATCGGGGCGAGGCCGCACACGGAACCTGTGAGAGATCTCGTCGTCGTGAGTCCCGGGGGATTTCTGCTCACGGGGCCCGATCTGCTAGCGGGAGGTCGACGCCCGCCGGGCTGGAATCTGAAGCGAGACCCCTTCCTGATGGAGACGAGCGTGCCCGGAATCTTCGCCGCGGGTGATGTACGGCACGGAGTGATGCGGCGCGTCGCCTCCGCCGTCGGTCAGGGTTCGACGACCATCAGTTTCGTTCACGAATACCTCAAGACCGTGTAGACGAATTCCGGAGAAGAGGACATGAAATCATGAAGCGCACCAGCCTGGTCGAGTACGAAGATGCATCAGCCGAAGTGAAAGACGTTTACGACGAAATCATGAGTACGATGGGCTCGCCGGAGGTGCTCAACTTCCTGAAAGCACTGGGTCACAACCCGCACGTGCTTCGTGGCGTCTGGTCCATGCTCAGGGAAACGGTCATCGAGGGAGAGATCCCGGCGCTGCTCAAACAACTCATCCTTTTCAAGATCTCCATCAACGCGGGGAACGAGTACTGCACGTCCCTTCACGGTCACGCGGCCTTGAACCTCGACCCGACCCTGAAGTACGAGGATCTCGTAGCGCTCTCCGGGGGTGCCTGCACGGCCAATCTGCCGCCCTCGTTCCCGGTCGCCATCGATGTCGTATCACGAGCGTCACTCGACCCGAAGAGCGTCGACGATCCGGACTGGGAGCCGGAGGAGCTACTGAGGGATGAGGGCTTCTCGGACGCAGAGATCGACGAGTTGCTCGCCGTGGGTTTCTTCAGCGTACTGATGAACATGCTTACCGATACGTACGACGTTCCGTGGGAGGAACCGTTCCCGCCGTGATCGGAGGAGCGTCGCGGATCGCGGAACCGGGCACGAGCCTGGCGCGTTGCACATGCGAACCCTGCCGATCTCACGCCGCCGCCGATCCCCGTCCATGGTGATGTCGGCCGACGCGGCCCGGTGGGGAACTCTCAGCCTGGAGGCAGTATGAAGATGATCCGACTCGCTTCCGTCGCCTTCCTGCTAACGGTTCTGCTACCCCACGGCGCCAGCGCGCAAATTCCGGATCCGGGAATGGACGTCGCCGCCGGCAACACGGCGCTCGTGATCACCGACCCGCAGAACGACTTCCTGAGTCCGGACGGCGTTACATGGGGTGTGGTAGGGGAGAGCGTCACCAGGAACAACACGGTGGCGAATCTCGAGTCTCTACTGAAGACCGCCAAAGAGTACGATGTGCCCGTTTTCGTGTCACCGCACTACTACTATCCGACGGACCACGGGTGGCAGTTTGCGGGAGCTCTAGAAGTGCTGATGCACGAGATCGGGATGTTCGATCGTACGAGTCCTCTGTCACTCGAAGGATTCGAAGACTCGGGGGCCGACTGGCTGCAGCGATACAAACCACTCATCGAAGACGGTGAGACGGTGGTGACGAGTCCGCACAAGGTCTACGGTCCCGAGACGAACGATCTCGTGTTGCAGCTTCGGAAGCGCGGTATCGACCGAGTCGTTCTGGCCGGTATGTCGGCGAACCTGTGCGTGGAATCCCACCTGCGAGAGCTGTTGGAGCAGGGCTTCGAAGTCGCCGTGGTTACGGATGCGACGGCGGCGGCAGAGGTGCCGGGCCTCAACGGCTACGAGTCGGCGATGACGAATTTCCGTTTCCTCGCGAGTGCGATGTGGACGACCGAGGAAGCCATGTTGAAGATATCGGGGAGCTGAGTCGGCCAGCACGCGCTGCGGGGGGCTGCCTCGGCCCCCCC
>DATHRZ010000099.1:0-1628 GCA_035464655.1 Gemmatimonadota bacterium
GAACCGCATGAGCTCGCGCCCGAGCTCGATCGAGCGCGGGGACCCGTAGGGCTCGCCGAGCTTCACGAGCATGTCGGCCCACCCCATGATGCCGAGCCCGACGCGGCGGATGTTTTTCGACAGCTCGTCGATCTGGGGCAACGGGTAGTTGTTGGCGTCGATGACGTTGTCGAGGAAGTGGGTCGACTTGTGGACGGCGGTGCGGATGCCCTCCCAGTCGATCTGCTTCGTCTCGGGATCGACGTACAGCCCGACGTTCACCGAGCCGAGGTTGCAGACGTCGTACGGCAAGATTGGTTGTTCGCCGCATGGGTTCGTCGCCTCGTACTCGCCGAGGTGCGGCACCGGGTTATAGCGGTTCGCCTCGTCGACGAAGAACGCTCCGGGCTCACCGTTCTGCCACGCGCCCTGGATGATCTTGTCGAACACCATCCGCGCGTCGAGCTGCCCGACCGCCTCACCGGACCGCGGGCTGAGCAGGTCGTACTCGGCGCCGCGCTCGACGGCGTTCATGAAGTCGTCGGTGAGCGCGACCGAGATGTTGAAGTTCGTGATCTTGTTCTTGTCCGATTTGCAATCGATGAAGTGCAGGATGTCGGGGTGATCGACGCGCAGGATGCCCATGTTGGCGCCGCGTCGGGTGCCCCCCTGCTTCACGGCCTCCGTCGACGCGTCGTAGACCTCCATGAAGCTCACGGGGCCGCTCGCGACGCCCATCGTGGACTTCACGACGTCTCCGCGAGGACGCAGGCGGCTGAAGCCGAAGCCGGTGCCGCCGCCACTCTGGTGGATGATCGCCATGTCCTTCAGCGTCCCGTAGATGCCCTCCAGGCTGTCCGGCACCGGGAGGACGAAGCAGGCGCTGAGCTGCCCGAGCGGGCGACCCGCGTTCATCAGCGTGGGGCTGTTCGGCTCGAACTCGCCGGCGGCCATCATCGCGTAGAACTCGCGCGCCGTCTGCTCGACCTCCTCGTCGGAGGCGCCGTAGCGGGCGTCCATGCCGGCGATCACGCGCGCCACGCGCCAGAACATGTCCTTCGGCTGCTCGATCGGCTCGAGGTCGTCGTTCTTCCTCAGGTACCGCTTCGCGAGGACCGTCTTCGCGTTGTCGGTGAGCTGCGTTTCGGGAAGATCGCTCGGGGTCGTGCCGTCGAAGATCGCCGAGGAGTCCGCCGGGGTGCCGGCGGCGTTCGTGGCGTCGGTGGTGCGGGCGTCGGCCTGGGTCGCCGTGTCGGGTCGCTGCATCGTGGTCGGTGCTCCGTGCTCCGTGAGTTCACTGTTTCCGGCGCTTCTATTGTTACCCCGAAACGGGGGAAAAATCTCGCATCACAGAGTGACATGGGGCGACAGGTCCCCGCGGGTGGTTCGCACCCGATTTCAACTGACTACCCGTAAATGCTTGCTATATATGATGGACCGGGCGGGACATGGCCGGGCCACCGGATGCGGCGGGATCCAAGGCGCCGCGTACCCCAACATCTTGGGGTTCGCATAGAGTAAAGGCACCATATGTAGGGGTCAACCCCTGAATTGTAACAGCGCCGGAAACCCGCCGTTGAGGGCGGAATTCCCGGCGCGTTCGGCCCCGGAAGCGCTTCCCGCTACGGCGCCTCGATCGCCCGCTCCCG
>DATHRZ010000100.1:0-9035 GCA_035464655.1 Gemmatimonadota bacterium
GCCACGCCGAAGTTTCCGCGCCGCGTCTCGAGCACGATCGTCGTGGTCATCACGCGCGTTTGTCCGAGGATGTTGCCGCCGACCAGCATCGCCGCGCCGACTTCGCTGATGATCGCGCCGAACCCGGCGGCCACGGCCGCCACGAGGCTCGTCCGGACCTCGCGAAGCTGGAGCAGCGCTGCCTGGAGGCGCGACGCCCCGAGCCCGCGGGCCTGGAGCCCAATGTCGGGTGGCAGCGACTCGAGCGCCGCCAGGGTCACGGCGGCGATGTAGGGACCGGCCAGTACGACCTGCGCGAAACCCATCGCCCATGGGGTGAACAGCATCTCGAGGTGGCCGAGCGGGCCCGAGCGCGACAGCACCAGGTAAACGGCGAGGCCCGCCACGACTGGCGGCAGGGCGAGCCCCGTGTTGACGATCGCGATGGCCGGCACCCGCAGGCGGAAGTTCGACAGGCCGATCAGCGCCCCGATCGGCAGGCCGATCAGCGTCGCCAGGACGAGCGCCGAACCCGAGATCGCGAGCGAGCGGACGACGACGGCCATCACGTACGGGTCGCCCGCCGTCAGGAGCTGCCAGGCCTCGGCGAACGGATTCATGGGGTCGCGGGCTCGGTTGCCGACCCGGGCGCGGGCTCGGGCCGGGGCTCAGGCTCGGGTTCCGGCACGATCAGCGTGAACAGCGGCTGGCCGTAGCGCTCGGCGCCGAAGTCCCGGATGATCGCGGCGGCCTCGTCGCCGAGAATCCACGCCTCGAACGCCGCCGCCCCCTCGGGCCGCAGGGCGCGGGCCGCGGGAATCACCGAGTACACGTTCAGCATGGCGTCGCCGTCGGTGAAGACTTCGACGAGGTCGAGCCCGTTCGCCCGCAGGGTGGTGAGCGTCGCGCGGTCGGTCAGCGCATACGCCCGGCGCTCCCCCGCGAACAGCAGCGTCGAGCCCATCCCCTGGCCGACGTCGAGATACCAGTCGCCCCCGGGCTCGAGGCCGGCGTCCTGCCACAGCATGCGCTCGCGGATGTTCGTGCCCGAGTCGTCGCCGCGGGAGGCGAACCCGGCTTCGGCGCGCGCGATCCGGCGCAGGGCGTCGGCGGCGTCGGTGGCGCCGGCCACGCCGGCCGGGTCCTCGGCCGGGCCCGCGATCACGAAGTCGTTCCGCATGAACGTCGTGCGCCGCAGGCCGTGGCCCTCGGCCACGAACTGTTCCTCGCGCTCGGGCGCGTGCGCGAGCACGACGTCGGCGTCACCGCGGCGTCCGAGGGCCAGCGCCTCCCCGGTTCCGACCGCCAGCACCTGCGCCTCGTACTCGGGATGCGCTGCCTCGAAGGCAGGGACGAGCTCGTCGAGCAGCTCCGTGTCGTACAGCGAGGTCGTCGAGGCGACGCGAATCTGCGCCCGCCCGCCGTCCCCTGAACATGCCGTGGCGACGACGCCCAGCACCCCCGCGGCGAGCAGCGCGCGGCGGACTCCTCGAGCGGACACTCCCGGGGGCGAACCTCGTCGTGCGGACATGGTCGGAAGATCCCGTTGGCGGGCAGCGCCCGGCAAGGAGGCGTCACGCGGTTCTGACGGCGCGCTGACTCTCCCGTGACCGGCTTCGGGCACTGTGCTCTCCGCGTCGACGATGACACCGGATGGTCCGGTGACCGGGACCGACGCAGGATCACAGGGAGGCAGAAATGTCGAACTCGCTGAAGCAGGTGCGGAGGATCATGTTCGTGACGTTCGCCGCGACGACAGGGGTCGTCGCATGTGACTCCGTCACGGCGCCCGAGCAGAGCGTGGCGGCGGAGCTCAAGGCGGTCGATCGCCAGGTGAACGAAGCGGAGCTGATGCAGGACATCGAGCGCTTCCGGAGCAGGGGCTCGGGCTCGAAGACAGAGGCAGTGGCCGAGTGACCGGCAAGCGGCTGCCGGCACCCGTCGGATCGGCGATCCGTCAGCGTCGCCGATCCGGCGGTCAGCCGTGCCGCATCCACCTCACGAGCTCGGGGATGCTCGGTCGCTTGCCCTTCATGAGGATCCCGACGCGATAGATCCGCCCGGCGATCCACGCGGCCAGCCAGATCGCCCCGACCAGCAACAGCACCGACGTCACGTTCTGCCAGGGGGGCACGTACGTCACGGCGTTGCGCACCGGCATGAGGATCGGGCTGAACAGCGGGACCATGGAGGTCGCCACGATCCACAGGCGGTTCGGCGTCTGCATCACCGGCGCGACGATGAGGATCGGAATGATGATCGGGATCATCACGGGAACCAATACCTGCTGGATGTCCTGCTCGCTGGTCAGCATCGCGCCTGCCGCCGCGAACACGGCCGAGTACATCAGGTAGCCGAGCACGAAGTAGAGCAGGGCGAACACGAGAATGCTCCACGGGAACGCCATCTGGGCGAACTCGGCGCCCGCGCCGATGAAGTCGCCCACGCGCCCGGCGAGGCCGAACGACGACAGCACGAGCGCGACGATCCCCCAGATGCCGACCTGGGTGAGCCCGACCGCGCCGATCCCGACGATCTTTCCGAGCATCATCTCCCACGGCCGCACCGACGAGACGAGAATCTCGACGATGTCGGACGTCTTCTCTTCGAGCACCCCGCGCGCGACCATCTGCCCGTAGAACAGGAACATGCCGTACAGCATCATCGCGAACAGGAAACCGATGAACTGGTAGACGTCGCTGCGCTCCGACTCGGGGTCGATGGGCTCGATGCGCATCTCGACGTCCGCGAGCAGCGCGTCGGCGGCGCCCGATTGGAGTCCGGCCCGGCGTGCCCGCAGCCACTGCACGGCGTCCTGCGTCGCCAGTCGCAGAGTTCGCTCGCGGACGCCGATCTCGGACACGGTGATCATGGCCGGCGTGCCGAACGTCGCGACGTCCGACGGAAACAGCAGATAGGCGTCCGCCGTGGTGCGCGCGGCCTCGAGGTCGTCCGCGAGGACGGCCCGCAGGTCGCCGATCGTCTCGATCTCGTCGCCGGCGCGAAACGCCCGCACCGCGACGTCCTCCCGGGCCAGCACGCCGCGCAAGCGCTCGGCGAGCTCACCGCCCGACCGGTCGACCACCGCGATCGTGAGCGGGCGTTCGCCCTCCTGGCCGGCCAGCAGAATGGGCAGGAAGGTCAGGCCGAGCAGCAGGCCCGGCACGAGCAGCGTCGCGAGCACGAACCACTTGTTGCGGACGCGCTCGAGGTACTCGCGGCGCAGAATCGCCCAGACGCGGTGGTTCACAGGGCCTCCCCGGCGGCCATCGCCGCCTCGAGCTCGGTGGCCGGCAGCCCGCGCGCTCCGGCCCGTTCGAGGAAGATCTCGCGCAGCGACGGCTCGGCGATCTCGAACCGCTCGATCGTCGCGTCGGCCGCCACCGCCGCTCTCAGGAGCGCCTGCGGGTCGGCCCCCTCACGCATGCGCACCTCCGCCCGCCGCCCGTGGTCGGTAACCGATTCGACCGACGGGTGAGCGAGCCAGCCGCGGTCTCCGTCGAACACCACGGTCACGTCCTTGCGCCCGCTCGCGGCGCGCACCTCCGCGAGCGTTCCGTCGAGTACCTTGCGCGCGCCGGCGATCATGCACACGCGGTCGCAGATGCGCTCGGCGTCGTCGATCATGTGCGTAGAGAACAGTACCGTGGCGCCCTCGCGCTTCCGCTCGACCACGATCTCGCGCAGCAACTCGGAGTTGATCGGGTCGAGGCCGCTGAACGGTTCGTCGAGTACGAGGAGCTCGGGGTGATGGAGGATCGTCGCGATGAACTGGACCTTCTGCTGCATCCCCTTCGAGAGGGTCTCGACGCGGTCGTCGGCCCGCTCGCCCAGCTCGAGACGCTCGAGCCAGCGGCCGGCCTCGCGTCGCGCGACGCCGCGGCTCATTCCCTTGATCGCCCCGAAGAACGCCAGGTGCTCGCCCACTTTCATCTTCTGATACATGCCTCGTTCCTCGGGCAGGTAGCCCACGCGCTCGCGCACCCCGGCGTTGACGGGTTCGCCCAGGAGCTCGACGCTGCCGCTGTCGGGCCCGAGGATGTCGAGCATGATGCGGATCGCCGTCGTCTTGCCCGCGCCGTTGGGGCCGAGCAGACCGCACACGGTGCCCCGCGGGAGCTCGAAGTCGAAATCGCGCACCGCGTGGTTCGACCCGAAGGCCTTGTTCACGCCGCGCATGCGCACGACCGGGCCCGCCACTGTTGCGTTCAAACGTCCTCCATCACGGATGGCACACCGGAAATTCGTCGCCCCGTGTCCGGTTACCCGCCACCTCGTGCTATATTTGAAGTTTGCACGCCCACCTGTAAATGCTTCCGAGGAGGTCGAGGATGGCGATTTTCCGTGTGCTGTACCAGACGACGGTCAACGTGGGCAGCGGCGGACGGATCACGATTCCCCAGGAGATGCGCGACGATCTCGACCTCCAGGACGGCGACACGCTGACCGCGAGGCTCGAGAGCAGCGAGACCGGCCAGAAGCAGCTCACGATCTGGAAGCAACGGGGCGGCTGACTTCATTCAGACCCAGGGACGTCGCCGAAGTTGACGGCCATCGTCCCGAACAGCAGATCCACCGACCCGCAGCGCACGAAGCCCTGTCGCTGCATCAGCGCCGTGACGCCACGCTGCGCCGGATAGGTGCGCAGCGACTCGGGAATGTAGCGGTACGATTCGACGTCGCGGTGCAGCAGCCATCCCGCCGCGGAGGTGGAGACCTCCAGGTAACCCACGTACGCCCGGTCGAGCCACCCCGGCTCGGCCCGGCCGAAATCGAGCGACACGAGCCGTGCGCCCGGTCGCATCACCCGGCGGATCTCGCGAATCGAGCGCTCCAGGTCGGGAAAGTTCCGCAGCCCATAGCCGATGACGACCCGGTCGACGCTCGCGTCGGCCAGGGGCAGGGCCATCGCGTCGCAGCCGAGCCAGCTCACCCGACCGCCCCCGCCGCGCGTCGTCCCCCGGCGCATCATCTCGATGGTGAGGTCGCCCGCGATCACGAGTCCGTCGGCTTCGTGGTGCGCGCCGTGGCGGTGTCGTCCGCCTCTCGCGTCTCCCCGGCGTTGCCGCGCGATCCGCAGGGCCAGGTCGCCCGTTCCGGCCGCCAGGTCCAGGACGACGTGCTCGGCCCGGATCTCGGCCAGCCCGATGACGAGGCGCTTCCAGCGACGATGCAGTCCGGCGGAAATCACGTCGTTCGTGAGGTCGTAGCGGCCCGCGATCCGCCCGAACAGGCTCTGCACGTAAGCGCGCTTCGCGTCGGGTGTGACGATTCCGGCACGAATGCGGTCTTTGAGTTGCGACGCGTTCATGCAAGAGTGTCCCCGTCTCCCGGCGGCGTGTCAAACGTGCGATGAATCCCCGGGGGCGTCGGCGGCGTATCAGTTCTGCGAACGAGGAGCCGAGAGCACGAAGCTTGCGAGTTCAGACGAGTCTGAGTGGGGGTCGAGCCCGCCGCGCGAGCTCCGAGGAACGGGGTTCGGGGCGGACAGAGGCGGCCAACGACTGATCAATTCGGGGGAAATCATGAAGTTCAACAAGGCCTGGTCCGTATGGCTCGCGGTGCCGCTGATCGCAATGAGCGCCGCGGCCTGCTCGAAGACCAACGTGAGCCGCATCGATCCGGGCAGCGTCACCGACCTGTCCGGTCGCTGGAACGACACCGATTCGCGGCTCGTCGCCGCGCAGCTCATCGATCAGAGCCTGAACGGCGCCTGGCTCGATCGTTACGCCGACGCGAACGGCGGCGCCGCGCCGCCGGTCATCGTCGGTGAGTTCCGGAATCGCTCGAGCGAGCACATCCCGGTGCGGACGTTCGTCGGCGACCTCGAGAACGCGTTCGTGAACAGCGGCGCCGTGACCCTGGTCGCGGGCGGCGACGAGCGCGACGAGGTGCGCGACGAGCGCGAAGACCAGCAGTACAATGCCCGCGCCGGCACACGCGCCGGCCTAGGCCAGGAGCTCGGCGCGCGCTACATGCTGCAGGGCGAGCTGCAGTCCATCGAGGACGAAGAGACGTCGCGCGGCGTGGTGGGAAGCCGCAAGGAGAAGATCGTATTCTACCAGGTCGACGCGCGGATGGTCGACCTCGAGAGCAACGTCGTCGTGTGGGCCGGGCAGCACAAAATCAAGAAATACATCGAGCGCCCGCCGCTCGGACTCTGAGGGGGACGGAATCATGGATGAGCGGATGAAGATTTTCGGCGCCGCGCTGCTCGTCGGCGCCCTGACGCTGTCGGGAGGCTGCGCGAAGAAGCACGTGAACGAGCAGCCGATCATCGAGCAGGGCGAACGGGTGGACGACGGCTCGTACGCCGTGGCCGAAGCCCGGGACCGGGCCGAGGAGCGGCAGCGCCAGGCGGCCGACCAGCGCGACATCGAGGCCGAGGCGCTCGCGACCTGCGAGGGCGACGTGTGCGACGCCGTCGTGCGCGACGAGGTATGGCTCGGGATGAACGAGACCCAGGTGCTCGCGGCGACGGGAACGACCGAGGCCGCGTGGAACATGCGGCGCTCGGGCGGATCGACCGTGATGACGCCGCGCGATGCCAGCATGATGCCGTCCGACGCCGTCGGCGCGGTGGCCATGGTGCAGCTCGCCGCCGGCGCCGTGTCGCGCTACGGCTACCAGGAGTCACAGGGCGTCAGGCTCGTGTCGTCGCCCGACCAGGCGACCACCGAGGGCCGGGCGGCCGAGATGGCCGAGGCGCTGCTGCGCGAAGGCGACGAGCTCGCCGCGGCCGGACGGCTCGAGGCGGCGCTCGACCGCTACGACCGGGCGAGCATCCTCGCGCCCGACGATCCGCTGATCGACTACCGCGTGGCCAGCGTGCTCGACAAGGCGCTGCGTCCGCTCGAAGCGCTCATCCAGTACGAGCTCTTCCTGCACCGCCTCGACCTCGAGCGCATCGAGGCCCGCGGCGAAGCGAGCGCGCGCCTGGCCGAGGCGATCGCGCTGGCTCAGCAGCGCATCGTCGTACTCGAACGCAACCGGTAACCTCCGTGCTTCGCCGCACCGCCGCCCGGGTCGGGCTCTGCCTGGCAGTGGCGGGATGCGGTCTCGTGGGGCCCCCGAAAACGGGGCCCCACGGCCTGTCATCCTACGACGACGAGTTGCGTCGTCTGTCCGAGCAGGGTCGGTTCGACGAAGCCCTCACCGTAGCCGAAGAGGAAGCCGACGCGGCGGGCGACGAGGTGCTCGCGGCCCTGAACCGGGCGATCGTCGAGCACTACGCCGGCCGCTACGAGGAGAGCAACGAGCTTCTCCAGGCCGCCGAGCTCGAGATCGAGGAACGGTTCACGAAAAGCGTGTCCCGCGCCGCCCTCTCCCTCGTCACCAACGACCGCGCGCTCGCGTGGCTCCCTTCGCGCGCCGAGCGCCCGATGGTCCACGTGTACGGGGCGCTCAACTACCTGGCCCTCGGCGAACCCGACGAAGCGGCCGTCGAGGCGCGCCGGCTCGCGCGCGTGCTTGACGGGATGGTCGACGAGGACGGGGCCGAAGCCCTCGATGCCGAGACGCGGCAGCTCTATCGATCGCTCCGCTACTTCACGGGGGCCGTGTTCGAGCAGGCCGGCGAGCGCAACGACGCCGACGTGGCCTACCGACTGGCCGGGGTCGGGGCGGCGCGCGATTCCGGGTCCGACTTCGCGGACACCACCGAACACGTTTCAGCTGAAACGTCGGGCGTCGTCGTGCTGGTCGAATCGGGCTTCGTCGCGCACCGCGTCGAGCGCTCGGTGCACCTGCTGGTCGGGGCCGACGAGCTCGACGACCTCCGCTACGGCTCCGAGTCGCGCCGTCTGCGCTTCGCCCGCTGCTTCTCGCAGCGCCGGCTCGATCACCCGATGAACGCGTGGGGGGCGTCGCACGACGATTGGTGTGACGGGATCCGCTACTCGTCCAGCGGGGGCCGGAAGAAGGGCGACAAGGACGACGACGTCACCTACTTGATGCGGGTCGCCTGGCCGACCATGTACCGTCCGCTGTCGGCCGCGCCCGTCGGCCCCGTGCGGGCGTTCAGCGGGTCGGGGGCGGGTGGCGTTCCGACAATCACCGCGGCGCGCGACGCGACGGCGCTGGGGTCGCTGCCGCTGGATGCTGTTGCGGCGTCGCCAGAGGGCGAGGGCGCGGGCGATGCGTCCGGCCTCGCGCCGCCGGAAACTCCCGGCTCACCCGTCGTGTCAGCCGACCTGTCGGGCGCCGTCATCCGGGACTTCAACCGCCAGGCGCCCGAGATGCTCGTGAAGTCGGTGGCCCGCGCGGCCGTCAAGTACGCCGTCGTCCAGGCGATCGAGGACGGTGCGCGCAAGGAAGACGAGACGCTGGCCGATGTCGTTGCCGTCGTCGGAAACGCCCTCGCCGCGCTCACCGAGCGCGCCGACACGCGCTCTTGGACGCTGTTGCCGGCGCAGATCCAGATCGTACGGCTTCCCCTGCCTCCGGGCAGGCACGAGGTGCGGGTCGCGGCGGAGGGGGCGAGCGGCGCTACGCTCGACCTGGGCGAGGTCGAGGTGCGGCCGGGGCGGGTGACCGTTGTGAGTACGCGCGCGTGGCCCTGAGGTGATCCCTCCTCCTGCTGAGGCCCTATCTTGGCCCCATGAACGCGCCGACCGCCACGCCCGTCACGGCGGAGGAGTTGCTCCGCCTGTCGTACCCCGACAAGCAAATCGAGCTCGTCCGGGGCGAGGTCGTCGTGCGCGAGCCGCCCGCTGCCTGGCACGGCGGGATCTCGGAGATCATCACGGGTGATCGTGACTTCGCCCGCTTTCCCGGGCTCACCGTTTACAATCCCTTCGAGGTGTGACGTAGCCGACCACGGCCGGCGCCGGACCCGTCCGCGCGTGGCCCCGGGCCGCCCCGTCCGTTAGGTTCGCGGCCTTTGCGGGAACATCCCCGCGTGATCGTTCAATGCAGACCCGGGCCGGCGGAGCACATGCGCGGTATCGAGAGACAGAAGGTCGGAGTTCTGCCCGTGTGGGGCTGGTCGCTCGTGGCGGCCGCCGGCGTCTGGCTGCTCTACCTTTTCACGCTCGGGCCGACCACCGCCTGGTGGG
>DATHRZ010000101.1:0-17408 GCA_035464655.1 Gemmatimonadota bacterium
ATCGACCAGTTCCTGGCCGACGGCGACCGGCTCGGCAGGGGGCAGGGCACCGCGATGGTATCGCAGTTCGTCGATCGCCTGTTCCGGGACCAAAGCATCACGGAGGTCCGGCTGGATCCGCACCCGGACAACCACCGCGCGATCCGCTGTTACGAGAAGGCCGGCTTCGTGCGGGCCGGTGAGATCGTGACGCCGGACGGCCCGGCCCTGTTGATGCGGATCGTGCGGTGACCGGTCAGCGGCGAGCGGCGTCGAGCGCCGGGCTCAGCCACGGCTCGAGACGTCGCGCGACGTCGTCTGCCAAATAGCGGTACCCGCGAATCCGCCCCAGGCACTCCTCGACCCCACAGTGGCAGTCGAACGGCGAAGCCATGTCGTACTCCGTGGCACAGTAGTGGATCGAGACTTCGTCCCCGACGGACAGGTCGCGCATCGCGCGAAGCACGATTCGCTCGGGATCGGAGAAATCGATGAACGCGCTCGGATCGCAGCGGTGGTTCGTCGCGTCCACCGGCCCCATCTCGTCGAGGTGCGCGTCGGGTCCGATCTGGATGCTGTAGCGGGTGGGCTTCGCGCGAACGACGCCGTCGAGCAGGAGAATCACTCCACCCGAGGCGATCGGTTCCGTCGTCAGCAGACGACGATGGCCGCTCTGGTCTCGTTCGACCCGAACGGCATCTGCGGTCACGGTCCGTCGGGCGGCTTGGGACGCCATTCGCAACTCCTCGCAGGTCGTGGTTCCGACGGTCCGGCAGCGAAACATGGAACGGCGTCAAAACAGTGCATGGCGAATCGTCGGTGGGCAAGACCGGGTTGACCCGGATCATCGCACTCCCGAGCTTGGCGACGGCCGCGGCGCGATACCACCCAGAACTTCGACCCGGAGACACCCCATGGACCTCGGAGCCTTCTCGATCAGCCTGGCCGTCGAGGGCCTCGCTCGGAGCCGCGCGTTCTACGAACTCCTCGGCTTCGAAGTCACCGGGGGCGACCCGGAGCACGGGTACCTGATCCTCGTGAACGGAAAGTCGGTCGTCGGCCTGTTCCAGGGCATGTTCGAGCAGAACATCCTCACCTTCAATCCGGGCTGGAACGGCCCCGGCGAGGAGGCGGAGTCGTTCACCGACGTGCGCGAGATCGCCCGGCGCCTCCAGGCGGCCGGCATCGAGTTCACGGCGGTGAACCTGCCCGAGGGTGGCGGCCCGGGCAGTGTCGTCTTCCTCGACCCCGACGGGAACCCGGTGCTTATCGACCAGCACCGCTGAAGAGAGACTGGAAATATGAAACATGGGATGGCCTGCCTCATGGTACTGTTCGCGGCGGTCGGCCCGCTCGCCCCGCCGACCGTCGCGCAGCAGGCCGCACACCCCGAGGCGCGGCTCGCCGAGCTCGGCCTCGAGCTTCCGGAGCCCTACCCGCCGTTCGCCAACTATATGCGCGCCGTACGGGTGGGGGACCTGCTGTACCTCGGGGGCCATTCCAACTGCGAGGAACCGTACGAGACGGGAAAGGTCGGCCGCGACCGCACCCTGGAAGAAGGTTACGAGACCGCAAGGCTGACGGCGCTCTGCCTGCTCGCCACGCTGAAGGCCGAGCTCGGCGATCTCGGCCGCGTGCGCCGAATCGTCCGGGTGTTCGGGATCGTGAACGCGACGGATGACTTCACGCAGCATTCGCAGGTGATCAATGGGGCCTCCGACCTGCTGGTGGAGGTGTTCGGGGAACGCGGGCGTCATGCACGGGCGGCGATCGGCGCTTCGTCGCTGCCGATCGGGCTGACCCTCGAGATCGAGATGCTCGTGGAGGTCGAGCCTGGTATGGGCGAGGCGCCTTAGCTTTCCTCCGCGACTCCGTGGTGCGATCTTCCCGCCCATGAAGGACTCGTCGCCGGCCTACCAGCGGTTCCTCGCCGAGCTCAAGCGGCGCAAGGTGTTCCGCGTGATGGCCGTGTACGGCATCGTCGGATTCATCGTTCTCCAGGTCGTCGACCTCGCCGTCCCCGCGTTGCTGCTCCCCGACTGGACGTACAGGTTTGTCGCGCTTCTCCTCCTCGTCGGCCTTCCCGTCGCCGTCGTCCTCGCGTGGGCGTTCGAGCAGACGCCGCAGGGCCTCAAGCGGACGGAGCGGGCCGCGCCCACGGAAATCGAAGCCATCGTCGCGGCTCCGGTCCACCAGCGCTGGCCGGCCGGACTCCTCGCCCTGCTCGGGGTGACTCTGCTCGTGGGCGGCTGGTGGCTCGGTCAACGGGGCACGGCCGAGGCCGGCACCGCGAATCCGGACGACGCCCCCGCCGAGCTCCGCCTCGCGCTGGCCGACGAGCGGCGCGACTCCCTGCCGTCGCTCGCCGTGCTCCCGTTCGTCGACATGAGCCCCGATCGGGACCAGGAGTACTTCAGCGACGGGATCACCGAGGAGACCCTCAACGTGCTGGCGAAACTCCCGGAGCTCCGCGTGGCCGCGCGCACCTCGGCCTTCGCGTTCAAGGATCGGCAGATGGACATGCGGGCCGTCGGCGACAGCCTGGGCGTCGCTTATCTGATCGAGGGCAGCGTCCGGAAGTCGGGCGACCAGCTCCGGATCACCGCGCAGCTCATCGACTCCCGTACCGGCTCGCACGTCTGGTCGGACACCTACGACCGCACCCTCGACAACGTGTTCCAGATCCAGACCGAGATCGCCGAGGCGATCGCCAACCAGCTGCGTGTTCCGCTCGGGATCGACGAGCCGTCGGACCTGGTCACGCCGACCAGCGACGTCGAGGCCTACGACCTCTACCTCGCCGGTCGGGCTCGCATGCGCGAGCGCGGCGACAGCCTCGACGAGGCGATTCGCCTGTTCGAGGCGGCGATCGCCCGCGATTCGGGATGGGCCCCGCCCTGGGCGAGTTTGGCCGAGGCAACCGAGCTTCGGCTCTGGTACGTGAACGGCACCGACGGCCCCGATCTCGGCACGATGACCGCCGCTCTCGACCGGGCCGAGCGAGCGGCGCGGCAGGCGCTGGCGCTGGATCCGCGGAGTGCCTCGGCCCACGTGGCACTGGGTAACGTCCTGCGGGACCGCTTCGAATGGCGGGAGGCCGGGGCCGCCTACCGGGCGGCGCTGGCCATCGACCCGGACTATTCCGAGGCGCATCAGGGGTACTCCGAGCTCCTCGTCGCGACCGGCCGGGCCGCCGAGGCCGTGCAATCGGCGGCGCGCGCGGCGGCTCTCGACCCGGCCCCGATCCGCATGAACATGCTGGGCTGGAACCTGGCGACCGACGGCCGGGAATCGGAAGCGATCCAGGCGTTCGAGAAGGGAATATCGCTCGACCCCGACGGGAAGCTGGGATCTCTGCGCAGCAACCTCGGGCTGTTGCACTACGACGCGGAACGCTACGACGAGGCCTACGACGCGTGGGCCAGCATCCCGGGCGCCAGGCAGGAGCTGGATCAGAACTGGAGCGGGTGGATCGCCGCGTTGCGCACGGGGAGGCTCTCCGCCGTACCCGATTCTGTGCGACAGTACCTGAAGCCGGAAGACCTGATTCACCTCGGCGAGCCGGAGATGGCGGCCAACGCCCTGGCGAATCCCCCCCATCCCGACTGGATCGGCTTCATGTACCGGGTGTGGAGCCCGTTTTTCGACTCGATCCGCGGCCATCCGGCCGTGCAGGGCTACCTGCGGGATCGGGGCCTCGAGGGAGTCACCGTCCAGCGCACACCACCGGCCGAGCGGAAGCTGCCCGCGGTGCTGCGGGACCTGCACGGCGGGGACGGCTCATGAAGTCCTACCAGGAGCTGTTCGCCGAGCTGAAGCGCCGAAAGGTGTTCAAGGTGGCCGCCGTGTACGGCGGCGTGGCCTTCGTGCTCCTCCAGGTGGCGGAACTGCTGGGCCAGGGCCTCCGGCTCCCCGACTCGTTCATGCCGTTCATCACGGCGGTCGTCCTGCTCGGCTTCCCGCTCGCGCTGATCCTCGCCTGGGCGTTCGAGGTCACCCCGGAAGGCGTCCATCGCACCGACCGGGCGGCCCCCGGCGAGATCGAGGGGATCCTCGCCCAGCCCGCCTCCAAGCGCTGGCCGCACGGGCTCCTGGCGCTACTCGGCGTTGCGGCCCTGCTCGGAGGCACGTGGTGGGCGGGCCGGCAATCCGGCGTCGAGGCCGTCGGTGCCGACGGCCGGCCCGAGGCGCTGGAGCTTGCCTACGCCACTCCGGACGAAGATCCGCGTCCCTCGATCGCGGTGCTTCCGTTCGTCAACATGAGCGCCGACGAGGAGCAGGAGTACTTCAGCGACGGCATCACCGAGGAGATCCTGAACACGCTCGCCAACGTCGACGAGTTGCGGGTTTCGGGGCGCACCTCCGCCTTCGCCTATAAGGGACGCGCGGTGGACCTGCGGACGATCGGGGAGGAGCTCGGCGTGCATTACCTGATCGAGGGCAGCGTCCGCAAGGCGGGCGACCAGCTCCGGATCACGGCGCAGCTCATCGACGCCACCGACGGTTCGCATCTCTGGTCGGACCAGTACGACCGGGAGCTGAAGGACGTGTTCGCCATCCAGACCGAGATCGCCGAATCCATCGCCGGGGCGCTCACCGTGCCTCTCGGCCTCGAAGGCGACGAGACCCTGGTCACGCCGACGAGCGACCTCACGGCCTACGATCTCTACCTCGCCGGGCGGACCAGGATGCGCGAGCGGGGCCTCGGGCTGCTCGAAGCGAAGCGCATGTTCGAGGCGGCCATCGCCCGCGACTCGTCCTGGGCCCCGGCCTGGGCGGCGCTGGCCGAAACCTCCGAGATCCGCATCTGGTACTCGGAAACTTTCCCGGACAGCATCCCGGACTCCGCCTCCGTTCAGCAAGCGCTGGAAGAAGCCGAGCGGGCCGCGCGGCGCGCGCTGGAACTGGATGAGCAGAACGCGTCGGCGCTCGTGGCCCTGGGCAGCGTCCAGCGCGATCGCGGGCAGTGGGACGTGGCCGAGGCGACGTACCGCAGGGCTCTGTCGCTCGATCCGGACAACCCCGAGGCACACCAGCAGTATGGCGAACTCCTGCGCGAGGTCGGGAGGATCGGGGAAGCGGTACGAGCCCTCGACCGGGCAGCCGCCCTGGACCCCGCACCGATCCGGATCGACCTCCTGGCGGGCCACCTCGTGCTGGACGACCGACTGGACGAAGCCCTCGAGGTCTACAAGGTCGGGTTGCGTCGTGATCCCGAAGTGACGCTGCCGCGTCTGTGGGGCAACGCGGGGCTGGCGCGGGTGATGGCGGGGCAGGAAGAGGCCGCGGTCGACGCGTTCCAGGCCCTGGAGCGACAGATCGTCCGTCCCGACAGGATGCCCGACTTGGTGCGCCGCTTCGTACGCGGGTTCATCATGGCGGATTCGAGCGTGATCCCAGCTCCGATTCGGTCCGATCTGGCCCCGGAGATGTGGATGCTGATGGGTTACCGGGATCGGGCCGTCGCAACGCTGCGCGAACGCAGTTTCCTCGTACACGGGATCGTGCCACTCCCCAGCGACTTCTGGCACCCGATCTTCGACCCGCTCCGCTCCGACCCGGAGTTCGCCGCACTGGTCGCTGCGTCCGGTGCGCCGCGGATGGTCCCGGAGCGCACTCCACCGTCGAAGCGGACACGTCCCCTGATCCTGCAGGAGGACGGCGAGCCCGGCGCGAAAGCGCAGGGGGCGGCCACCTCATGAAGTCCTACCAGGAGCTGTTCGCCGAGCTGAAGCGCCGAAAGGTGTTCAAGGTGGCCGCACTGTACGGCGTCGTCGCTTTCGGCGTGCTGCAGGCGGCGGATATCATGCTTCCGCGCCTCGGCGTTCCCGACTGGACGGTCACCTTCATGGTCGCTCTCGTGGTCCTCGCCTTTCCGGTCGCGCTCATTCTCGCCTGGGCGTTCGAGGTCACACCGGACGGGATGCAGCGCACGGGCACGGCCGCCCCGGGCGAGATCGAGGCGATCGTCGCGGAGCCGGCTGCGCAGCGCTGGCCGGCGGGCCTCCTGGCCCTGGTCGGAATCGGAGCGCTCGTCGCCGGCGCCTGGTGGGTCGGACGTCAGACGGCGGCGACGACGGAGCCGAGCGCTTCCGCCGCCTCCGACATCCGATTCGCCTACGCCGACACCGAGGACGACCGGCCGTCGATCGCGGTCCTGCCGTTCGCCGACATGAGCCCGGAGGGCGACCAGGAGTACTTCGGAGACGGGATGACCGAAGAGATCCTCAACACCCTGGCCGGGATCGACGAGTTGCGGGTCGCGGGACGTACGTCCGCCTTCGCCTTCAAGGGCGAGCAGAAGGACCTGCGAGAGATCGGCCGCGAGCTCGGCGTCGGCTACCTGATCGAAGGAAGCGTCCGCAAGGCGGGCGACAATCTACGGATCACGGCGCAGCTGATCGACGCATCCGACGGGTCGCACGTCTGGAGCGACAGCTACGACCGAACGATGGAGGACGTGTTCGCCATCCAGTCCGAGATCGCCGAATCGGTCGCGGAGGCCCTCCGCGTGCCGCTCGGTCTCGACGACGCGTCGGAACTCGTCACCCCGACGGCCGATCTCGGAGCGTACGACCTGTACCTCGCGGGACGTTCGAAGATGCGGGAACGAGGAGAACGTCTCCTCGAAGCGCGCGATCTTTTCCTGGCAGCCCTGGCGCGCGATTCGACGTGGGCACCGGCCTGGGCGGCCCTGGCCGAGGTCGAGGAGCTCCGGATCTGGTACTCGGACGCACAGCCGGAGAACGTGTCCTTTTCGGCGTTCAACGCCACGGCGGAGGAGGCTTCCGAACGAGCAGCCCGGCGAGCGCTGGAGCTGGACCCCGGCAACGCCTCCGCCTACGTGGCGCTGGGGAGCGTCCATCGGAACCGGGCGGAATGGGAGGCATCGGAGGCCGCCTACCTGCGGGCGCTGGAGCTCGACCCGGACAACCCCGAAGCTCATCAGCAATATGGCGAATATCTCTTGAACGTCGGCCGCAGCGCCGAAGCGGTACTCGCCATGGACCGCGCGGCGGTCCTCGACCCGGCTGAGATCCGGCTGGCAATGTTGGGAACCGCGCTGATGGAGGACGGCCGGGTAGCCGAGAGCGCCGAAGCCTACGAAGCCGGCCTGGAGAAGGCGTTCTCACCGGATGTGAGGCGATTCGACCTCGCGCGCCTCGCGTATCGATACGCCCTCCTCGACCGATGGGAGGACGCGGCCGACGCCTTGAACCGTGCGAACGCCCTCGACCCGGAGACCAGGCCGTGGATCGGCTCACCTTCCGAGGTCGAGCGATTCTTCGAGGCCCTGCGCACCGACAACCCGTCTCTGCTGCCCGACGGGGCGCTGGACGAGATGCACTACGGTTACCGGATGCTCGCCGGCCAGGCCGACAGCGCAGTAGTGGCGGTACTCGAAGCGCTCGCCGACGCACCCTTCGGCCGCGTCATCGAACTCCATAGCCCGGCACTCGCCCCCATCCGATCCGACCCCCGCATCCAGGCGTACCTCGCCGAGCGTGGCCTGACCGGCGTGGCGGTACAACGGACGCCCGTCGCCGAGCGGACACGTCCGAGAGCGCTCGGGCAGGCCACGCCATGAACTCCTACCAGCAGCTGTTCGCCGAGCTCAAGCGGCGAAAGGTGTTCAAGGTCGCCGCGGTGTACGGCGCCGTCGCGTTCGGGCTCATCCAGGTCGCCGATCCGCTCGGCCAGGCCCTGCGGCTGCCGGACACCTTCCTGCCCTTCGTGCTCGCGATCCTGCTGCTGGGATTCCCCGTGGCGCTCGTGCTCGCGTGGGCCTTCGAGGTCACGCCCGACGGCGTGCAGCGCACCGGCGCCGCGGCTCCCGGGGAAATCGAGGCGATGGTCGCCGAGCCCGCGTCCAAGCGTTGGCCCGCCGGTCTGCTGGCTCTCGCCGGCGCGGCGGCGTTACTGGGCGGCGTATGGTGGGCGGGCCTGCAGACGGGACGCGCCGATTCAGGCGGCGGGGCGACCGCCATGACGTCGGATTCCCTGAAGCTCGCCTATACCGACGTAGCCGAAGACGCACGGCCATCGATCGCGGTCCTCCCGTTCGCCGACATGAGCCGCGAGGGCGACCAGGAGTACTTCAGCGACGGGATGACCGAGGAACTCCTCAATACGCTTGCCAACATTCGCGAGCTGCGGGTCTCGGGACGCACCTCGACGTTCGCCTACAAGGACCAGGGCGAGGATCTGCGGACGATCGGCAGCGAGCTCGGCGTACAGTACCTGGTCGAGGGCAGCGTCCGGAAGGACGAGGACGAGCTCCGGATCACGGCGCAGCTGATCGACGCGAGCGACGGGTCGCACCTCTGGTCGGACACCTACGACCGCAAGCTGGAGAGCGTGTTTGCCATCCAGACCGAGATCGCCACCTCGATCGCCGACCAGCTCAGGGTGCCGCTGGGGCTGTCGGATCCTTCCCAGCTCGTGAACCCGGTGGAGGACCTGGAGGTTTACGACCTGTACCTGGCGGCGCGCGCGCGCATGCGTCTGCGCGGCGAGGCCCTGAACGAAGCCGTCGACCTCTTCGGGGCTGCGCTGGCGCGCGACTCGACGTGGGCGCCGGCGTGGGCTGGCCTGGCGGAGGCCACGGAGGTCCGTCTCTGGTACGACGAGCCCTGGAACGGCGTGTATCCCGATTCGGCGACGGTCCACGCGGAACTCGAGGCTGCCGAGCGCGCCGCCCGGCGGGCGCTGGAGCTGGACCCTCGCAGTCCTTCGGCGCACGTGGCGCTCGGGAGCGTGCTGCGGAACCGCTTCGAATGGGAAGCGTCCGAACGGGCCTACCGGGCCGCCCTGGCCATCGATCCCGATAATGCGGAAGCTCATCAGCAACTCGGCGAGCTGTTGTTCTCCATGGGCCGCGTCGGCCGCGCCGTGGGAGAGGTAGACCGGGCGGCGGTGCTCGATCCGGCGCCCATCCGCTTCTATGTGCTGGGTAACGCCCTGCAGCTCGACGACCGCGAAGTCGAGGCCATCGAGGCCTACGATCTGGGCATCCGGCTGGATCCCGAGAATCACCTGTGGGCGCTGCGACGCAACCTGGGCAGAATCCATCTTCATGCAGGCCGCTACGACGAAGCGCGCCGCTACTACGGCGACGACCCCGACGACCGTCGGCGCGCCGCCATGCTGCAGAAAGTCGACATCATGCAGCGCGGGGCCTTCGTCGCCCTTCCCGACTCGGCGCGCCGGTTTCTAGACCCGGTCAACTGGATGCAGCTCGGCGAACCGGACAGCGCGGCCGCGGCGCTGGCGGCCTTCCCTCCGGACGGGCTCGAGATTTCGTTCAATTACATCGTGTGGTATCCCGTGTTCGATGGTCTCCGTTCCCGCCCGGTCGTCCGGGCCGCGATGCGCGAGCATGGCCTGGCGAACCTGGCTTTGCAGCGGACACCCGCCGCCGGGCGGCAACGGCCGGCGGCGCTCCGGACCACGGCGGAAGACGCTCCATGAAGTCTTACCAGCAGCTGTTCGCCGAGCTGAAGCGCCGCCACGTGTTCAAGGTGTCCGCGATCTACGGAGGCACCTCGTTCGTCGTCCTCCAGCTCGCCGATATCCTCCTGCCCGCGCTCGGCCTGCCGGAGTGGACGATCACCTTCATGGTGGCGATCCTCGTGCTCGCGTTTCCCGTGGCGCTGCTGCTCGCCTGGGCGTTCGAGATGACGCCCGAGGGCGTGAAGCGCACGGGCTCCGCGACGTCCGCGGAGATCGAGGGGATCCTCTCCCAGCCCGCCTCGCAACGCTGGCCGGCTGGCTTGCTCGCCCTGCTCGGCGTCGTCGCGCTCCTCGGCAGCGGGTGGTGGATCGGACGCCGGACGGCACCGGTGGCGGAGGCCGACGCGAGGGGTACGGAGGCCGCGAACGTCAGCCTGGCCGGAATCGCACCATCGGAAGATGACCGATCGTCGATCGCCGTCCTGCCGTTCACCGACATGAGCTCGGCGGGCGACCAGGAATACTTCGGCGACGGGATGACCGAGGAAATCCTCAACACCCTGGCGAAAATCCGCGAGCTCCGAGTCGCCGGCCGGACCTCGGCCTTCGCCTACAAGGGAGAGAACGAAGACCTGCGCAAGATCGGCCGGGAACTGGGTGTCGAGTACCTCGTCGAAGGCAGTGTCCGCAAGGAAGGCGATGAGCTGCGGATCACGGCGCAGCTGATCGACGCGGCCGACGGATCGCACGTGTGGTCCGAGAGCTACGACCGCCGGCTCGAGAACGTGTTCCAGATTCAGGAAGAGATCGCCGAGTCGATCGCCACGGCGCTGCGCGTCCCGCTCGGCCTCGACGCCTCGGAGCTCGTGCAGCCGACCGCGGACCTGGAGGCCTACGACCTGTACCTCGCGGGCCGCGCCCGCATGCGCGAGCGTTACGGCTCCCTGAAGGAGGCGATCCGGCTGTTCGAGGCGGCGATCGCCCGCGACTCGACGTGGGCGCCGGCGTGGGCCGGCCTCGCGGAGTCGCTGGAGCTGATCGGCTGGTACCCCTCGGCGTGGGACGAGACGCCGGCAGATCCGGAAGACAGGAACACGGTGATCCGCGGGTTCTGGAGACGCTCCGAGACGGCGGCCCGGCGAGCCCTGGAGCTGGACCCCGACAACGCATCGGCGAACGTCGCGCTCGGAAGCGTCCTCCGCAACCGGCGTCAGTGGAAGGGATCGGAAGCCGCCTATCTACAGGCGCTTGCCGGCGACCCGGAAAACCCCGAGGCCTATCAGCAGTACGGCGACATGCTCACCCAAATGGGCCGCATCCAGGAGGGTCGACGAGCGGTGGAACGAGCCGTACAGCTCGATCGAGCCCCCGTTCGGATCGTGTGGCACGGCAACGTGCTCGAGGCGGACGACAGGATCGCGGAGGCGCGGCGGGTCATCGAGGAAGGACTCGCGGAGTATCCTGACTACGACGACCTGCACAGGGCGTACCTGCGCATCATCACCCTGTACGGGGAGCCGGCCGACAACGGCGAGGCGCGGCTGGCCGTGGTCGACAGCCTGCGTCGAGTGGCCGCTCAGATCCGCGCCGGCCGCCGGCCCGGGTCTACGTGGATCTCGGTACGTTATCCCCTGATATGGATGGCCGCGGGAGAGCGTGACAGCGCGATCGCGCGGCTTCCGAACGTGGCCGAGGACGCGGCCGTGATCGTGCTCCACCTCCTGTGGCTCCCGATCATGGACCCGCTCCGTGACGATCCGGTATACCTCGCAACGCTCCGCGCCATGAACCTCGAAGGCCGCACGGTGGATCGGACGCCGCGATGAAATCCTACCAGCAGCTGTTCGCCGAGCTGATGCGCCGACAGGTGTTCAAGGTCGCCGCCGTATACGGCGCGGTAGCGTTCGTACTGCTCCAGGTGGCCGATCTCCTCGGCCAGGGGCTGCGACTTCCCGATTCGTTTCTCCCCTTCGTAACCGCCCTCATCCTGCTTGGATTCCCGGTGGCGCTGGTTCTCGCCTGGAGCTTCGAGCTCACCCCGAAGGGCATCCAGCGCACGGGCTCCGCCACCCCCGACGAGATCGCGCACATCGTGGCCCAGCCGGCGGCGCGGCGCTGGCCGGCGGGTCTTCTGGCGCTGGTGGGAATCACGGCCCTGGTCGCAGGGGCCGTCTGGGTGGGCCGGCGGACCGCAGACGCGGAAGACAGATCGAGCAGACCCGTCGCCGCCGCAGCTCCGGACTCGATCACCGATGGCATACGGCTGGCCTACGCGGACCTCGAAGACGACCCGCGACCCTCGATTGCCGTGCTCCCGTTTGCCGACATGAGCCCCGAGGGCGACCAGGAGTATTTCAGCGACGGAATCACCGAGGAGATCTCCAACACGCTGGCCGGCATCCGTGAGCTGCGGGTGGCCGGCCGGACGTCGGCGTTCGCCTACAAGGGACGGCAGGAGGATCTGCGCCAGATCGGCGATGAGCTCGGCGTCGGTTATCTGATCGAGGGGAGCGTCCGGAAGGCCGGAGACCGGCTCCGCATCACGGCGCAGCTCATCGACACGCGCGACGGGTCGCACCTGTGGTCTGATCAGTACGACCGAACCATGGACGACGTGTTCGCGATTCAGACCGAGATCGCGCGCGCGATCGCCGACGCCCTGCGGATCTCGCTCGGCCTCGAAGAAGGGACCCGGCTCGTAACGCCGACCGACGACCTGGAAGCTTACGATCTCTACCTCGCCGGACGGGCGAAGATGCGCGAGCGAGGGGAAAACGTCTTCGAAGCCGTTCGCCTGTTCGAAGCCGCCGTGGCGCGTGATTCGAGCTGGGCGCCGGCGTGGGCCGGCCTGGCGGAGAGCCGGGCCCTGCTTCCCTTCTATGCCCCGGGGCCCGATGAGCCGCAGGTGCCGCCGGATTCCGCGTACTGGGCGCGCAGCCTGGACGCCGCGGAGAACGCGGCGCTCCATGCCCTCGCCCTCGATCCCGACAACGCGTCGGCCACCGTCGCGCTGGCCAACGTGCTGCGTGATCGCTGGGACTGGGACGCGGCCGAGGCGACGTACCTCCGCGCCCTCGCGCTCGATCCCGACAATTTCGAGGCTCACCAGCAGTACGCGGAATACCTCGCCTACGTCGGCCGCACCGGCGACGCGCGGCGGAGCGCACTTCGGGCCCTGGCCCTGGATCGTTCCGCCGTCCGATTCAACGTGGCCGGGTATGTCACTCTCGAAGACGCGCGGCCCCACGAAGCGATCGACTACTTCACGCAGGGTATCGCTCTCGATCCGGCCGTTCAGATCCCATGGATGCGCGCGAATCTCTTCGAAGCGTATTTCACGGCAGGTCGCTGGGGGGAAGCCCGGGAGCATGTGCTCGGCCTGATCCGCAACACAGCTCCCCAGTTGGAAGAGGAGTTCGTCCGAACCTGGCCGCCGGGGTCCGGGGTTCCGATGGAGTTCGATCCCACCCTGCTGCAGCGAATAGAGATCCTGGGACAGTCGCCGGCCGCATTGTGGATCGCCCAGGGGAAACCGGAGCGAGCGTTGTCCTTCATTGTAGAATATTTCCGTACCGCTCCGCCCTTCGGGTACAGCAACGAACTGTTTGACCCGGTCTTCGACGGCCTCCGGGACGATCCGAGGTTTCAGGAGCTGCTCGCGTCCCGTGGTCTCGCGGGACGGCGTCCGGTGCGGTCGACGCCCGGGGACGAGGACGCGTCATGAAGTCCTACCAGCAGCTGTTCGCCGAGCTCAAGCGCCGCCACGTGTTCAAGGTCGCGGCGATTTACGGGGCCACCGCGTTCGTGGTGCTCCAGCTCGCCGACCTGCTCGGCCAGGGCCTGCAGCTGCCGGCCGAGTTCCTATCGATGATCACGGTGCTCGTGCTGCTCGGCTTCCCGTTCGCGCTCATCGTCGCCTGGGCGTTCGAGGTGACGCCCGCGGGTGTCCGGCGTACGGACCCGGCGTCCCGTGAGGAGCTCGCCGCGATCGTCGCACAGCCCGCCTCTCGGCGGTGGCCCGCCGGGCTGCTGGCTCTTGCAGGCATCGCGGCCCTCGTAGCCGGGGCCTGGTGGGCGGGGCGCCGTAGCGCACCGCCAGCAGAGCCGCGCGCTGCAGCCGGGGCCGATTCCCTGCAGTTGGCCTACGGCGACATGGCCGACGACGCCCGTCCCTCGATCGCCGTTCTGCCGTTCGCCGACATGAGCCGCGAGGGCGACCAGGAGTACTTCAGTGACGGCATGACGGAAGAGCTCCTCAACACGCTCGCCAACATCCGTGATCTCCGGGTCTCCGGTCGTACGTCGACTTTCGCCTTCAAGGAGCGGGACGAGGACTTGCGAACGATCGGCAACGAGCTCGGCGTGCAGTACCTGGTCGAGGGCAGCGTCCGCAAGGATGGCGACCAGCTCCGGATCACGGCACAGCTGATCGACGCGAAGGACGGCTCCCACCTGTGGTCGGAGACGTACGACCGGACGCTCGAGAGCGTGTTCGCGATCCAGACCGAGATCGCCACCGCGATCGCCAACCAGCTGCGAGTGCCGCTGGGGCTCGACGACCCCTCCGACCTGGTGCAACCGACCGGCGACTTCGGCGCCTACGACCTCTACCTCTCGGCCCGCGCCCGGATGCGCGAACGTGGCGCGTCGATGAGCGAGGCAGTGCGGCTCTACCGGGCGGCCATCGCGGCGGATTCGGGATGGGCGCCCGCGTGGGCGGGCCTCGCCGAAGCGCTGGAGATCCGTGTGTGGTACCGCGAGGCCTTCGGAGGGGAGACGCCCGACAGCACCGCAGTGGCCGCCGAGCTCGAGGCCGCCGAGACCGCGGCGCGGCATGCGCTGCAGCTGGACCCGAGAAGCTCCTCCGCGCACGTGGCGCTGGGCAACGTGCTGCGCGACCGTTTCGACTGGGAGCCGGCGGAACGCGCCTACCGGCAGGCGCTGGCCCTCGACCCCGACAACGCCGAGGCCTATCACCAGTACGGCGAGCTCTTGATCCTGTCCGGCAGGGTCGCTGAAGGCGTGCGCGCCGCGGATCGCGCCGCGGCGCTCGATCCGGCGCCCGTTCGGTTCAACGTCCTCGGAGCGGGTCTCCGGTGCGACGATCGCTACGACGAGGCGGAACGTGCGTACCTGCGCGGCATCCGCCTCGATCCCGACGAGTCCCTTTCTGGAATCCGCCGGAATTACTTCTGGTTGCTCTATACGGAACAGAGATACGAAGAGGCCCTCGAACGCATGCTTTCGCTGCGCGACGACGCCACCGACGTCGAGCGGGTCCGGACCGAGGCTCGCCAGTTCTTCGACTGGCTCCGACAGGGGACGCTTTCGGCGATCCCGGACACCGCGCGCAACGATCTGCTTGCCGAAGACTGGATCCGCCTGGGATACCCGGACTCTGCCGCCGTGCGGCTGGTCTCGCCCACCACGAGGGGTCTGGCGATCACTCGCCTCTACCAACTCTGCGATCCGACGTTCGATGAGGTTCGGCAACTACCGATCGTTCAGGAATACCTGCGCAACCGGGACCTCGACGGCGTGATCCATCGTACCCCGGTCGACCAGCGCGAGACGCCGGTCGTGCTGCGAAAGTCTAGCGGCGAGGAAACTTCGTGAAGTCCTACCAGCAGCTGTTCGCCGAGCTGACGCGTCGCCACGTGTTCCGGGTGGCGGCGATCTACGGCGCGGTGTCTTTCGCGTTGATCCAGGTCGCCGATCCGCTCACGAAGGCGCTGATGCTGCCCGACGCGTTCCTCACCTACGTCGTCGCGATCCTGCTGCTCGGCTTCCCGCTGGCTCTGGTCCTCGCCTGGGCGTTCGAGACCACGCCGGAAGGAGTTCGCAAGACGGAACCGGCCTCCCCGGACGAGATCGCCGCGATCGTGGCCGAGCCGGCCGCGCAACGCTGGTCGGCGGGGCTGCTCGCCCTGTTGGGCGTCGCGGCCCTCGTCGCCGGCGCCTGGTGGGTGGGGCGCCGGAGTGGAACGTCCGAGGCCGCATTGGCGACGTCCCGGGGGCCCGAGGCTCGCCTCGCGTTTACGGTCCTGGAGGACGACCCCCGCCCTTCCATTGCGGTCCTGCCGTTCGCGGACATGAGCCCGCAAAGCGACCAGGAGTACTTCAGCGACGGGATGACCGAGGAGCTGCTCAACACTCTCGCGAAGATCCAGGAGCTCCGCGTGGCAGCCCGGACGTCCACGTTCGCGTTCAAGGGAACGAACCTCACGGCCGGACAGCTCGGCGACACCCTCCGCGTGCGGTACTTCGTCGAGGGCAGCGTCCGGAAGGCCGGCGACAGGCTCCGGATCACCGCGCAGCTCATCGATACGTCCACCGGGTCGCACCTCTGGTCGGACACCTACGACCGGACGCTCGACGACGTGTTCGTGATCCAGACGGAGATCGCGGAGGCGATCGCGGACCAGCTGCGCGTACCCCTCGGTCTCGAAGGCGACGAGGCCCTCGTTATCCCGACGGGCGACCTCGACGCATACGATCTCTACCTGGCCGGCCGCGCCCAGATGCGCCTGCGGGGCGAGGGGCTGCGCGAAGCGATCCGGTTGTTCGAGACGGCGGTCGAGCACGACTCCGCCTGGGCGCCGGCCTGGGCGGCCCTGGCCGAAGCCAGGGAGATCTCGATCTGGCACGCCAGGTCGCTCGGTGTCCCGGAGGACAGCCTGCGGGTGTTCGCGGACTCGGCCCTGGTGCGCTCGGAGCGGGCGGCGCGACGCGCGCTGGAGCTGGATCCGCGCAACGCGTCGGCGCTCGTGGCCCTCGGCAGCGTGCAGCGGGACCGGGCGGAGTGGGAGGCCTCGGAGGCGTCGTACCGGCAGGCCCTGGCGATCGATCCGGACAATGCGGAGGCCCACCATCAGTACGCCGATCTGTTCTACAACATGGGCCGAATCGCCGACGCCGTTCGAGAGGCGGATCGCGCATGGGCGCTCGACCCCGCCCCCATCCGGGCGGAAGTACTGAGCTGGGCTCTGGAGCTCGACGACCGGATCCGGGAAGCCGCCGACGTGAATACGGCCGCCCTCGCCGTCGCGCCGGAACAGGCCCGCGAACGTCTCCTGTCGATGTCGGTGCTGGCGTACCTGCGGACCGGCCAGCTGGACCGAGCGCTCGAAACCATGGACGAGCTCGCCGCCACCAGTCCCAGATACGCTTCGCTCGCGAAGCGTTGGGGGGTCGTCCGCCCGAACCTGGAAACGGGCTTCCGGGGTCTGATGGATGGCTCCCGCCCGGCTGTCGCCGCAGCTCGAGGTGCGCTCGACAGCCTGCCGGGCATCGCCGATATCGGCGTAATTCCGCCCACGCTCGCCTGGATGATGGTCGGTGAGCCCGACAGCGCCGTGGTCGCGCTGCTCCGTGACGAGACGAAGCTGCTGACCGGCCGCACCGCGATCTTCTGGCATCCACTCCTCGACCCGGTCCGGTCGGATCCGCGCGTCCAGGCCTGGCTCGCTGAGCGCCGGCTCGGCGGCGTCGAGGTGCGGCGGACACCTGTCGACGAACGCCGCACCCCGATGATCCTCCGCGAGAGAGCAGGCACGGGGACACCGTGAAATCGCACCAGGAGCTGTTCGCCGAGCTGAAGCGGCGCAGCGTGTTCGTCGATCCGCTGGCCGGCGCGATGCGGCTGCCCGTTGATCGACATGGACCGCACCTGGGGTGAGCTATCTTGTTGTGGCTATTGTATCTGGAATGAAGTGCGCCCGGGAGGATTCGCGGTCGCGAAGCGACCCTCCGAGGAGCCGCGAAGCGGCCCGCAGGAGATACCCCGAAGGGGTGAGAAGCCTCGCGGGTGCATGGAGTGAGCGAAGCGAGTGAACATGCGCCCGGGAGGATTCGAACCCCCAGCCTCCTGATCCGTAGTCAGGTGCTCTGTCCAGTTGAGCTACGGGCGCCCATCCGACATGCCCAGGAGAGGATTCGAACCTCCACGCCCTAAAAGGGCACCAGCCCCTCAAGCT
>DATHRZ010000102.1:0-98272 GCA_035464655.1 Gemmatimonadota bacterium
CAACCTTATGTACCAGTCGAACTACGTGAGCGGGCTGCGCATCCTCGACATCAGCGATCCCGAGAACCCGGTCGAGGTGGCGTTTTTCGACACCGTACCCCATGACGAGAGCGTCGTGTTCGACGGCTCGTGGAGCAACTATCCGTTCTTCGAGAGCGGCACGATCGTCGTGACGAGCGGAGCCGAAGGCGTATTCTTCCTCCAGAAGCGCGAGGGCGAACCAGTGACCTGAACCGGCAGCCATCATACTGCTCCGCGGAGCCCCCCGGTCGCCCACGGCCGGGGGGCTCCGTAGCTTCGTGCCGCATGACGCAACGATATCGGTGGTCGGCCGGGCAGCGCTCGGCCGTGGCGGCGGTCGTCTGGCTGGTGGCCAGCGCCTGCCTCGCCGCCGGATTCCGCTCGAACGCGTGGCGCGTGGCGGATCAGCGCCGGTTCGAGCGCCAGAACTTCGGCATGGAGGCCCACGTCGTCGGTCGGCTCGTCAAGTCGCGGCAGGACGGGATTCTTTCGGCCGGCGGCTTGCTCGGCCTCGGAACGGAGGACGGCCGCCCGATCGACTGGTGGGACGTGCCAGGGCGCGAGCAGTTCGACGTCTACCTCGGCGGCGGTGAGTTCGCCGCGTACGAAGTTTACGCCTCACATCCCGGCGGGCAGGGTATCCTGTTCTCCGCGCTCGACGGGCTGACTGGCGCGCCGCCGGACCTCACGCTGGACGTGTTCCGCTCGATCACGGCGGTCCTCGGCGGGCTCGCGGTAGGGCTCGTCGTGACGTGGTTTTTCCTGCAGTTCGGCCCGGCCACCGCCGGCGTTGTGTTCCTGGGCGCGATCGGGTCGTCCTGGCTCACCGTGTTCGGCGGGAAGATGTTCTGGGCGCTGTGGGCGTTCTACGTGCCGATGCTGACCACGATGTTCTGTCTCCGCGACGCGCTGCACGTCAATCGAAGGGTTCTGCTGCGTCTCGGAGTCCTCGTCTGCGCGGCGATGTTCGTGAAGACCCTGTTCACGGGCTACGAGTACTTCACGACGGCGGCCGTCATGGCGGTCGTGCCAGTCGTGCACTATTGCCTGCGGCACGGGTGGACGGCCGGCGAGCGGCGTGCCGCGTTGCTGGTCACGGTCGGTGCCCTTGGCCTCGCACTCGCGCTCGCGCTCGCCGTCCTGCTGATTCAGATTGGGGCGGTTCGCGGATCGGCGTGGGCAGGCGTCGACCACGTGCTCGACGCCCTTCGCAAGCGTACGTACGCGGACCCCGCCGACTACGCCCGCATGGGGCACGAGGTCCCGGTCGTCGAGGTCGTCGTCGGTTACTTGAAGGCAGTGTGGCTGGACGTCAATGCCTTCATTCGCGCCCCGAACGACTTCGTCGCCTGGTACCTGTTCCGCGTCCGGTTCGCCCAACTCATCGCCGGCTTCGGACTCGCGTCTCTGCTGTTGCTCGGGTTGTCCCGACGGGAACGGGACGACGACGCCCGACGCGTCACCGCCGGCCTGGTCGCGGCGACCTGGTTCTCGCTGCTCGCTCCGCTCTCCTGGTTCGTCCTGTTCAAGGCCCACTCCGCCATCCACGTCGGCATGAACCAGATCGCCTGGCACATGCCGTTCGTGCTGTTCGGTTTCGCCGTCGTCGGCCGCCTGCTGGACCGGAGCGTGGCTCGGGCCGTCGCCCGTGACGATGTAGCCCCGTAGCTTTCGGCTCATGCCCCTATCCCACCTGACCGTACTGGAGTTCGCCGGGGTTCTCGCGGGCCCGAGCGTCGGAATGTTCCTGGCCGAGCTCGGCGCCCGCGTGGTCAAGGTCGAGAACCCTGCGGTCGGGGGCGACGTCACCCGGCATTGGAGCCTCGGGGCCGTGACGAGCGGCGAAGCGGAGTCCTCCGCTCGGAGGACATCCCGCAGCGAGCTCTCGCCGTACTTCGCCGCGGTCAACTGGGGCAAGGAGTCCGTCGCGCTCGACTTCGCCCGGCCCCAGGACCTCGACGCGGCCCACCAGCTCGCGAGGCGAGCCGACGTGATCCTCGTGAGCTACAAGCCCGGAGACGCCGAGAAGTTCGGCCTCGACTATGCGTCGGTGCGGGCGGAGAATCCCGATGTCGTGTACGGCGAGATCACGGCATACGGGCCCGACGACGACCGACCCGGTTACGACGCGGTGATCCAGGCCGCCACCGGCTTCACGTACATCAACGGCGAGCCCGACGGGCCGCCCCTGAAGCTGCCGGTGGCGCTCATGGATGTTCTCGCGGGCCACCAGCTGAAAGAGGCCATCCTTCTCGCCCTCCTGCGGCGCGAGCGGACGGGCGAAGGGGGAAAGGTGAGCGTCTCGCTGATTCGCTCGGGGCTGGCGGCGCTCGTCAACCAGGCCACGAACTGGCTGGTGGCAGGGAGGAACCCTCGGCGACTCGGTTCCGGGCATCCGAACATCGTCCCGTACGGCAGCTCCTTCGAGACGGCGGACGGATCCTCCATCGTGCTGGCGGTCGGCAACGATCGGCAGTTCGCGGCGCTGTGCGAGGTCCTCGGCGCGTCAGAGCTGGCGCGCGACGACCGCTATGCGACGAACCCGGCGAGGGTCACGCATCGTCGGGAACTCGAGGCGACGCTCGCGGAAATCCTGGCGGAGCTCGACCCCGAGACGCTGCTGGAGGAGCTGGCGGACGCCGGTGTGCCGGCCGGACCGATCCTGGACGTGCGTGAGGCCCTGTCGCAGCAGGCGGCCGAGCCCCTGCTGCTGGAAGCGCACGTACCCGGGCTCGGCACTTTGCGAGGACTCCGTACCGTCGCCTTCGATCCGTCCGGTCCGTACCGCCCGCGGTCCCTGTCCGCGCCCCCCAAGCTGGGCGAGCACACGGCCAGGGTGCGCGAGGAGCTCGCCGGCTGACGGCCACGGCCGAGCGGCTCGCTATGGGCGGGATGGCGTTGCGCCGGCCGCGTCGACCCGGCCCGAAATCTCCCGAAGTTCGAGACACTCCGTGACACCGCGGTCAGCATGAACTGCCACGTCGACGCCCTGGAGAAGGCCGAACGCGCCGGCGCCGTAGATCGCCGCGGAACGGAATACCTTGCGGCGCTTCAGCTCGGCGAAAAAGCGCTGATGTCGCCGGCTTGCGAGACTCACGGGATGTTCATCACCGCTTCGCTGTCCGGTTCCGGACCCCGGCGAACGACGAGTCGCACGGGGTCGCCGCGGCGCAGGTAGCCGGCGTCCCCGAAATCCGGGTGCAGGTACAGCCCGGTGAGATCGAGCCGCTTCAGCGCGCGTACCTCGGAAAGATCGCCGATCTCCCCGTAGGTGGGGCCGGTGTGCGCGACGGGATCGGCGTCGACGATCGCGACGTCCACCGGATAAGTCGATCCGTCGGCCCACACGAGCAGACCCCCGGACAGGATCACGTCATTCGTGATACCGAGATTCATCGGGAGCTCGTCGTACGGGGCCGTGGGGGCGGTCTCCAGCGAACCGTCGGCCACCGACTCCAGCGCGGCGAGGATCGCCAGCACGTTCAGACGGCGCAGCTCCTGTTTCTGCGGATCGTCGGGCAGCGCGCCGCTCTCGATCAGCACCGTGCTCGTGCCCCAGCGCTGCATGTTGTCGCCGAAGGCGCGCGGAGTGAACGTGTCATCGTAGCGCGCGATGCGGCCGGGGATCTCCGGCTGCAGGACGGCGGCGATGACGCCCGACAGCCGCCGCGCCCGCTGCCGGACGGGTCCCCACGAGCGCTCCTCGTCCGCCGCCGGGGCCAGCAACGCGATCCCCACCAGCTCGCCGTCGGGGCCCGCCGTGCGAGACCCCTGGTCGTGCAGGTTGAATCCGAAGTCGGCGTCCAGCGAATCCCTGACGGCCTTCAGGATGCGCGCCTCGGGCGTGGCCAGTCGACGCGCGTCGCGATTCACGTCCACGCCGAGGGCGTCGTGCCGGATGAAGCGCTCCGCCCCGTCGGGATTCAGCATCGGAATCATCGTGATCGTGAGGCGCCCGCCGAGCTCTCGTCGCAGGGGATCGCCGTCCGGCGATGCGGCCCACCAGTGGACGATGTCGGCGAGCGACATCGACGCGGCCGACTCGTCCCCGTGCATCTGCGACCACAAGAGGACCGAGACGGGCCCATGGCCCAGCGTGACCGCGTTGATCGTGCGTCCCTCGACCGAGGCGCCGAGCCGGTCCACCCGTACGCGATTCTCCGTATCGGCTTCGAGGACGGTATCCATCGCGTCCCAGTATTCGTCATGCGTGAACCGCCGGTCTTCGAGGCCGGGGACGCGGTACTCGTCGGCGATCGCCAGGAGATCGGCGGTGGATTCCGCCTCCCCCGCCGGTCCGGCCTGGCCGAGCAGGCGACCGGGAGCCGTGGCGAGCAGCAGAAGCAGCGGCAGGACGGCGCACACGCTGGAGGTTCTCGATCGACGCATCTCACTCTCCGGTCCTCTTCTGAATCCGATCCGTCTCCACCACGGTAGAGTAGCCGGTCGCGAGAGACTTCTCCAAGACCCGCCCGCCGTGACGGCGGTCGGCTCCATAGGATGTGCGATACCATGACGATCAATCGCGACGTCACCCTCGATACGCTGCGGGACCTGATCCGCATCGATTCTCGCAATCCCGCGCTCGACACCGGAGCGCCGGGCGAGCGCGAGCTGGCGGAGTTCGTCGACGTGATTTGGCCGTTGGGGGCCAGTTCGGCCGTCGGCTTCGGCCACGAATTCCGAAGGGTCGACCGTCCCTTTCCGATCCCTACGGCTGCTTGCCGGTGGCGGCCACCAGGCTGCCATCATCAAGTGTCAGCAGCGTCAGCAGGTTGACCGATCCGCATACGGAGCAGACGCCCTTGTCCTCGCCGAGCACCTTGAATTCTGCCGGGAAGCTGCACTCTTCGCACACCGCGTGCACGATGCTCCAGCCCCCGGTCTTCTCTTCCCCGCTTCGGGCGAGGCGGATGCCCATTACGATCGACGGCAACCCGGCCAGTGGACAGACGCTGTTCTCGCACTGCTCGCCGAAATCCAGGCAGACGACCTGGCCTCCATCCGGGAGGTTGGCATGTCCTTCGTGGGCGGGAGACCGCGTGACCACGAAGTGAACGTCCTTCTCGCAGTGGGAACAGTATGTCATGTGTTTCTTCACGACTACCTCCAGCTTCAGGCCGTGTGAACGATCTCCGTCCGATCATCAAGCCATCGATGGGCAATCTCACCGGGCGTCCCGAAACAGGCGGTGGCGGCGGGATCGGCCTCCACGCAGAGGTCAGCCGCCACGGTGATCGTGTGGCTGGACGTGAGGCGGGGCGCAGCCGTTACGGGATCCAGGATGTGGTGATACCGCCGGCCGTGGTAATCGAAGTAGGACTCGTAGTCCCCCGAGGTGGCCAGCGCTCGATTGGATAGGCGCACGGTAGAGAGCAATTCCGTGGGCGCGAACGGAGACCGCACGCCGGCTTCCCACGGAGCACCGTCCTCCGCGCGACCAAGGGCGTACACATCGCCACCCGCATTCACGAGGCCATCCTCGATCCCGGCATCACGCAGGGCCTGAACAGCCAGGTCGACCGCGTGGCCCTTTGCAATGCCGCCCAGGTCGATCGCCATTTCCGCTTCATGGAATCGGACGACGTCACGCCCGCGATAGTCACCGACCTCGAGGCCCTCGTACAGCCGCCGGCCGGCAAAGCGCTGGACCTCCGGCGTCGGTGGTGGAGAATGGCGATCTCCTGCGCTCCACAACTCCACCGCCTTGCCGAGGCACGGGTCGAATTCCCCGTCGGTCCGGTCAGCCCATCGCTTTGCGGCCCTCAACACGGTCGCCGTCTCGGCGTGGATCGGCACCGGTTCACGAGCCGCAAACCGGTTGGCCCGACCGACATCGGACCCCGGATCGAAGCGGCTCATCGTGCGATCGACCCAGATCAGACGGTCCAGTGCCGCCTCGATGGCGGTTTGCGCGATGTGCTCATCGTCGTGGACCACGACGACCTCCGCCAGCGTCCCCATCACGGGTATGGACCGGCGCACCAGCCGCCGACGGCCGGCCCAGCGCACGAGCGGCAGCGACACGACGAACGCACCGATCCCGAGCGAAATCAGTTCCCGGCGCGACGGATGCCAGACGCTTTGATCATCCATGGTCATCGATCGACTCCCAATTTTCGCACGTGCCCGAACAACCGGCACAGTTTCCGGAGCATCCCGGTTTATGACGCACAAGTCCGAAGGCCGTGAACAGCACGGCCATGATGACGATTCCGAGCACAGATTCGATCATGTGCTGAACAACCCCGCGAATCCCATGAATGCCAGGGAGAGCGACCCCGCGATGATCAGGACGAGGCCCATGCCCCTGGCGAGCGCGGGAACGGTGGCCAGCTCGGACTGCTCCCGGATCGAGGCCATGAGGACGAGCGCCAGTGTCAGGCCCAGACCGGCACCGATCGCGAAGAACAGCCCTTCCAGGAATCCGTAGCCACGGTTGGTCTGGAAGATCGCCAGTCCCAGAATCGCGCAGTTCGTGGTGATCAACGGCAGGAAGATCCCCAGTTCGCGAAACAGTGTCGGGCTGATTTTTTTGATCGCGATCTCCACGACCTGCACGAGCGACGCAATCACGACGATGAACGAGATCAGGCGCAGGTACGGAGCGGAGGCGAGCACGTACGTGTTGAGTACCCAGGCCGTCATCGAGGTGATCACCAGAACGAACAGGTTCGCCGCGCCCATTCTCACCGCCGTGGCGACCCTTGCCGACACGCCCATGAACGGACACAAGCCGAGGAAGAGGCTCAACGTGAAGTTGTTGACCAGCATGGCCGAGACGAGGATCCAGACAAGGTCACCCATCAGGCCGACCTCCGCGTCGTAACGCCGACGCCGTGCGGCCAGTCCCGGACCTGAGGTCGCTCCTGTTTGCGACCCGCTCGCCAGCTGAAGGCGAGCAGGATGAACCCCAGGGTAAAGAACCCACCCGGGGGCAGGATCATCACGATCCATGGCTCATACGAGGAGCCGAACAGAGGCCAGCCGAGAAAGGTGCCATACCCGAGCACCTCGCGGATGCCCCCCATCATGAGCAACGCGATGATGAATCCGGTACCGGTACCGACGGCGTCGAGCAGCGCACGACCCACGGGCCGCTTCGACGCAAACGCCTCCTGACGGCCCAGAATCATGCAGTTCACCACGATCAGCGCGATGAACGCCCCCAGCGCCTTGTGGATGTCCGGCACGAGCGCGGCCAGAAGGAGGTCGGCGACCGTCACGAACGTTGCGATGATGAGGATATAGGCGCTGATGCGCACTTCGTTCGGAATCACGTTCTTGAAGGTCGAGACGAGCAAACTCGATCCCACCAGCACGAAGAACGTCGCCAGGCCCATCGCCAGGCTGTTCGCGACGGTGTTGGTCACGGCGAGTGCCGGGCACAATCCGAGCAGCTGCACCAGAACGGGATTCTCTCTCCAGATTCCACGAACGAGGTCGTGGGTCGAGGTCGTCGCTCTCAGGGCGCACCTCCTTGGACACTGCCCAGATAGGGCTGCAGCTACTCCAGGCGGTGGTTGATGATGTCGATCACCGTGCGGGACGAAATCGTGGCGCCCGTGATCATGTCCACCTCGTGCTCGTCCCCGGAACCTGCACCGCGCTTTACGCCGACGAGAGGAGGAACGGGATCTGAGAACTCGGCCCCGAACACCGAGTCCTTCTCGATCTTGTCGCCCAGACCGGGTGTCTCCTTGCTGTCGAGAACCTTCATTCCGGTAATCCGCCCGGTCGTCGGATCGAACCCGAACAGGAGTTGGATCACGTCCTGGAAACCCGGCTCGCCGCCCGCGATCGCCAGACCCACCTGGCGGCCGTCTGCGTCGTACCCCGCATAGATGCGGTCGAGGGCCAGGGAGTCCATGCCAGCCGGCAGATCGGCCGTGAAGCGACCGTCGACCAGGAACAGGGTCTCATAGTGATCCGGACCTCCGAGCACCTCGTGAACCGCCTCCCGCAGCACTTCGGCCCGGTGAGCCATGATGCGGGGCTCGGCCCACCCGTTCACGAGCACGAGCAGCAGCCCGGCCAGCGCGCCGGCGATCGTCAGTGTCCCCAGCAGCCGCACGGCGGGTGGGTCGGCCACGTGCTGGTCTGTCACCGGCCGGTGGGTCATGCCGGGGCCTCGTTCCTGCCATGGCCGAACACGCGCGGCTGGGTGGCCCGATTGATGAACGGCACGAGCGCGTTCATCAGCAAGATCGCGTACATCACGCCTTCGGGAAGACCGCCCCACGTACGGATCAGCACGACGAGCACGCCGATGCCGACGCCAAAGATCCAGGCGCCCGTGTTCGTGACGGGCGAGGTGACCATGTCGGTCGCCATGTACATGGCCCCGAGTATGAGACCGCCCGAGAACAACATGAACAGCGGACCGGGATAGCGCGCGCCGTCAATCCCGTGCAGCAGCCCAGAGGCCGCGGCCACCGTGACGAAGATGCTGACCGGGATGCGCCAGTTGAGGTAGTTCTTGAGCGCCAGATACCCGCCACACACGAGAATGAGCAGACCGGCGGTCTCGCCGATCGATCCTCCCGTGTTTCCCAGCATCAGGCCTCCGATGTCGGTGGGAATCGCTTCGAATTTCCACAGGCCGAGGGGAGTGGCTGCCGTTACGACGTCGGGGGCGTTCGGGCTCAGCAGCGGCAGCGCGAAATTGTCGCCGCGCAGTTGACCCCATGGGACGCCCTGGGCGGGCCAGGTGGTGATCGCCGTCGGAAACGCCGCCTGCAGGAAGGCGCGCCCGATCAGGGCCGGGTTGAACACGTTCTGTCCGAGGCCACCGAACACGAGTTTCCCGAAGCCGATTCCAAAGGCACCACCGAGAAACGCCATCCACATCGGAAGACCGGCCGGCAGAATCAGGCCGAGCAGCAAACCGGTGATGGCTGCCGAGCCGTCGCCCAGCGAACCGCGGTCGCCGAGAAGCCTCTCGGTGAGCACGGCACCCGCGGTGGCGGACGCGATCACCAGCAGAGCGCTCGGCCCGAAGAAGTACGTCGCGACGGCGATCACCGGAACGAGGCTTCCGACGACGGACCACATGATTCGGCGGGTCGAGTCCGGCGCCTTGAGATGAGGCGGTGCCGTGAGCTCCAGCCGAACGCCCCTCATGCCGCCTGTTCCTTGCGCCTGCGCAGCCCCGCCTTGCCCAGCGCGAACAACTGCGACAGCGGAATGTTCGAAGGGCAGACATAGGAACAACAGCCGCACAGCATGCAGTCCATCAGACGCGCCCGCTCCATGTCCTCATATCGGCCAGCCTGCGCGAGCGCTCCCAGTCGTTGCGGGTTCAGATACACGGGGCAAGCGTCGAGGCACCGGCCGCACTTGATGCACGGATGGACGTCCTTCGGCTTCGTCTCGGCCTGGGTCAGCGCGACGATGCCTGTCGTACCCTTGACCACGGGAGCATCGAGGTCCGGCTGGCAGGCGCCCATCATCGGCCCGCCGAGAACGACCTCCGCCACGTCGTCCGAGAGTCCGCCGCAGAAATCGAGCACGTCACGCAGCTTCGTCCCGACAGGCACGATCAGGTTTGCTGGATCGCATACCGCGGGACCGGTGACGCTGACGACGCGCTCGATGAGCGGGAAGCCGGTTTCGAACACCTCGGCGATGGCCGCGATCGAACCGACGTTTTGAACGACCGTTCCGACGTGCGCCGGCAACTTCCCCGACGGCACTTCCCTGCCCGTGACCGTCTGGATCAGCATCTTCTCGGCACCCTGCGGATACTTCACCGTCAGCGGAAGCACGGTCACGTCGAGATCTGCCGGCCTCGTCGCGTCGAGCGCCCGTATCGCGTCGGGCTTGTTCTTCTCCACGCCGATGATCACCCGATCCACGCCCAGCGTATGCATCATCACCCGGATGCCGAAGTGTACCCGCTGGGGATACTCGACCATCACGCGATGGTCGGTGGTCAGATAGGGCTCGCATTCGGCGCCGTTCACCAGCAGCAGCTCGACGTTCACGCCGTCGGGCGGCAACAGCTTGACGTGCGTCGGAAATGCCGCACCCCCCAGGCCCACGACTCCGGCCTGTTGAACGGCGGCTACGACCTCTTGCGGCGACAGACCGTCCCAGTGAGGCACGATGCGAGGTCGCGGAATCTGCGGGGAGAAGGGCTCCACGGCGATTCGAACCGCCGTGTCCACGCTACCGTCCGGATGCGGCCACAGGCCGATCCCGGTCACCCTTCCCGCGGCCGACGCGTGAATGGGCACGGAAATGAACCCGTCCGCTTCGGCGATCTTGTCGCCGCGTTCTACGCGGTCGCCCTCCGAGACGAGGAGCTGCGCGGGCCGGCCGGCGTGCTGGCGCAGGGGGAGCACGATCTCGTCGGGAAACGGCATCCGCCGTATCGGGATGCTCTCCGTGAGATGCTTCATGTCCGGTGGGTGGACACCATGTCGGAACGTCGTTCGCCTCAACATGGCGTCAGTTGAACGGCCGGGCGCGTTCGATCCACTTCTCGAGGTCTTTCTCCTTCGGATTGACCGGCGTGCCTGGATGGATGATCGCCGCCGGACATTTCTCTGCCGCCTTGACCAGCTGCGCGAACGTCCCCGCCCCGGCGTCTTTGATGTAGGCCTGCTTGTTGTCGTTGTAGGCGAACATCTTCTTGTTGATATTCAGGCAGTCGTCGCAGCTCGTACACAGGGCGGACTCGATGTACGGAGCCATCGCCAGATCGTCGTCCTCGTCTTCCTCGTGCTCCGACTCGCCGCCTGCGATAGGCTCCGCAGCGACCGCCACGGCCGGGCCCTCGGGGGCAGCCGCCGGCACGCCGGCGCTCGGCTCGATCGTTTCCACATCCGCACCCGGCGCGAAGGAGACCGGGGGGGAATTCGCTGCCTCCTCGAGGAGCTGGCTCACGGTCCGGTCACCGCCAGCCGCAAGCAGACCCTCCGCCAACCGGTGTGCCACGACCTTCGGATAATTCGCTTCGAGCTCTCTCAGCCGCGATTCGTATTCCGACCGGATCGCCTCCGCACGGCTTTCGAACTCGGCCTCCAGATCGGCCGTGTCGAGGCCTGCGAGCTCCTTGAGCTGTGACCAGAAGAGTTGCCGATCCTCGGCGAGCTCGACGATCTCGTCGGAAACGCTCAGGCGGTCGAGACGACGGTCTTCCCGCAGCGTGTACACGAAGGGGAGCTTGTCCTCACGTTCCTCGACGGAAAGCTCGTAGTACTCGTGGAACGGCACGAACTCCCCGTCCGCGTCTTCCGCGATCCTCCGGAAATGCTTCCCGAAACGCCCCTCGGTTGCGGCCCAGTCCGCAATCGTGAGCGGGAGCTCCATCGTCTGCTCGGCGCCGTCGGCGTCGACGTAGTCGAGTTTGTAGCCGGGCCACAATTCATCGATTTCCGGATTCCCTTCCAGGTCGATGCAGTCGGCGACCGTGTCACCGGCATCCGGATCGTAGATCATGAACGGGAATGCCCGGCTCTCGAGCGCCAGCTTGGCGGAGTGGGGCGCCCATTCGTCCGCCACACCGTGTTCGACCGGACACGGCGTGTAGATGTTGAACACGGCCGGGCGACGGGAATTCAGTCCGCGCAGAATTCCCTGCATCATGTGCGAGGCAGAGGCCTGAGATGACTGCAGCACGTAGGCGCCCCGGTGGGCCAGGGCGATGAGCGCCATCTCCTTGCGAGTCTCTTCCTTTCCGTGCTGGGCCTGCCCATAGGCCGCCATGTCGGCGATCTGGCCCGTGAACCCGCTCGTGCACGACTGGCCGCCCGTATTCGAATACACCTGAGTGTCGAGCACCACGACGCGAATGGGCTTACCGGATGCGAGCAGCCGCGAAAGGTTCTGAAATCCGATGTCGAGCATCGCCCCGTCACCGCCCATCGCCAGTATCGGCGGACACAGGTGAAACTCCTCGTCGTCGAACTGGCGCCAGTCGAAGGCGGCGAAGAACGGCTCATGTTCGTCGGCATCGTACTCGTCGGACGTCAGCAGCTCCGCCCGTCGTACGCTGGTGAAGTTGTCGGCCATGATGCGCATCTGGCCCTCGAACAGGCCGATCGCGATCGACGGCGCGTCCTGGAACAGGTGATTCACCCAGGGGAAGGGATACGGATTGTAGGGATACGTGCTCCCCCACACGGAGGAGCAGCCCGTGGAGTTACTGATCCCCATCGGCGCGCGGCCTCGGCCGCCCGGTCCCTCGACGTAGCGCCAGCGCAGGTCCTTGAGCTCGTCGATCGTCCGGTTCAGCAGGCGAAGCCGTTCCGCGGAGTCCTCGTCGAGGGCCACGTCCACTTTGCCTTCCGCCGCTTCACCAAGCGCGGCTACGTCGGCCTTCGAACCGACCAGCGCCCGGGCGCGTGCATCGAGCTTCTCGATCAGGCCTTCGAGACGCCGGACGAAGGACTCGACCCGCGGGATCATCAGACCCTCGATGGTGGAGACGAGAATGTGCACGGCGGTCTTTTCGCCGCACCCCATGCAGGCCCCGTCACCCCCGGCCATCGAACCGTAATTCTTTTTCTTGAGAAGAAGCGAAGACAGCACCCCGATGCCGTCATCGAGGTTGGAGATGTTGATGTAGCGGTCATCGGTGTCGGGGAGGTTCTCCCACAGACTCCAGTTGCGGCGCAGCTGTTCGACGTTTTCGTCGTCCTGGCGCACCGTGACGAGTGCGCCCTCCGGACACACGTCCACGCAGATGTTGCAGCCCTTGCAGGCCACCGGGTTCACGGTGATGGACAGCAGACCCCCTGAGCCCTTCTCGCGGGATTCGGGCAAGTCGAAGAACGGGCGCGTCCGGGCGAGCGGGAACTCCTCCAGGTAGGGGTACACCGCGGCGAATTCCTCGTCCACGGCTTTGCGGCGTTCGGCGTCCCACTCGAGCTTCTCGGACACGTTGGCATACGCCGACGTGAGCACGTCGCCGAACGTCGTGAACGGAACCCCCTTCATGATCTTGCGGGACTCACGCGCCAGATGTCCCGAAATCTGTGTCAGCCGATTGAACGACCGCCCGTTCGAGGCGGTGACGATCGCCGCGTCGATGACCTCTTCCACGGTATTCACCACGCCCGGGATCGCGGCATCCGGACACTGCATCCAGCACTGGCTGCATCCAGTGCACTTATCCGCGATGAACTCCGGGATCTCGAACCGGATATTCGTCATGTCCCGCACACTGCTCGTCGCGGCCGGAATGGCGCTGATGGCGGCAAACGGATCGGCGATGCCGTCCTCTCCCGTCGTGGCGCAGTACGCGCAGACCTGTTCCCAAAATCGGCCGGGGTTTCCAACGCCCGCTTGCGCCTCCGGCACGTCGAGCCTGCTCGGAAGACTGGGCATGACGTGCACCCCCGCTTCGTCCGATCCGACATCTCCATGCGGAACGGCTTTCAATTCATCGAACCCGCGGCGGATTACGCGGACGTTGTCCTCGACGACACGCTCGCCCTTGCTGCCGAACTTGGTCCGCATCTGCGTCCGGATGCCGTCGAACAGCGTCGCTTCGTCGAGGTTCTCCCGTTGCATGAGCGGAGACACACGGAAGAAAGCTCCGAGAAAAGCCGTTCCCTGCATGCGATATCGGAGATCGGCGTCGGAGGCTTCCGTGCTGGCGATATCAAACGCGTCGAGCGCATACACCTTGATCCGGCGTTCGACGATCGTCCGGCGGGCCGCGGCCGGAAACGAGTCCCAGACTTCCTCGGGAGCTCGATCGCTCTGAATCACGAACACGCCTTCCTCGGCGAGTCCGGCGAGGGGGTCGCTGTTGCGGAACACGTTGGGATCCGGCGACAGGACGACGTCCACGTGCCTGAGTTCCGCGTTGATCTTCAGGGGCTGGCGGGACAGTGTCGCATAGAAGTTCGTCGGCTGCCCCTTCTTCTCCGAGCCATACTTGGGGTTCGCCTTCACGTTGACCCCGAGCAACTCGAAGGCCGTGAGCGCGATGTTCTTGCCCATCGTGATCGCACCCCACCCACCGATCGAGTGGATGCGGAGCGAAATGGAGTCGTCCGGCAGCAGGTTCACGTCGTCCGCCGGAGTCAGAGCCAACTCGCCGATCCGCGGATACGCATCGAGGAGCTGCTCCTGCCAGATCTGGAGCTTGGGCGCTCTGGTGCCCTCGTGGATGAATTCGATGCCCAGGTAGTACTGGCGCCGACCGGCCCCTCCGGGCAGCATGTTCTCGACCGCGGCCAACAGATCCGCCGGCTGGAGATCACGACTCCCGAACCCGAATCCGGCGGAGTAGAAGTCGGGCATCTCGTCAGGCGAGATCTTGCGGAGTCTTGCGTGGGGGGTGCCGTTCTTCGCCCGCCAATTCTCCAGTCCCTGCCCCATGGCGGCGCGGATCTCCCGCAGCAGTGGCTGGTCCACCGCGAGTGGCTGGTCTGTCCGCTCCAGAACCGTGACCGCACGCTTCCCGCGCAGCAACGACGTGACGACGTCCGCCGGGAAGGGCCGGAACATGGTCAGGTTCAGCACGCCGACCTTCAGTCCGCGTGCTTCGCGCAGGTAGTCGGCCACCGCTTCGGCGTTCGGAACCACCGAGCCCTGACCGGCCAGTACGTACTCGGCGTCCTGGAGCCGATAGCCCGACACGCGGTTGTAGACGCGACCGGTGAGTGTTGCGTATTCCGCCATCGCCTGGTCGGCCAGGTCGGCGATGTGCTGGAAGTAATACGGCCGCTGGGCGGCCACGCCCTGGGCATACGACTCCTGGTTCTGGACGACCCCGAACATCGCCGGATAGTCGAGATCGAACATCACGGGGATTCGACGTCGCTTCGGCCCGAAGACCAGGCGCTGCGCGGGCGTCGGGCACTCGATGATGTCCGAAGGATCGCCGAGGTACTCCTTGATCAGACCGGGTTCGGGCAGCCGTATCGACTCGATGACGTGGCTCGTCAGGAAGCCGTCCTGGGCGGTCATGCCGGGATTGAGGGACAGCTCGGCGATGCGGTGAGCGATCAGCGTGAGGTCGGCAGCTTCCTGCACGTCCTTCGCGAACAACTGGAAGAACCCCGTGTCATCGATCGCATGATAGTCGTCATGCCCGGCGTGCACGTTGAGGGCGTGCTTGGTCATGGCTCGCGCCGCGACGTTCAGGACGTACGTCAGTCGCTTGCCCACGGCCGCGTACAGCGATTCGTGCATGTAGGCGATGCCCTGGCCACTGGAGAAGTTGGCCGCCCGTAGTCCCATCATGCTCATGCCCGCCGTTACGGCCGCGGCGGCATGCTCTCCTTCCGGTTCGAAGAAAATCAGCCGCCGGCCGTGCACGTTCTGCTTACCGGCCGCCACCGCCGCCGCCCATCCTTCACCCATCTGCGTAGAGGGAGTGATCGGGTAGGCTCCCGCCGCCTCACTGGCGGCCGTCTCCATGGCTACGACCGCCGCGCTTCCGTCCATCGCCTCCAGGGTTCCCGGATACTTCGGCGTCTCGGGCGCGGCGTTTCGGGATCGCTTTATCATCTCGCTTCACTTTCCGTCAGTTCAAGGCCAGGAAAGACCTGCGCTCCATCCACCCAGACGATTGCGTTGGTCGGGCAGCGCGCGATTGCAGCGGGGTTCTCGAGCTCGATCCGGTCGTAGTCGATCACCGCGAGGCCCGATTGCATCTCGATCAGGCCGGGCTCTGCATCCGCCACGCAGCGGCCGCACGCGTTGCAGGCGGCGGAGCACACGGAGGTGGCCGCCTCCCCCTCGAGTAAGTTCCGGCACTGCACGATCAGGTGGTGCTCCAGGGGCATGATCACGAACAGGTCGAGCGGACAGGCGACCACGCAGTCGTTGCACGCCGTGCATTTGTCGGGATCGACCACCGGCAAGTCGAACTGACTCATACGGATGGCGTCGAACGTGCAGGACACGGCACAATCCGCGAGCCCGACACAGCCCCAGGCGCATCCCTTCCCTCCGCCGCTCACGGCCACGGCGGCGGCGCAGCTCTCGACGCCGAAGTACTCCGCCTTCTGGACCGCGACATCCGATCCACCCGCGCAGAGCAGGCGCGCGACGCGCTTTTCGACTTCGCCGGCGTCGACACCCAGCGTTTCGGCAAACTCCTCCAACTCGTACGCGCCCATCACCGTGCATTCCGCGGGGACCACGGCGCCCGTGATCGCCGCCTCCGCAAATGCGCGACATCCGGCGTACCCGCACGCCCCACAGTTGGCGCCCGGCAAGATGTCGGACAGCTCGTCGATCCTCGGATCCTCCCACACCTTGAGCTTCCAGTGGGCAAGCGCGATGAGCGCGCCGAAGGTGAGGCCCAGCCCACCCAGGATTGCCACCGGAATCAGAAGCGCGGTCAGGGTCATCGCTCAGCCGTGCTCCGCCCCGTCCACCAGGTTCGCCTGCTGGAGCAGCCAGCCGGCCAGGTGGTCCACGGGATCGGCCTCGGGCGGCGCGACCGGGGTGGATTCCACCTTCTGGTCACCGCGTGGCGCTCCGCGATGCGTGTCGGCCAACTCCCGGAGGTGTTCGACCTCTTCGATCTGTCGGAAGCCAAGCGTCCGCAACTCATCCGGCGCCGGTATGTCTCCAACCGTCAGCCGATCGGCATAGCGGCGTCCGAGGGACGGGTCGTGCAGGAACGGAACGAGGCCCACGGCCGCTATCGCCGCGATCGCCGGATCCGCCGACTTGCCGAGCCGGAGAAGCTCAGCGGGGTCCTGTGTCTGCATCACGAAGACCCGAGGAGAAATCAGGTGCGCGAGAGGAGCCGGGGGTGCCGTATCACGCACGGCGAGCACGATCTTCTGCGCCCCGTCGAGGAACTCGGAGAGGCCGGCCGCCCCGTTCATGTCGGATCCCTCGACTTCGACGACGAGGGGTGGCGCCGCGGCGCGCTCCGCCCGAGTCCACGACTCGAACGGATAGCCCTGCCCGAGATTGCCGGCGTCGACCTTCGTCCCTCGACCATCGAGCAGAGGTGCGATGCGGCGCATGACGCCGAACACCCGGCCCGTATCGGCCAGCGCGGTGGCCACCGTCTCGCGCAGGTTTCCGCCGCCGTGAACCCGGACCTTCCACAGGTCGGTGCCCCTGGACTCCGCTTTCACGAGAATCTCGAGCGCGCGTTCGACGTAGAGCAGGTCGGCGGACCCGATCGTCTTCGGGGGCGCGATCAGCGCGGCGAATCGCGTCGCATCGACCCGACCTTCTCCGAATCTGCCCAGTTCCGCAGCAGCCAGGTCCTTCGGGTCACCGGCGCTCGCCCGGTGCCTGGCGAGGAAGGAACGAACGTCCTCGATGGCCCGGGCCAGGGCGGAATGAAACGCCTCCGCCGGCTCCCGCACCGCCTCGACGGCCCCCCGGATCAGCGTGTCGTCAGATGGCATGACGATCCAGCTCCTCGTTCAGCAGGGCGACTCTTTCGGCGGCGGTATGGACGGGAACCTGACGGGTCTCCTCATACCGCGGCAACGCCTCGTTTCGGTAGAAGATGCCAATGCGAACCTTGTCTTCGTGCTGGGCGAGACGCCGGGCCTCGTCCAGATCCGACGGATCATGCACGACCCGGTCCTGATAGCGTGAGGCGAGTGCTTCGACATCCAGACCATTCTCATGGACCAGCAACTGCACGGAATCGGGGTTCTTGGGCGCGTCCCCGAACATGTCCGGCGTGAAGTGCGGACAACGCTGGAGCACTCTTACGAACGCGAAACCGGGATGGCGGTGGGCCGCTTCGAGCGTGGCGTACAGGTGCGCCGGAATCCACTCGGCGGTCTGGGCCACAAACGAGGCATTGGTGATGCCGAGCGTCGCGACGATCGGGTTGATCGCCGGCAACCAGCTCCCGAAGGGCTGTGTGTTGCTGACATAGCCCTGGGGGGTGGTGGGCGACGTCTGCTTCTTCGTCATCCCATAGATGTGGTTGTCGAGCAGCAACGCCACGATGTCCACGTTGTAGCGGATCGCGTGCACCCAGTGCCCGGCCCCGATCGATACGCAGTCACCGTCCCCCATCACTACGAACACGTTCAGATCGGGCCGATGGAGTTTGACGCCCGTGGCGATCGGCAGAGCCCGCCCATGGATCCCGTGGAAACCGTATGTCTTCATATAGTGCGGGAAGCGACTCGAACATCCGATCCCGGATACGAACACGGTCTGTTCCGGGGGGAGGTCCTCGTCGGCCAACAGCCGTTGCATGGACGCCAGCACGGAATGGTCCCCGCAGCCGGAACACCAGCGCGCCCGCGGACCCTCGTAGTCGGACATGCTGAAGGTCCGGTCTTGCTCCCCGGCGATGTGCAGCAGCGAACAGGTATTCACGCTTCGCCTCCCGCGGACAGGTTAGCTCGAATCACGTCGTGGATCGCACCGGGGCGCAGAGGTTCTCCGAGAACGCGGGTCCAGCAGTCGACGTCATGCAGGGTCTGGGCTCGAAGGAGCCAGGCCAGCTGACCGCGGCGCCGGTTCTCTTCGGTGATGAACGGCATCCCGGGATCGTCACTGTAGTTGATCTCCACCGTCATCACCTTCTTGAACCGGGCGAAAATCTGCTTCAGTCCCGGTTCGAGCGGCGACAGGAAACGGAGGTGGATGCTGGAGACAGAACCACCCTCGGCGCGTGCCCGCTCCACGGCTTCTTCGATCGCTCCCCGGGTCGACCCCCAGCCGACGATCAGCAAGTCGCCGGACTCGTCTCCGTTCACGGTCGGCGGCACCAGGGAATGCTGCAGCACCGCCAGTTTGCGGCTTCGCATGGCGCTGCCCCGCTGATTGACCTTCGACGTATAGGCGACCTTGCTCTTCTCGTCATGTGCCAGACCCGTCACCGTGTGCATTCCACCGGGTTGGCCGGGTATGAAGCGCCGGGAAAGGCCGGTCCGCTCATCCCAGTCGTAGGGTCTCAGGTCGGGGGGGATCGGGCTCTGGTCGGTAGCAGGCGCTTGCCAGGCGGCGTCGAGCTCGGGTCTGCGGAAAGGCTGGACACCGGTGGCCAGGTTCGCATCGGACAGCACGATCACCAGCGTTCGGAACGTCTCGGCAATCCGCCGTGCCGTGACCATCACGTGGAAGCACTCCTCGATCGTGGCCGGGGCGATGATCACGTGCGGCGCGTCGCCCGGTTGCCCGAAGAGAGCGGCAAGGAGGTCCGATTGTTCGACTTTCGTGGGAAGGCCCGTGCTTGGCCCGCCGCGCTGGACGTCGACGACGACGAGAGGCATCTCCGTCATGACGGCCAACCCGAGAAACTCGGTCTTCAGCGCGAGGCCGGGACCGGAGGTGATCGTGAAGGCCACCTTGCCGCTGTAAGAAGCTCCGAGAGCTACGCCGGCCGCTGCGATTTCGTCCTCGGCCTGATGGATGATCCCACCAAACCGCTCGAACACGCTGGCCAGGTGATGTGAGACGGAGCTGGCCGGTGTGATCGGGTACATGGCCGCGAGCTCCATGCCCGCCGCAATCGCTCCCAGCGCGACAGCCTGGTTGCCGTTCATGACGACCATGGACTCGGCGGAAAGCAGCGGCGCCACGTGCACCCGGAAGTCGAGGTGACCGCGTGCCCACTTCACACCCGCGTCGAACAGCAGATGATTCAGCTCGATGACCGACTGGCTCTTCTTGCGGAATGTGAACGCAATCTGGTTTCGGGTCAGCTCGGCATCCCGGGCGTAGATCTCGGTCAGGAGCCCCAGGGCGAACATGTTCTTGCCGAGGGTCGGATCCTCGACGAGCCTGGAGCATTCCGCATGCATGGGAATGCCGATGATCCGGTAGTCGGCCGCCCCCAGCTCCTCGAGAGCCGCAGCCCACGCGGCGCGGATCTCCTCGTCCTCGTGATCGGCCCATCGGTTCTCGAGCAGGATGATGGCGTCCGGTTCGAGCGTTCCGAGACGATGGCGGTGCAGCAGCGCCTGCTCATTGAACGCCATGACGAGGTTGGTACGATCGCCCCAGTTGGTGACCGGACCCGAGCCAAGGCGAATGCGGTTGCCGCTGGCCGCGGCAGGATCCCGTGGGGGAGGTTGGACTTCGGCCGGTATGATCTCCACCGTCCACACGCCATTGCCCATCTTGGCGGAGACGGTGCCGAAGATCTGGCCGCAGCGCTGGGCACCCTCACCGGGATCCGACACGACTTCGACGGTGTGAGAGGAGGTTTCCATAATCTCGACGTCAGCCGGGTCCTGCGCAGCTTCCTCGAGCAGCGGAAGTTTCATGACCATAGCACGTTGCGCCTTGTTTCGCGTTCATTTCACCGGTCACTCGGGTCGGGCTCGCGCGCGAGTCTGGCTCGCGGAGCACCAAACCGAATGCCGGGCCAATGACCGGGGTGGGGATCGAACCCACGACCTACGGATTAAAAGTCCGTTGCTCTACCGACTGAGCTACCCGGCCAGGTCGGTTACTACGGCCACCATCTTAAGGCCGGCCATGCGGAGGCGCGACGCCGCGACGCGGTACGGCCGTGATATGGCGGGATCCCGCTTGAGCCCGGCAAGTCCGCCACCTATGTTTCGTCGTCGGATTGGTGGACCTCACCGCACGAAGGAGCTTGCAATGTGTGCGCGCACATCTTCGCTGGTCGCTTTCTCGCTGTTCGCCTTCTTCCTGACTCCGGTCGCCCTGTTCGGCCAGGAGGAGATGGCCCGAGAGGCCGATGAGGCTCCCGATCGTTCCGCCATCATCGAGAGCGCCCTCAGCGCCGCGCCGGCCGCGATCGCCGCCGACGCCTCGGTGGCCGACTGGGATGGCAACGTTCTGCGCGTCGGCACGAACGACTACACCTGTCTGCCGGACGACCCGGACGTACCCGGCAACTCGCCGATGTGCCTCGATTCCGGATGGTTGGCGTGGGCCGAGGCCTGGCAGAACCGGACGAATCCTCCGGAACTCGAGTCCGCCGCGTTCAGCTACATGCTCCAGGGCGATTCCCCGGTCAGCAACGTCGACCCATACGCCACGGAACCGACGGACGACAACGACTGGATCAAGAACTCGGGCCCGCACATCATGATGCTGGTGCCCGATTCGTCGGTGCTCGACGGGATCACCACCGACCATGAGAACGGCGGCCCGTGGGTGATGTGGAAGGACACACCGTACGCTCACGTGATGATCCCGGCGACGAAGAAAGAGTAGCAGGGCGGCTTCTCATCCAGAAGCGGCAGACGATTTCAGAACCTCGTCCGCCCGAAGGCCCATTTCGAGCTGCGCCACCGGGCGCCAGGTCGCCCGGTGGTGTGGCGACGGGCCGACGCGGCGAATCGCCGCCAGGTGCTCGCCGGTGGCGTAGCCCTTGTTCGACTCCCAGCCGTACTGCGGGTAGCGCGGATGCAGGCGGCGCATCAGGCGGTCCCGCACGACCTTGGCGAGAATGGACGCGCAGGCGATCGAGGCGCACTTGCGGTCTCCGCCCACGATCGAGGTATGGTCGCCAACGGCGGGCATCGGGCGGCCGTCGACGAGCAGGCGGTCGGGTTCGACGGCGAGTCGCGCGACGGCGCGGCGCATGGCGAGCGCCGTAGCGCCGCGAATGTTGAGGCGCTCGATTTCGCGGGTCGAGGCGGCACCGAGGGCCCAGGTGAGGGCCAGGCGACGGATCTCACCGGCCGCCTCCTCACGCTCCTTCGGCGACAGCAGCTTGCTGTCGCAGACACCATCGATCGGATCCGAATCCGGTACGAGCACGACGGCCCCAGCCACCACCGGGCCCGCAAGCGGGCCACAGCCAACCTCGTCGAGCCCTGCCACGTGACGAAGCCCGCAGTCCCAGGCTTCGCGTTCGAAGTCGATGGGAGCAGTGCGGGCCATTCGTCCGTCCTCCTGCGATCCGCGCGGAATCAGACCTCGGTTTTGCCAGCCTCCGTCTCGGCGCCGGCTTCCACCGTCACCGCGGTGTCATCGACCTCCACCACGCCATCTGCATCGGGAGCGTCCGCGTCCTCGGCCTTCGCCTCGCGAGCCTCGACCTCGGCGGCGGCTTCCGCGACCGCTTCACGGCTGAGACCCGTGTCCTCCCACCAGCGGCGCTCGCGAACGCGGGCGCGCTTGCCGCGCCGGGCGCGGAGGTAGTAGAGCTTCGCACGCCGGACGTGGCCGCGGCGCACGACTTCGATGCTCGCGATGGCCGGGGAGTGCACGGGAAAGATGCGCTCGACGCCGACACCGCCGGACACTTTGCGCACCATGAAGGTCTCGTTCAGACCCGCGCCACGGCGCGAGATGCAGATCCCCTCGAACGCCTGGAGGCGCTCCTTGGCGCCCTCGACCACGCGCACCAGCACGCGCACGGTGTCGCCGGGTCCGAAGGCCGGGAGGTCCGTCCGTCGCTGTTTCCGTTCGATTTCCGCAATTCTGGGATCCACTGTTCCCGCTCCTTCCGGGGCCGCGCTGGCGGCCGGTCCTCTGTCTATCCGAATGTAACTCGAATCTCGCTTCGTTCCTACAGGTCCTGTTCGAGCTCCGGGCGGCGCTCGCGCGTGATCCGCTCGGCTTCCTCGCGCCGCCAGCGCTCGACCCGGGCATGGTCCCCGGAACGCAGCACTTCGGGGACTTCCATCCCCCTGTATTCGGCCGGCCGCGTGTACTCGGGCGGAGCCAGCCGCCCGTCGTAGAACGAATCGCCCGCCGCCGACTCGTGGTCGCTCATCGCGCCCGGCAGCAGCCGTACGACGGCGTCGATCACCACCAGGGCCGCCGGCTCGCCGCCGGACAACACGTAGTCGCCGATCGACAGCTCCTCGGTCGCGAGGCCCTCGGCCACGCGCTCGTCGACGCCCTTGTAGTGGCCGCACAGGAGCGTGAGCTCCCGCCCGACCGAGTAGCGCACGGCCGTCTCGTGGTCGAATCGCCGGCCACGCGGGCTCAGCAACACGACCGGTCCCCCCGGCGCCAGCTCGTCGAGCGCCTCGAAGAACGGTTCGGGCTTCATCACCATTCCGGCGCCGCCCCCGTAGGGCTCGTCGTCCACCGTCCGGTGCCGATCGTGCGTGTAGTCACGCAGATCGATCACCCGGTACTCGACCAGCCCGGCAGCGGCGGCCCGTCCCACGATGCTCGTCCCGAGCGCTTCCGCGAAAAACGCCGGAAAGATCGTCACGACGTTGATCCGCACGCCTACAGCTCCAGCAACCCGGCCGGCAATGCGACGTCGATCCTTCGTCCGTTCGGATCGACGTTTCGCACGAACTCGCGCCGCAGCGGGAACAGCCGCTCGCGGCCGTCGACCTGCACGGCTGCCAGCACCTGGCCCGCCGTGTCGTACACGTCGACGATCGGTCCGAGACTCCCGTGCTGCTCGTCGATCACCTCGAGGCCGACGAGCTCGTGCAGAAAGTACTCGTCGTCGTCCAGCGGACGCAGGTCGTCGCGCTCGAGCACCAGTTCGGCGCCGAGCAACGTCTGCGCCGTGTCGCGATCGACGATCTCGCGAAACCGCAGCAGATACCCGCCTCGATGCGGCCGGCTCTCGGTCAGCGTCACCTCGCGCACGACCGTTTCCCTACCACGCTCGACCCGCAGGCCGAAGGTGCGATCGGCCCGAAACACTTCGGCGCCGTCGTCCGTCTCGGCGTGCACGAGCACCTCACCGGCCAGCCCGTGCGCCCGCCGTACGCGGGCCACCGTCAATACGTCCATGGCCTTCGCCCCGCGTGGCGAGGGATTACGTCTCGTCTTCCTCTTCGGCTTCGTCGGCGTCGTCGGCTTCGGTTTCGTCCGCTTCAGCTTCGTCCGCTTCGGCTTCGTCGGCCTCGTCCGCCGCCGCCTCCGGAGCCGCTTCGGCCTCCGCCTCGACGCTCTCGGCAGTCTCGGCAGCTTCGGCGTCCGGGGCCTCGGCTTCGGCGTCCGGGGCCTCGGCCTCCGCTTCCTTCTCCGCCGCCGTCTCTGCCTCGGCTTCCGCCTCTGCCTCCTCCGCTTCCGCAGCGGCCTTCGCGGCCGCCGCCTTATCCTCGGCCGCCTTGCGCGCGGCGGCCTCGGCCAGGGCCTTCTCCTCGGCCCGGCGCGTCGCGGCTTCCTTCTCGCCCGCGGCGGCGGCCTTCGCGCGGCTCGACGTCTTCGGGTCGCTCCCGAGCATCACGACCGCCTCTTCTTCGACGATCGAATCGGCGGCCGCTCCGGCACGGTACTTCTCCCACACGCCCGTCTTCTTGAAGATCGACACGACGGTGTCGGTGGGGCGAGCGCCCTCGTGCAGCCAGTGCAGGGCCGAAGCGGTGTTCAGCTTGATCAGCGACGGCTCGGTCCGCGGGTTGTAGGTTCCGAGGGTCTCGAGGGCCGGACCGCTGTTGGCCTCGGCCTTGTCGGTAACCACGATGCGAAACGACGCCTGCTTCTTCCGGCCCGTCCGCTGCAATCGAATTCTCGTCGGCATTCCGTTCCCCTGTTATCGAAGCAGTGAGCCGAGTCCACCGCCGGCCGCTAGCCGGGGCGCGAGCTTGCCCATCTGCTTCATCATCTTGCGCATCTCTTTGAACTGCTTGAGCAACCGGTTCACTTCCGACACCGGCCGCCCCGATCCCCGCGCGATGCGGGCGCGGCGGGATCCGTTGAGGATCTCCGGCCGCCGGCGCTCTTCCGGCGTCATGGACAGCACGATGGCCTCCATGTGGCGAATCCGCTTCGGATCCACCTCGACCCCCTGGAGCATCTTCGGCTTCACGCCGGGGATCATCTTCAGCATGTTTTCCAGCGGACCCATCTTCTGGATCTGCGAGATCGCCGCGAGGAAGTCTTCGAGATCGAACCTTCCCTCGCCCAGCACCTTCTTTTCGAGTCGCTCCGTTGCGGCGGGGTCGATCGTCTGCTGCGCCTTCTCGACCAGCCCGACGATATCGCCCATCTGGAGGATTCGACCTGCCATCCGCTCGGCGTCGAACGCCGTCAGATCCTCGGGCCGCTCTCCCGTACCCACGAACTTCACCGGCACGCCCAGCACGCCGTGAATCGACAGGGCCGCACCGCCGCGCGCGTCGCCGTCCATCTTCGTCAGGACGACTCCGTCGATCCCGACGGCCTCGTGGAAGCCTTCGGCGATGCGTACGGCCTCCTGTCCCGTCATGCCGTCGGCGACGAACAGTACCTCGTGCGCCCCGGTCGACCGCTTCAGGTCGGCGATCTCGCGCATCAGCGCCTCGTCGGCCTGCAGGCGCCCCGCCGTGTCGAGCAGCACGTGCGTGCGGCCTTCGCGCCGCGCCTCGTCGATCGCCCGTTCCGCCAGGGCGCCGACATCCTTCGCCGCCGCGTCGTGCACGACCGGCACGCCGATCTGCTCACCCAGCGTCACCAGCTGCTCGCCCGCCGCCGGCCTGTACGGATCGCAGGCGACCAGCGTCGGCCGCCTTCCGTCCTTCGCAAGCCGCCGGGCGAGCTTGGCCGCCGTCGTCGTCTTCCCGGCGCCCTGCAGCCCGACCAGCATGATCACGGTCGGGGGCACAGCGGCCGACGCGAGCTCCGCGCCCCCCGCTCCACCCAGCACCTCGACCAGCTCGTCGTGCACGATCTTGACGATCTGATCGCCCGGGCGAATCGACTTCAGCGCCTCTTCGCCAATCGCCCGCTCCTCGACCCGGCCGAGGAAGTCCTTCGCCACCTGGAAGTTCACGTCGGCTTCCAGCAGGGCCCGGCGCACCTCGCGCAGGCCCTCGCGCAGCATGGGCGCAGTGATGACGCCGCGGCTTTTCAGCCGGCCGAATACGCCGTCGAGTCTGTCACCCAGCTGTTCAAACATCACGGGCTCCATCAAACAAAAGACGCGATGCCCGCGGGCAATTCGCGTCTTCCGGTTCCGTCGTACGCGACGGGCCGGCCAAAGAGCCGTTTATTATAGAGCGGAGAACCGCTTCAGGCAACGCTTCCCGGCGCCACGGGAACGATCTGGCTGCGGGTCGATCCGACGCTGACATAGCGGATCGGCACGCCGGATACCGCCTGGACGCGTTTCAGGTAGGATCGGGCCGCCTCGGGAAGGGCGTCCCAGGTACGGCAGTCCTCGGTCGAGGCCATCCAGCCGGCCACGGTCTCGTACACGGGCCGGACACGCTCGAGGTCTTCGGTTCGCGCGGGCAGCGTGGGTCGGCTGACTCCATCGAGTTCGTAGCCCACGCCGAGCTCGATTTCTTCGAACGTGTCGAGCACGTCGAGCTTCGTGACAGCCAGCGCCGTGAGACCGTTCACGGCGGCGGCGTGCCGCACGACCACGCCGTCGAACCAGCCGGGCCGCCGCGGCCGGCCGGTCGTCGCCCCGAACTCGCCGCCGAGGGTTCGCAGGTGCTCGGCTGCGCTCCCCTCGAGCTCGGTGGGCAGCGGCCCGTTTCCGACCCGCGTCGTGTACGCCTTGACCACGCCCAGGACTTCGTCGATCAGGGTCGGGCCGATGCCGACGCCCACGGCCGCGCCACCCGCCGTCGTATTGGACGACGTCACGTACGGATAGGTGCCATGGTCGACGTCGAGGAGCGAACCCTGCGCGCCCTCGAGCAGGACGCGGCCGCCCTCGTCGAGCTTCGCGCGGATTTCCTCCCCCGTGTCGGTCGCCATGGTCAGCAGACCGGCGGCGACGGCCTCGAGGCGATCCATGGTCTCGGTCGGGTTCGCGCGCTCGGCGGCCCCGTAGGCCTCGAGACGCTCGTTGGCGTCCTCGCACCGCTGCTCGACCACCGTCCGCACGGCCACGAGGTCGACCAGGTCGCACACCCGGATTCCCGTGCGCGCGACCTTGTCCCGGTAGGCCGGACCGATGCCGCGGCGGGTCGTGCCGATCTCGCCGCCCGCCCGCCGGGCCTCCCGCGCGCCGTCGAGCAGGCGATGGTAGGGAAGCACGAGGTGGGTGCGCCACGAGATCCCGAGCCGACCGGTGATCTCGATGCCCCGCCCCTCGAGCGCTTCGATTTCCTCGCTCAGCGTCCACGGATCGACCACCACGCCGTTGCCGAGCAGGCAGCGGACGGACGGATAGAGGGCACCCGATGGAATGAGGTGGAGGATGAACTCCTCGCCGCCCGTCTGCACCGTGTGGCCCGCGTTCGCGCCGCCCTGGTAGCGCGCGACGATATCGGCCTGCTCGGCCAGCACGTCGGTGATCTTTCCCTTCCCCTCGTCACCCCACTGGGCGCCGACGAGGACTACACACCGGGCCGATTCGTCGAACATGGTCAGCTCCTCGCTTCGGCCGGTTCGAGCACCCCGGCGGACTCCAGCGCCTCGCGAATCGCCGTGCGAGCGGTCTCGTCGGGCCGCAGGAGCGGCGGGCGGGGCGGCCCGCCGTGGAATCCGAGCAGATCGAGCGCCGCCTTGACCCCCGGTACGCCCGTTCCGGCGACCACGGCCCGATGCAGCGGGCCGATCCGCTCCTGGAGCCGCCCCGCTTCGACGGCCCTACCGGCCGTGAACGCCGCATGCAGCGCCGTCGCCGCCTCGGGGGCCAGCAGTCCCACGGCCACGATGCCGCCGCGCGCACCGATCTCGAGGCCGGAGTAAAGGTGCGTTCCGGCCCCCACGAGTACGCTCGCCTCCTCGCCGCACACCTCGCACAGGGCCCCGAGATTCTGCACGTCGCCCGACGAATCCTTGATACCGACGACATTTCCGTGGCGAATCAGCTCGCCGACCAGGTCGGGCGCGAGGTCGACGGGTACGAACTTCGGTACGTGGTAGAGAAGAACCGGAACCGGCGAGGCGTCGGCCACTTCCCAGAAGTGCAGCCGCAGCGCCTCGGGCGTCATCTGCGCCCGATAGTAGTAGGGCGGATGCACGAGTACGGCGTCGGCGCCCACGTCGGCGGCTTCCTTCGACGCGCGGATCGTGGCCCGCGTCGACTGGCGCCCCGTGCCGGCGATGAGCACGCGGCCTTCGGGCAGCGCCTCACGCGCCGCGCGGAGTGCCGCGAGCGTTTCGGCCGGTTCGAGAAGCACGGCCTCGCCGGTCGATCCGCCGACCAGCACGCCGGCGATCGGATGCGCGGACCAGCGCCGCAGGTTGGCCGACAGGGCGGTCAGATCGAGCTCTCCGTCGGATCCGAACGGCGTGGTGACGGGCAGGTAGACGCCCTGGAACTTCAACTCCGGCATGTCGCGCCTTTCACGTTCAGTAGCCCCGCTTTCGGTCAACGAGGTTGACCAGCTCTTCCCCTCGAAGGTATCGCCCGAGGTTGTCGGCCATCAGGTCCGACTGTCGCTCCCAGAAGCGCGGAGACACCGAACCGGCGTGCGGCGTGGCGAGCAGGTTCGGCAGCTCGAGCAGCGGACTGTCGGCGCGCAAGGGCTCGGTCGCGAACACATCCAGGGCCGCCCCTCGCAGCGTCCCGCGCTTCAGGGCGTCGACGAGTGCCGCTTCGTCCACCAGGCTGCCGCGCGCCAGGTTGAGCAGCACGCAATCCTCGCGCAGGCCGGCCAGCATCCGGCGGTCGACCAGCGATTCGGTCTCCGACGTCTCGGGCAGCGACAGTACGACATAGTGCGCATCGGCCACGGCGTCGGCGAGGCCGTCGGGACCGAACACCCGGTCGACCTCGTCGCTCCCCGGCCGGTCGGGCCGGGCGCGCACGGCCGTGACACGCATGCCGAGCGCGTGCGCCCTGCGGCCGATCTCGGCGCCGATCCCGCCGTATCCGACGATCGTCAGGTTGCTGCCGCCGAGCTCGCGGAGCGGATGCCCGTGCGCCGCCAGGGCGTCGTAGGGCCACGGGTCGTTGCTCCGATTCACGATGTCGAACCCGCGGGCGAAGTACAGCATCGCCCCGATCGCCCATTCGGCCAGCGGCGGCCCGTAGATGCCCGCAGAGTTCGTGAACAGGAGATCGTCCCGGCCGAGCCCCGCCAGCGTCGAGCGAACCCCCGCAGCCGCCGAATGCACCCACTGCAGCTCGGCTCCGTGGCGCACGACGTCGGCCGGCACCCCGAACCCGAAGTAAATCTCGGCCCCCTCGACGGCTGCCAGCACCTCAGATGGCACCTCGGTCGCTCCGTCACCGGCGGCGTCGGCGTCGACCTCCACCGACTCGACGTCCCAGTTCGGACCGGCGATGTCGCCCAGGCGGCGGAGGGTGTCGGCCGGGATCGACCAGGTCGGGTAGCGGCTGGAATGAATCCATACGACGAGCCGGCGGTGTGCCATCGGACCGACCTCGCTCAGGAGGGACGCCCGAGGCCCATGCGGGCCCGGACTTCCGACATCGTCTCGCCGGCGACGCGGCGCGCCGTCGCCGCACCGTCCGCGAGAATCGTCCACACGCGCTCGGGATCGGCCCGCAACTCGTCCGCCCGTTCGCGAATCGGCGCCAGGTAGTCGGCCAGGTTCTCGGCGAGGCGCCCCTTGCACTCCACGCAGCCGATCCCGGCCGTCTGGCAGAGGATCTCGATGTCCTGGCGCTCTTCGATCGGCGTCACGTGCCCGTGCAGGTCGAACACGTTGCACACGTGAGGGTTGCCCGGGTCGTCCTTGCGCACGCGAGCGGGGTCGGTGACCGCCGTCCGGACGGTGGCGCGCAACTCGTCGGGCTCGGCCAGGAGCGGGATCGCGTTCCCCTTCGACTTCGACATCTTCGCCACCCCGTCGAGGCCGAGAATCCGGGCCCCGACCGTGAGCAGGGGCTTCGGCTCGGGAAAGTACTCGCCGAACCGGCTGTTCCAGCGCCGCGCAACCTCGCGCGTCAGCTCGAGATGCTGCTGCTGATCGGCCCCCACCGGCACGTGCGCCGCCCGATACAGCAGAATGTCCGCCGCCTGGAGGATCGGGTAGGTCAGCAACCCCGCGTTCACGGCCCCGAACTGGTCGGACTTGTCCTTGAACTGCGTCATCCGGTGGAGCTCGCCGAGCGGCGTCACGGCGCTGAGCAGCCACTGGAGCTCGGCGTGCTGGGGCACGTCGGACTGCACGAACAGGGTGCAGCGCTCCGGATCGAGCCCGCTCGCCAGCAACCCCACGGCGAGGTCGAACACACGCCCCGTCATCTCCGTCGGCTCGTAAGGGATCGTTACGGCATGCAGATCGACGATGCAGTAAAAGCAATCGTATTCGTCGATCAGCCGTACCCAGTTCTGCACGGCACCCAGGTAGTTGCCGAGATGCAGCTCGCCGGAAGGCTGGATGCCGCTCAGAATTCGGGGTTTACGCTGGGTCATCACGGTCGGTTTGCGGTGGTCGGGGCCGGCTGTTCGACACCGGATCCAGGCTTCGCGGCAGGCCGCTTGAAGGTAGTCGCGACCCGGGAGACGGGCAACAACGGACGGCAGCGGACGGCGGGGTGGCGGGGCGCGATCGGCGGAACTGGGGGACTGGCGCCGCGCGGCGGCGTGGCCCGGCGGCGTCCGGCGGTGTGGCCGTTGTGGCGGCGCCCGGCGGCCGAGACCCGGGGCGTGGCTCAGCGGCGTCCGGCGGCGCTCAGCGGCCGATGCCTGGAGCGCGTCATCGTGGCATCAACGGTCCATCAAGAATCCGGCCGCGGCGCTCGCGGGCCGGCACGACGCGCTCGGCATCCCCATCGACCCCTGGACCGCCACCCCCGAGTGGGAGGGCGACCGGCTCGACCTCGACTGGGCCCTGTTCACCCTCCGGTAGCGGGGGCGGCCACGTTCCGGTCGCGGGCGGGTGATGCTCGGGGTAGGCGACGGGGGACAGGCGGCGTCTCCGCGGAGACGCCGGCCGGCGCGACATGTCTCCCCCGGGGGTAGCCGCATACCTTCCCCTTCGCTCGCGCGAAGTTTGGCAAGCGAGCGCGCCGAACGATCGTACCGCACGTCTTTCACGCACGGGTGAACATCATGTCCGACCTCTCTGACCTTCTGGCGGCCGCCCGGCGGGCGGCCGAAGCCGCAGCGGATGTCCACCGCGCAGCGGCCGGACGGGTCGATCCCACGCGCTGGCAGGAGAAGGGCCGCTCCGACTTCGTCACGGAGGTCGACCTCGAGGCGGAGCGGACAATCGTCGGCATCCTGCTCGACACCTTCCCGGAGCACCGGATCCTCGCGGAGGAGAGCGCGGGCGACGCGCCAGACGCAGCATCGGACCTCGCACCGGAAGCGGCACTGGAAGCCGCCTCCTCCTCCGCCCCCGTCCGCTGGATCATCGACCCGCTGGACGGCACGACGAACTGGCTGCACGGCTACCCGGAGTACGCCGTGTCGATCGCGGCGGAGGACGAAGCTGGCCTGGCGGCCGCCGTCGTGTTGAACTCCGCGACGGGCGAGTGCTTCGAGGCCACACGGGGCGGGGGCGCCCGGCTCGACGGGGGACCGATCCGGGTGTCGGCGCTGGAGGAGCTCCGCCTCGCGCTCGTCGGCACCGGGTTCCCGTTCAAACGACTTGAGACCCTGCCGGCCTACCTCGAGACGTTCAGCACCGTGCTGAGGACGACATCGGGGATCCGGCGGGCTGGCTCGGCGGCGCTCGACCTGTGCGACGTGGCGTGCGGGCGGCTCGACGCGTTCTTCGAGTTCCACCTCATGCCGTGGGACGTGGCGGCGGGGGCGCTGATCGTGCAGGAAGCAGGCGGCTGGTTCGAGCCGCTGGCCGTGCCGGGGCTCGAGGCCGAGGGGGCCGGCTCGCCCGTCGCGTCGCTGCCGACGGGCGGCTACGTGGCCGGCGGCCCCGGGGTTCGGACCGCCTTTCTGGGGCTGATGCCACTCGGGTCGACGGCGGCGAACGGCTGAGCGAACTTCCGGCTCAGGCCGAGTCGGCTTCCTCGTCCTCCGCGCCCATCTCGTCGGCCGTCGCATCGTCGGCGCTCAGGTCCTCCTCGATCGCCTCGATATCGGCGTCGACGACCTTGAGGCCCGAGTTGCCCTCGAGCGCCTTCGGCTCGTCGGCCTCGGCGGGCCCGAGCAGGCCCATGTCGCGCTTCAGGGCGAGCAGGCGGTCTTCGACGTCGGCGTCGCTGTCGGACTCGAGCATCACGAACTCGCGGCTCAGGTCGTCGCCCTCGAGCTCCTCGGTGACCTCGGCGGCCGCGATCGCATGGCGCTCGGTCTCCTCGATCTTCTCGACCATCTGGTCGAACGCCCGGAACGCGCTCTTGTCCTGTAGCCCGGCCATCGTGTCGTGGATTCGCCGCTGGGCCTGGGCGCGCTTCTGCTTGGCGATCAGGAGGTTCTTCTTGCGCTTCGCCTCCTCGATCTTCGCATTGAGCTGGCGCAACGAGTCCTTGAGCCGCTCGGTCTCCTCGCGGTGCTTGACCCATTGCTCTTCCAACTCGCCCGCGTTGCTCGCGTGCTCCTGCCCGCGGATCAGCGCCTGCTTCGCCAGGTCGTCGCGGCCCTCGCGCACCGCGAGGCGCGCCCGGCGTTCCCATTCTCTCGCCTGCTTGCGCTCGTCTTCGACCTGCATACGCAGTTTGCGCTCGTCGGCGATCGCCACGGCCACTTCCTGCTTGGCCTGGGCGAGCTGCTTGCGCATGTCCTCGATGACCTGCACGAGCATCTTCTCGGGGTTCTCGGCCTTGGCGATCAGATCGTTGATATTCGATCGCAGAAGCCGGGAGAGCCTATCGAACAGTCCCATGTGAATCAGCCCGGTGTGAGTTGGTCTTTGTGCGATGAGAGGGCGAGCGACAGGCTCTCGAGTGACGCCTGGAACTCCGTGAAGTCCAGGTTTTCGAGTTCCAGGGCGTCGCTGAGCACGATCTCGCCGTCCTCGAGGCCGTAAGCGCCGTGAACCAGGTCGCTCGCGTTCAGCTCGAGAAGACGCTTGTATACCGCCAGTCGGTCGGCGTCGTTGTCGGGCTCCGGAAGCACGGCGGACCGGAGGATCACGAGTGGCGGCGAGTAGCTCAGCACGATCGACGAGCGACCGCTGCGATCGGGATCCACGATCCACAGGCTCTCGCCGATCTCCTCGAAATCCAGCTCCATGCGGATCATGAAACTCTCGAAGTCTTCTCGACTGATCATCCGATTTCATCCTCGGGTTCGGCGGTGCGCGCGGTATCCGGGGCCGCCTCCAGCAGCCGCGTCAGAAACTCGTGCTTCTCCGCCAGTTCTTGCACCTCGTCGCCCAGGAGCAGCAAGCGCTCCTCGAGCTGCTCGAGGCGGCGTGCAGCCTCGTCGTCCGATTCCAGCGGCGGACGCGATGCCCGCGACTCGATGGCGTTGGCGATCGAGTGCGCGAGCGGCGACAGTACGAACACGATCACCAGCACGATGAGGATCCAGCCGGGCATCGGTAGTCGCTGTCTCCGTGGTTGTGTTCGCTTCCGCCGGGGTTCTCTACGCGGCGGCGCCCCGGATAGTTTCGGGGCCGGCCGCCCCGGCAGCGTCGGCCGCACCGGCGGTACGTCCGGCGCCGGACCGTACGGTAACCTGAATCGCTCCGTGTTCCAAGTCGGGCGCCACGTGGGCTCTACGCGCCGACGGGCGCGGTGAGCAGCGCCTCGAGAAACCGGCCCGTGTGGCTGCCCTCGGCGGCGGCGATGTCCTCCGGCGTCCCCGTGGCCACGACCTCGCCACCCCCGGCGCCCCCCTCGGGGCCGAGATCGATCACGTAGTCCGCCGTCTTCACGACATCGAGGTGGTGCTCGATGACGATCACGGTGTTGCCGAGTTCGACCAGCCGGTGCAGCACGTCGAGCAGGATGCGGATGTCCTCGAAGTGGAGCCCGGTGGTCGGCTCGTCGAGAATGTACACGGTGCTTCCGGTCTGCCGCTTCGACAGCTCGGTAGCGAGCTTGACGCGCTGCGCCTCGCCGCCCGAAAGGGTCGTCGACGACTGGCCGAGCGTGATGTAGCCGAGGCCCACGTCGGCCAGCGTCTGCAGGCGCGAGGCGACGCGCGGGATCGGATCGAAGAACTCGCGCGCCTCCTCGACGGTCATGGCGAGGACGTCGGCGATCGAGCGCCCTTTGTAGAGGATCTCGAGCGTCTCGCGGTTGTAGCGCTTCCCGCGGCACACGTCGCATGGCACGTAGACGTCGGGCAGGAAGTGCATCTCGATCTTCACGAGGCCGTCGCCGCGGCAGGATTCGCACCGTCCGCCCTTCACGTTGAAGCTGAACCGGCCCGGCTCGTAGCCGCGTACCCGCGACTCGGGCAACCGCGCATAGAGCTGCCGGATGGGGTCGAATACGCCCGTGTACGTGGCGGGGTTCGAGCGCGGCGTACGGCCAATCGGGCTCTGGTCGACGTCGATCACCTTGTCGACCAGCTCGATACCCTCGATCGCGTCGTGCTCGCCCGGAGGCGTCTTCGCCCGATGCAGGTCGCGCGCCAGCCCGCGCCACAGCACGTCCTCGACCAGCGTCGACTTGCCAGAGCCCGACACGCCGGTGATCGCGATGAAGGTGCCGAGCGGGAAGCCGACGTCGATGTCCTTCAGGTTGTGGGCGCGGGCGCCGCGCACGACGAGCCGTCGCGCATCGTCCGCGGACCGCCGCTCGTCGGGTATCGGGATCTCGCGATCGCCGCGCAGATAGGCGCCGGTCAGCGATTCCTCGCTGGCCAGCAGGTCGTCGAGCGTGCCGGAGACGATGATCCGCCCTCCGTGGCGCCCGGCTCCGGGCCCCATGTCGACCAGGTGATCGGCGGCGCGGATCGTGTCCTGGTCGTGTTCGACAACCAGCACCGTATTGCCAAGGTCGCGCAGGGATTCGAGGGTACCGAGCAGGCGCTGATTGTCGCGCGGGTGGAGGCCGATGCTCGGCTCGTCGAGCACGTAGAGCACGCCTACCAGGCGGCTGCCGATCTGCGTCGCCAGCCGGATGCGCTGTGCCTCGCCACCGGCCAGCGTGTCGGCCGAGCGCCCGAGCGTCAGGTAGCCGAGGCCGACCTCCACGAGAAAGCGCAGGCGGTCCTGCACCTCTCTGAGAATCGGCCCGGCGATCTCGGGGTCGAGGCCGGCGCCCTCGACGTCGGCGGCCGTGCGGCGGACGAATTCCCACGCCTCGTCGATCGGCCACTCGACCACGTCGGTGATCCGCTCGCCGGCCACCGTGACGGCCCGACTCTCGGCGCGCAGCCGGCCGCCGCCGCAGTCGGGACACGGACGGGCCACCATGTAGTCCTGCAACGAGCGGCGCACCGAGTCGCTGTCCGTGGTGTGGTAGGTGTCGCGAACGTGCTCGACGTAGCCCTCCCAGCCGAGCGCCGGGTCGCCGTGGAGCACGGCGGCGCGCTGCGCCTCGTTCAGCTCGCTCCACGGCTGATTCAGCTCGAACTCGTGTTTGGCGGCGACCCCCGGCAGAATCTTCTTCTTCAGCTTGCCTGTCGGCACGCCCCAGGCCAGCAGGACGCCCTCGAGAATCGAGATGCGCCCGTCCCCGAGGGCGAGATCGAGGTTCGGCTCCAGCCGAACGCCGAGTCCGTCGCAGGCCTCGCAGGCCCCGTAGGGAGAATTGAAGCTGAACTGCCGGGGCTCGAGCTCGGGGATGCTCAGCCCGCACGACGGACAGGCGTAGTGCTCGCTGAACATCCGCGTCTCCGCCGCCGATCCGGTCTCGGCGCCGTTTCCGTCCGCGGGCGGACGACGGGCGACCTCGACGGTGCCGCCGGCCATCCGTAGCGCGGTCTCGACCGACTCGGCGATCCGCTGCCGGCCGTCGGGCCGCAGCACGAGACGATCGATGACGACGGAGATGTCGTGGTTGGCGCGCTTGTTCAGGGCGGGCGGATCACTCAGGTCGAGGAGTTCGCCGTCAACCCGGGCGCGGACGAAGCCGGCCTGCAGGCTGTCGGCGAACAGGTCCTTGAACTCGCCCTTCCGGCCGCGCACGAGCGGGGCGAGGATCTCGATGCGCTCGCCTTCGGGCCAGGCGGCCACCTGGTCGGCGATCTGGGTGGGCGAGCCGCGGCGCACGGCCTGGCCGCAGTTCGGACAGTGCGGCGTTCCGGCGCGGGCCCACAGCAGGCGGAGGTAGTCGTACACCTCGGTCACGGTCCCGACCGTGCTGCGCGGATTCCGGGCCGCACCGCGCTGCTCGATCGCGATCGCCGGGGACAGCCCTTCGATCTGGTCGACGTCGGGCTTCTCCATCACTCCGAGGAACTGGCGGGCGTAGGCGGATAGCGACTCGACGTAGCGCCGCTGGCCCTCGGCGTAGATCGTGTCGAAGGCGAGGGACGACTTGCCGCTGCCCGACAGGCCGGTGATCACGGTGAGCGCCTCCCGCGGGATCGACACGTCGATGTCGCGCAGGTTGTGCTCGCGCGCCCCGCGGACGACGAGGGCGTCGGCGTCGTTCGTTCCGCCGCCGCTCATGCCGTCGCCTCGCCCCGCCACAGGTCGGGCAGGGTTTCACGTTCGCGGATCACTCTGAAGCCGGCCGGATCGAATGCCGGATCGAGCAGGACCTCGGCGGGCCGCGGCCGCGAGTTGTAGTTCGAGGCCATGACGAATCCGTAGGCGCCCACGTCGCGCACGATCAGCAGGTCGCCGGGGCTCACGTCGTGCAGCGCGCGCCCGGTGCCGAGCACGTCGCCCGACTCGCAGGTGGGACCGAGCACGTCGACCGTCGGAGCGCCCGAGCCGGCGGCCCCGCGCACCGGCTCGATGCGATGCTGGGCCCCATACAGCGCGTAGCGACCGAAGTCGGTGAAGCCGGCGTCGCACACGACGGCGGGCGCTCCGCCGCGCTCGCGTCGATACAGCACCCGCGTGAGCAGGACGCCCGAGCGGGCCGTGATCGATCGACCCGGCTCGAATCGCGAGGCGAGTCCGGTGCCCTCGAGGCGCTCGTCCACCCGGCGCACCAGCTCGGCGGGAGCGGGAGAGGCGTCCGAGGCGTAATCGACGCCCAGCCCACCGCCGAGGTCGAGCTCGCGCACCGGCGCGTCCGTCGCGCCCAGCGTCTCGACCAGCTCGAGCAGCACGTCGAGAGCGCGCGCCCACGGATCGAGGCCCTCGATGCCCGATCCCAGGTGCACGGCCAGCACCTCGGGCTCGAGGCCGTCGGTCGCCGCCAGGCGTGCCCACACGCCGGGAACCTCGTCGGAACCGTAGCCGAACTTCGCATCGATGCGGCCGGTTTCGAGCGACGGGTGCGCGCCGGCCACGATACCCGGCCGCACCCGCACGCCGACCCGTGTCGGACGATCGGGGCGCGCCGCTTCCACGGCCGCCTCGACCTCGTGGTCGGCCTGCAGCACGACGAGGGCGAGCCCGAGTCCGACGGCGTCGCGCACGTCGCCCGACGCCTTCGGCACGCCCCCCACCAGGATCCGTCCGGGCGGGAAGCCGGACTCCTCGGCCCGGGCGCGTTCGCCGGGCGTCGCCACCTCGATGCCGATGCCGGTTCGCTCCAGCCGGCCGAGCACGCCGAGGTTGGTGTTCGCCTTGGCCGCGAAGTACACGCGACGGGGATCGCCGGCGGCCCGGATCCAGCGCCCCGCCGCCTCGTCGAGCAACGGCCCGGAGTAGACGTACGTCGGCGTGCCCACCGAATCTGCGATCGCCTCGAGCACCCCGGCGTCGAACGCGCCCCGACCACTCATCTCGGCACCAGGATGCGGCCCGCGAGCGGCTGAATCTCTGCCTCGATCGGCGTCATGCCACGCACCTCTCCGTCGACCTGCACGGCGACGGCCGGGTCCGACTCGATGCGGACCGACTTCGCCTGCAGAAAGAACATTCGCTCGTCACCCGCATACTTCTTCGTCGCCATTCGCCACAGCATGCCCGCCATGTCGGGCAGGTGGCGCGGCGCGAACACGCCCACGTCGAGCAGGCCGTCCTGGAAATCGGAGCGCGGCGCGATCTGCACTTCGACGGGAAGCGAACCCGCGCCGATCAGCCCGGCATTGGCCAGCAACACCATGGCCGCCTGAACCTCGATGACCTCGCCGTCGGCGACGATCCGGTACTTCGCGCTCTTGCCCGCGATCGCCTGCTTGAGACCCGAGTAGAAGTAGGCCAGCACGCCGATCCGGTGCTTGAGCTCCGTCGTGGCGCCGGCCATGACGTCGGCGTCGAGACCGGCACCGGCGACGAGCGCGAAGTAGTCGCTGCCGATCTTGCCGAGATCGATCTCCTCGGGTCGGCCCTCGACGGCAACGCGAATCGCGTCCTCCAGCGAGTCGGGAATCCCGAAGTTGAGCGCGAGCTGATTGCCCGTTCCGAACGGCAGGATCGCGACCGGCGTACCGCTCCCCGCCACGCCGCGCAGCGCGAGGGCGATCGTGCCGTCGCCGCCGGCCGCCACCACAGCGCGGTAGCCGAGCTCGACGGCCCGGTTGACGACGCCGAGCGCCTCCGGCTCGGTCTGGGTCTCGACGATGTCGAACGCCACGCCGTGCATCGCCATCGTCCCGGCGATCCGGCGGCGGAGCTGCGCCGGCTGCACGCCCGCCGCCTTCGGGTTGAGAAGCACGAGAAAGCGCTCGGAGTTGGGGATGATCGGAAGATCAGACACCCGTGCGCGCCATCTCCTCGAGTCGTTCGACACGCTCACCGGTCGGCGGGTGCGTGCTGAACAGCTTTGCGAATCCCCCGCCCGCCAGCGGATTCACGATGCACAGGTGCGACGCGGCCGGATTCACCTCCATCGGGATGCGTCGCGCGCCGGCTTCGAGCCGCTGCAGCGCCGTCGCAAGGCCACGTGGATTGCCCGAGATGTCGGCGCCGACCCGGTCGGCCCGGAACTCCCCGGCCCGGCTGATCGCCATCTGCACGAGCACGGCGGCGAGCGGGGCCAGCACGAGCATCAAGACCATGCCGATCACACCGCCGCGATCGCGGTTTCCTCCGAACAGGAACCCGAAGCGCGCCAGGAAGACGATCGCGGCCCCCAGCGTGGCGGCGATCGTGCCGATCAGCATGTCGCGATTCTTGATGTGCGCGAGCTCGTGAGCGATCACCCCCTCGAGCTCGGGCTCGTCGAGAATCTTGAGGATGCCCTCGGTCACACAGACGACGGCCTTCTCGGGGCTGCGCCCCGTGGCGAAGGCGTTCGGCTGCTCCGACGGGGCCAGCGCGAGTGTCGGCATAGGCAGATCGGCCCTGCGCCGCAGCCGATCGACCATCTCATACAGGCGCGGGGCGTCCTCCCGCGCGAGCGGGCGGGCCCGGTACATCTTCAGCACGATGCGGTCGCTGAACCAGTAGCTGCCGAAGTTGAGCAGGGCCGCGACCCCGAAGGCCGGGAGCATCATCGAGCGCCCGCCCAGCAGGCCGGCGACGGCGACGAACAGGGCCGTCAGCAAGGCCATCAATCCGAACGTTTTTGCGTAGTTCATCGGACCTCCCGTGTGACTCGACGCGAACCCGTAAGATACGGGCTCGAGGCGTGCGGGTCACGCATGCCGGTCCGCGGCGCGAAGATCACCAGTTCCACTGCCGGAACAGCATCATCCGCCACGTCCGGTTGCTGAACGCGTTGAGGCTCGTGCCGAAGGCGGAGTAGCGCCGCGCCCGGTCCTCGGTGCTGAACTCGAGGCGATAATCGGGAAGAAACGTCCATTCGACGGCCGCCCCGGGCAGCAGGCCCCCGAGGGGCTGTGTGGCCGACAGGAAGAGGTCCGACGTCAGGTAGCGCCCGATCTCGACCTCCGTCCCGTACAGCAGTCCCCCCGTGGACGTCCCGCCGAGGCCGTTTCCCCCACCCGTCGATCGGATGTCGAGGTAATCGATCAGCCCCACTCCGCTCACCAGCACCTGGGAGAACTGGCTGCCGACCTGGCCGATGAGCCCCTCGCGCAGGACCGAAGCCGCCACGTCGCTGCCGGCGGCACCGGCGCCGAGGCACGGGCTCGCGAACAACAGGTAGCAGATCCGTTCGGAGTTGGGCAGTGGTGGGCTGCTGCTCGTCGTCATCCTCGGGTTCAGCGCGGTTCCGCCGACGTGGACCGTGATCTCGACGGGCCCGATCTCGGAACGGGTGCGGAACACCGCCTCGACGTCGAGATTCGGGTCCATGCCGGGCGAGCCCACGAAGGTGATCGTCCCCCGACTCACCTGGAGCTGGCGCGACAGGATGCTGGTGATGTCGGTGCTCTGACCCATGCTGTAGCGGAACGAGCCGCGTGGCAGCCGCACTGTGCCGAACGCCACCATCTCGCCACTCGGTTGCGTCATGGCCACGTCGAGCGTTCCCGCCAGCTCGACCTCGATGGCATCCGAGCGGAGCCACAGATCGGGCCCGACCACGATCTCGGCATCCATCCGGAGGTTCTCGGTGAACGGGTTGCGCGCCGTCGCGAACAACCGCTGCTCCATGACCACCGTCGTGTCGATCAGGTTGTAGATGGCCGGGTCGGACAGGTCGACCGCCTGCTGCTGCCGCATGAACCGATCGGCCCGGATGTCGCCCTCGGAAAGCCGGAATCGTCCGGTCAGCTCGGGCTCGCGAAACCGGCCCGTCAGCTCGCCGCTCCCGTCCACCCGGACGTTCGCCATTCGCCGATCGATGCCCCGGAAACCGGAGGCCGAGAACTCGAGGTTGAAACCGACGTCGCTGAGATCCGCGAGCTCGAGCGTTCCCCCGACATCGGCGCTGCCGCCCGCCGACGAACGAATGCTCAGCGTGTCGATCCGGGCTTGCGAGCCCGCGTACACCAGCCTGCCCTCGATGCCCACGAGGCGCACGCCGAGCCGTGGCACGAACATCGCCGCCCGGTGAAGCTGCGTGTCGCCCTCGAAGCGCAGCGCCGACGGCTCCCCGGTCACCAGGATCCGGCCGCGCGCATACCCCGACACGTCACGAATCGCCTCGATCCCGATCTCGAGAGCGTCGAGCGGCATGCTGTCGACCACGATGTCGAGGTTCAGGGCGTCGTCGAGCAGTCTCCGCTCGACGTCGCGCAGGGCGAGGTCGGCGCGCACATAACCGTCGACGCGGCCGAGCTCGAGACCCGATGCGTTGATCGCGGCCCCGATCGTCAAGCGCTCGCCGGCATAGCCCAGGTCGGCCGTCAGCGCGTCGTAACCGAGGCCGGCGACCGAGGGATCGGCGATGTCGAGGTGGCCCTCCCACGTCGGCTCGGCGGCGGTGCCCCGAATCGTCATGCCGAACGTCAGGCCGCCAGCGATGTCGTGCGGGTTGCCGACCAGCTCGAGCAGGTTCTCCAGACGCACGCCCCGCACGGCGACGTCGAAGTGGGCTTCCCCCGCGTCCGGCACGATCCCCCCGAAATCGATGGACGCTCCGTCCGACGACACGAGGGCGAACTCCTCGGCTACGAAGCCCGCCGAATCGCTTCCGATACGGACGGTATCGCGAAGCGCGAGGCGGCGGGACCCGAACTGCAGATCGAGCCGGTCGAGCCGCACCCGCTGCACGGCATCCGACCACTCGATCTCGGCGTTCGCATCGAGCGACACGGTCGTGTCGCGCCGAACGCCGAGGGCCAGGCTGCTGTGCAGGGAATCTCGCCGCTCCCAGCGAAGATCGAGCGCGTCGAAGTCCCGGCCGAACACGACCAGATCGGTGGCCGCGGCGCGAACCGTGACGGTGTCGAACGACAGCGGATCGGGAACGTCGACCGTCAGGTGCAGGGAATCGGCGGAGTGTCCGCCGTACTCGAACTGCCGTAGGTGCGCCCGACCACCCAGCGAGAATCGGTCGACGTTTCCGTACACGACGCCGAGCGCCGTCGCGCTTCCCGCAAGCGTGTCCGGCAGCGCCTCCGGCGTCCGGGCCGGGGGGGCCGTGTCCGACGGAGCGGCGTCCGCGCCGAACTGCGCGAACAGATCCGTCACGTCGTCCGGCTCGCGCACCGGATTGCGCTCCGGCACGATCCAGTCGTTCCAGCGGGCCAGATAGGGAATCGCGACGTCGAGGATCAGCGAACCGCTTCGATCCGCCGTCAGTCCGAACGAACCGCGACCGTCCACGTTGCCCGCCTCGGTGCGCAGGGCGAACGTGTCGGCCACAGCCAGTCCCTCCGACAGGGTGAAGCGCACGATGCTGCTGTCGACCCGCGCGCCCTCGACGCGCGACGGCAGGACCACCAGGTCGAAGCGCGCGCGCAGGCTGCCGGGATCGGTGCCGACGCCCACGACGCGGCCCTCCACGGCGAGCTGCGTCTCCGGCCCGCCTTCGAACCACTGGTCGAGCTGAATGTCCCGCGCGAGGAGCTCCGCGTCGTACGTCTTCTCCTCCGCCTCGAGGTCGAACATCCCATCGAAGGTCACCTGGCCCCGTGGCGTCTGAAAGTCGGCCGCGACCCGCAACTCGTCGAAGCGCCCGCGGGCCGACATCGGCCCGCGCACGCTCGCTCGCAAAACGTCTTCGAGCTCGAGGTCGGGCGCCCACGGCGCCAGTGCCCGCACGGCAAGCGGGTCGAAGTCGAACTCCACGTCGAGCATCGAGCGTCCGGGCGTCGACAGGTCCATCGTGCCCCGTCCGGTCACGGTGGACGCCTCGCCCGAGGCCAGGACGTGATCGGTGTCGAGCGTGAACTCGATCCTTCCGCCGGCCGTACCCCCCAGCCGCGCCGTCCCGTTCGCGCGTCCCGTGAACCGGGGGTCGATGCCGACGATCCGCATCCAGCGGGGCTCGAACTCCCGCATTCCGATCCCGAGATCGCGCATCACGCGAGGCTCGACGAGCGCGATGCCGCCGTCGAGGGTGACGGCCGACGGTTCCGCGGGGTCGGCCGTCCCCGGCGGGTCGCGCGCGACGAGATCCGCCTCGACGTCGAGCAGCGTGATCGGTCCGCGGCCCGTCGCCGTACCCGACAGTACGCCGTCGATCAGCGCCTCACGCTCGAGAACTTCGTCGACCAGCGCGAGGCGGAGCGCCGCGATCTCGAGATCGAAGTCGGCGAACCGCGGTGTCGGCTCCAGGTGCAGGACGAAGCCGCCGAGAACGTGAGAATCGTCGATCGTGACGTCGGCGTCCGAGACTTCGGTGACCATCACACCGTCCTCGCGCGTACGCAGCCGCAGCGAAGCGGGCCCGCCGCCGCGGTCGGGCACCGGCACCGTGAGGAACTGGAGGTCTTCGAGTCCGACGGGCTCGGCCTCGAGACGGAAATCGAACTGGATCGGATCGGCGGACCATACGAAGCCACGGCCGGCGAGGTGGCTGTGGTCCGATTCGAGTCGCGTCACGTCGACCTCGACGGAATCGCGAAAGGTCGCCGCCCCGTCGAACCGCACGATCCGGTGGTCCTGCCGGACGGCGCGCGCGTGGGCCGCCAGGCCCTCGATTTCGAACCGCATCGGCCGTTGCGGATCGACGATGCGCACGAGCGGGAACCGGCCGGTCAGCGAATCGAGCCGGATCACCCGTTCCCAGGTCCCCGCATCCGTCGCCTCGACCCGCCACAGCTCGTCGGGCCCGGGCGCCGCCGCCCACGGTGTCCGAACCTCGAGCATGCCGTCGAGCACGGCCAGATCGGTGAGCAGCACGCGCGCCCCGCCCGGACCGTCGTCATCCTCGTCACCGGCGAAGATCCGGTCGTAGTTCCACGTCCCACCGGCGTCCTGCAGCAGACGAAGGCGCGCCCGCTGCACAGTGACGTTTCGAAACCGGTACCTCTCTGCAAGCAGGCCGAGCAGATTGTAGTCCATTCGCACGCTGTCGAGTTCGACGAAGGCCTCGCCCTCCGCGTCGCGGATCACGAAGCGATCGAGCAGAACGCGCGATACCAGGTTGCCGCCGAGAATCGGTCCGAGCTCGACGTCTCCCTGCACGAGCCCGTCGAGCTCACCCTCGACGAACGCCGCGACGGCCTCGCGCCCCACGACGGTCTGCGTGAGCAGCACGGAGCCGGCGGCGAGACTCAGCGATGCGAGGCCCACCAGGGCGAGAAGGAGCCGGGCGCCCACGCTCAACCCCCGGCGGGCCCTCCCGCGCGCGGGAGGCGGCTCGGTGCCGAAGTCCTCGGGAAAGATCACGTCAGAACGCCTCGCCGATCGAGAACTGCAGCTGCACGCGCCGCAGGAACTCGGTCGCCGTTCCCGGATCGTCGTACCCGTACGGATCGAACCGCACCGTCCGGTTCAGCTCCTGGATGTCGCCCCCCTCCTGAAGGGCGACGACCGGCCGGTCGGAGGGAGACGACGGATCGTACCCGAAGTCAACTCGAAGCGGCCCGATCGGGCTGCGAAAGCGGAACCCGATACCGGGCGTAAGGATCAGGTCCGCCCGGTCGTCGAGTCCCGTCCACACCTGTCCCGCATCGACGAAGGCCACGATGCTCCAGCGGCCTCCCAGCTCGTTGCGCAGCTCGAGGCTCGCTTCGACCACGGCGTTTCCGCCCGCCGGACGCTCGGCGAAGGCCCCGGGTGGAAGGCCGTCGACGCAGCTGTCGAGGTCCTGGCCCGGGCAATCGTCCTCGGCGTCGACGACGAGCACGGTGGGACCGAGCAGGTTCGCCCCGAAACCGCGGACGCTTTCGGCGCCTCCGGCGAAGAAGCGCTTGCGCGGATGCACGACGGCCGGCGAGCCTTCCGTGGTTCCGAAGGCCTGTTTCTCGGCGGGCTCGATGACGCCGAACCGGACGTGCGCGGCGAGCACCCGCTTGTCGTCCAGCGACTTGAACGCCGCCGCGTCGATCGCGGTGCGGACATAGCGGTAGTCGGAACCGGTGAGCGCCCCGGCGTACTCCGCCTCGGTGCTGACGTAGTACCCCCGCGTCGAGGACAGCCGGTTGTCGGTCCGGTCGAGCGCCCACAGGAGCGCGACCGGCGACAGCCAGCGCTGTTCCGACAGCGCCCCGATGTCCTCGGGCGTGCAGAAGCCGAAGTTCACGCAGAAGTAGATATCGGCCGACTGCTCGCCGAACGACGTCAACTCCGGCCGGACCGCCGCCGTGAGCGCCATGCGAGAGCTGAACCGGTGGGTGAAGGCGAGTTCACCCCCGGTGCTGCTGCGCACGAACAGGTCGGGGACAGTCTCCTCTTCGGTGTAGATGCCGGCCAGCAGGGAGTTGCGACCGCCGGCGAACACCGGCTGTTCGAAGGACGCGCCGAGCCGGTAATTCAGCTCCTGGAACACCGGCTCCTCCGACACGTCGGTACAGGGGAAGCTGCCCTCGAGCTCGCCGGCGAACAGGTTCGACAGGCGTGTGGTGAGGCGAAGCACGCGGGCACGGCCGAGGAAGTTCCGGTTCGTCCAGTCGGCCTGCACCTGGGCACACTCGTCGGTCTCCACGCCCACACCGAGGTCGACCGTACGCTGGGGCGCCGGAGCGACGAGCACGCTCAGGTCGATCAGCGTGTCGGTGTCGGTGCGCCGTTCCGACGTGATGCTCGCGTAGCGCAGGGCTTCGAGATTGTACAGGCGACGCTGGCTCTCGATGATCTCCCGGTCGCGGAACACGTCGCCCGGCTCGAAGGCGAGCACGGAGTGGATGATCGGGTCGCCGATCTCGCCCGAGCCCTCCACCCGCACGTCGCCGATCCGCACCATCGGGCCCGGCACCACGCGCAGGCTCACCTCCGCGTCGTGCGTGTCGCGCGGAATGAAGTAGTCACGCAGCACCGTGGCGTTGACGTACCCGCGATTCCGCAACTCCTCGATCAGTCGACCCTCGCCTCGCGCGAACGCCGCCAGGTCGAGCGCATCGCCTTCGCCGACCCCCAGCAGCTCGAGCTGACGCTCGGGAGTGAGGAGGTCGTCCGCGCCGCGGAGCTCGAAGCGACGGATGATCGTCGGATCGCGCTCCTCGATGTTGAACCGGACCCGGGCCTTGCCGTTCTCCCGTTCCACTTCCTGGTCGACCTGGGCCTGCCGATAGCCTCGCTGGCGGTAGTAGAGGAGGAGGCGCAGGCGATCCTGCGACAGCTCGTCCTCGTCCAGGTACTGACGGCGGTGCGCGAAGCCCACGTCGGTAAGCGGGCACAGAGGCAGCGGAAAGTAGAACAGGAACGCGCGGCAGGTGGTCGCTTCCGTGAGAATCGCCTCGTTCAGCGCGCTCGAGGGCATCGACCGGTTGCCGTGGAACGAGATCTCGACGACCTCCGCCTCGCCGGGTTCTTGGGCGACGGCCGGCTGATGCCCGCTCCCCGCCGCCAGCAACGCGAAGAGCGCGAACGCGGCCGGTCGGTTCACGGGCGCGCCGGTGCGTCCGGGGCTTGCGTGGCGCCGCGATTCATCAGCCAGATGCCGAGCCCCACGAGGCCGAGGCTGAACATCTGGGCGAGCGTCAGCGCCCCGAAGAAACGGTCGTCCTTCGCCCGGAAGAACTCGACGGCGAAGCGCTCGAGCCCGGCGAGCACCAGCCACAAGGCAAAGATCCGACCCACGGGCCGCTCGCCGCGCAGGCGCCAGAGCACGGCGAAGATCAACAGCGACAGCCCGACTTCATAAAGCTGTGTCGGATGCACTTCGAGCACCGCGGCGTCGGGGATCGAGTCGGGGATCGAAACGCCGAATCCCTCGCGGAGATTGCCTGCCGTGCTGGGCGGCGCGCCGTCCGGGAAGGCGACGCCGACCCAGCTGTCGGTCGGGCGCCCGTAATCGTCGCCCACCAGGAAGCACCCTATGCGGCCGATCGCGTATCCGAGCGCCACGGCGGGCGCGAGCGCGTCGCCCACCGGCAGGATCCGCTCACCGCGCCGCCTGATCATCAGGATCACGCCGATCGTGCCGCCGATCAGTCCCCCGTACCAGACGAGTCCGGCTCTCGAGAACAGCATCCCGAGCGGGTCCAACACCGTGAGGTCCCAGTTCAGGAACACGTAGTAGAGCTTGGCGCCCACGATGCCCCCGATGAGGGCCCCGAGCAGCAGATCGGCGGCGAGCTCGGGGTCCTTGCCCATTCGATCGAACTCCGACCGGCTCACCTGGTACGCCGCCAGGAAGGCGAGCGCCATCATCACGCCGAACGAGGTGATGGTCAGCTGGCCGATCAACGGTAGATCGAGCGTGATCAGCTCTGGATACATGAAATCCCCTGGTTGTCGGCCGCGGCCGTGAAGCGGGAGGCGGGGTCGGCGGCCGCCGGGTACGGCGCGAGCCCCGGAAACGGATACGACGGGTCGGCATTCAGGTCGAGCCCCGCCCGCTCGCCCGCCAGGAGACGGCGCCGGGCCACGTGCGCGATCATTGCGGCATTGTCGGTCGCCAGTCGCGGGGGCGGTACGTGAATGGCAGCGCCCTCCAGTTCCGTCGCGAGACGCTCGTGCAGTCGGGCGTTCCGCGCGACCCCACCGCCGAGCAGAACGCGATCGCAGCCGGTCAACTCGAGCGCCCGCCGGGTCTTCGCGACGAGCACGTCGAACACCGCCGCCTGAAACTCGGCCGCGAGGTCGGGTACCGCCGTGGCGAAACCGTCGGGGCCCTTCTCCGCCCGCACCTCGTCGGCGAGCAGGACGGCCGCCGTCTTCACGCCGCTGAACGAGAAGTCGAACCAGGCCGGATCGCCCGGCGCATCGGCCGCCGAGAGCATCGGACGCGGCAGGCGATACACGCCCGGCCGGCCCCCGGCCGCGGCCCGCTCGATCTCGGGCCCGCCCGGAAACCCGAGTCCGAACGTACGAGCCACCTTGTCGAACGCCTCCCCGACGGCGTCGTCACGTGTCTCTCCCAAAAGCTGATAATCGCCCCAGCTCGGAACGTACAGCAGCATCGTATGCCCGCCCGAGACGAGCAGGGCCACGAAAGGCGGGACGGCTTCCGGGGACTCGACGGAGTTCGCGTGCAGGTGCGCTTCCATGTGGTGCACCGCCACGAGCGGCAGACCGCGGACCCACGCAAATCCCTTCGCCCAGTTGAGACCGACCAGCAGGGCACCGATCAGGCCCGGACCCGCCGTAACGCCCACGCCCTCGACGTCACCGGGCGCCAGGCCGGCCTCGGCGAGGGTTTCCGCCACGACCTCGTCGAGGCGACGGAGATGGGCCCGCGCCGCGATTTCGGGAACGATGCCGCCGAATCGCTCGTGCGCGTCCTGCGACAGGATGACGTGTCCGATCAGCCCGTCGGCCGACACGACGGCCGCCGACGTCTCGTCGCACGACGTTTCGATGCCCAGTACCGCGCCTCCGGCGTACGCCCGCCCGCTCACGGTTGCGGCTCGACCGTGGCGATCGGCGGCTCCAGGGCGACGGCCACAGGCCCATCGGCCTCGCCCTCGAAACGCAGCGTAACCTGGTAGGGGCGCTCCGGCCGCGTGGCTACTTCGACTTCCACGACGTCGACCGCGCTCGCCAGTTCTTCGACGGCTCCCGCCACGCCTCGCAGCGTGACGGCGACGGAATCGGGCGCGACGCGAGCGAACTCTGCGCCTGCACCGACGGGGCGCACGGGCACCCGCAGCTCGCGCACGACGAGCGAATCGAGGGTCACGGTCACCAGCACCGCCGACGGTTCGACGTCCACGCCGGGCACGGCCGACGACACGTCGAGGGGAATGTCGCGAATCACCGAGTTCGAAAGGTCGTCGAGGCGCACGGCGCGTGTGGAGATCCGCGTCACGTCCTCGATCCACGAGGCCGGTCCACGGACCGTCACGCTCTCGGGCTCCACCGTAATGGGCTGAACCACCGTGAAACCCGAAGCGGCGACGGCTTCCACGTCCGCGACGACGGGAACGCGGACGCTCCGCCGCCGCTCGAATCTCAGATCGACGGCCGACGGGTTGATGAAGCTGGGAACGACACCGAGATCGCGATCGTACTCCACGCGATCGACGGGCAGCGCGACCCGCATCCGCTCCCCCGTCACCGAGTCCACCTCGAGGGTCGCGACGGGTCGCTCCATCAACAGACCGAGCAGCTCGCGATTCCGGCCCGTGAACGTCGTGCTCACCTCGCCGGGACTTTCCATGAGGATCCAGGACGTGTCCCGGACTTCCACCGAGAGAGCGGTCGGCACCGGCTGGGCCTGCCGTTCGTCGGCGGTCACACTCACCCAGAGCATTCCGACCACGACGAGGGCCGCGAGTTTGAAGCCGAGGTTGTCGAGCAGCAGGTCGCGCCAATTCAAAGGAGAGGCTCCTCCCCGTCGGCTTCGATGGAACCGCGGTCGCCGGCCACGCGCAACTCGACGCCGTCGCCGGCCCTCAGGCTGTAGCCTTCGGGCGGATACTGGCCAACGATCCGGCCCGGCGCCTCGACGGCGCCCGGGTCGAAGGACAGCGACCCGAGCTCGAGCCCGGCGTCGGCGAGAATGCGGACGGCGTCGTCGATGTGCAGCCCCCGCATGTCGGGAACCTCCACGATCGGCGCTCCCTCGCTGACCACCAGTACGAGGCGACCCGGTACGGCGAGCTCGCTTCCGGCCGGTGGCCGAGTCTCGATCGCCCGTCCCGCCGGAATCGGATCCTCCCGGCTCTCGACGTCGACGTCGAAGCCGAGGCGCTCGAGCACGATCTCGGCCTGGCGCTCCGACAGGCCGGCCACGTCGGGAAGCGTGTGCACCTCGGGACCGCGGCTGAGCATCGCTTCGACCGGCGCTCCGGGACGCGCGAACTGGCCCGGCAGCGGCCGCTGCGACAGCACCGTGCCCTCGGGGGCCTCGCGGTGGCTCATCCCCCCGCCGACCCGGAAGTCGAGCCCGACGTCGACCGCTGCCGCACGGGCCTCCGCTTCGGACAGGCCGACCACGTCGGGCACCCGCACAATCGACGCGTCCCCGGCACTGGCCGCGCTGGGGAACAGCCACAGGGCGGCGAGCGCGTACCCGACGACGAGGGCGCCGACGACGGCTCCGGCGCTGATCAGCGCCCGGCGGCGGCCCGGGTGGCTCGCGCCGGCTTCACCCCTGGAGCTCGCCGTTCGATCGCTGGTCTCCTCTGCGGTTCGGTCGTCCTCGGTTCCCGCTCGTCCCCTGCCGCCAAGTCCGCGGCGCCTCCGGTAGCTCATTCCTTCCGCCTCTTCCTCAGTCTCGACGCATACGCGCCATCCGAACCACTCTCCCACGGCCACACGTGCAGGTCGACCGCGTCGGTAGGTCCCTCGATATCTCGTTCGAATTCCGGCCGCTCGGCCAGAAACTCCGCGACCTGTTCCTCGTTCTCCTCCGGCTCCAGCGAACAGGTGGCATAGACCAGAAGCCCGCCCGCCGGAAGCAGGTCGGCCAGCGCATGCAGCAGATCGCGCTGCAACTCGACCAGGGCCTCGATCCGCCCCGGCTGCAGGCGCCAACGAGCATCGGGCCGGCGGCGGAGCACGCCCGTGCCCGAACACGGCACGTCGAGGAGGACGGTGCGCACCCCCCGGATCGCGGGGTGACGGCCGTCCATGGCCACCAGCCAGGGCGCGGCGCCGGCGGCGCTCGCCAGCGCCCCCACGCGCCGCAAGCGCTCCGTGTTGACGTCGGCCGCGATCACCGGGCGGGCTCCTGACGCAAACCATAGCGCCACCGCCTTGCCGCCCGGCGCCGCGCACGCGTCGAGCAACGGCCCTTCGAGTCCGGGGCTCACATAGTCTACCACGGCAGACGCCGCGGGATCCTGCGCGATCACCGAGCCCCCTCGAATCGCGTCGGCCGGCGCGCCGTCCGCCAGCGCCGCCATCCCCGGCCGATTCGGATGCGGATCGAGGCCGGCCGGCAGCGACGTTTCCGCGGAGGATCCCTCGAGCAACCGGAACGTCACCGGGGGCGGCTCATTATCAAGCTCGACCAGACGTCGAACGGAGGCAAGCGGGTAGCGCTGCAGCCAGCGGCGAACCAACCACTCCGGGTGCGATCCCCAGGTCGACAGATAACCGACGGGATCGTCGTCGAATGCCGGGAACACGCCCGCGACGCGGCCCTCGCGAGCGGCCCGGCGCAGGATCGCGTTGATCAGGCCACGAGCCCCGGCCGAAACCGACGGTCCGGTCGCTTCGAGGGTGGCGTCGACGGCGGCGTGGGCCGGAATCCGCGTTTCCCGAAGCTGATAGAGTCCGAGCCGCAGGGCGGCGAGCACCTCGGGTTCGAGTCGCCCCAGCGGGCGATTCGACAGCCGGCCCAGCTCCGCGTCGAGGCGACCGCGCAGGCGAATCGCGCCGTAGGCCAGTTCCTGCGCCAGGCCCCGGTCGCGGGAATCGAGGTCGCGGAACCGTCGGGCGGCGGCGCGATCGGCGTAGGCGCCCGCGGCCACGTCGCTCAGAACTCCGAGCGCCCCGCGGCGCGCCGCGACGCCCTCGTCGGTCACCCGAGCATACCGGCGTCCGGGCTCGATGGCACGGCCCATTCGCGCCGCGGCATGCGGCCCGCCCGATACGCCAGTCGGCCGGCCTCGACGGCCAGCCGCATCGCGCGCGCCATCGCCACGGGATCCGAAGCCGCGGCAAGCGCCGTGTTCATCAGCACGCCGTCGACGCCCTGCTCCATCGTCAGACACGCGTCGGACGCCGTGCCGACCCCGGCGTCGACGACCACCGGCACTTCGAGACGGGACTTCAGGATGCGGATGTTCACCGGGTTCAGCAGGCCGAGCCCGCTGCCGATCGGCGAGGCCAGCGGCATGACGGCGGCCGCGCCGGCGTCCTCGAGGCGGAGCGCCGTGATCAGGTCGTCGTTCGTATACGGAAGCACGGTGAATCCCTCGGCAACCAGTGTGCGTGTCGCGACCAGGAGTTCCTGCACGTCGGGCAGCAGCGTCTCGCGGTCCCCGATCACCTCGAGCTTCACCCAGTCCGACAGGCCTGCTTCACGACCGAGACGCGCATAGCGAACGGCCTCGTCGGCCGTGAAGCAGCCGGCCGTGTTCGGCAGCAGAAAGAACTCCTCGGGGTCGAGGTGCGCGAGCAGACTGTTCTCCGCCGAAGCGTCGAGGTCGACCCTCCGCACGGCAACCGTGACGATCTCGGCCCCGGAGGCCCGCACGGCCGCCACGGTCTGCTCGGGCCCCGTGTATTTCCCCGTGCCCACGATGAGCCGCGAGGTGAAACTCCGGCCGCCGAGGCGCAGCGGGTCACCGGTTCGGTCGTGCATCACCCACCTCCCACGAAGTGGACGATCTCGACCCGGTCGCCGGCCTGGAGGCCGATATCCTCACGCTCGGTCCGGCGCACGATCTGCCGGTTGAGCTCGACGACGACCAGGCGCTCGTCCAGCTCGAGTACCGACAGGAGATCGGCCACCGACGTTCCAGCGGAGACCTCGCGGGCCTTTCCGTTCACTTCTATCTGAACCATCGTTCGCAGTCCTGTCTCCATCTCTGATTGTCCGATTCTCACCGGGCGTTCGCCAGCGCATCGCACAGGCTCGCCGCCGCTTCCTCGGGCCGCGGCGCATTCCATACGGCGCGAATCACGGCCACTCCGGCGGCGCCGGCCCCGCGGACCTCGACCACCCGCTCGATCGTGATGCCGCCGATCGCCACGATCGGCAACTCCATCGGCGACAGTCGCTCGATCAGCTCGAGGCCGGCCGGCGGCGTCCCGGGGTGCGACTCCGTTTCATACACCGAACCGGCCACGAGGTAATCGGCCCCCTCGAGACGGCGCCGGTCGGCGGTCGGCAGATCGTGGACCGAGGCGCCGACCCGGAGCGAATCGCCGGCCACGTCGCGGACCGCCGCGATCGGCAGGGCGCCGCGGCCCAGCTGCACGGCATCAGCGCCGACGGCCAGGGCGAGGTCGAGGCGGCGATTGACGACGAGCCAACCGCCCGTTTCAACCGCGCCCTCCTCCAGCGATTCGGCGAGCGCGAGCACGCGGCGCACCGGCGTCCGGCGCAACCGAAGGTGGAGCGCGAGATCGGCCCCGCAGCGTTCCTGCATGTCGAGGGCGCGGCGCTCGAACTCCGGCTCGCCCGCGACGTCGTCGGTCGCGAGCACGTGGAGGCCGGGCAGCTTCAAGTGAAGCGGTCGCCCGCCGCCACGCCCCGACCGCTTATCCAGGCCGTGGCCTCCATCCGGGCCGACCCGGCCGGCTTCACCTCGCCGACGTCGAGCAGCCCACGCCCCGTCGCCACTACCAGGCCGTCCTTCGGGTCGGCGCGCACGACGGTTCCGGGGGCCGGCGCCGGCGCGTCGGCGTCTTCGGTCTGCAGGTCGTCTTCGGCCATCGTCGGCGAAAACATCTGTACGGGCGTCCCGTCCAGCATCGTCCAGGCGGCAGGCCAGGGATCGCAACCGCGAATCCAGCGATCGAGCTCTTCGGCCGGCCGGGCCCAGTCGAGCCGGGCCGTCTCGCGGTCGAGCTTCGGCGCGTAGGTGGCCCGCTCGTGATCCTGGTCGACCTCGGGCAGCGTACCGGCCTCCATCTGCGCCAGCGCCTCGACGAGGGCGGCCGCCCCCATCTCCGAGAGCTGCTGACCGAGCTGGCCCGCCGTGACGTCGGGCGGGAAGCGTGACTCGACACGATACAGGATCGGTCCCGCGTCGAGCTCGGGCACGATCCGCATCACGGTCACCCCGCTGCGGTCGTGCCCGCGAATGATCGCCCAGTTCACCGGCCCCGCGCCGCGCAAGGCGGGCAGCAGCGACGCGTGAACGTTGATCGAGCCGAGATGCGGCAAATTCACCACCCGTTCCGAGAGGATCGCCCCGTAGGCGACCACGACGGAGAGGTCGGGCTCGAGCGCGGCGAGCCGCTCGAGGAACTCGGGCGCGTCCGGGTCGTCGGGCTGCAGGACCTCGATGCCCTCGCTCTCCGCCTCGAGCTTTACCGGCGAGGCGCGGAGGCGACGGCCACGACCGGCCGGTCGATCGGGACGGGTCACGACGGCGACGACGAGGTGGCCTTCCTCCTGGAGCGCTCGCAGCGAGGGCACGGCGAACTCGGGCGTGCCCCAGAACACGATCCTCACGAGCGGGCCCTGGGCGCCTCGGTCTGCCGCGTCCACTTCTTGAGGAGCATCTTGCGCTTGAGCGGGCTGACGCGGTCGACGAACAGCACGCCGTCGAGGTGATCGCGCTCGTGCTGCAGGCAGCGGCTGAGCAGTCCGTCGGCCTCGATGCGCACCGGTTCGCCCTCGCGGTCGAGCCCCTCTACCACGACGCGGGCCGACCGTTCAACGATCTCGGTGAGGCCGGGGATGCTCAGGCAGCCCTCCGACTCCCGTACCGAGCCCTCGGCCTCGACGATGCGCGGGTTGATCAGCGCCCCGGGCTCGATCTCGGGATCCTGCACGTCGTACACGAACACGCGCAGCGGAACGCCGACCTGGGGCGCGGCGAGGCCGATGCCTTCCTCGGCGTACATCGTGTCCGTGAGGTCGTCGATCAGCATCCGCACCTCGTCGTCGACCTCCTCTACGTCGCGGCAGTCCTCCCGCAGGGCGGGGTCACCGAAATAACGCAGGGCCCGAACCGCCATCGTCACTCCTTGCCGGACAGACGCTGACCGACCTTCGCCCGGTCGACCACCAGCCGCGTGTCCTTGTCGGTCTTGATCGTCACGCGATCGTCGGTCAGGTGGATGATCTCTCCGACGATTCCCCCGACCGTCACGACCTCGTCGCCCCGGGACAGCGTCTTCACCATCTCCTGGTGCGCCTGCTGCTGCTTCTTCTGAGGCCGGATGAGCAGGAAGTAGAAAATCGCGAACAGCCCCCCGAACAGCACGATCGTGCTCAGCGGGTTGGGGCCCGCGGGTGCGCCCTGCGCCTGCAACGCCAGCATCAGCATGGAAGTCCTCGACAGTTCCGGGTCATTTGTTCGTCAATCCTGTAGTTTAATCGCTCCGGAACGATATCGCTCCAGCCAGTCGGCCGACCACCCCGGAAAGTCGTCGGCGAGCACGGCCTCGCGCGCCAGCCGGCCCAGATCGACGAGAAACGCCACGTTGTGGAGCGACAGCAGTCGATGGCCGAGCAGCTCGCCGCACACGAGCAGGTGCCGCAGATACGCCCGCGAATAGTTCCGGCAGCACTCGCAGGAGCACGCCGGGTCGAGGGGCCGGAAGTCCCGCGCGAAGCCGGCGCGCTTCACGTTGACCTGTCCGCCCGAAGTGAACGCCGTGCCGTTGCGGCCGTTGCGGGTCGGGGCCACGCAGTCGAACAGGTCGGCACCGCGGGCGATCGATTCTACCAGGTCTTCCGGATAGCCGACGCCCATGAGGTAGCGGGGGCTGTCGGCCGGCAGCACCGGGTCGAGCGCTTCGAGCATGGCGTAGGTCACCTCGCGCGGCTCGCCTACCGACAGGCCGCCGATCGCCAGGCCCGGCCAGTCGTCGATCTCGAGGGTGCGGCGGGCGGACTCGAGCCGCATGTCCTCGTACGAGGCACCCTGCACGATCGGAAACAGCAGGCCGGCCCGCGAGCCGGGCTCCGCCGCGCGCTCGAGGCGGCGGTCGCGGCAGCGCACGAGCCAGCGCAGCGTGCGCTCCATGGCGTCGCGGGCCGTCGCCCGGTCGGCCTCGCCGGGCGGGCAGACGTCGAGCGCCATCATCACGTCGGAGCCGATCACCGCCTGGACGTCGACGGCCTTCTCGGGCGTGAGCAGGTGCTCGGAGCCGTCGATGTGGCTGCGGAAGGTGGCGCCCTCCTCGCCGATCTGGTTGAGCTTCGAGAGCGAGAACACCTGGAAGCCGCCCGAATCGGTGAGGATCGGGCCGTCCCAGTGCATGAACGGTCCCAGGCCGCCCGCCGCGTCCAGCACCTCGACCCCCGGACGCAGATACAGGTGGTAGGTGTTGCCCAGGATGATCGAGGCGCCGGCGCCGACCAGGTCTTCGGGTGTGAGGAACTTCACGGTGCCGACCGTCCCCACTGGCATGAAGCAGGGCGTCGGGACGTTTCCGTGGCGCAACCGCAGCGTGCCCGCCCGGGCGCCGCCGCTCTCGGCCTCGAGCGTGAAGGCGCCGGTCACGGAATCACCATCGCGTCTCCATAGGAATAGAACCGGTAGCCCCGATCGACGGCGTGGCGGTACGCGGCCAGCACGCGCTCCCGCCCCGCGAACGCCGCCACGAGCATCAACAGGCTCGAGCGCGGAAGGTGGAAGTTCGTCACCAGCGCGTCGACGGCCCGGAACTCGTAACCGGGCAGGATGAACAGATCGGTCCAGCCTTGACCGGGCGCGAACCGGCCGGCGGCGTCGCAGGCCGTCTCGAGCGTGCGCACGGCCGTCGTTCCCACCGCCCACACGCGGCCGCCGGCCGCCCGTACCTCGTTGAGCGTCGCCGCGGCCGACGGCGACACGGCCCAGCGCTCGGCGTGCAGCTCGTGGTCTTCGGGCCGCTCGGCGTCGACCGGCCGGAACGTCCCGATGCCGACGTGCAGGGTGACGCGTACGAGCCGGACGCCCGCCGCCTCGACGCGATCGAGCAGCGCGGTCGTGAAGTGGAGCCCGGCCGTGGGCGCCGCGACGCTGCCCCGGTGGGCGGCGTATACCGTCTGGTAGCGCTCGGCGTCGGCTTCGTCGGCCTCGCGGTCGATGTAGGGCGGCAGGGGAACCCGGCCGTAGCGCTCGATGAGACGCCACGGATCGTCTGCGGCGTCGCTCTCGAGACGCACGACGCGACCGCCCCCGGGCGCCGAGTCTTCGATGCGCACACGAAAGCCGGGCGCGATGTCCACGACGCGCCCGGGCTTCAGCTTGCCGCCGGGCCGCACGAGGGCCTCCCAGCGGCCGGGCTCGTCGAGCGGCCGCACGAGCAGGATCTCGCCCGGGGCGCCCGTGGGCTTGCGGCCGGTGAGTCGCGCCGGAAACACCCGCGTGTCGTTGAGCACGAGCGCGTCGCCGGACGCCAGGAGCTCGAGCAGGTCCGGAAACACCCGGTCGTCGAGGCCGCCGTCCGGCCGGAGCACGAGCAGGCGACTCGCGTCGCGCCGCGCGGCCGGACGCGACGCGACGAGCTCGGAGGGGAGGTCGTACTCGTAGTCCGAGGTCCGGGAGCCGTCGGCGGCGTATGCCGGGCGGATGTCAGTCACCCTCACCGAACAGGGTCGGCTGCGGGGCGCCGGCGGGCAGCTCGTAGCCGAACCGCCGGTAAGCGCGAGCGCTGGCGACCCGACCGCGCGTGGTGCGCTGCAGGTAGCCGTTCTGAATCAGGTACGGCTCGTACACCTCTTCGAGCGTCGACGCGTCTTCGCCCACCGCCACGGCCAGCGAGGTCAGCCCGACGGGCCCCCCGTCGAAGTTCTCGATGATCGCCTTGAGAATTCGGGCGTCCATCTCGTCGAGCCCGTACTCGTCGACGTTCAGCATCTCGAGCGCCGCGCGGGCGACCTCGCCGTCGATCGTCCCCGACGCCTTAACCTCGGCATAGTCGCGCACACGCCGCAGCAGGCGGTTCGCGATGCGCGGCGTGCCGCGCGAGCGGCTCGCGATCTCGGCGGCCCCCTCGGGCGTGGTCGGCACGCCGAGGATACCGGCCGAGCGATCGACGATCCTCACGAGCTCGTCGGTGGGGTAGTAGCCGAGCCGCTCGACCACCCCGAACCGGGCCCGCATCGGCGCCGTCAGCAGTCCGAACCGGGTCGTCGCGCCGATCAGCGTGAAGCGTTCGATCTTCATCGACACCGTCTGGGCCCGCGCGCCCTCCGACAGCCGGATCTCGATCCGGTAATCCTCCATGGCGGGGTACAGGTACTCTTCGATCACGGGACGCAGGCGATGAATCTCGTCGATGAACAGGATGTCGCGCCGCTCGAGGTTCGTGAGCAGGGCGGCCAGATCGCCCGGCTTTTCGAGCACCGGCCCCGAGGTGATCTTGATGTCCACTCCGAGCTCCTGCGCCATCAGGAAGGCGAGCGTCGTCTTGCCGAGCCCCGGTGGACCGAAGAACAGGGTGTGGTCGAGCGCTTCTTCGCGCTGCAGGGCCGCGCGGATATAGATGTCGAGCGATTCCTTCACCTTCTCCTGGCCCACGAACTCGTCGAGGCTGGCGGGGCGCAGCGTCAGATCGATCGACGTCTCGCCGCCCAGTGCCCGTGGCGTGGTGATTTCGGTTCGCTCGCTCATGGCCCGTTCTTGCGTCTAGAGGTGTCGCAGGGCGGCACGGATCAGCTCCTCGGTGCCCGCCTTCTCGCCCGACAGCTCGCGACGCGCCGCCGTGAGGGCATTCTCGCTCTCGCGCGCCGAGTATCCGAGCGCGCGCAGCGCGACGAGCGCGCCACCGTCGGACCGCGCATGGGCGCCGTCGGCCGTCGCGGCGCCGAGGTCGTCGAGCTTGTCGGCCAGCTCGAGGGCGATGCGCTCGGCCGTCTTCCGCCCGATCCCGCTCACCATCTGCAGCGCCTGGTGGTCGCGCTCGCGGATCGCCGAGACGATCCGGCCGGCAGGGAGCGTGCCCAGGATCGCCAGCGCGAGCCGCGGTCCGACGCCGCTGGCGCTCTGCAGCCGCAGGAACAGCTCGCGGTCGCGCCCCGAGGCAAAGCCGAACAGCTCCAGAGCGTCCTCGCGGGCCACCAGGGCGGCGTGCAGCTCGACCTCGTCGCCGGCCTCGCCCACCGAACCGAACACGCCGGCCGGCACGAGTAGCTCGTAGGTGACGCCCGAATCGGTCGTCAGCTCGACGCGGTTCGGGCGCACCGACGCGATCACACCGCGGACGCGGCTGATCAAAGCGCGGCCCGGCGCTCGGCGACGGCGCCGGTGCCCGTCAGCAGGTGGCAGAGCGCCACGGCGCAACCGTCGGCCGCGTCCGCGGGTGCCGGCGTTTCGGCCAGCTCGAGCAGCTTCTGCACCATGTAGCCGACCTGGTCCTTCGTGGCGCGCCCGCTTCCGACCACGGAGTTCTTGATCTCGGCCGGCGGGTATTCGAGCACGGGCAACCCCCGCAGCGCCCCGGCGAGCATGGCCGCCCCTCGAGCGTGCGCGAGGATCACGGCCGTCCGGGCGTTCTTGCGGTAGAACACCCCCTCGACGGCCAGGCAGTCGGGCGCGTGGCGCTCGATCACATCGAGCACGCCCTCGTGAATCGCGGCGAGCCGTACCGACAGGGCTTCGTCGGCCGACGTGCGCACGACACCGCATTCGAGCAGTCTGTAGCTTCGGCCCCGCGCCTCGACGATGCCGTACCCCGTCGCCGCCGTGCCCGGATCGATCCCCAGGACCCGCATCAGGAGCCGCGGATCGCTCGGCCGAACGGCGCCGTGCTCCCCGTCATTCTGCCCCCAGCGTCTCGAGCACCGCGTCGTCGACCTCGAAGTTCGTGAACAGGTTCATCACGTCGTCGTGATCTTCGATCGCGCCCACCAGGCGCAGCAGCCGGGCCGCATCGGCGTCGGCCACCGGAATCGTCGTGGACGGGATCATCGCGAGCTCCGCCCGCTCGACCTGGATGCCGTGCTTCTCGAGCGCGTCCTGCACGGCGTGGAACGACTGTACGGGTGTGGAGACGACGTGCGCGCCGTCCTCGGTCTCGAGATCCTCGGCCCCGGCGCCGAGGACCGCGTCGAGCAGGCTCACCTCGTCGTAGCGCCGGGCGTCGACGTAAATCTGTCCCTTTCGCTCGAACATCCATGCCACCGAGCCGGCGGTTCCGAGGTTGCCGCCCGCCTTGTCGATCAGGTGCCGCAGCTCGGCCACCGTACGGTTCGTGTTGTCCGTCACGCACTCGATGTAGAGGGCGGCGCCACCGGGACCGTAGCCCTCGTACACGGCCTCTTCGTAGGCCATGCCCGGCAGATCGCCGGTGCCCCGCTTGATCGCCCGGTCGATGTTGACGGCCGGCATGTTCTCGGCCTTGGCCGCGTCGATCGCCGTGCGTAGCCGGGGATTGAAGTCGGGGTCACCCCCGCCCTCGCGCGCCGCGACCGCGATCTCGCGCCCGAGCTTGCTGAACAGCCGACCCTTCGCCTTGTCGTCGGCGGCCTTCTGCCGCTTGATCTTCGACCACTTGCTGTGTCCGGCCATTATCCCTCGTCGCTCGCGATGATTTTCTTCGTCACGTCCTGCGGTACGGGCTCGTAGCCCGACATCTCCCGCGTGTGGTGCCCTTTGCCGTGCGTCAACGAACGCAGCGCGGCGGAGTACTTGTACAACTCGGCCAGCGGAACGTGCGCCTTGACCTCCTGCCAGTGCCCATCGGCGTCGATCCCCAGGATGCGCCCCCGCCGCTGGTTGAGGTCGCCGATCACGTCGCCCATGTAGTCGCCGGGCGTGCGAACGGTGACCGTGACGATCGGCTCGAGCAGGATGGGCCCTGCCTGTTTCGCCACCTTCTGCAGGGCGAGCGAGCCGGCCACCTTGAACGCCTGCTCCGAGCTGTCGACCGAGTGGTAGGAACCGTCGTAGCATTCGGCGGAAAACCCGACCAGCGGATACCCGGCCACGATACCACGCCGGGCGGCCTCGCGAATCCCCTTGTCGACGGCCGGCACGTACTTCCCGGGTATCGCCCCACCGACGATGGAGTCGATGAACTCGTACCCGTCGCCGTTGCCGAACGGCTTGAGGCGGATCCAGCAGTCGCCGTACTGTCCGCGACCGCCGCTCTGCTTCTTGTACCGCCCCTGTCCCTCGGCGGTGCGGGTGATCGTCTCGCGGTACGGGACCTTCGGACGCTCCGTCTCGACCCTGACACCGAACTTTCGGGCCAGTTTCTCGAGCGCCACGGTCAGGTGCACCTCGCCGAGACCGCGGGCGATCGTCTGCTGCAACTCGGGGTCGTACGCGGCGACGAAGGTCGGATCTTCTTCGTGCAGGCGGTTGAGCCCGTTGGCCAGTTTGTCCTCGTCGCCCCGCGAAGCGACGCGCAGGGCGATCGCGATGTCGGGACTCGGAAAATCGATGCCCTCGAGCACCAGTTTCCGGCCCTGGGCGCACAGCGTGTCGCCCGTGTGGGTGTCCTTCAGCTTCGCGACGACCCCGATGTCGCCGGCGTGGAGCCGGCCCACGTCCTGCCGGTCTGCCGCGTCGGGGATGCCGAGGTGCGACAGACGTTCGCTGACACCGTGCTTCGGGTTCTCGACCGTCTGACCGCTGGTGACGCTGCCCGAGAACACGCGGAAGTAGCTGAGTTCGCCGACGCGCGGCTCCTGCGTCGTCTTGAACACGAGCGCCGTGAACGGGGCGTCGTCCTCGGCCGGCAGCTCGACCGGCTCGCCGTTCGAGTCCGCCAGCTCGGCCGGGACGTCGACCGGGGACGGCAACAGCTCTACGAGCTTGTTCATCACGGCGCGGACGCCGTTGGCCGACTCCGCCGAGCCGCAGAACACCGGGAAGAGCTCGCCGCGCCGCATTCCGGTCGACATCGCCTCGATCACGCGCTCGCGGTCGAGCTCCTCGCCCTCGAGGTACGCCTCGAGGAGCTCGTCGTCCGTCGTCGCGATCGTCTCGATCAGCTGCTCACGCCAGCGGGCGACGACGTCGAGCAACTCCTCGGGAATGTCGGTCTCGTCGTACTCGCCACGACCGCTCCCCTTGTAAATATGCGCCTTGTTGGAGAACAGGTTGACGATGCCGCGATACGACGGGCCCGAACCGATCGGGATTTCGACCGGAATCGCCTCGCCCGCCAGGCCCTTCCTGATCTGCTCGAACGTCTTCTCGAACGACGCGTTGTCGCGGTCCATCATGCCGACGAACAACATGCGCGGGATCCCGCGCTCCGAGGCCGCCGACCAGACACGCTCGGTACCGACCTCGACGCCGTCGGTCGCGCTCACCACGACCAGCGCGCCGTCGGCGACGCGCACGGCTGCCGTCACCTCGCCGAAGAAATCGAGATAGCCGGGCGTGTCGATCAGGTTGAGCTTGGTGCCCATCCATCCGGCTCGCGCGACGGCGAGATTGATCGAGATGCCGTGGGTCGTCTCTTCGTCGGTGTAGTCGGTGTGGGCGGTGCCGCTCTCGATGGAGCCGCGGCGGGTGGTCGTTCCCGCGATGTAGCAGATCGCGTCGACCAGGGTCGTCTTGCCGCTGCCTCCGTGACCGAGCAGCGCGACGTTGCGGATGTTCGATGTGGCATATTCGGAAGTCATCCCGCGTCACCTCCTTTCGTCCGGGGTCGATGACCCGTCCCCGCATCGGGACGGGCAGGAATGATAGACGGCAGATGGTCGGATCGAAAGCCGATCGCCCGGCGGCGCGGGCGCTTCAGGCCCGTCCGTCGGGCCGTGAGCGGTAGTCACGGCTCATCTGGTCGAGAAAGGCCTGTTCGTCGGCACTGAGAGCGTCGATTCCCTGCTCGCGGATCTTGTCGAGAATCCGGTCCACCTCGTCGAGGTCGTCGCCTGCGGGACGGCCACGGCGTCGGGAACCCGGCTCACGGTGCACCGGACGGGGGGCGGTCCCGCGGCGCGTGCGGCGCCGCAGGGCGCGGAACCGGGCCGCCAGCCCGGCGCCGAACTGCAGGTAGACGACCCCGGTCACGAGGCCCCCGAGATGCGCCCAGTGCGCGACGCTCCCGCCGCCGGCCTGCATGGTCGCCAGCAGCGCAAACAGTCCGAGCACGCCGACCATCCACTTGGCCTTCACGGGCAGAACTCCCCAGATGTAAATCGGAGCGTCCGGCCACTTCCAGGCGAAAGCGAGCATCACGCCGAACACCGCGCCCGAGGCGCCGATCACGCGCGGCGTGCCGATCAAACCGATCAGCAGCACGGCCGTGAGCGCGGCGCCTACACCGCAGATCAGGTAGTAGCGGATGAACGCCGTGCCGCCCATCTCGCGTTCCAGCGGCGGGCCGAAGAAGAACACGCCCACCATGTTGAACAGCACGTGCATGAAGCCGCCGTGCACGAACATGTACGTGAGGGGCGACCAGGGGCGGGTGAGGACGGTGGCGACCGAGAACCCGAACAGGTCGGACGCGAGGCGCGCCGGCAGGATGCCGAGCGCCATCACGAGCCATACGGCGAAGTTGACGGCCAGGAGGCGCCTCACCCACGGCGTCAGGTGCCCGGCGAACGGCCCGCCACCGAAGCCGCCGCGGCCGCCCCAGCCACCCCCACCGCCCCGGCCCGTTCGCTCGTCGTATCTCCGATCGGCCAGGCCCATGCTCAGGATCCCGGGGCCGCGCTCGAGCCGCTACCGGCCCGCCGGCGGCACGCCCCCGTCGCGAGCCGCTCGCACAGGTCGGGAAACGGGATCCCCGCCGCACCGGCAGCCTTCGGAACGAGGCTCGTGGCCGTCATGCCCGGCAGGCTGTTCGCCTCGAGGCACCAGAAGGAACCGTCGGGGTGACGGCGGAAGTCGATCCGGCTGAGCGATTCCTGGCGCAACGCCTCGAAAGCGCGAACCGCGAGGCGCTCCAGCTCGGCCGTCTCGTCGGGGGCGAGCTCGGCGGGAACGACGTAGCGCGACCGGCCGGGCGTGTACTTCGACTCGTAGTCGTAGATGTCCCCGTCCGGAATGATCTCCACCACCGGCAGCGCCTCGCCGTCGAGCACGGTCACGGTCAGCTCGCGCCCGGGTACGAACGCCTCGCACAGGACGTCGGCATCGTAGCGCGCGGCCAGTTCGAGGGCCCCCGGGAGCTCGGCGGCCGAGCGAACGACCGTGAGCCCGACGGTCGAGCCCCCGCCGGCCGGTTTTACGACGAGCGGCAGCCCGAGGACCTCGACCAGGTCGGCCGGCACGGTACCGGGAGGCGTCCACGCCGGGGTCGGCACGTCGGCCCACGCGAGCAGCTCCTTCGAGACCCGCTTGTCGAAGGCGATGGCACTCCCCAGCACCCCCGACCCGGTATACGGCAGGCCGGCCACGTCGAGCAGCGCCTGAACCCGGCCGTTCTCGCCGTCGCCGCCATGCAGCGCGAGAAACACGACGTCGGCCTCGCGCAGCGCCGGCAGCTCGGCGAGCGACGCGCCGAGCGCGATCCGCCCCATCTCGCGGAGCTCGTCGAGCGACGGCGGAGCGAGCCCGACTTCGCCGCCCAGGTAGCGGGCTTCGTCGTCGGGCGGAATCGCGCCGTACGCCGGATCGACGGGCACCACCATGTGGCCGCGGCTGCGCAGGGCCTCGACGATCGCACGGCCCGAGGCCAGCGACACCCGTCGCTCCTCGCTCGTACCGCCAAGCAGGACGGCGATCGTCAGGGGGTCGTTCACAGGAATCCGTTCTCCTCCATCCAGGCGTCGTCGTACAGCTTCGACAGGTAGCGTTCGCCGGTGTCGCAGAACAGCGCGACGACGCAGGCGTCCGGATCGTCGGCCTCGGCGGCCACCTCGAGGGCCACGCTGACGATCAGGCCGGTCGAACCGCCGGCCAGCATGCCTTCTTCGCGCGTGATCCGGCGCGCCATGCGAAACGCCGTCCCGTCGTCCACCGTGCGGAACTCGTCGACCACGTCGATGTCGAGGGTGCCGGGAATCTTGTCGTTGCCCACGCCCTCGACCTTGTAGCGCTCGCCCTCGATCAGCTCGCCCGTACGCTTGTAGTGCGCGTAGATCGAGCCGAGCGGATCGGCGCCGATCACACGCACCCCTGGATTGCGGCCCTTCAGGTAGCGACCGGCCCCGGTGATCGTCCCGCCCGGGCCGGCCGACGCGATGAAATGGGTCACCGCGCCCCCGGTCTGCTCCCAGATCTCGGGTCCCGTGGTCGTCTCGTGCGCCGCCGGATTCGCCGGGTTGTAGGACTCGTCGGCCAGGACGGCGCCGGCGCGCTCGTCGGCGATTCGGCGGGCCACCGTTCCGTAGTGCTCCGGATGATCGGGCGGGACGGTGGGAACGACCACGACCTCGGCTCCGTAGGCGCGCAGCAGCTGGATCTTCTCGTCGCTCATCTTGTCGGGCACCGTGAACACGCAGTCGTAGCCGCGCACGGCGGCCACCATGGCGAGGGCGAGTCCCGTGTTGCCCGCCGTGCCCTCGACGATCGTCCCGCCGGGACTCAGCGTCCCGTCGCGCTCGGCGGCGTCGACGATCGCGGTGCCGATCCGGTCCTTCACCGAGCCGGCCGGATTCAACGACTCGAGTTTCAGGTAGACCGGGGTGCGGAGCCCCTCGGTCAGCCGCCGCAGCCGGACGAGCGGGGTCCAGCCGATCGTTTCGAGAACGTTGTCGTAGGGGCGGCTATGGGGTGTCGGCATGCGGCGTATCCGCTTCCTGTTCAGGGATCGGGAAGACGACCGGAAGGCGGCCCCAGACCTGAACCGGGGTGCCGCCCTGGGCCGCCGGCCTGTAGCGCAGGCGGCGAGCGTTGGCGAGTGCCGCGGAATCGAGCGACGGATGTCCGCTGGACCCGATCACGACGACCGAGTCCACCGTACCGCGGCGCGAGATCAGCAACCGCAGCACCGTGGTGCCGCCCACGCCCTCCTCCCAGGCGTCGGGCGGATACTCGAACGCGCGGCCCTCGTCGATCCGCACGGGCGGGCGGAGCGGCGCATCGTCGACGCCCAGTTGAAGACCGCCCACGGCGCGCGGGGTGTCGGCGCAGCCCGCGCCCGCGAGTGCGAACACCAGCACGAAGGCGAGCGTCGGCAGGGACGCCGTCCGGCACGCGCCGTTCATTCTTCGTCCGCCAATCGCTTCAGGTCGGCCAGGGCGACGAGCGCGTCGAGCGGCGTCATGTCGTCGGTGTCGTAGCCGGCGATCCGTTCACGCAGGGCCGACTCCCGGCGTTCGAACAGCGAGAGCTGATCGCGCCGCAGATCGGCAAGGTGCGAAAGGCGGGTGCCGCCCCCCGGTCCGTGCTCGAGTTCGTGCAGCACGTCGAACGCCCGATCGACGACGGCCGCGGGGATGCCGGCCAGCCGTGCGACCTGCACGCCATAGGAGCGATCGCAGCCGCCGCGCTCGAGGCGCCGCAGGAACACGATGTCGTCGCCCGTCTCGCGCACGGCGACGTTCCAGGCGCTCACGCCGTCCAGCGAGTCGGCGAGCTCGACGAGCTCGTGGTAGTGCGTGGCGAAGATCGTGCGCGCCCCGATCCGCTCGTGCACGTATTCCGTCACGGCCCACGCGATCGCCACGCCGTCGTACGTCGACGTGCCGCGACCGATCTCGTCGAGCAGGACGAGGCTACGGTCGGTGGCCCCGTTGAGGATGGTCGCGGTCTCGGTCATCTCGACCATGAACGTGCTGTGACCGCTCGACAGGCTGTCGGAGGCCCCCACGCGCGTGAACACGCGGTCACTGATCCCGATGCGCGCGGCGTCGGCCGGAACGAACGAGCCGATCTGCGCCATCAGCACGATGAGTCCCACCTGCCGCAGCACCGTCGACTTCCCCGACATGTTCGGCCCGGTGAGGATCATGACGAACGATTCTTCGTCGAGCACGACGTCGTTGGGGATGAACGCCTCGCGGCCGACCATGCTTTCGACCACGGGATGGCGGCCGGCCCGGATCTCGAGCCCGAACTCGTCGTGCAGCACCGGACGCACGTAGCCGCCGCGATCCGCCACCTCGGCGAGGGCGGCGTGCACGTCGATCTCGGCCACGCGCTCGGCCGCCGCCTGGATGCGGCCGGCCCGGCCGGCGAGCTCGGCGCGCAGCTCGCGGAAAATCTCCGCCTCGAGCTCGGCCAGCTCGATTTCGGCTTCGACCACCTGCTGTTCCCATTCCTTGAGCTCGGGCGTCACGTAACGTTCCGCATTCGACAGGGTCTGCTTGCGCTGGTAGCGCTCCGGCACCTTCGCCAGGTGCGAGCGCGTAACCTCGATGTAGTACCCGAACACCTTGTTGTACCCGATCTTCAGGTTGTCGATACCCGTCGCTTCGCGTTCGGTCGCCTGCAACCCGGCAATCGCTTCGAGGGCGCCGTCCCGCACGGCGCGCAGGTCGTCGAGCGCCCCGGAACAGCCGGGCCGGACGACGCCGCCGTCGCCGAGGCTGGCGGGCGCGTCGGGATCGACCGTCGTCTCGATACGCTCCCGCACGTCTTCGAGCCCGTCGAGCTCGTCGCGCAACGTCGCCAGGCGTGGCGCCACCGCCGCCGCGAGAGCGTCGGTCAGCTCCGGCAGAGCGGCCAGCGAGTCGGCCAGCGACAGGAGCTCGCGGGGCGCCACGCGGGCGGCGGCCAGCCGACCGGTCAGCCGCTCGAGATCACGAATCCGGCCGAGCTCGTCGCAAACGGCCGCCCGCATGTCGGGCGACTCCACGAACTCGCTCACGGCCTCGAGGCGGGCTTCGATCTCGGCCCGCTCGGTGAGTGGTCGGAGCAGGCGCCGCCGCAGGGCCCGTCGGCCCATCGCCGTTCGGGTCTGATCGAGCACCGAGAGCAACGTCGCCCCCTCGCCGGCGCGCAGCGGCTCGACCAGCTCGAGGTTCCGCCGGGTCATCTCGTCGAGGTAGAGATAGCGGCCGCGGCGGTGGACGCGCGGGGTGCGCAGGTGGGGCAGGCCGGTCGGCCGGGCCTCTTCGAGGTACGAGAGCACGGCGCCGATCGCGCCGATCAGGTGCCCGTCCCGCTCCACGTCGAGGCCGAACCCGCCGATCCCCGATACGCCGTATACGCGCCGCAGGGCTTCGACGCCCACGTCGGGCGAGAACCGCCAGGCTTCGCGCACGGTCTCGACCCAGCGTCCGGCCGGCAGATCTGTCGCCGCATCGTTCCCGGGTACGAGCAGCTCGGCGGGCTCGAGGCGGCCGAGCTCGTCCGCCACCGCGTCGCGCCGGCACTCCCAGACCTCGCATTCCCCCGTGGACAGGTCGGCGGTCGCGATCCCCAGCCATTCGCCGCCCAGTCCCCCGACGCCCGCCACGAAGTTGTTCCGGCCCGCGGCGAGCAGGTTCTCGTCGAGCGTCGCGCCGGGCGTGACGACTTCCGTGACTTCCCGCCGGACCAGCCCCTCGGCCTGCGACGCGTCCTCGACTTGCTCGCAGATCGCCACGCGCCGCCCCTCGCGCACGAGGCGGGGGAGGTATTCGCCGAGCGCCTTGACCGGCACTCCGGCCAGCGGCACGTCGGAGCTGCCGTTGTTTCGCGAGGTGAGGGTGATGCCGAGCAGGCGGCTCCCCACCTCGGCGTCGTCGAAGAACATCTCGTAGAAGTCCCCGACGCGGAAGAACAGCAGCGAGTCGGGGTGCTTCGACTTCACTTCGAGGTACTGGCGGATCAACGGCGTGTGCGCGGTGGTCCCGGTCATGGCTCCTCCGGCACGGCGATCGCCTCGAACCCGTGACCCCGAAAGCGCTCGGCCAGGCGCTCGGCGTCGGCGCGCGACCCGAAGCGGCCGGCGCGCACCCGGTACACCCGCACGGCACCCGATGGGCTGTCGACGCGCACGGCCACGCCGATCCCGGCGGCTCCGTCCCGCAGGCGAAGCGCCGCCTCTTCAGTGCCGAACGCGCCGAGTTGCACGGTGAACGTGTCGACCTCGCCCGGTTCCCGGGCCTGTTCCTCGCACCGCGAGCGACCCTGCCGGGCCTCGTCGTGCACCGGATGCGCGGGCCCGAGCGCCGTCAGCGCCGCCGTCCAGGCCCCACAGGCCGCCGTCGCGTCGCCCGCGAGCTCGGCGGCGCGCGCCGTCCACACCCACGACACGGGCACGAGGTCGCCGCCCGGGTCGTCGGCGCGCAACCGCGCCAGGTTGTCCGTGGCGCGGGCGTGGTCGCCGCGGGCGAGCTGGAGCTGCGCGAGACGAAGCCGGGCCCGGCTGGCGTACGGGCCTTCGCCGTCGATCGCCGCCCGCAGATAGGCGACTTCCGCCGAATCGGGATCGGTCGCGAGCCGGCCGACCAGGAAGTCGAGCCGGGTGCGGGACTCCGGCCCAGCCGACGCCGCCGCCCCACGCTCGTCGGCCTTCGCCAGGTAGACGGCCAGTGCCTCGCGCGCCGCCTCGACGTCGCCCCGATCGGCCGCCGCTTCGACGGCGTCGAGGTCCGCGTCCCGGCTCTGCTGGCCGAACGCGGCCGTCGGGAGGACGAGCGCCACGCCGACCAGGACCGGGCCGATGAGCACCAGGTGTCGCACGGCGGTCCTCATGCCGTGGCTCGCGCGCTTCGGCCGGCGCGGTGACCGACTTCGAGCCGCAGCAGTAGCTCGTCGAGGGCCTCGCGGTCCGTGGCCCCGGTCTTCGCGCGCCGGTCGGCGTCGAGCAGCGCGACGAGGGCGTCGTCGATTTCCTCGACCGTCCACGCGCGCGCCTGTCCGGCGATCGTCCGCGCCTTCCACTTGAGATACGACTTGCCGGACCGGTCGAGGGTTCGCCCCACCAGGCCGGCGCCACCCTCGATCGCCACGCCCACCAGCAGGTGCTGCTCGACGAGCGCGATCAGCAGCCCGACGGCGCTCTCGCTCGGCGTCGCGAGCAGGTCGGCCAGGCGGTGACGGGCCGCCGCGTAGCGCCGCGACACCACGTCGTCGATCCAGTCCCAGCGGTTGACGTCTCGCGTGTTCGGGACGAGCGCCCTGACGAGCGCCAGATCGACGGCCCCGTCGCTCGCACCCGTCAGCTTCTCGAGCTCCGCCTCGAGGACGCCGAGATCCGCCCCTACCGCGTCGGCGAGCGCGGCCGCCGCGTCGCCCTCGAGCTCGACCCCGTAACGGGCGCGTGCCCGTTCGATGAGCCAGCCGGGGATCTCGTTGTCGCGGGGCGCCTTCCATTCGAGGTCGACACCGGCCGACTTCAACGTTCGATAGAACGCGGCCTTCGACCGATCGGGAATCTTCGCGGCCACGACGAAGGTCACGTCGGACGGCAGCTTGCCGACGGCGTCCTCCACGACCTTGCGCCCCGTGGGCGTGAGCCGGTCGGCGTCGAACAGCAGGATCACCCGCCTCGGAGCCATCACGGGCGGCATGGCGAGCGCGGAGGCGAGGGCCTCGGGGGTCACGTCGGACCCGCGGAACACGTCGAGGTTGAAGTCGCGGGTCGAAGGGTCGACGGCGCGCTCGGCCAGCCTTCGCGCCGCGTCGTCGCGCAGCCGCGCCGCTTCACCGTGAAAGAAGAAGACGCCCGAAACGTCGTCCTGCTCGAGGATTCGCTCCAGTCGCTGGTCGGCCGCCAGGCTCATGAACGCGGACCGCGGTGCGGACCGCGCGACGACCCTATTGCAGACCTGTGGTCAGGAAGACCCTCGGAGTCTGCTGTTTGGAGGGATACCATTGGCGTTCGCCGTCCAGAAACAATGTCTGCGGACGCCCGTCGAGCCGATCGGCCGGCTGAACGAACGGACCCGACCTGAGGAGCGAGGGCGTCTGGTTGTCGAAGGTCACAAGCTGTTCCGGGGGCCGCTCGACGGCAACGGCGGGCAACTCGAGTTCGACGGGTACGCTCGCCGCGAACGGCAGCCAGAACAACGCGAGCAGCCCGACCGACGCGACGGCAACGAGCGCGGCACTGCCGAGGAAGCGCCTCGACGACATGTCGAGCACGCCCTGATCGAGATTGTAAAGACGGTGCGTCAGGCGGGGCATGAAATCTTCGGAGCCTTCGGCCTCGGGCAGCTCGGCCAGCAACTGGAGGCCGTCGCGAATCGTGCGATCGTAACGCGTGCAGGCCGAACATGCGTCCAGGTGAGCCCGGAACGCGGCTTCCCGGGCCGGGCTGAGACGCCCGTCCCGAAAATCGGTGTATCCCTCGAGAAAGCCTGTGCACTGCATGAGTCCTGGCTTCACGTCTGAAGTCACCGTGTGTCCTCGCGCGCCGATCGCGCAGCGGGGCTCCTCTCTTCGCGGCGGAATAATACGCCCGGACGAAAGTCGAGTTCCGGTGCGACGGGTGCCACCAGGGCGGCGCGCCCGGCTACTCCAGCATGGGGGCGATGATCTGGGCGAACCGATTCCGCGCGCGGTTGAGCCGCGACTTCACCGTGCCCAGCGTCACGCCGGTGATCTCGGAGATCTCCTCGTAGGTCTTGCCCTCGAGCTCGCGCAGCACGAACACGACCCGGTGGTGCTCGGGAAGCTCGGCCACCGCCTTCTCGACCTGGTCGCGCAGATGGCGCTTGCGGTACAGATCGTCGGGCGAGAACGAGGAATCCTCCCACTGGAGGGGCCGGTGGTCGGCCTCCCAGTTCTTCTTGATCGCCTGGAACAGGACCATCGGACTGCGCGACCGATTGCGCAGCTCGTTCTTCGCCAGATTGCTGGCGATCGTGTAAATCCAGGTCGAGAACTTCTTCGTCGGATCGAACCGGTGCAGGTGACGGTAGACGCGCACGAAGGTCTCCTGGACGAGATCCTCCGCGCGGTCCCGATCGCCGATGGTCCGATAGATGAAGTTCAGCAGACGCGTATGGTATCGCTCGGCAAGCTCCTGGAACGCCGGGCGCGTGCCTTCGAGATATGCCGCGACGAGCTCCGCGTCTTCGTAGTCGCGCAGCTCGGCTCTCGAGACGTGCTCGACGGGAGCCGTCGGTTTCCGCAGTCCAATTTTCGCCATCAGATCGCTCCTGTCCGCGAACGGTAAGGGCGTTCGCCTGTCCCCACCTCTTCCTCCCACGACACGAAATATACGGGCATCGGGGATTCTGGCACAGGCCGGTCAGTCATCCCCGAGCCGGCGCGCCGCCAGCAGGAGACACGCGACGGTCTTGGCGTCGCCGATCTCGCCCCGATCCACCATCGCCAGGGCGACGGCGAGATCCAGGGTGCGAATCTCGATGAACTCCTGTGCCTCCCGGTCCGACGCCCCGAACGTCAGGCCGGTCGCGAGATACAGGTGAACCCGCTCGTCCGTGAAGCCGGGCGTCGTCATCAGCGTCGTCAGGCGCTCGAGGCGCCGCGCCGCGATCCCGGTTTCTTCGAGCAATTCACGCCGCGCGCAGTCGTCGGGCGATTCGTCGCCGTCGAGCTTGCCGGCGGGCACCTCCCAGATCACGCCGCCCACGGCATACCTGTATTGCCTCAACAGTATGACGCCGACCGAGGTTCCGGCGTCACATCGCTCCTCCGGCCTCACGAGCGGAAGGACGGCGGCGGCCCCCGGATGACGGACGATTTCGAGCTCTCCGGTGCTGCCGTCGGGAAATTCCGCCGTCTCGACGCGCACGTCGAGCAGGCGGCCCCGAAAAACCGAGCGGCCAGCCGGCGGGTCCGACCGGGCGCCGCTCATGTCCGTCGATCCCCGGGGCTCACGTGCACGGGGCCCAGCTCGCCGAGCTCCGCCGCGAAATCGGCCACCGCGCCCACGGCGAGCAGTACGAGCCCGTCGGGGGCGAGCAGTCTGCGCGCCGCGTCGCGCACTTCGGCCGAATCGACGGCCTCGATACGCTCCGGAAACCGCTCCCAGTAGTCGTCGGGCAGCTCATAGGTGACCATCTCGGCCCGACGGCCGGCGAGTTGCGAAGCGGTCTGGAACTGGAGCGGGAGCGACCTCGTCAGGGCGTTGGCCGCCAGCTCGAGCTCCGCGGGCTCGGGGGGCTCGTCTCGCAGGCGTTCGAACTCGGCCAGCAGCTCGGTGAATGCGCCGGCCGTCGCCTCCGTCGCCACCGCGGTCCGGAGCAGAAATGGGCCCGGCCGCCGGCGGCGCAGAAGGGCCGTCCTCGCCCCGTACGTCCAGCCCCTCTCCTCACGCAGCTTCAGGTTGACCCGTGAGCTGAACAGACCTCCGAGGATGGCGTTCATCACCAGGGCCGCCTCTTCGCCGGCTTCACCGCGGGCGATGCCGACGCCGCCGATCCGTAGCTCGGTCTGCCGACTCGCCGGTCGATCGAACAGCAGGATCTCGCCGGCCCGCGCCGCCTCTGCGGGCGGCGCCGGGGCGGCGGGGGGCGGCGCCTCGGGCGGGACCGCCCACTCGCCGAACTCGCGCTCGACGGCGGCCAGGACCGTCGCCGGCTCGACGTCGCCGCAGATCACCAGGCACGCCGTATCCGGCCGGGCGCCTCGCGCCCAGAATCCGGCCAGATCCGCCGCCTCGAGGCGTTCCACCGACTCGACGGTCCCCACGAGCGGCGCTCCGTACGGGTGCCCGCCGAATACGGCGGCGTCGAGCGCATCGCCGGCCACACGGGCCGGCTCGTCGCCCCGTCGGCGAAGCTGGTCGAGCCGCATGTCGCGACGCCGGGACACCTCGGCGGGCGCGAAGTCCGGACGGCGCGTCACGGCGGCGAGAAATTCGAGCACCTCGTCCAGCTGATCGTTCATCGCATGCATCGACAGCAGGGCGTCGTCGTAGGTCGCCCGGGCGTCGAACGCGGCGCCGAGTCCGTCGATCCACTCGGCCATCTCGCGGGCCGAGCGGCCGTCCGCACCTTCCTCGAGCAAATCGCAGGTGAGCGACGCCAGCCCCGCCCGCTCGGGCACCGTCGCGCCCGCGCCGGCGCCGAGCACGAGGCGCACGGCCACGTCGGGCGTCGTCGTGGTGCGCGCGATCTCGACGCGGAGGCCGTTCGCCAGCCGGTGCGTCGCGAACTTCGGCAGTTCGAGTGCGGGCTCCGGGCCGGCCGGCGGCGCCTGGGTGCGAACCGGTCGACTCATCCTTCCTCCTCGGGCACGACGTGGAGCGCCGTGCCGTCATCGGGGTCGAGCACCCGCCCGGCGATGGCCATGACTTCCGCCTCGTCGATCGCGTCGTAGCGCCCGAACACCGTGTTCACGTAGTCGGGTTCGCCACGATACACGGTCGCGTGGGCGATCATGTCGGCGCGGCGCCCGACCGAGTCGAGCTGCCGCACGAGCTGGCGGCGCGACCGGTTCCGTGCCCCGGCCAGCTCGCGCGCCGTCGGACCCTGTTCGCGCAGGCCGTCCAGCACCGCCCGGATCTCCGCCTCGAGAGACCGCGCGTCCACGCCGGGGCGTGCCGTCGCGACGACCCACAGCAGGCCCACGGACTCGGTCGGCCAGACGTAGGCCGACACGTCGGCCGCCACGCGCCGCTCGTGGACGAGCGAGGCGTAGAGCCGCGTGCTCCGGCCGTCGGCGAGCAGCGACGTGAGCACGTCGGCGGCCTCGAAGCCCGGCTCCGTGAAGGACGGGGCCGGAAAGGCGAGGTAGACGCGCGGAACCGACACCTCGTCGGTGATCCGGACGTCGACACGGCGCGGCGGCCGGGGGACGAGCTCCGGCGGAGCGGGGGGTCGTTCGCCCCGGATGTCCCCGAACCAGTGGCGCGCCCGTTCGACGGCCGTCTCGACCGTGACGTCGCCCGCCACCACGAGCGTCGCGTTGGCCGGCCCGTACCACGTACGGAAGAACCCGGTGACGTCGTCCAGCGTGGCGGCGTCGAGATCCTCCATGTAGCCGATCGCCGGATGGCGGTACGGGTGCCCCTCCGGGAAGGTGGCCTCGAGCACCGTCTCGACGGCGAGTCCGTACGGCCGGTTCTCGTACGACTGCCGGCGCTCGTTCTTCACGACGTCGCGCTGGTTGTCGAGCTTCGCCTGCGAGATCGCGGGCAGGAAAAAGCCCATGCGGTCGGATTCGAGCCACAGCGCCAGGTCGAGGCGGTTCGACGGCAGGGTCTCGTAGTAGTTCGTTCGATCGAACCAGGTCGAGCCGTTCATCGAACCGCCCGCGTCCTGCACGATCCGCATGTGCTCGGTGCCCTCCACGTGCTCGGACCCCTGGAACAGCAGGTGCTCGAACAGGTGGGCGAAGCCCGTCTTGCCCGGGCGCTCGTTCTTCGAACCGACGTGATACATGACGTGGACGGCCACCACGGGGGCCGAGTGGTCGGGATGCACGACGACCCGGAGTCCGTTGTCGAGCGTGCGCTCGACGAATGGGAAGCGGGGCTGATCTGTCGCCATGTCTGCTCCGTGGGAAGGCGGAAAGATCCTGCCGGCCGAATGCCGTGGCGAATGTACGCCCCGGGCGAGCCGTGCCTCAAGGCCTGGCAAAATGGCGAAGCTGCCGCATGGCAACGACATGGCGCACGCTTTGCGCAGCCGCGCCGACCGGCCACAGGAGCACGACGGCCGAGGGGGGCTGGGGACGGGTCGCCCCTCGACGACATCGAGATCGAGGTGTCGCCGGGCAGCGGGACCGGATGGACGATGCGCACGGAGGCCGACGGATCGGTCGAACTCGGAGCGGTTCGCCCGGGTGGTTACGTGGTTCGCGTGAACCCTTCGACGCTGGAGGCCGGTCAGACGAACACGCTCGTGCTCGCCGTCCCCGCCCGTCCGGTCGTGCTGCTCCGGGCCGGCGAGGAAGCGTCGAACGACGCCGGCGGCGGAAGGAAATAAGCCGGGTTCTGTCCCGGGCCGAAGCCCTGGGGGTCATCTATCTGGGGCGCCGGTCACCCGGCGCCTCGTGCGGCCTACCCGAGCTCGGACGCGGCGGACCGCCGCTCGCTCTGTTCGGCCTTGCTCCTGGTGGGGTTTGTCGTGCCGCGGCCGTCGCCGGCGCGCGCGGTGGGCTCTTACCCCACCGTTTCACCCTTGCCTGTGCGCCGGAAACCGGCGCCATCGGCGGTCTGTTCTCTGTGACACTTTCCATCGCCTCGCGGCGCCCGGGAGTTACCCGGCACCATGTCCTGCGGAGCCCGGACTTTCCTCGACCGGCCGAATGGCCGGACGCGACCCCTTGTCCTTCCGCCACGGCGTCGTCGAGGCAATGTAACGGTCGGCGGCTCGCGGTGGTTCCCTCCCCGGCGCTGAAACTCGTCGGACGCACCGCGCGTCATGTGCTTCGTCGCCGAACGCTGGCCCCTGCCGACGGCGCACACTTAGGTTGACGCTCCACCCGACCGAAGGAGTTCCGAAACTATGATTCGCACGCTACAGGCCGTTCGCGGGTTCGCCCTCACTCTCATGGCTTTGACAGTCGTTCCGGTGTCGCAACTTGCCGCGCAGGCCACGTGTTCTTCAGCGAGTTCAACTCGGGCCTGTGGGCGGTAAAGCTGGAGCCGCAGCGCGAACTCGTTCCATGAGCGTCACGGGGACCATGACCCGGGCGGGCGCCGCCTTGCTCGTAACGATGCTCGGGGCACTGGCGGGCGATCTGCCGGCCCAGGAACCGCCGCCCGGCGACTACTACGTCTACGCCGCCGCCGAATCCGAGGACGAGGTCGCGCTGATCCGCTACGGGCCCGAGGGCGCCGAAGTGATCGAGACGATCGTCGTCGGCCTGTATCCGACCGAGATCGACGGTCCTCACGGGATCACGGTCGATCCGCGGAACGGGCGCTGGTACGTGACGGTCGCGCACGGCAATCCGTTCGGCGAAGTCCACGCATACTCGACGGCCGACAATCGGCGAGTCGGACGGGTCGAGGTCGGACTGTTTCCAGCCACGATGTCGCTCACTCCGAGCGGTCTGATGTTCGTCGTGAACTTCAACCTGCATGGAGACCCGGAACCGAGCACCGTCTCGGTGGTCGACACGGGCTCGCTGACCGAGCTCGCGCAGATCCCGACCTGCGAGACGCCGCACGGCTCGCGGCTCTCGACCGACGGACGGCACAATTACCTGGTGTGCGTGCGCGACGACCAGCTCGTGGAGGTCGACGCGCATCGCCTGGAGGTGGCCCGGCGCCTCTACGTCGCCCCCGAACGCGAGCGAGAGCTTCCGTTGGGCACCCTCGACGCCGACACGTACCTGGGCCGCGAAGCCGCGCCTCCGAACGCGCCGCGCTGTGGTCCGACCTGGGCACAACCCTCGGTCGACGGCCGGTACGTGTACGTGGCCTGCAACCGCAACGCCGAGGTGCTCGAGGTCGACGTCGACGAGTGGAAGGTCGTGAGACGATTCGCCACGGGGGCGGGCCCCTACAACCTCGACGTGTCTCCGGACGGTCGATGGCTGGTCGTCACCTACAAGGGCGCACAGGCCACGGGCGTCATCGACCTGGCGACGGGCGAGACGCGGAGGGTGGCCAACACGCGCCGGCTGCCGCACGGCGTGGCCGTGAGCCCCGATTCTCGCTACGCGTTCATCAGTGTCGAGGGAATCGGTGGCGAGCCGGGGACGGTAGACGTCATCGACCTCGAGGCCGCCCGGCTGGCCGCGTCCGTCGACATGGGCAAGCAGGCCGGCGGCATCGGATTCTGGAGGTTCGTGCCGTCGGGGTTCGGGAGATCGTCGCCGGACGGTGGCTTCAACGGCAGCAGGTGACCCGGTGTTTTGAGGAGCGTCATCCAGGCGCACCGACGAGATCGAACTACGAGGAGCAGGCACGTGCACGATACAGGGCGGACGGGCAGACGACGGGCGAGCGGCATGGCCGCGGTGATCGCGGTGGCGGCTCTGGCGTTTCCGGCAGGCGCAACGGCTCAGGCGTACCAGGCGACGGTGACGCCGCCGACGGTCGAGCTGACCGGCTATTTCGGGGCTGTCTTTCCAATGTCGGTGCTGGGCTCGCAGGGCGACACCCTGAAGGCCGACCTGTCGACGAAGCCGGCATTCGGCGCCGGCCTCGAGTACTGGTTCGGCGGAGGGTTCGGCATCGGCGTGGCGGGCGGATTCACGTCCCCGGGCATCTCGCTGACGACGGCCGACGCGGGAACCGGCGGACAGGACGTCGTCGACCTCGGCACGGTTGACTACCTGCACGGCGAGGCGCTCCTCCTGTGGCGTCCGCAGTTCACGTCCTCCGCGGCGGTCCTGCTCCCCTATTTCGGGGCTGGCGCCGGCATACGTCGCCTCGACTTCGAAGACGGCTCGGGCTTCGAGGACGGCTCGGACGTGACGATCGTGCTGAACGCCGGCACTCAGATCTGGGTGTCCGAGGGTGTTCACCTGCGTCTGGACATTCGTGACCTGATCTCATCGTACGAGGGGGGGGTGTTCGAGAGCTCCGACCTGCAACACGACCTGTTCGTGCAGGTCGGTCTGGGCGTCGGCCTGTGACGCGGGGGCCGTCTTGAGCTCCGATCCCGCACCGCTGATCTCGGCTGAGGAGATCGCCGCCCGCGTTGCCGAGATCGCGGCCGAAATCGACCGCGACTACGCCGACGTCGACGAGGTTCTGATGCTGGGCGTCTTGCGTGGGGCGTACATCTTCCTGGCCGACCTGTCGCGGCAGCTCTCGCTTCCACGGCGCATCGACTTCATCTCGCTGTCGAGCTATGAGAAGGCCAATGCCTCGGGCGGGGTGCGGCTGATCATGGACGCGCGCGTGTCACTCGCCGGCCGCCACGTGCTCGTCGTCGAGGACATTCTCGACTCGGGACGGACGCTCGCCTACCTCATGCGCCTGTTCGGCGCGCGAGGCCCGGCCTCGCTCAAGTCCTGCGTGCTGGTGCGGAAGCCGAACCCCGAGGTGCAGGTGGACGTCGACTACGTGGGGTTCGATATTCCCGACGAGTGGGTGGTCGGCTACGGACTCGACTACGACGACCGGTATCGGGCCCTGCCCTACATCGGGGTGCTCACGCCCGATCAACTCGACTGACGACGCAGATGTAGCACCTGACCTCGCAGCACCCAGGGGTGCCCGGATCGTCCGGGCTGAGATCATACCCTTTGAACCTGATCCGGATCGTACCGGCGAAGGGAGACCGAGATGGACACGCACGAATCCGCCGCGCAGCCGTTCGTTCCCGTCACCCAGATGCAGCACGCTCGACAGGGGACGGTCACGCCCGCCATGGAGCGCGTGGCCGAACGCGAGGACGTTTCCGCGGAGACGATCCGCGCCGAGGTCGCCGCCGGGCGGCTCGTCATCCCCGCCAACCTCCGGCACCTGGCGGCCGACCTCGACCCGATGGGGATCGGCGCCGTCGCGTCGGTGAAGATCAACGCGAACATCGGCAATTCCCCCACCACGTCGAGCCTGTCCGAGGAAGTCGAGAAGCTCGAGCTCGCCGTGCGCTGGGGCGCCGACACGGTGATGGACCTGTCGACCGGACGGATGATCGACGAGACCCGCGAGGCGATTCTCGCGGCCAGCACGGTGCCGATCGGCACGGTGCCGATCTACCAGGCCGTGGCCGGCCGCGAGATCGAGGAGCTCGACCCCGACGACCTGCTGGCGATGATCGAGCACCAGGCCCGCCAGGGGGTCGACTACATGACCGTGCACTGCGGCGTCCTGCTCGAACACCTTCCGCTGATCCGCACTCGGATCACCGGCATCGTGAGCCGGGGCGGCGGGCTCCTCGCCCGCTGGATGGTGCATCACCGGGCGCAGAACCCGCTGTACGAACGCTACGACGACATCCTCGACATCGCCGCGGCCCACGACGTCACGCTCAGCCTAGGCGACGGGCTGCGGCCCGGCTCGATCGCCGACGCGTCCGACGAGGCCCAGTTCGCCGAACTCGAGACGCTGGGCGAGTTGACTACCCGCGCCCGGGAACGGGGCGTACAGGTGATGATCGAGGGGCCGGGGCACGTCCCGCTCGACCAGCTCGAGATGAACGTGCGCAGGCAGAAGGAGATCTGCGGCGGCGCGCCCTTCTACACGCTCGGTCCGCTGGTGACCGACATCGCGCCGGGCTATGACCACATCACCTCGGCGATCGGAGCCGCCGTGATCGGCTGGCACGGGGCCGACATGCTGTGCTACGTCACGCCCAAGGAGCACCTCAGCCTGCCGAACGCCGACGACGTGAAACAGGGGCTGATCGCCTACCGGATCGCCGCTCACGCCGCCGACCTGGCCCGCGGGCGGCCCGGTGCGCGCGACCGGGATGACGCCCTGTCGCGCGCCCGGTTCGCGTTCGACTGGGAGGAGCAGTTCCGACTGTCGCTCGACCCGGAAACGGCGCGGGCCTATCACGACGAGACGCTCCCCGACGACTACTTCAAGGAGGCGGAGTTCTGCGCGATGTGCGGGCCGAAGTTCTGCCCGATGCACAATTTTCGGGACGTCGACTGGGAGGAGATCGACCGGATCGTGGCGGCCCGGCGGCGAAAGGCCGAAGCGGCGCCCGTGTGAGGCTCCACTCCGGCCCCGGCCGGTGACAGGGCGTGAGTGTCGCTCAGCCGATTCTCTGCAGGACGTGGGCGCCACCCATCCAGGGAGGCATGCGTCACGCGGCGGAGAAACCTGACATCAGCCGCCCGCGCCGTCGGTGAAGTTGCTGCCGGTGAATACTTCGGCGCCGTCGGACGTGCGAACCCCCATACGCGGGGCACCGCGATCGTAGCTCCAGACCGCGCCGATCTCGCCCGCCTTGTTGATTGCGACGAACTTCTCGCCCGGCATGAAATCGGGATTCACCTTCCGGTACTTGCGGCGGATCATCTCGAGGGCGTCCTCGCACGCTTCCTGGGGCGACCGGCCGGCCGCCATCCGCATCACGATGTAGTAGGTGGCGCACGATTTGATCACGTCCTCGCCACGTCCCGTTGCACCGGCGGCGCCGACGTCGTTGTCGACGTACAGGCCCGCCCCGATGATCGGCGAGTCGCCGATTCGCCCCGGGATCTTCCAGCTCAGCCCGCTCGTGCTCGTGATTCCCGCGACATCGCCGTTCACGTCGACGGCGAGCACGTTCACGGTGCCGTAGTGGTGCGCCGCCGGCGGCGGACGCGACGCCTCCGTCTCGGGCAGGCCACGCAGGTGATCGGGCGGGCCCCAGTCGTCGTTCTCGCCGCGCTCCTCGCGCCATTTCAGCCACTCTTCGCGCGCCCGTTCGGTCAGCAAGTTCTCTTCCTCGAACCCGAACGACTTCGCGAACTCGAGGGCGGCCGGACCGACCAGCATGACGTGGTCGGTGCGGTCCATCACCAGGCGGGCGACCGACGACGGCGTCTTGATGCCTTCCAGCGACGCGACGGCACCGGCGTTGTACGTCCGGCCGTCCATGATCGACGCGTCGAGCTGCACGACGCCGTCCTCGTTCGGCAGGCCTCCAAATCCGACCGACGTGTCCTCGGGATCCACCTCGATGACATTCGTCGCCTGCTCCACGGCGTCGATCGCTCGTCCGCCGGCCGCGAGGATCTCCCAGCCGACCTCCATCGCCTCGCGCCCGGTGTCGTTCGAGTGGCTCGTGACGATCAGCGGCGTAGCCGCGCCGGCTGCCGCGCGCGGGCGGCCGGGGAAGCGCAGTGAAGGAAGCAGCAGGCCGCCCGCGGCGACCCCGAAGCTCCGGTTCAGAAAGTTCCGGCGGGACAGAGGGTTCGGCATGGGTGTCGTCTCCGGTGTGAGGTCACGTGCGGCGCACCGGGAAGCTACTCCCCTCACTGTCCGCGCGACAACGCGTCAGGAACCGTCCCGTGGGATCGACTTCACGTCGGCGCGGCTGTCGACCAGCGACTCGGTGAACTCCTGGCGCTTCAGCAGCAGGTCCATGCGGTCCTCTATCGTCTCGACGTGTCGCGACAGTGCCCGGACCTGCTCGCCGAGTTGATCGATCTGCACCTGGCCCACCGCCCCCTCCGACCTGATGCGGATCCATTCCTCAGTACGCCGGAAGCCCCGTGATCTGCTGGCCGAGAATCAGCCCGTGGATGTCGTGCGTGCCCTCGTAGGTATAGACCGACTCGAGGTTCGCCATGTGCCGCATCGACTGGTATTCGACCAGGATGCCGTTCGCGCCGAGCAGGCGCCGCGCCTCGCGTGCGCACTCGCAGGCCATGTCGACGTTGTTGCGCTTGGCCATCGACACCTGGGCCGGGGTCATGGTGCCCGCGATCTTCATACGCCCAAGCTGCAGGGCGAGGAGCTGCGCCTTGGTGATCTCGGTAAGCATGTCGGCCAGGCGCGTCTGCTGGATCTGCGTGCCGCCGATCGGCGTGTCACCGAACTGCACGCGGTTCAGCGAGTAGTCGCGCGCCTCGCAGAAGCAGGCCATCGCGGCCCCCACCGCACCCCACGCGATCCCGTAGCGCGCCTGCGTCAGGCACATGAGGGGGCTCTTCAGCCCACCGCTCTCGGGCAACAGGTTGTCCGCCGGCACGCGCACGTCCTGGAGGACGAGTTCGCTCGTGTCGGAGGCGAGCAGCGACAGCTTGCCCTTCTGGTCGCGCGCACTGAACCCGTCGCGGTCGGTCTCGACGATGAACCCGCGGATCGACGAGACGTCGTCGATCTCGCCGGTCTTCGCCCAGATCACGGCGACGTCGGCGTGCGATCCGTTAGTGATCCACATCTTCGAGCCGTTCAGCACCCACTCGTCGCCGTCCTTCTCGGCCCGCGTGAGCATGCCGCCCGGATTCGAGCCGAAGTCGGGCTCGGTGAGCCCGAAGCAGCCGATCGCTTCGCCGCTGGCGAGCTTCGGGAGCCACGTCTCGCGCTGCGCTTCGGAGCCGAAGGCGTAGATCGGGTACATGACGAGGGCGCCCTGCACGGAGACGAACGAGCGCAGCCCCGAGTCGGCTCGCTCGAGCTCCTGCATGATCAGGCCGTAGGCCACGTCGTTCAGGCCCGCACAGCCGTACCTCTCGGGCAGATTGGCCCCGAAGAAGCCGAGCTCGCCCATCTGGGGAATCAGCTCGACCGGAAACGTCCGCGCGATGTAATGCTCGTTGATGATCGGCATCACCTCGGCGTCCACCCAGTCGCGAACCATGTCTCGTACGGCCCGCTCCTCGTCGTTCAGCAGCTCATCCGTCGCGTAGAAGTCAACGCCCTCGAAGCTCATGGTTCCTCTCTATCGGGTTTCAGTCTCAGGGATGGCTCGTCATCGTCGTCCGACTCGCCGCTCGTCATCCAGCGGCCGCTCGGATCCTCGTCGGTGGCTCTCCGGATCCCGCGAACGACCTCGCGGCCGATGCGCAGTCCGAGATAGTACGCGGCGGCGAGGGGCAGGAGCCAGGCCGTCGGCGACAGCACGCCTTGGAACTCGGACAGCGCGATCCAGGTTGCGAACGGGATGGTGATGCCCGCCGCGATGAAATGGGGAGTCCAGCGGCCTCGCATTGCTAGCCCAGGCGCGCCACGACGGCGGCGGCGAACTCGTCGGTGCCGGCACTCCCGCCCAGGTCGCGCGTCAGGGTCTCGCCCGCGTGCAGCGTGTCGAGCAGTGCGCCCCGCACGCGCTCGGCGGTCTCGCCGAGTCCCAGATGATCGAGCATCAGGCAGGCCGCGAGGAGGAGGGCCGTCGGGTTCGCGAGGTTCTTCCCCGCAATGTCGGGCGCCGAACCATGTACGGCCTCGAAGATCGCGGCGTCCTTGCCGATGTTCGCGCCCGGGGCGAACCCGAGCCCGCCCACGAGGCCCGCCGCCTGATCGGACAGGATGTCGCCGAACATGTTCTCGGTGACGATCACGTCGAACTGGTGCGGGTCGAGCACGAGCGCCATCGCCGTCGCGTCGACGATGCGGTCTTCGAACTCGATCTGGCCCTCGTACTCGGCGGCCACCTCGCGGCCGACGTCGAGGAACAGTCCCTGGGTGCACTTGAGGATATTCGCCTTGTGGACGAGCGTCACCTTGCGCCGGCCGTGGGCGAGCGCGTACTCGAACGCGTGCCGCACGATGCGCTCGGAGCCGAAGCGGGTGATCAGCATCACCGACTCCGCCACCGCTTTCGGATCCTGGTTCATGCCGATGTAGTGCTCGATGCCCGCGTACAGTCCCTCGGTGTTCTCGCGCACGATGACGAGGTCGATGTCGTCGTAACGGCCCGGTACGATGGTGAGCACGGGGCGCACGTTGGCGAACAGGTCGAAGTGCTTACGCAGCGCGACGTTGATCGACCGAAATCCTGCGCCGATCGGCGTGGTCAGCGGTCCCTTGAGGGCGCAGCGGGTGCGCTCGATGGAGTCGAGCGTGTCCTGCGGAAGCAGATCACGGCCCTCGTCGCGCGCCGTGAGGCCGGCGACCCGCCGCTCCCACTCGATGGGTACGCCGACCGCGTCGAGAATCGACACGACGGCTTCGGCGATCGACGGACCGATCCCGTCGCCGGGAATCAGCGTGACGGTATGCGTCATCAAGGGCTCCTGACGTATCGTTGACTGTATTCGTAGCTCGTATGTTCCTCGCCGAAGTCGGCGAGGTCCACCATCGTCTGCGGTCGTTGCGTGCCTTCGACGCGCGCCCGGCCGGCGGCATTGATCGCGCGGGGCCAGGTCACGCTGTTCAAGGTGCCCCGCTCTAGCAAGGCCCGGGCGACGAGCCGCCCGTTCGCGTCGAGCGTCGTCACGCGGACCCCGCCGATGCCGCCGTACGCCTCGAGCAGCTCCCGCGTCTGCGGCGTGAACAGAAAGATGTAGGGTCCGGCCTTCGCCCAGACGGAGCCTCCGCGGCTGAGCTGGTCGCTGTCCTGCGTCACGGCCAGCTCGACGACATTTCCGTTGAGCGAAATATCTACGCGTTCGCCGTACACCGAGTCGAGCACGGCCTCTGTGGGGAGCTCCCGGGACGGTTCGGCCTCGCAGGCGCCGACTCCGCCGAGCGTCGCGATCAGCAGGGCGGCCACGAGTGACGAAGTGTACGTTCCGCGCATCGTCAGGACTCCGTGAGCTGGCGGGCGACGCTGGCGGCGAGGTCGGCCAGCAGGCCGCCGTCCTCCGGACAGCCGGGCCGTCCCTGGACCGTTCCATGCCACAGGACGGCGCTTCGCCGGATGTCGATGAGCGCGAGCAGTAGTTCGGGGCGCCGGGGTGGCTGGCCGCCGGCGCACGAGGTCGCGCCCGCGCCCTCGGAACCCGCCTCGGAACCCTGTGGCGCATCGCGCTCCGGCGCCATCCGGAGCCGGAGGGGCAGGATCACGAATCGTGTCCCGAACAGGGCCGCCAGGGCACGGAGCTGGCCGTGCAGGGGCTCGTAGATCTGCTCGCGTCGGTCGGGGCGGGCGACCAGGCCCTGGTAGGCGACGCGGTCCGGGTCGACCCTGATCATCGGGTTGCGCTCCACGCGCCGCCGCAGATCGGGCGGCAGCGCCCATTCGCGGGCCGCCCGCCGTTCGGCGAGCGCGAAGGCGAGCTCGGCATCCATCGCCTCCAGCGCCTCCTGCTGGCTGCCCGCGTCGCCGGGCCAGGCCCCGCCGGGCAGCGGCAAGGTTGATTGCACCGGAAGCACCACGGCCGCCGACCCGAACGGCAGCCGGGGCGCCGTGTCCTGCGCGACGGCCGGGATGGCGGCGCCGGTCAGCGCCGCCGCGCCTGCGAAGGCGATACAGGCGCTCTTCGCGATCCACCGGCAGAGGCTTCCGCCCTTGAAGATTCCTGTCAATCGTCCGCCTTCCGGCGTGCCGCCGCGTCGAGTCGTGCCCGCACGCCGCGCACGTCGTTCGTGATGATTCCGTCGATACCCCAGTTCGCGAGGCGCACCGCCGTCTCGGCGTCGTCGATCGTCCATGCCTGGACGGAGCGCCCGGCCTTCTTTACCCGGCCCACGAACGCTTGTGTCACGATGGGCACGCCACGCCATTCGAGCGGCGTGTGCACGACCTCGGGAACCTCGCGCGGCGCGGCGCTCGCCACCCAATCGGCCTCGAGCGCCAGGCGCGTCGCCTGCTCGGTCGAGGTGGCGCGCCGGCCCTCGTAGTCGCGAAACGCCGGCGTGTCGGTGCCCTGCTCGACGTACAGAATCGTGTGCTCGACCCTGCCCAGCGCCCTGACGAGCGCCACCACGTCGGCGGCGGCTTCGGACTCTTTCACGTCGACCGTGATCTCGACGCCCTCGAACCGGCGCAGCACGTCGCCGAGTTCCGGGATCGGCGCCCCGTTCGGCAAGCGCACGTCGGCCAGCTCAGCCCGCGTGTAGTCGGCGATCCGGCCCGAGGCGTCGGTCGTCCGGTCGAGCGTAGGGTCGTGGATGACTAGCAGCGCGCCGTCCGCCGTGCGCCGCACGTCGAGCTCGATCGCGTCCGCCCCGAGCTCCATGCCGAGATCGAGGGCCTCCAGGGAGTTCTCCGGGGCCTCGGCCGCCGCGCCGCGGTGCGCGATCACCGCGGTCATCGGCCGCTCAGCCGATCGAAGCGTACCCGCAGACCGGCATGCACGATGGCGTGCCGCGGCTCGGACACGACGCTGCCCACGCCCTCGACGAACGCGGCCAGAAAGCGGTCACGACCGAGCCCCGCCTCCGCGCCGAGCAGGAGCTGCAGCCCGGGGTGGAAGCCGTCGCGCGCATCGGGCACCTCGGGCGCCTCGGCCAGGCGCGCGGAGACGAAGTGAGCGCCGAAGCCGACGCCGGCATATCCGCGCAGCGAGCCGGATCCCACGTGAGCTTTCACGAGCAGCTCGAGCAGCCCGTCGTCGATGTCGACGCCGGCCGCTTCGTCCGTGGCCGACCAGAAGCGAAACCCGAACCGGGTCGAGATGCCGCGCACGGGCAGGTTGGCGAGGTCGAAGCCGACCCCGTACGACAGCCCCGCCGAGGCGTCTTCCGGTGCGACGCCGCCGATCCCCACGTCGAACGAAGCGAAATGAACGCCCGCCTCGGCGCCCGCGCCCGCCCCGGCGTCCTGCGCCCCCGCGGCTGCCGGCTGCATGACGAGGAGAGCGACGGCCGCGAACCGGGTGGCCGGCTCAATTCGCACGCGGCATGTCCGCGGCGAGCAACAGCCGGCGGCCGAGCAGGAACACGACGAGCCCGGCGACGACCGCCAGGAACGCCGTCAGCGCCCGGTCCGATGCCGCGAAGCTGAACGCCGAGAACGCGAGCGCGAGGCCGAGGAAGGAAAGGGTCAGGCCGCCGAGACGCAGCTTCACGACGCCTCGCCGGGAGGTCCGATCTCCGCCTCGATCTCGGCGCGCGTGAGCGTATGGTCGCTGCGCTTGGCCAGCTCGAACACCGCCCGGGCCAGCGAGTCGTCTCCCGCGTCGTATCCGTGCGCGTCCAGCCAGTAGCGAACGTTGCTCATGCCCGAGACCGGCGACACCTCGATCGTCTGGTCGCAGCCCACCATCGAGGCCGGCACGCCGCTGTACACGCGGTCGACCAGCCAGTCGTCGCCCATCTCCATCGCTTTGACGATGGCCGAGGCGTGCACACCCGTCCCGGTGCGGAACGCGTCGCGTCCGACCACCGGGTACGACGGCGAGATCTCGAGGCCGCACATCTCTGCCGCCACGCGGCAGTACTCGGGCAGCGCCGTCAGGTCGTGGTCGTGCATCCCGAGCAGCCGCAAATTCACCAGCAGGAGGTCCATCTCGGCGTTGCCGACCCGCTCTCCGATACCGAGGGCCGTTCCGTGAACGCGATCGATGCCCTCCTCGATCGCCGCCAGGGCGTTGGGCATGCCGAGTCCGCGGTCGCGGTGGCCGTGCCAGTCGATCTTCACGTCCTCGCCCGAGCGCGCTACGATTCCCTTCGCGAACCGCACCAGTTGACGCACGCCGTACGCGGTGGCGTGCCCGACCGTGTCGGCCAGGCAGATGCGCCGCGCGCCGGCTTCGATCGCCGCCGTGTACAGCATGTCGAGCATCTCGGGCGTCGAGCGCGTGGTGTCCTCGGTCACGTACATCACGTCGAGGCCCTCGCCCACCGCGAACGCGACCGCGTCGCGCGTCGCGTTCAGCAGCATCTCCTCGTCCCAGCCCTCGGCATACAGGCGAATCGGCGAGCAGCCGATGAACGCGCCGACTTCCAGCCGAAGCCCGACCTTCTGCGACAAGTCGGCGATCGGCTCGATGTCGGCCCGTACCGTGCGCGCGGCGCAGTTGGCGGCGATCGGCAGGTCGTTGTCCGCGATCTCGCGCGCCAGGGCGAGGCAGGCCTCGCGGGCCCGCGGCCCGGCGCCCGGCAGGCCGATGTCGGCGGCGTGGATCCCGAGCTCGACCATCAGGTGCAGCAGCTCGACCTTCCGTTCGATCGGCGGATCGACGACCGACGGATTCTGCAGGCCGTCGCGCAGCGTCTCGTCGTCGAGCTCCACCGAAAGCCCTTCGTAGGAGAAGCTCCCCGGCAGGCGGTTCCAGTCGTGAATCAGCTCGGCGCCGGCCACGTCGTCAGTCTCCGTCCGGCTCGGGGCGGATCATCGTGTGGTCCCCCAGGTGCGCGGTGCCGCGCAGGCCGGCCGCTTCGACGTGATCGCCGATCAACGAATCGCGCAGCACGCAGTTCTCGAGCGTCACGCCCTGGCCGACGATGCAGTCGCGCAGGCGGGATCGCCGGATCGACGATCCCCGGCCGATGCTGACGTTGGGCCCGATCGCGGTATCCTCGAAGGTGACGCCATCGGCGACGCACACGTCGCCCGTCACCTCGACCCCGGCCTCGTCGTCGGGCGCTCGCGCGTCGCCGGCCGCCAGCACCCGGGCGTTCGTGTCGAGCAGGGTCTCGGGCTTGCCGCAGTCCCACCATTCGGCCACTTCGGCCGTGAGGATCTTCGCACCGCCGTCGATCATGTACTGGAAGGCATCGGTGAGGAAGTACTCGCCCAGCCGTGGCGGTTGCGCCATGACGTGCCGGATCCCCTCGAACAGCCGCTCGTGATCGCGGATGTAGTAGACCCCGATGTTCGCGAGCCGCGAAATCGGCTCCTTCGGCTTCTCGACGATGCGCTGCATGTAGCCGTCGTCGTCGTGCAGGATCACCCCGAACCGCTGGTAGTCCTCGACCTCTTTCGCCCAGATGATGCCGTCGGCCTCCGGATGGCGGGCGATCAGCCCGAGGTCCGCCTCGAACAGCGTGTCGACGAACACGATGAGCACGGGCCCGTCGACGAAGGGCTCGGCCAGGCGGATCGCGTCGGCCGTGCCGAGCTGCTCGACCTGCTCGACGCCGGTGAACGGGAGATTCGGATGCCCGGCCGCGAGGTGGCGCTCGATCGAGTCCTTCAGGTGGCCCGTGATCCCCACGATCTCGTCGACGCCGGCATCGGCCAGCAGGTCGAGGACGCGGTCGAGCACGGTTCGATTGCCGACGCGCAGCAGCGGCTTCGCCCTCGTATGCGTGAGGGGACGAAGGCGCGTTCCCTTGCCGGCGAGCGGTAATATGGCTTGCATAGACTCACGACGGGTTCGGATGAACGTTTCCGCGGAGAACGTACCTGCGGCGCCGAACCCGGGCCAGTCGCGGGCCCGCTGGCCGACCGGGGGCCGGCATGTCATTGTTGAATGGCGTTTTCGCCGGCCGACGGGCCTGACTCGGGAGGCAGAGTGCCACGGGACGGAATCTGACATGGTGAGCGACGGACCGGACACCGGTTCGGAGGACGCTGGCCGGCGCGAGTTGGTCGACACGCGTGCCGCCGGCGGCCCCGAGGGCCGCACGTACACGGCTCCGTTCGCCGAGGTGTGGGACGCCGCGACGGCCGACATCCGTGCACGGCGTGGCTGGGAGATCGTCCACGCCGACGAGGAGCGCGGCCTGCTGACGGTCGTGTGCCGCTCGCGCCTGCGGCGCAGCTCCGACGATCTCAGCGTCTGGGTGCGGCTCGACGAATACGGGCTCACACGGGTCGACGCGCGCGCCGGTTCGCGGGAGGGTCGTATGTCTCCGGGCGCCAACCGGCGCCGTGTCGTCGAGCTTCTCGAAGCTCTCGACGAGGCCCTCGGACCCGGTACCCGCGTGGTAGGCGGCCGGCCGGGCAGCCGGGAAGCCGGCTAGCGCAGGTCAGGCGGCGGCGCCGGCCGGCGCCGCGTTCTTCGCTTCCCGTCGGCGCTCCGTCCGGTCGATCACGCTGGCCGCCGTGAGGTCGCCGGTCACGTTCACCGCCGTCCGCAGCATGTCGAGGATCCGGTCGACGCCGAGCACCAGCGCGATCCCCGCCGCCGGGTCCACGCCCGTCCCGGCCAGCGCACCCTCGAGCACCAGCACGAGGATGATGATCCCGGCCGACGGGACCCCGGCCGCCCCGATCGAGGCGAGCGTGGCCGTCAGCACGATGCCGAGCTGGGCGCTGAGCGCGATGTCGCCGACCAGCACCTGGGCGATGAACATGGTCGCCACGGCCTGGTAGAGCGCAGTCCCGTCCATGTTGATCGTCGCCCCGAGCGGAAGCACGAAGCTCGAGACCTCCTTCGTGATCCCCAGCTCGTCCTCGGCCGTCTCCATCGTCACGGGCAGGGTCGCGTTCGAGCTCGAGGTCGAAAAGGCGATGAGCTGCGGCTCGCGGATACGCTTGAAGAAGTCGACGAACTTGAAGTCGGTCAGCGTCTTGAGGACGAGGCCGTACGTGAACACCGCGTGCAGCAGGAGCCCCACGGCCACCGTCACGCTGTAGCGCGCGAGGCTGGCCACGACATCGAGCCCGAACCGCGAAATCACCGCCGCGATCAGCACGAACACGGCGATCGGGGCGAGTTTCATGATCCAGCGGATCATCACCATCGCCGCTTCGTTCACGCCGTCGAAGAAGGTCACGAGGGGATCGCGGTGCTTCGTGCTCAGCACCGACACGGCCGCCCCGAAGAAGATCGAGAAGAATATGATCGGCAGCATGTCGCCCTCGGCCAGCGCCTGGACGGGATTGCGCGGAATCATCTCGAGCAGGATCTCGGCGAAGCTCGGCGCCTCGCGGCTCAGCGCTACGCTGGCCTCGCTCTGCGCCGCGTAGGTGGCCCGCAGCGATTCGAGCGCCTCGGGGCTCATCCCGCCGCCCGGCTTCACCACGTTCGAGAGCACGAGCCCGATCGTGACGGCGATGGCCGTCGTGGCCAGGTAGTAGGCGACCGTCTTGCCGCCGATGCGGCCGAGCTTCGTGATGTCGCCCAGGCTGGCGGTGCCCACGATCAGGCTCGCCACGACGAGCGGGACGACGACCATGGTGATCAGGCGGATCCAGCCGTTGCCGATCGGTTCGATCGCCACGAACAGATTGGTGAGCCAGTCGATGCCGAACAGGTTGGCGACGAGTCCGGCCACCAGGCCGAGAATCAACGCGATCGTGATCTGCGTATGGAGGCGCATGCCGATGAGGTCCTCGCTGATGGTTGGTTTCGCGCCGGAAACTACGGGTGCCTTCGCTTCGGTGACAGGTCCGTGACCCGCGCGTACCTTGGGGCCGTGATGCTGACCCTTCCATTTCGACGTCGCGCCCCCGCGGGCGTCCGCGTCCGGCAGGCCGCCATGCTCGGCCTGGTTACGGCCCTCGCCGGGGCCTGTGCCCCGGCCGACGAACGTGCCGGATCCCGTGACGGTGCGGACCCTGGCGCCGAGGCGGGCGGGGCGCACCCGCGCGCCGCCTATCTGACGAGCCTGACGTTCGTCGGCTTCGAGCCGTCGCCGTCGCTCGTGCACCTTCGGTTCGAGAACGAGGCGGATCGCAACCGTCTGGCCCTGTCGTACCAGGGACGGGTCGCGGGCCGTTCGGAGTGGTCACCGCTGCTCGAGGTGGAGGACACGATTCCCGTCGCCCGCGCCGCCTGGCGGGTGGTACCCACGCCGGGCATGCGGCTGCGGATCAGCCGGGGGGCGCAGATCGAGGCGGTCCGCCTGCCCGTGAACGGTACGCCGCTGCGCCTCGAAGCGCTCGACGTCATCAGCTCGTGGAGCAGCTCGACCGGCCAGCGTGAGACCCTGCGATCCGCCGAGCTCCTGCTCGGTCCGGGCGCCGAAGCGGGCCTCCTGCTCCAGCGACGGCGCGCTCGCTCGCTCGAAACGGAACGCACCGCGATGCCGTCGCAGGCGTTCGTGATCACCGACACGGTGGGCGACGGGCTGATCATCCTGCGCAACCGGATCTCGCCCGACGCGCCGGCCACCGCGTGGGGCTGGATCGACGGCGAACGCATCGAGTGGTCCGACGCCCTGCTCCTCGCGCTGGCGCCGTCGGAGGGATCGCCCGGGCGCTGGTCGCTCGAGATCGCGCGCGAGGGCATCGTGGTGGAAATCGAGGGCTCGGCGCCGGTGCACGAGTCGTCGTCGTCCATGGGTTCTTCGTACCGACTGTATCCGGTTCGCGCCACCCTGTCGGCAGGCGACGAGCGGCGGACGATGGCGGGCATCGGCATCGAAGACGACGGACCGTGAACGAAGCGCTGGCGACCCTGCTGCGCGACGGCCTCACGGTCCTGTTCGGCGCCCTCGCGGGCGGCGTGACGAACCGCATCGCGATCATCATGCTGTTTCATCCCTACGAGCCGCCGAAGCTGTTCGGGCGCACCGTCGGCTGGCTCCAGGGCGCGGTGCCGAAGAATCGCGAGCGCATGGCGCGGACGATCGGCCGCACGATCGGCACGCACCTCCTGTCGCCGGCCGACGTGGCCGCCGAGCTGCGCGACGAGCGCCTGCGCACGGCATTCGACGAGCAGCTCGAGCAACTCGTCGCCGGCCTGCTGCGCGACGAGAAGCCCGCGGTGGCCGAGCTCGTATCGCCCGACACGCTCGGAGAGATCCGCGAGCTCGTGGGCGCGCTGCTCGACGGCGTCCGCGATCGCCTGGTCGCGTCGCTCGCCGAAGACGCCTTCGCCGGGCAGGCCGAGCGCTCGCTGGCCCGGATGGCGACGGCGCTCGACGGCGAGACGCTGGCCGATACGCTGCCGGCCGAGCGCCTCGACGACCTGCGGCGCCAGGCCGAGGACTGGCTCGACCGGCTCGCCGCGTCGGACGCGTTCGAGGAGACGATTCGCGAGCACCTCGACCGCGTCGCAACCCGTCTGCTCGAGCCGGGACGCTCGTTCGAAGAGCTCCTGCCGCCGGTCGTCGTCGAGGCCGTCGAACGCGCCATCGCCGACTACCTGCCGATCGCGATGGAACGACTCGGACGCACGCTCGAAGACCCCGAGGCCCGGAAGAGGGTCGAGCGCGCGATCCACGATCTGCTCGACCGGTTCATGCGCGACCTGCGGTTCCACCAGCGTGTGGTCGCGAAGCTGATCATCACCGAGGACACCGTCGACAAGGTGATCGACACGCTCGAGGCGGAGGGCGCGGACCGACTGGGCGACCTGCTCCGCGAGCCCGAGGTGCAGGCGGCGATGGCCCGGGGCGTGAACGAGGCGATCGTCGAGTTCCTGCGCCGCCCCGTGGTCGACGTGCTCGGCCAGCCCGGCGACCCGCGCATCGAGTCGGCCCTCGACTCGCTCGCCGCCTGGACGTCGGGCGCCGCGCGCGACACCGGCGTCCGCAGCTTCCTGCTCGATCGCGCCGAGGCCGGGCTCCTGCGCCTCGGCGAGCGGAGCTGGGGCGAGGTCGTGCGGTTGGTCCCCGCCGATCGGGTCGGCGGCTGGCTGGCGTCGGGCCTCGCGTCGGACACCGGCCAGGAGCTGTACGGCGAAGCGCGCGAGCGCATCGTCGACCGGCTGCTCCATCAGCCGATCGGGGCTTTGGGTGCCGGGTCGGCGGAGGCGTCACGCCGCGTGGCCGATGCCCTCAGCGAGCCGGTGTGGGCGTGGATTTCGAGCCGAATTCCCGAAGTGGCGGCGCGGGTCCGGGTGGCGGAGCGGGTGGAGGACAAGATCATCGAGTTCCCGCTCGACGAGGTCGAGCGCCTGATTCGCGAGGTATCCGGTCGCGAGCTGAACTTGATCGTTCGTCTGGGCTACCTGCTCGGCGCGATCATCGGCGTCGTACTGGTCCTCGTCCGCCACGTGATCGGCTGACGCCGCGTCAGCGGGGCGATTCGGCCATCTCGCGCGCCTGGCGATACAGCTCGGCCGCCCGGTCGGGCTGCCGCAGGCGGTCGTACAGCACCCCGAGCGTCCGGTAGGCCCGCGCGTTGCGCGGCTGCAACTCGATCGTGCGCTCGAGCGCTTCGATCGCGGTGTCGGTGTCGCCGATGCGGTTGGCCGACTCGCCCAGGTAGTAGGAGGCCATCGCGTTGTCGGGCCCGAGCTCGAGGGCCCGGCGCAGCGAGTTGATCGCCGCCGGGTAGAGCCCCTTGCGGTACATCACGAGGCCGAGGTTCTGGTGCACGTCGGGATTGTCGGGCTCCAGCCGCAGCGCCTTCCTCAGCTCCGCCTCGGCATCCTGGTAGCGTCCCAGCGCTCCGAGCAGCGCCCCCACGTTGCTGAGCAACCGCACGTCGTCGGGCTGGAGCTCGAGCGCCGCCCGGTACTCTTCCAGCGCCTGCTCGCGCCGTCCGAGCCGGTCGTACACGTAGCCCAGGTTGTTGCGCGCCTTGAAGTGGGCCGGGTCGCGGCGCAGCAGTCGCACGTAAGCGTCGGCCGCTCCCTCGAGGTCTCCCTCGTCCGACAGCCGGCGCCCCTCGCGGTACAGCTCTTCGAGCGTTAGACGGCGCGCCGCCGCCGGTGGTGGGCCGTTCGCGTCGTCGGTGGCATCCGCATCGTCGGGAGCGTCGGTATCGTCCGGAACGGCAGGCGGCAGGTCGGGCTCGGACGTGGCGCCGGTGGCATCGTGCGTTCCGGCGGCGTCAGGCCCGGCTTCGGCGGCGTCAGCCTCCGCGCCGGGTTCGCTCGCCTCGACGGGTTCGCTCGCCTCGACGGGTTCGCTCGCCTCCTCCTCGGCGGCGTCTCCCTCGGGCGGCGCGCCGGCCTCATCCTCCACGGCATCCGGCGGCGGGTCGAACAGGGTTCTCTCCTGCCCGTCCCGCTTCTTCTTCGACTGTCCCTTCGATTTACGCCTGCCCATCGGCCTCTCGATCATCCGGCGCGCTCCGCACGCTGCCCTCGACCCATCCGAGGTACGCGTCGCTGCCCGCCTCGACCGGCAGGACGAGAAACTCGGGCAGGTCGTACGGATGCAGCTCGTGAACGCGATCACGCAGCGCGCCGATCGCTCGCCGCGTCGTCTTCACGACGGCCAGCGCTTCGTCGTCATGGTGAACCTCCCCGTCCCAGCGATACACCGAGCGAACGCGTGGGATCAGATTCACACAGGCGGCGAGGCCTTCGCCGACGATCCGATCGGCGAGCGATTCGAGCGACGCCGTGTCGGGCCCCGTCACGAGTACCACGACGACCTCGGCATCAGCCATCGCTGTCGGCTTCACCCTCCGCCGCCTGCGCCCGGTCGTACTCGCGCTCGGCCTCTTCGTAGCGCTGTTCGATCAACTCCGCCCAGCGCTCCGTGACGGCCTTGCGCTTGACCTTGAGGGTCGGCGTGAGCATTCCGTTGTCGATCGTGAATCCCTCGGGTATCGAAACGACGAGCTTCGGGCGCTCGTGGTGCGAGAACTCCTCGACGCGCGAGAAAAGGTCGCGTTCGAGCAACTCGGTAACTTCGGGCTGGAGCGCGAGCTCCGGGCGGTCGTCGAGGCTCACGTCGCGACCCGGGAAGGCGTGCTCGAGCGCCGCGAGGCTCGGAACGGCCACGGCGATCGTGAACTTCCGGCCGTCGCCGATCAGCACGACGTTCTCGACGTACGGCGACAGGCCCATCCGCTCCTCCAGGGCTTTGGGCGCGACGTTCTTGCCGGCCGACGTGATGATCAAGTTCTTCTTGCGGTCGGTGATCGTAAGGTAACCGTCGGCGTCGAGCTCACCGACGTCGCCCGAATGCAGCCAGCCGTCCGGCTCGACGGCTTCGCGCGTCGCTTCCTCGGCGCCGTAGTAGCCAGCCATGACCTGCGGACCGCGGATCAGGATCTCCCCGTCGTCGGCGATCTTGATCTCGGTAGCTGCCAGCGGGGGTCCGACCGTCCCGAACCGCACGTCGCCGGGCAAGTTGACGTTGGTGACGGGCGAGCTCTCGGTGAGGCCGTATCCCTCGAGAACGGTCATCCGGGCCGCATAGAAGAAGCGGTTGACCTCGGGAGACAGCGGCGCGGCGCCACTTATGAAGTAGCGCACCCGGCCGCCGGTGCGCGCCCGCATCTTCGAGAACACGAGTCGGTCGGCCACCCAGTGGCCCACCGCCACCAGCGGCCCCAGCGAACGACCGGCGGATCGACGCGCCACGTACGCTCGACCTACCCGTCGGGCGAACGCGAACATCCAGCGCTTCACCGGCCCACCCTTCGCCACCGCCTCCTCGACGGCTTCGAAGAACTTCTCGTACATGCGAGGAACGCCAATCATCAGGGTCGGGCGGGCGTCGGCCATGTCGCGGGCCACGGTGTCGGTGGACTCCGCGTAGGCGACCCGTGCGCCCGAGCTCCACGCGAGCAGGTGGCCGACCGTGCGCTCGAAGGCGTGCGACAGCGGCAGCCAGCTCAGCATGACGTCCGACGGGCTGATCGGCAGCACCGAGGCGCACTGGTGGATGTTCGCGTACAGGTTCCCGTGCGAGAGCATGACCCCCTTCGGCGTGCCCGTGGTACCCGACGTGTAGATCAGTGTCGCGATGTCTTCGGGACGAATTCGCTCCGCTTCCGCTTCGACCCGCGCCTCGGCTTCGGAGCCGCGTCCCGCCGCCTCGAGTTCGTCGAGCGTCGTGACCCGCAGATCGCCCGTCGGGCGGTCCGCGGCCGGGTCGAACAGCACGACCGACCGCAGATGCTCGAGCTGCTTCTCGACGGCGACGAGCTTCGCGAGTTGTTCGGCGTCGGCCGCGAACACGAGACGGGCCTCGGAGTCGCGCAAGATATGCAGGACCTGGTCGGCCGGGAGGGTCGGATAGACAGTGACCGTCACGTACCCGCCTAACAGCGACGCCCAGTCGGCCAGCGCCCATTCGAGCCGGGTGTGCGACAGGATCGCGAGCTTCTCGCCGGGCTCGCAGCCGATCGTCCGCAGTCCGGCCGTCAGAGCGCGGACGCGCCTGGAAATCTCGGCGCGCTCGAACGTCTCCCAGCCTCCACCCGCCGCCCGCCGACTCGCCGCCACGCCGCCGTGCCGGGCTGCGCCGTCGAGAAAGACCTCGGCGAGCGTACCCGTCGTCCGTCCCTCGAGCGGCGGCCCCTTGGCATACCGCTGCGCGCTGGCGTCAGTCACCGTCGGCCGGCGCTTCCGAGGCGCCGCCGGCCCGCAGTCCGTCGAGGGTCTCCCGCGCGTGGCGGACGTGGCGGTCGGTCCCCGGCAGGGCGTCTCCGGACTCGAGGAAGTGCTCCAGGTGGCGGACCGCTTCGTCGCCCCGACCCTTGTTGAGGAGGAGGAAGGCGATCCCATAGTGCGCCCCGGCGCTCGACGGGTCCTTCTCGAGGGCGCGCTGGTACATCTTGATCGCTTCGTCGGGCACGTTCATGCGGGTATAGACGATGCCCATCTGCTCGAGGATCGCGACGTCGGCCGGGCGCTCGCGCAGGGCGAGGCGGAACGACGTCAGGGCCTCGTGGAACCGTTCCTGCGCGGCGAGATCCAGGCCCTCGGCGTAGTAGTCGGGCTTCTCGTCGGACACGTCGTCGCGCCCCCCCAGGAAGTCCCAGATCGACATGGCGGCTCCTATCCCTCTTCGCCGGGTTCGAGATCCCAGTCGAACGGCGGCGGCGCCGGCGGGATGACCGAAAGGTTGTACGCGAACGCGATGCCCGCGCCGAACAGGAACCCGTAGACCCACCCCCACATAGCGCCGATGAACGCGCCGGCCAGTGTGACCGAGTAGCCGAACAGGGTCGCGGTGAGGAACGGCACGTCGCCCGTCGTGAAGCCCGCGACGGTCAGGAGGATCGTGAGCGTGAACACACCGACGCTCGTGACGTGGCCGCAGGCGATGGCGAAGGCTCTCGTCTGTAGGCGCATACCGCGGATTCGCCCCGCCCGGTCAGGGTTTCAGTGTGCCAGTCGGATCGGGGGGAAAGTAGGCGACGCGTCGGGGGGGTGCAACGCGATCAGGCGCGCGTCACGCCCGTACGCCTACCCAGGCCCGGGGGTCGGATGCCAGCTCGCGCAGAGCCGGCGCGGCGCGGTCGGGCACGGTGGCGCCCGGCGTCAGCACGACCAGCCGCGCCCCGACCGCGAGCGAAGGGGCGACTTCGGCCACGAGGTCGGGCCGATCGCCGGTCAGCACGGCGCCGCCGAACGTGCCGGGACGAAATGGCAGGTACTCGCCGCTGCGGGACGGGATGACGGGGTAGACCCGCGGATGCCGCGCGGTCGCCCCGGGCCCCAGCGTCACGACGGCCGCCTCGGGGCGCAGATCGGCGATCGCCGGGGCGATGGACTGTGCGCCGCCGCACAGCAGCAGAATCTCGGGGCCTTCGGGCGGACCGAGCAGCGCCGCCGCCGTCGGCGCCGCGTCGTCGTCCGCGGCCTCCACGTCCGCCTCGCCCTCGTTTGCGACATCTCCCAGCAGCACAATCCCCTCCCGCACCGCGTGCCGCCGTTCGCATACCGGGCAGTCGAGCCGGCCTTCGACGATTCGGCGCTCCTCCATCCCGTCGACGAAGGCGATCAGGCCGTTCGGGGGTCCGCAGTCCGGACAGACCAGAATCTGGGTGAGCTCGAGATGCACTGAAGTCGGCCCGGTCAGTCTCGCCGGTGCAGCGCCAGGTGCAGGAACTCGTCGCGCGTACGCTGGTCGGTGCGGAAGCGGCCGCGCACGGCGCTCGTGATCGTCTTGCTGTTCTGCTTCTCGACGCCCCGCATCATCATGCACAGATGCGTCGCCTCGATCACCACGCCGACGCCCTCGGGCTCGAGCGCGTCCTGAATCGCGTCGGCGATCTGATCGGTGAGCCGCTCCTGCACCTGCAGGCGCCGCGCGAACACCTCGACCACCCGGGCGACTTTGCTCAACCCGAGCAGCCGGCCGTTGGCCAGATATGCCACGTGCGCCTTGCCGAAAAACGGCAGCATGTGGTGCTCGCACAGCGAGTAGAGCTCGATATCGCGCACCATGATCATGTTGTCGTGTCCCTCGTCGAACACGCCTCCGCCGATCGCTTCGTCGACGCTGGATTGATAGCCGCGAGTCAGCCATCGCATCGACTCGGCGACCCGGCGCGGAGTTCCGCGCAGTCCGGGGGCCTCCGGATCGAGGCCCAGCCGGCGGATCTGCTCACGCACGAGCTCTTCGAAGGGCACGTCGCCCAGGTTCGGAGCCACGGAGTCACCGTCCATGTCAGCCATATCAGCCTCCCCGGTACTCTACCGAGTTGCGTTCCGTCTCCCAGAGCCGCACGGACACGAGGCGCCCGACGGGAAGCGCTCCCGCGAGCCGGTCCCAGATCGCCACAGCCAGGTTCTCCGTGGTCGGCACGACTCCCTCCAGCCACGGCACGTCGACGTTCAGGTTCGCGTGATCCAGCTCGCCGATCACCGCTTCGCCGAGGAGGTCCTTGAGCGCGCGCAGATCCAGCACATAGCCGACTTCC